>JBKHAN010000059.1:0-17195 GCA_046542845.1 Spirochaetaceae bacterium
AGTGTGAAGTCGCACAGGTAGCTCGCCCCCTCGGCAAAACGAACTTACCAACCCTCAAGCGCGGTTGCGCTCTGCGTTCGACGCTGCCCGGCCGAGAAGCTTCACGAGCGTGTCGCGCTCTTCAGGGGACATATCGATCATGACGATATTGTTCCACGCTTCAAGAGCGCTGTGAATCGCAGGGATAATCTGACGTGCTTTTTCGGTGGCGTGCAGCGTACGGGCGCGCTGATCGGTCGGATCGTCTTCCTTGCGTACGTAGTCAAGCTCCAGGAGCTTTTGAACCGATCGCGCCACGTGAGCCTTATCTACATGGAGAACTCGAACGAGATCTTCCTGTCGCAGCCCGTCGGTGTCAGAGATGATCAACAGAATCGCATGCTGCCCTGCGCCCAGCCCGTAGCGTTTTAACTCGCCGGACAGGTGCGCAGTGCCGTGCCGATAGAGAATCGAAACGGAAGCTCCAATCTGGCCGGTGCCTGTGTGTTCCGTGTCTGAGATTACCAATCCTCCCTGTGCGTACGCGCGAAGTCGCGTAACGAACGCGGTTTTTCTCCGATCAGCATTTCGAGGTCCGCCGAGATCTCGGGGTCTCCGCCAAAGCGCCGTGAGTAATATAGCATGGTCATAACCAGCGCGAAACCACGTGACGCGCCGTCGCGACGCTTGAGGAAGTAGTGCCGCACCGGGCCCGGACTGCGGTACGTTATCGCGCGACCACTGACCTCGGACAGGATCCGTGCAACATCGCCGTAGGCGAGATTTTCGGGACCGGTCAGAACATAGGATCGGTACCGTTCGCGGCGCGGATCGGAATCGGCAAGGCACACCGCAGCAGCCTTTCCTATGTCCGTACAACTGACGAAGTTGAACTTTGCCGCCCCGGCGGGAACCGTTATGCGGCTACGTTCAGATATTTCCTGGCGATGCGTTGTCGAAAGATTCTCCATAAAGAACGCCGGGCGGAGAAAGGTCGACGGAATCTGCAACTGCTCAAGGAGAAGCTCGATCTTCCGGTGAGGTAAATAGCTCCTGGACTCAGCACCCTGCAGACTCAGAAACACAACTCGTTCAACAGCACTACCGGCGACGGCCTCAAGAAACGGACGCATATCGCGCTCTACATTGGAGATATGCGGTGGGCGGAGTAAAAAAAGCCGAGTCACTCCGGCGAGTGCACCGCTGTAGGTAGCCGGATCGAGGAAGTCAAAGGCAACCGCGGATTCCGGGAGGTCCGATCCGGGTCGTCGGGTCTCGCGGACGTCGAGACCGAGCGCCCGGGCTGCCTTTACCGTCTCGCCACCCACGTTACCGGTTGCACCAAGAACGAGTACTGTATTCCCTGGCGTGATCACACTCAACCTGACACTCCAATAAAGGGCGCCGCGTTGATCCAGTTGTTCTGTTCGGCCTCCGACAGCAGGAACAGCGCGATGTCCTCGCGGCTGACACCTTTCGGCTTCGGAGGTGCCGTTGAGATCACAATATTACCGCTCGAAGGTGCGTCTGCCAGAATCGGGGCTCGGGCTATCGTCCATTGCACAGGCGAATCCTGGATGACGCGTGCCGCTCCTTCACTGTCGCGGAGAACCGATGCCGCAACGAGTTTCATGAGTCCCCGGACTATGGGGCGACTCAGAGAAAACTGGTCGCCAGGCAGCTTAACGCCGGCACCCGTCATCCAGATGAGGCGAGGTACCTCGTTATCGCTCATGGCCTTGACGATACTCTGGGCGGAGAAAGACATAAGATCGGGTGGAGATGCCTTCCCAGGCCCGAGCGTGCTGATGACGACATCTGCCCCCTCGATGGCGCTCGCAATCGCGGCGGTATTTGTGTACTCGCCGGTGACAATATCAAGTCGATCCGACGTTGTCTGGATGTTCTGTGGATTACGGGCATACGCCCTGACATAATGCCCCTGCTCAAGCGCGTGCCTCAGGACATGACGCCCCGTTTTTCCTGTTGCCCCAAATAAGGTAATTCTCATACATACTCCCGTACAATAGTGTATCGGGAAGATACTCACATTTAGTTGACTTGTCAACTACATTGTATAAAAACGGATCGTTACGGCACTTTCGCCATGAAATCCTGAAGCGATGCAGTCTGAGGAGCGCCGAGAATTGATGGCGGGCCGTGCTCGGCAATAGTCCCGTCCTTCATGAAAACAACATAGTCGGCAAAGTCATGGACAAACGACATGACGTGTGACACCAGCACGAACTCCATTCCAAGCTCCCGGAGCTCCTTGATAGCGCTCAGTACTTCGTAGGTCAGCACCGGATCGAGTGCTGAGGTTGGTTCGTCGAGAAAAATAACTTCGGGATCAAGCGAGAGTGCACGTGCAATCGAGGCCCGCTGAGCCTGCCCCCCGGAGACGTTGCGCGGCAGCTTGTGCGCCTGATCACCGAGATGCAAGAGACCCAAATACTTTTCTGCCTGTTCGTGTGCGGCTTTCTTCGCGTATCCACGGGTTTTCTCGAGAACCAGAGTAATATTCTCGAGCAGGGTCAGGTGCGGAAAAAGATTATGACTCTGAAAGACAAAGCCAACCGAACGCCGGTACTCGGGTGCGGTCACGTCGTGGCCATTGACCCGCACACGGCCCTGAGTCGGTTGCTCGAGGCCGGACAGGATTCGCAGTAGCGTCGACTTCCCGCTGCCGGACACACCGATAATCGCAATCGATTTATAGCCTTCGATAACGATCCTGAGGTCGCGCAGGACATCGACATCATAGCGATGGGTCAGCTCGTGCAGTTCGATTTTCATGCGCCCCTCAGATTCCCCACCGCCGGTCTATCCACTTGGTCATTTGTGAAAGCGGTATGGTTATCAGCAGATACAGACCCCACATCAGCAGAAAACCTTCCACAAACCGGAAATTATTGTTGGTCATAAGCGTGATCTCGTAAAAAAGCTCCCGATACGAGAGGACGTTTAGCAGAGCACTCCCCTTAATAATGAGCGAGAAATTATTCATGAGCGGAGGCATAAGAATTCGAACGATCTGGGGAATGATAATGTAGCGGTAGCGCTGGTACGGCGTGAAACCGAACAGATCCATTGCCATGTACTGCTCAGGACCTATGCTCGCGATCGCAGACTTGAAAATGTTTGTCATGTACGGCGTTATGTAGACTATCAGTCCGACATAGCCCATAACCGCCCGGTTGGTAGACCCGAACGCGGGCCCGATCACAAAGGCCATGATCATGATCATGACCAGAAGCGGAGTCCCGTAGATTATTTCGGTGAACACGTCAGTGAGAGCCCGGAAAAATCGCACTCGCGAGGCGGACAGCAGGTAGAAGAAGAACCCCAGCGACGTACTCCCGAGGAGCGAGATGAGCGAGACCCAGACGGTCCGACCGAAGCCTCTACCAATATCTTCGCGATACGGGAGGAGCGCTTCGAGGCTGAAGGCGCGTGTCTGCCGCATGACCACGAATACGGCGAACAGAAAAAAGGCGGTAATTGCCAGAGTGTAGGCCACCACCGTGCCGAGGTGCTCATCGCGAGCATTCTGCGACGACGGTGATGAACCGTTTGTGAGCATCATGCAGGTACTGTATCAATCTTCGGTAATAAAAAACTCTATGCCGTAGCGTCCGAGAAGTTCGCGAATCTCATCGTCCCAGCGTTCGGCAAGCTGATCGTACAGACCCCCGGGCTCGGACATGGTCGCAATGAATGCGTTGGCCTGCTCAAGGAGCTCACTGTCGCCTTTTCGAACGCCCATCGCTATGGGACTGGAGACGAAGGGATCCCAGAGTACGATTGTGTCCTCCGGGTTCGCGAGGTGACCTCGCGTCACGGGAAATGCGCTCATCATCAACACATCTGAAGCACCCTGTACCACATTCAGAACAGCCGCCTCGAGGTTCGTTGCGACGTCCACATCAAACCCCAGGGATTCCGGAATGCTTGCCGAAACCTGGCCCGTGATGCCCGTGAATGCAGTATCACCAACATCGGTCAGATCGCTGCGTGGCGAATCGACCGTGATCCCGTTCTCTTCGGCAAACTGCCGGTTCACCAGGCTGATAATCTTGAAGTAGAAGTAGGTATCGGAGAAATCAATCGCCTGCTCCCGCTCTTCGGTCCGGCTCATGGAGGCAATGATCACATCGATCTCGTTCGCATCAAGCGCAGGGATCAGCGACGCAAAGTTCGTGTCAACGATCTCTACGGGACGATCCAGATACTCGGCGAATGCGGTGGCTACATCGACGCTGATTCCTTCAGGATTCCCATCCGAGTCGCGCGTTTCAAATGGAGGATAGCGCAGGTCCATTCCCACCCTCAGGGTGTCGGACTCCTGTTCTCCCCCGGCCATCAGCGTCACGGGCACAAGCAGTGCCATTACGAGCATAAGACATAGCTTTTTCAACGGTTTTTCTCCTCGAGCTCATGTGAGCTTGTTTACAGTAGGATCTTACGGTAGGGGAAAAATCCTGAAATACTCCCAAGAAATCAAGCTTTTTCTCGATAAATTCACCACCCCGGCAATGATATAATCGAAATGTATGACACGCCTGTTCTTTGCGCTCGCAATTCCGGTACACATCCGTCGAGAAGTCTTCCATATGGTTCGCCCAATACTACCCGAGCCTTTCTTTCGGGTCGTTTCAGCCGAGAACCTTCACATAACCATGGCCTTCCTGGGGGAGGTGCATGGGGATGAACGCCGTCGCGCGATTGAAATTGCCCGGTCGTTCGACCCAAAGCACGCACCGGGGACGGAGGAGGCTCGTATCACAATAACGGGCGCCGGAGCTTTCCCGCGGATAGCGAAACCGAGGGTTGTCTGGCTCGGAATCCGAGACGCCGCAGGCGCGTTGCACGACATCCACGCCGGCCTGATTCAAGAACTCGATGCAGCCGGGCTTCCCTACGATCCAAAGCCCCTCCGTCCCCACCTGACAGTCGCATACCTGCGAAAACCACGGAGCCGAGCGGGGACAGAGGACGCACATTCGATTCAAAGCGCATTGGTTTCGCTCCGCCAACATGCGGCATCCCGGGAATGGAGCTTCCCGCTGCCTGCGGTGAGGCTCTACGAAAGCCGATTATTGAGCACGGGTGCCGTGTATCAGGAGCTGTAGGGCGGCGGCGCGGCGCCGTAGAGACGGACTCCCGGTCGCGGTTCGGGCAGTTGACACCCTGCGGCGAACACCGGCCTGTGCTGGTCAGAACATAGTGCCCGTGCGATCTTTCGCTGCTGCAGCCCGCTCCCGAATAATCCTGTAGGCCGACTCCGGGTCGTGCTCGTCTGCGAGGATATCCTCGGTGCGGCAATCTATGCGGTCGACAACGGTATCGCCCTGCCAGGCTACACCGTGTGCACCAAATACGGGGATCGCGCGGCGACTGATCACATCAGCCTGTACGGATTGGATACCCAGTCGAACCATAAGAAGCGCTGCTGCCCGGCCGACGATCTTGTCATGCAGCACACAACCGGCGGTATCGATTGTTCGACCCGAGAGAAATGCCGTCAGGTTCAGCAGCGGGTGCAGCCATGAGCCGTCACTGCTGTAGACGGTTTGTCCACCGCACTCCAGGCGCAGCACCGGAGACGGTTGCCGTCGGCCGTTTCCCGCTCTGCGGAACTTTCTCAGAATACGATGCACGATGCGCCGCATGAGAAAACCCCATGTGAACATAACGGTCACGGCGATCGTCTTGTCAATGAGATAGTGAAGAACCGCTGCAGACGACAACACATACATGGCTCCCGTGTGAATCATGAGACCGGCCACAGCGATCGCGACAAACAGCACCGTCTGCGTGGTATGGTAGCCATGATCGGACCCGGGAAAAATCCAGAATGTGTGACCAAGCAGGCTTATCGTCAGACCGAAAACAACAGCGGCGGTAGCAGCTCCAAGCGGCTGTACACCAGCCAGCTCAACGAGAGCAATGAGAACAGCATAGTCCCCGATCGCAGCGCACCAGGCGATAAAGACCGATCGTAGAACCTCGAAATGCATTTCCTCACGGCGTTCACGGAAAAAGCGAGAGGCCTGATACAGTAGATTAGACAAAGCAGTTCAAGCTGTACCTGCGGTGCGAAAAATAGTCAAGCGTACGACTTGAATCCCGCTTCATCCTGCTATAGCGTAGCCAATCATATATGAAACTCATGAGAACGGCCCTCAGAATCGTTCTGAAGAAAATCGGGCAGCTTTTACTACGCGGGTTCACCAGGCACACCATACAAGGTGCGGAAAATATTCCGCTGCGTGGTCCGTGCATTATTGCAGGCAACCATCGGGGCCTCATGGAAGTATTCCTGATGGTCAGCGCCTCCCCGCGTCCGATCGAGGTCCTTGGCGCCGGGGACGTACCGCTTGACCGCCGCTACCGCTATGTCGCCCGAGCATACGGGTTCATTCCCTATAAGCGCGGACAAATGGACCGCCGAGCGCTCATGAAGGCCCAGAAAGTACTGAAACGCGGCGAAGTCGTCGGCATATTCCCCGAGGGCGGCATCTGGAAAGCCGGTCGGAAAACCGCCCATCGCGGTGTCGCATGGCTGAGCGAAACCTCCGGCGCTCCCGTTGTTCCTGTCGGTTTTGGAGGAATCACCAGCGCGATCGACCGGGCCTTGCGCTTGCAGAAACCACGGCTCGAGACCCGCATCGCACCGCCGCTGCCCGCACCTCGCGACAGGCGGGATCGTCGTGCCGCCATGTCGGAGTTCGCCGAACACGTCCTCGACCGGATCGATACGCTCATACCCGAATGGGACCAGGCAGAGGTGCAGGAACCCGATTTCGAGGAGTTCACGCTACAGGTACACCTGCGCGCCCCATCGGAGACCTCCGAAGACTCGTGGCGCGAGGTATCCGACAGGATTGCGCACGCCGATGACCTTGCGCGTTTTTTTCATATCCCCGTGCTCGTCGACGTTCTCTACACCAATCTCCACCGTCGCGGCCTGTATCCGTTCCGGGACTTTACCCGCAGCTACCCTGCGGCAGACATTGCCCGCGCGGCAGCCGTCGTGATTGGTCATGTGAAGCGTACCAACCCGGCATTCCTGACCTACAGACTGGGAGATGAACCCGCCGCCCGTGTCATGCAGGCGCTCGACAGTCTTCGCGTGCTCGCCGAGTCGCATTCGGCCCTGGACGTCGAGCACACGCTCTACATGCGCATTACCCCCATACACCGCTGGCGCATGCCGGGCGAAGGGGAGAACCGCGAACGCCATGCGCCACCGCCGCTTCGTCGCTTCTAGAGTCTGCGGAAGTCTGGCTTGCGGTCGAGTGATTCGAGTTCGCCGATCTGCCGCGGCGCTGAAAGACACGAAGATACATGAAAATCCTTATTTCTGGTATAATCACTGTATGAATAAGACGGTCGCGAAATACGCGCTGAATGACAGCGATAATCGACGGGACCGAACCTGGTGGCTTGCCCAGCCACCGCAGGCTCGCCTCGCAGAGGTCGAGCGGCTCAGGAAGGCGTGGTATGGACGTATCTCCGGATTTGAAAGAGTTGCTCGAATTGTTCCACTCTCACGGAGTTGAGTGCGTCGTTGTCGGTGCACATGCGCTTGCGCTACACGGGCTCCCCCGGTTTACCGCTGACCTGGACCTCCTGCTGAACCGGAACCGAACAAACGGGCAACCGGTCGACTGAAAGACCTAAGCCGACGTCGAAGCGCTGCTCGATCAGTCTGAATGATGTGTCGGCCGCATCGCAAAGTCACGTTACGCGGACTGATCCGGGACGTTCAGTTCGAAGCCGGGGAAACTCGACACGAGTTCATGCTCAATGGCCCGGGCTTGCAGCACTGCTTGCAGGGTGCGGAAACGAGACACGAGCGAATCTGAACGATCTGACAGATGATAGCTCCGAAGCCGGCGGTGGCGGAACACCTTGAGGCGGCCGCTATGCCGAAACGACGCTGCATGAGCTTTCGCAATACTCACTCGACAAGTACGAACGAGAGCCCAAGCCCGACGGAAACAGTCGTAAGCGTATCAGTCAAGGGCGTGACGGTGGCTGTATCGTCGGGAGGGTCAAGAAGACCGCCGAGCATAACACCTGCGTTCGTCCAGAACCCGGGCGCCAGAAAGACGGTCCCCGTCGAACCCAGATCGGTGATCGGAAAGATCGGAGCGTAGAGATGAATCTTCAGCTCCGTATACAAACCACTCCCTGTCTCCGGAGACGCTTCGTTTTCGATCGTACTTCGTAGCGACGCGTTACCGACAGTAAACTGAACTTGCTGCGTAAAGGTCTCCGACACGTTAATGAGCATAGCCCCTGTCGCCCCGAAGACGTTCATGGTCAATCCCTCGTAGGGACTCGCGTACCGATAGCTGCCGCCTGCCGCAACCGAGACGTCTCCGTTCCCGCTACCGAGCACGTACAGAAGGTCTGCATCCCCGGTAAATCGAAACGTGTCAGAAACCTCTTCGTAATCGTCATATTCGGAGGTGGCCAGCACGCTGTATCCCGCACCAAGATGTAGACTGAGAACAGGATCAAAGAATTGTCCTGACAGGACTACCGGCGCAAGCCCGAACACAAGCGCCGCCAATATACGTACGTTCCTCATAGATATCCTCCGAATGTTGTTTCTCGATTTCAAAACGAATTCAACGTTGTGGTAACGAATAGCCCGATGCCTCCGCCGAGAAGAAGCTGAAACTCTGTTACCCGCGACTCAAGCTGTACCGAACCCGGAGAATACCGGTAGGTTTCAACGCTGAAGAACGGAGCAGGGAACAAGCGCCCTCTGCGGGTCAACGTCTCGTACGCCGAGAGAATCAGCTCACCACCAGGGAGCGTTTCGAGGCCGTCGGGCGGCGGCGGTGGCTCGGGTCGAACCAGCTCGTAGTTGAACAGCAGCTGAAGACCGAAGGTACGACCACGGCCCTCCTGTTCCAGTGTCTCTCTGTTTGCAGGATCAAAGGAGTAGCGCGTGCGCCCTATTCCACCCGCTCCACTGACTGAAAGCCGGAACTCGGTTTCGGTTTCCTCTACTTCGCCAAGATCGTAGCGAATGCGCTGGAAGTCGGCGGTGGTCCGTGCGGCAGCGCGCCAATCCCACCCGCCTCCATCACCTCCCGACAGTCCTGGAAGCGGCTCTCCGCTATTGTTCATGGAGCGAAAATCTAATCCGAAATTTGCGCCACCTCGCTGAACGCTACGTCCGAAGAATGCACCACCTCCCCCGACAAGTGTCCGGAAGGAAACAGTTTCACGGGGTTCTTCGAGGCGCTCGATCTGTTCACGAGAAATCCTCAACGCTGCGCCCTGATCGGTTACGGCAAGGCGATCTCCCGCGCGGTACACGGCCAGAAGTTCGCCGTCATCGTCTTCCACGCGTATCTCTTCGAATCGCGATACGACAAGACCGTCATCATTAACCCGGAACTCGATAAGCTGATCGTCAATATCAAACTGAAAAAGGAGCCGCTCCGGGCCGGTATCACCGTCGAGTTGAGCTCTGAGCCCCTCGATAGCCTCAGCGTTGTCGGCGAATGCCGATTCAGGCAATCCCTCGCGTATGGCTGCGGTCAGCTCATCCCGCTGTCGCTGAATCTCTCGGTAATTCGGCACGATTCGTTCCAGATACCGGGCATCCGTACGGGCTCCCTCGCTGTAGCTGACGCTGTACGCCTCTTGGCCGAATCGGTACTCACCCGCCCCTTCTGGTACGCCGTTGTTGAAGGTAAGCTCGAGTTCGTCGCCCTCGGGACCACGAAGAACCGCCCGACCGTTGAAACGGCCTTCGCGAAAACCACCCTCGTACGTTCGTCCGTCGTCGTATTCGATGCGCCCCTCTCCATCAGGACGACCGTCAACCACGGGGCCGGTGTACACACCGCCCGGAACATCGACAGTCGCGACTCCGGCTTCGTCGGTCTCGACATCTCCAACGGTTATTTCTGCAGCAGCGCTTCGAACCGGATCTCGCGAAGCAGGCTCCCGTGTCGCTATGTCGCGTCCGATAGCTGCGTTAAACGCAACGAGAATGTCCTGATCGATGACCGCGTCTGCCATATTGTCGATATCGGGGAAATCAATCGCAAGGCTGTGCATCGTATCCGAGTTTCGGACTCGATCTGCTTCCAGATACAGATAGATCGCGTGATCCGGTATAAGCAGCTGATACTGCTGATAGTACTCGCCGACCTGACTGCGAGCGGTCAGGGTTTCCACGATGCTTAGGTCCTCCGCGTCGCGTATAGCGCGAATGAGGCCGCTCAGATCGGACGATGTGAGGTCCTGTGGACCTGTAAGAGACCTGTTTATACTTACGGGATCGATCGCGACGCGACGTCGTATGACGCGGTCGCGATCAAGGTCAAAGTACAGGGAATGCGGGACAACCCGGGTTTCGGGTCCCGGTTCCACGTCGAACTCGACAACCATGACAAGGAGATCACTCAGGAACACATGAGGCCCATCGGGTCCAAACGTCGTGAATCGATCTTCGCCCCCACCGGCAGACGGACGCCAGATTACCGCGCTTTCCCGGTTCGCGAGCAGGGCATCGCTTCGAAGCGCGGAATACACCGGTGCGCTTATTTCATCCAGTACGGGGCCTGTCGAAGCGCACGCCGAAAGCATTGCAATCAGAATACCGACCGCCACGCGTCTGTGTATCGCCTTCATTGCGAACCTCCGGCGTGCGCCAGATCATTGATATCGTACAGGCGGTATGCTTCCTGACTGGCTATCGGTACTAGTTCCACCTCCGCATCGGTCGGCCGGTAGGTCACCCATGAACCAGATACACCATCCACGAAATACGCCGCGATTCCTCCGACGAACAGGAGAACACCGGCTGCTGAATTGTCTTCAGTGGTGTCTGGTTCGGACGAAAACGAGCCATCGTTCGTTTCAACTTCGGATGCAAGTGAGACTCCGAGAATGAGCGATAGCAGGAACGAACCGAATGATAACAGTGTCGCACCCGACGCCGGCTCGGGCTCGAGAACAAACTGCCTTGACTGATAATCGGGATGTTCGAAAACGACGCGGTAGCGGGCCGATTCGAACGCACTTTCCTTTCTCCGAAGACTAACCGGCTCTGTCGCGTTCCCCTGAAAAACCGGATCGACATCCCGACCGAAGACAGTAACCTCGGTCTGATCCGGCAGATCACCGAAGTCGAACGTATGCTCGGTTCCGCGGAACACGGTGGCGCAGCCGGAAAGCGAAAATATGCTCATGGCTACGAGTACATACCTACACGCACGAATTACCCCTGTCACTGTTACCCCCCACGTACATCACCCGATCGCCGGGTAGTGTGTCAGGAATTTAGCAAAATCCGTGCCAAGGGCTCTGAGCGGGAGTAATGACGGATATCGGGTCCCTGGACGCTGTTTTTCGCAAAGGCGAACACGTTTCGTGTAGGATAGCTCACACGTTCCGTGAAGAGATGCTTTGAAAAAGTGTACAGACGGTCGCAAACAGGATCCGCGTGTCTGCGGTGAGGCTGTCATAGCACGCCCATGCTCCACTAGGTGTGAACGCCAGCCGAACGACCGAAAAGAGAAAAAATTCCTGCTTTTATACCATCTAGTATACGATAATCCTTCTCGATTGCATCATCTTGTCCGTTATCTCTCTTACAGGGGACGGAGGAGTAGACAATTGAACAGAAAAATGCGTTTCAAGACGCTGTGTATCATGCTGATTGCGCTGACGATCATACTTGTTGGCTGCGAGAATCCAACTGCCGGCACCGGGGCTGACGAACCTCAAGCTGATCAAACCACCACTCAGTTTATGGAAATGGTACGGGTCGCTCGCGGTGTCATGCGATCGAGCCGTCCGGGTTCACTCGGTGCCCCGGCAGGCGAAAACTCTACGAAACCGGTAGAAGTAAACGCTTTCTACATTGGCACTCATGAGGTTACGCAGCAGCAATACGTTGAGATTATGGGAAGCGACGCTAATCGGACGAACCTCGGGGTGGGGTTGTATGATCCTGATTTACCATCAGAGAATCCCCCCGGGTCAGGGTTTACCGATGAACAATATGCGCAACGTGTTGCGATAAATGAACAGGCTGCGTTGCTGCCCATTTACAACGTCACTTGGTACGACACCATCATCTTCGCAAACAGATTGAGCATACGTGAAGGTCTGACCCCGGTGTATGCTATTGACGGAAGTACAGACCCTGATGCTTGGGGAGCTCCCTACGGTTCAGGATCCGGAACCACCTTTAGCGCTGAAAATGACAGGGACTCGAAGTGGAACAATCACCGACTTACGGTGAACTGGAACGCTAATGGATACCGTCTTCCCACAAACGCCGAATGGTCCTGGGCTGCCATGGGTGGAGTAAACCGTGACGTAAACGAGTCGGCGTTCTCCGGTGCTTCCGGTAGTAATGCACTTGGCGACCATGCGTGGCACAGTGGGAACACGCCGGAAGTAACAACGGAAAATCCATTCCCTGTGCGCCCGGCCGGCGCCAAACTGCCGAATGCCCTGGGCCTATACGATCTGAGCGGCAACGTCTGGGAATGGGTGTGGGACTGGCATTTTAATTGGCGTGCTGGTACAGGCAGAACCGAGACTGGCACCATCGTGTATGCGCCGGTAGATGACGGGCCCGTCGTGTCAGATTACCGCGGGGACTTCCCGACTGACGAAACAGAAACCAACGATTTCTTTGCAAATAGCGGAACACCTAGAAGACGTCTTAAAATAATCCGCGGTGGTAGCGTGAATGAGGTGCCGGCAAGTCGTCAATTTGCGGCTGACTTGGATATGATACCTGCAGGAAGCGCACCTAATTTCGCAGAAGGAACAAGCAATACCAACTATGGTCTCACCTTTCCCTACTTTCCAACAGGCCGGAACGAAATTACCGGCACGAACGTGGATCCTGGAGCAACCGTTTCCGAGACTCAATACATCGGCTTCCGCGTAGTGCGAAACGCACCATAAACGCGACACCCCTCCCCCGCGCCAGGGATTGGAGGGGCGCCGCGGGGCTGGGGCCGGGAGGCCGCAGCCCCGCGTGCGGTCCGGCGACCGCCCCAGTGGGCGACGGCGGGAAGACGTAACCGGAATGCCCTTGCCACTATATGCAAAACCGGAAATACTTGTTTCCAGTTGATGCACTATCCGGAAAGATTGGTGACCGGAAGGGGTTTGAGATGATAGATATAGTGAAGGAGATAATCCTCGATTTTCAGGAGATGAACCTGCCGACGGGAGTGCCCAGACGGGTTGCTCTCAGAAAGGTACCTGGCAAAGCCACGGTTTGCATCGGAGTGCGTCGTAGTGGTAAATCGACGTTCATGTTTCAACTCATACGGAAACTGCAGGACTCAGGCGTATCCCGCGAGAACGTCCTCTATCTGAACTTTTTCGATGATCGCTTGCACGGTCTGCAGCACGACAAACTGGGCGTAATTCTGGAAGCCTACTATTCGCTTTATCCGGAAAAAAAGAACTCTGAGACGGTATATTGTTTCTTTGATGAGATTCAGGTTGTGTCCGGCTGGGAGCCCTTCATTGACCGTCTAATGCGCACGGAAATGTGCGAGGTGTACATTACCGGATCATCGGCTCAGATGCTTTCGCGTGAGATCGCGACACAGATGCGTGGTCGGGCACTTTCCTGGGAGATATTCCCGTTTTCCTTCCGCGAGTTTCTGGACTACAAGGGGATCGAAAGCAACGGCCCTCTCTCGACCAAAGGACGCCTGACGGTCCAGAAAGCATTCGAAAAGTACTGGGAAGCAGGAGGATTCCCCGAGGTTTCGGGCCTCGACCGGATGCTACGAATCAAGACACACCAGGAGTACTGGAGCGCAATGCTGTTTCGCGACCTGGTTGAACGCCATGACATCTCCCACCCAAAGGCAGTCACGGATCTGGCGCATTGGCTGACGGACAATACAGGTTCCCTCTATTCAATTAACAACCTGACCGGCTATCTGAAGTCTCTGGGACACAAAGCACCGAAATCGGCCGTATCTGATTATCTTGAATGGTTTGAGGATGCCTATATTCTATTTACGGTGCGAATTTTTGACGCCTCTGTGGCGCGGGCAAACACCAACCCCAAAAAAATTTACTGCATCGATCACTCGCTGGTGAGGTCGATCAGTTCCGGGATTCTGGTCAATTCGGGCCGCCTGCTGGAAAACCTGGTGTTCACCGCGTTGCGGAGGGTCACGACGGATATCTTCTACTACAAGACCAGGGCCGGCCGGGAGGTCGATTTTATCCTCGGAAGACCCGGCCAATCGCGCATGCTGGTTCAGGTGTGTGAATCAATCGCGGATCATCAGACCCGCACGCGCGAAATGACCGCGCTTTCCGAGGCAATGACCGAAACGGGATTACCGCAGGGCACAATCGTGACGCGCAACGAGGAGGCCCAGATACAGGTCGATTCCGGAACGATCGACGTGGTGCCGGCCTGGCGGTTTCTGTTGAACATGCCAGAACGAGCCTGACGTACGCGCAGGCACCCGAGCAACTCAGAAAGCACTGAAACCCTCAGTCCCGCAACTCCTCGGCGAGGGCGCGGAGAAACGCGATGTAGCGTTCGTGATATACAGCGAAATCATCGGCGATATGGTTCGCAGCGTCCTGCACAGCGTCCATTTTTCGCGGGTCGAGGGTGTTCTTGTAGATGTTTCGAAATCGGTGTCTGAACTTCAAAAGTTCTTCAAGCCGATGTGCAAACGCTCGGGGGAAGAGCTGCACGCGCAGGCCCTCAATGTCGAGGGTCATCCGTTCAAGAAGGTCACGATGCCAGCCGGTATCTCCGAGGTTATTCTCGAAGAACTTGGCTATACGAAGAAAATAGGCTTCGAAAGAGTTGTACAGATTATGCAGGGTATATCCGTGAGCAGCGAAGTCAAACTCATCGGGAGAGCCGGTGCGGGCAAGCCGCTCAACCATGGCCAGGTTTCGTGCTTCGCTCTCGCGTATAAACGCAAAGTCGCTCTCAAGCTCTGCTATGAGCTGGAGAGCCGCTTCACTGCTTCTTTTCATACAAAATAACTCCGTGTTTCTTCGCCGCCTCAGAAAAAGATACTGGCTGTTCGTCGAGCGGCACAAGAGACACTTCGTAGTCGCGGTCGGTGTGCACGCGAAAGAGGCAGGACATGGCTCGCGACCAGTCACCGCCTTCAAGGCCAAGGTCTATGTCCGAGTCGGTGCGGTAGTTTCGCCAGGTTTCCCAGGTCGATCCGAAGCCCCAGATTCTGCGTATGTCTGCGTCGTCTGCGCCTATCGCCTCGGCAACCGACTTTCCGATCTCCTGGGCACGTGTCCGGCGCTCTTCAAGGCGCCTGTCCCAGGCCGCATTCAGTCTCCGGATGTTCGCGGCAATGTTCTTGATGTCCTGGTCAGACATGGCTCGCCTCTCCTGAACACGATGTCACAGGGATCTGCGAAAGACAAGCAGTGTCACTCGTCACGCGCCATCTCCGCGAGGGCGCGGTACACGAGGTGCGGGTGCGAGATAGCGAGCGTCAGCCCGGCATGTTCGACGAGGTCTATCGGGATGTCGGGGCGAAGGGTACGGAAGATATCGAGCTGCCCGGGCGGGGTTGTCGGGTTCTCGACTCCGTGCAGCAGCAGCAGCGGAACGGGGACGGAGCTCACGAGATCCGACCAGTCTGTGTGCATCATCTCGAGATCCTGCTCGAACCCCTGACCGAGCTGGTTCACGTAGAAGCTGTAGGTGCCGACGATGCCTGCGAGGAGGTCCGGCCGCTTCATGACCCGCGCGTCTGGTTCAAGGTCGCCGAAAATGACCCTGACCCACTCCTGCGGTCCTAGTTTCCGCATCTGTACAACGAGGAGCCGGATCAGGAGGTGCGCGAGCCAGGGAGCGTGCCGTGCGGCTTCTATGAATACAGACTGATGGTTGGGTATTGCGACAAGCTGCTCGAGTTTCACAAAGGGCGGCGCGGCCGACACGCCAAGGACGCCCCGAACGCGCTCAGGACACTCGCGCGCCATGGCGAGCGCGGGAATGAGCCCGACCTCGTGTGCGAGTATCGTCACACGCGCCACCTTTTCCTGGTCGAGAAGCGCGCATGCATCGCGTATCTGGCAGGCTACCACGTTTTCGTGCGGGTCGTGACCGTCGGTTCGCCCGTAGCCGGGGCGTTCAGGAGCGTACACGCTCAAGCCATGGCGCTGTGCGAGGCGACGGTCTTCCGGGTATTCGCCCGCACCGAAGGAGGGCCCGTGGAGAAAGAGCACCGGCGTGCCGTCCGGGTCGCCGAATTGCCGCCAGCCGACGCGGCGACGCTCCCGGGTAAAGGTGCCGGTTCGAAGTGGCCCCTGCCTCCCGGATACCGGAAGCTGCCCCGCCGGGTGACCGGCGCGATCGCCGAAGGACACGGTCGCCGCCGCGGCGGATGCAGCGATGGTCGCGGCAGCAAGCTGAGTCTGCACCCCCATTTTGCCCGTAATGCTTTTCAGCTGCTGCCGCACCGTTCCCGGCGACCGGCCTCTGAGATCGGCAATGTCTTCGCTTCCAAGTCCGCGTGCGAGGAGCTTCAGAATATCGCGTTCGCTTTTCGAAAGACCGTAGAGCTCGGCGAGCGAGCGGTCCACAGAGTCCGGCCAGTGCGACTGCAGCACCGTCAGGACAAAGGCGCGGTACCAGGGATAGTACACCCCCGACACAAGCACCGGTTTGCCTCTGCTGCCGTCGTCCGGGCGGGACACGTGAAGCAGACTCGGCTCCGGATTGTCTATGAGGCGCTGTGCAAACGCATCAAAATCCTTCCGGTTGATACCAAGCGCCGAGAGACCGTCACCGGGTGCGACCAAGAGCATATCTGCTGCGGCGATATTGAGTGCCATAATCTGCCCGGACTCGCTCAGGGCAATCGACGCTGCACCCTGATCGTTCACGAGCGCAAAAAGCTCGTCGTTCCGCGCCGCGCGCCGCTCTATCTCGTGCAGGGTAGTCGAGAGCTCGAGGGAAACGTCGGGTGGTAAGGCCTCGACTCCGCGCAGCAGCGGAAGCAGGACATCGATCAGCGTGGAGAGCTCTGCCTGCCCGGCGGCGACAGCGCGGACTATGGATACGATGTCGGATGGGTTTTTCACATCAGAATCTGGGCTACCGTAGACGCGGCCATGACAAAGGTCACAAGCAGGCCAATGAACCACTGGCCTTCGCGTTCGAGATTCCCGCGAACGCACAGTCCTGTCTG
>JBKHAN010000060.1:0-17090 GCA_046542845.1 Spirochaetaceae bacterium
GCGCCGGCGGTGTTCAGGTAACCTTCAAGGGCAAGCCGTATCGACGCGGAAGCGAAGAATTGCTGTTCGGGTTCCTGATACAGCGCTCGTGGCTGCAGGTGCTCTCGTATCAGATCGTATGCACCTTGCCCCGCTGCACTCAGTCGTTCCCTGTCAACGGGACGCAGCAGCCGATCGATTTCCCCGGCGGTCAGGCTTTCGGATGTCCAGGGAACAGTTCGTCCGGACTCGAGCCGAAGAGCACGAAGCAGGGCATAGACCTCATGACCCGACGAAAAGTACCGGGCATTCGAAGGAATGCCCCATGAGTTCGCCGCGCACACGAACGACAATGCGGCCAAAAGAACCGCCTGAACAAACGGCCGCCCGCCCCTACTCCGCAAGATCCCCGATATAGCCCTCGAGCTTGCGCACTTTGTCGGCGAGCTCGGTCCGTTTTTCACGCTCGTGCGCGACGATTTCATCGCCCGCCTTTGACAGGAAGCCTTCGTTTGCGAGTTTGCGGTCGCTGGCCTCGAGCTGGGTTCGGGTTTTCTCGAGCGTTTTTGTAAGCTTGGTAACTTCCTTCTGCACATCAATCGCATCACGCACCGAAGCATATACCTCAAACCCCGTCCCGACCAGCGTAACTGCACCGGACAGGTCGGCCGTTTCGGTTGCGATTGAAAGCGACTGTGACCCGACGAGACTTGCGATCAGGTCTGTGTGGGCTTCGAGAAATCCGTCGGAGGTCGTGCCGGGATCGATGCGAACATGCAGCGGAATCTTCCTTCCAGGTGGAATGGTAAACTCGCTGCGAAGGGTCCTCACGAGCCGTATCAGTTCCTGCAGCACCGTCACGTCAGCCACAACGTCGGGAGCATCGCGTTCGGCCGTGTACTCCGGGTACGAGGCGATAATAAGCGCGTCTGAGGTCCGCACCTCCACGCCCGATTCGGCGGGAAGGGTACGGTACAGTTCTTCGGTCAGGAAGCTCATAAAGGGATGCAGGAGGCGGAGGCTTTCTTCGAGCACGTACAGCAGCAGACTGACGGCACGGTCGCGTTCGGGTTCGTTATCCTGATACAGACTGAGCTTGGTCGCTTCTATGTACCAGTCGCAGAAGTCGTTCCAGAAGTACTCGTACACGGCGGTCGTCGCGTCGTTAAATCGATACTGCGCCATGGCGTCGGCAACACGTCTCGCTGCGTCGTTCAGACGATGATAAATCCACCGGTCAATGGGTTTCTGTTCGATTCCGTCCCGGGCAACCAGCGAGCGTCCTTCGATATTCATAAGGATGTACCGGGTCGCGTTCCAGATTTTATTCGCAAAACGACTGCCGAAGGCAAAGTCGTTCTCGTCGAGAAGAATGTCCTGTCCCTGTGCGGCGAGGTACGCGAGAGAAAACTTGTGTGCGTCTGCACCATAGCGGTCTACAATATCGAGCGGATCGATGCCGTTCCCGAGACTCTTGGACATTTTCCGTCCCTGCTTATCGCGAATCAATCCGTGGAGATACACGTCCTGAAACGGCACCTGATCCATGAACTCCAGACCAGCCATGATCATGCGTGCGACCCAGAAGAATAGTATATCGTACCCGGTCACCAGACAGCTCGTCGGATAGTAGCGTTTCAGATCTTCGGTGCTGTCCGGCCAGCCCAGGGTCGAAAATGGCCATAACCAGCTTGAGAACCAGGTATCCAGCACGTCGGGGTCCTGCCGGGGCTCGGATCCGTCGGGACAACCCTGTACGTCTTCACGGCTGACGATCATGCTGCCGTCGTCGCAGTACCACACCGGTATGCGGTGTCCCCACCACAGCTGCCGGGAAATACACCAGTCACGAATGTTCGTAAGCCAGCTTTTATAGGTATTCTCCCATTTCTTCGGATAGAACCGAACCTCGCCGTTCTCCCAGGCTTTCAGAGCCTTCTCCGCGAGGGGCTGCATGCGCACGAACCACTGCTCGCTCAGGTATGGTTCGATCACGTCGCCATGGCGGTAGTTGTGTCCGACCTGATGCACGTGGGGCTCCTGTCCGACGAGGTACCCGCCGGCATCAAGGTCACGGACAACCGCTGCGCGTGCTTCTTTAACGCTCAGGCCCTGGTACGGTCCGGGAACCTTCTCGTTCAGCGTGCCGTTGGGGTGAAGAATATTGATCTCCGGAAGCGCATGCCGTTTGCCCATCTCGTAGTCGTTGATATCATGTGCGGGGGTGATCTTCACCGCCCCGGTCCCGAACTCACGGTCGACATACTCGTCGGCGATAACCGGTATTACCCGGCCGCATAGCGGCAGGTTTACCATCTTTCCGATCATGCCTGCGTAGCGTTCGTCCTCAGGGTGAACGGCGACCGCCGTATCACCTAACATGGTCTCGGGTCGTGTCGTCGCTACCTGAATAGACCCGGTTCCGTCTGCGAGGTCGTAGCGAATGTGAGTAAGCGTTCCCTGGACCTGCCGATACTCGACTTCATCATCACTTAAAGCTGTCTGACCGACACAACTCCAGTTTACAAGATACGTTCCCCGATAAATGAGCCCACGCTCGTAGAGCGTCACGAAAACCTCCCGAACGGCTTTATTCAGGCCCTCGTCAAGCGTGAAGCGCTCGCGCGACCAGTCGCAGCTCGCTCCAATGGACTTTAATTGCCGTCTGATGACTTCATGATGGTCATGTTTGACTTGCCATGTCCGCTCAAGGAACGCCTCCCGACCGATTGTCTCACGATCGGTGCCCTCCTCCCGGAGCATTTTTTCCACGACGTTCTGCGTGGCGATACCGGCGTGATCGGTCCCCGGGACCCAGAGTGTCGGCCGTCCTTTCATTCGGTAATACCGAATGAGCACGTCCTGAAGCGTATTGTCCAGGCCGTGGCCCATGTGGAGCACACCAGTGACGTTGGGTGGCGGGATCACGATGACAAAGGGTTTCTCGTGGTCAGACCGCGCCTCGGCAGCCGGCTCCGGGCGGAAATGGCCGGATGTTTCCCACAGTTCATAAATGCGTGACTCAAACTCTTTGGGATTGTAGGCTTTTGCCAGCTCAATCGCTTTCATGGGTGACTCCATAGTGTGCTCGAAGGTGTGTTCGTAGGGGTGTGATACTACTCGGAGTGGAGTGGCGGCTTCAATAGCAGGCGTACTGTACGATCAGATGCGAACCTTGTCGTTTATCTCGGAAAAGTCTGACTCTACGAGTGTTTTCAGATCGACAAGCACGGCATCCTCATCGGGACCATCCGCGTGTATGCTGATCGTGTTCCCCTGGGACACGTTGAGCAGTATGACCTTGATTATGTTTTTTGCATCGGCCATTTTTTCGCCCTTCTGAACGGTAACGGTACTCTGGTACAGCTTGGCAGTACGCACGAACAGGTCGGCAGGTCGACTGTGAAGTCCGGTTTCGTTTCGCACGGTCAGTTCTATGGTTTTCATGACGGTAGAGGATCTCCGTATTTTCTTCGCAGGACTTTGAGTATGTTCTCGTGGGTTATGGTATAGAAAAAAAGATGCCAGGTCGATGAGATCAACGGCACGTTCAGCAAGCTTTTTATTTCTACAAGATCCACCTGAGTCAGTGGTTTCGCACGGAGTTCCGCGATAATGAGGCGCATGTCGGTCATATCGAACCGTGCTCGAAGCCACGACTCGACGCGAAGCATATTCCGGTGAGCCAGAGTCAGGCATACGCCGAGGGCTACAACAGCGCCATTGAACACGAGCGCGTATCGACGATAGAACTCCACGACCTGCATGGCGTACTCACCGAGGAAGGAAAAATACAGGTCTATCATACAACAGCCACCTCGACACCTCGTGCCCGGGTATCTCGAAGGAAGTCGTCCGGTGCTCCCGTGTCGGTCACCAGGAGATCTACATCTTCGACCGTGGCTACCCGATTGAAACGGGCACGGCCAATTTTGGAGGAATCCAGCGCGAGGATTACCCGGCTTGCGACTCTGATCATATCCTTCAGGACGGCCACCATTCTTGTCTCGAATATCGAGACGCCGAATGAAATGTCAAACCCATCGCCCGAGAAAACAAGCGTGTGATCATGATGGCAACGAGCAAAGTAATCATATCCGGTATCCGTCGCCACAGTGTACTTGTTCCACACCTCACCACCGAGAAGAAGTGTTCGGATATTGGGCGCAGAACTCATTTCCGCAGCCAGTTCAATCGAGTTGGTAATAACGCGAAAATTGCGGTCGGTTATCCCGCTCATGATTTTTCCGATCAGGAAGGTGGTCGTTCCGGGGCCAATGAGCATGTCGTCGTGATCACGGACAAGCTCGGTGCAGTATTCGGCGATGCGTATCTTCTCTTCAACTGCCTGCGTAGCCTGACGACGATCGAGTGCGCCGGTCGCCTCTACCTGATACAGTACACCGCCGCCAACTGTTTGTACGATCGCCTCTTCAGCTTCGAGCGTTTTTATGTCTCTCCGTATGGTGGCTGTTGAAACATCAAAAAAGTCGGCCAGATCGCTGATAGATGTCTGTTGCTGCACTCGAATGCGGTTCAGGAGCTGATCGAGACGCTGCCGACGATTCGCCATAACTTCTTCCTGTTTCCTGATTCACATAAGATGGAATGCACCTACGACATTTTCTCCTGACGCAAACAGTTCGTTGTAGCGCTCAGCGGCCTCCTTACTGTCATGAACTTCGACTCGTGCTCCAGAGGACTCGAGATACGAAACCGTATCCTCTGGTATCTGCACCATGTTCATGACACCGCGGCCGAGCACTACGACGTCGGGGTTTGCCTCGACGACCGGGGTGAAATCCTCGGGGAGGAAACGAGCTCCGTCGGTACGCCACCAGCGCCCGTTGACCGAGTTACGGTATACAATGCAAGGCGCACGATAGACCGCACCGTTGGTGACCAGTTTAGCAAACTCGAGATCATCGATTCGGGGCATGTCTCATGAGCCTCCAAGATACGACATGATCTTGTCGATATCCGCTTCTATGCCTACTCCAGTCAGGAACGAGACGGTCTGTATGACCGGAATATCTCCGGCGCCCGAGACGAACGTCGTTGCCACAATGAGATCGTGCCCTTCGGCCTTGGACGGTACCTCCGAAGCTTTGCACTGGTTCGTCTCGACCGACACCCCGCGTTTCTCAAGCTCTTCTTCGATTTTTCGTGCTACCACTGTTGATGTAGCGATCGCCGTCCCGCAGGCTACGAGAATCTTCTTTTTCACTGGCATGGTTTTCTACTCCTTCTCCCTGTAGTGCTCGGTGAGCACTGCCTCAATTTCGGTATCTGTTTCGCTGCGAATGACCCGCTCGGCGATTTTCTGCATCGACTCGTAGGTATCGTTACACACATACCACGTTGCCTCGGCAATGCTTGATGGGCTCATACTCAACTCATCAACGCCGAGACCCAATAGCGCCGGAACAGCGAGCGCATCTCCGCCAAGCTCACCACAGACTCCCACACTGCAGTTATGTCTGTGTGCGGCTTGCACAACCTGCCGCACAGCACGAAAGACCGCTGGGTCGTAACGTCGATAGTAGCGAGCAACTTGCTCATTCAACCGATCCGAAGCTAAAAGATACTGCGTGAGATCGTTCGTTCCAATACTGAAAAAACTCACGCGTTGTGCCAGTTCCTCTGCGAGCAGCACGGCCGACGGAACCTCGATCATGACACCGACCTGCACGTGTTCATGGTACGGGACACCTTCGGATGCCAGAGCATTCCGTTCCTGATTGAACAGCACGAGGGCGTCGTTCAGTTCGTTCAGACCGGCGACCATGGGAAACATAACCCGCACATCGCCGTATGCACTCGCTCTGAGAATGGCTCGCAGCTGCGTACGAAAAAGCTCGGGTCGGGAAAGGCAGAACCTCAGTCCTCGATTTCCGAGGAATGGATTACGCTCATGATGGACCGGAAGCCCCGTAACCTGCTTATCTCCACCGATATCAAGTGTTCGTATGATTACATATCCATCGGAGAACTGCTCCGCTGCGGTGCGGTACGCTTCGAATTGTTGCTCCTCGTCGGGAAGACGAGACGAGTTGAGAAAGAGAAACTCGGTCCGGTACAGACCTATGCTTGTCGCGCCCGCGCTCGCGGCGGGAGCGAGCTCTGCTGTAGAACCTACGTTCGCCGAAAACTCAACCAGATGCCCGTCTGTGGTAACAGGGCGACGCCCCGTGTAGGCGGCACTTCGTGCCTGTCGCAGCTCGTATCGCTTCAGTCGCCCGGCCAGCTCGGATCGCTTGTTCTCATCAGGTGCCACAACGACATACGCTTCGCCTGGATCAGTCGCGTCGAGGAACACCTCGTCTCTGTCGTGAACAGCCTCGAGTACGTTACGCGTGGCCACCGCCGCCGGTATGCGAAGGCTGCGCGCGAGTATTGCCACGTGCGATGTCGGCCCCCCTTTCTCGGTGATAATCGCGCGGACATGGTCGGTGTCCATGGTAGCTGTGTCACTCGGCAGAAGGTCTTCAGCTATCACGATGCTACCTTCATCCATGCGGGAGAGGCTTACCTCTGGAAGACCGAGAAGATTTCGCAGGAGACGCTGGTGTACGTCCTCGATATCCGCGCCGCGACTCTTGTTATAGTCATCATCGGACAGTTCGCCAAACATCGCCGCGTAGGCATCAAATACGAGCGCGAGCGCGGCTTCTGCAGTCAGCGTTTGCGTACGAATTGCTTCATACACCTCACCGAGGATCGCTTCATCTTCAACAATGGTCTGCTGGCTTCGAAAAATATGTGCGAAATCTTCTCCCAATCGGGTCCGTACCGATGCCTGTAAAGCCGCGAGTTCCTGCACGGCACGGTCGGCAGCCTCCTGCAGGCGCCTGACTTCCCCGTCAACAGACTCCGGTTTCCCCGGCGCGTAGCGAAGGTCCTGCGGTCTGTACAATACCGCTTCGCCCGAAGCAAGCCCTGGAGAGGCGGTGGTGCCGCTGCGGAGAATCACCGTCTGACCTCGTGGTCTTTGACAGCCTGTTTCAGGATCGTGAACATACTCCCGGAGTCCTTCGCCTCGATGAGCGCGTTCAGGACCTCATTGTGTTGATACACGGTGAGAAGCGTCTCGAGCATGTCCCCGATCAGCCTTTTCTCCTTGAGGGCAAACATGGAGACCAGCTGAACGCTGATCCGATCATCGGTACTTCCCATGGCGCACCATTCGACCGGTATATCGAGCCGAACGAACAGGATCGCGGACGTGATTACATGCTCGGCATCTGCATGGGGTATGGCGATCTTATGTCCCGCCATGGGAAGTCCTGACGGATGAATGCGCTCGCGCTCCAGAATTGCCGCCGTGAACGTTTCCCTGCAATAACCTTTCTCGACCAGGAGACCGGACATCTTCTGCAGTGCATCTGTGCGATCACGAACATCAAGACGATCGATCACGAGGTCTTCTTTCACTAAGTCTCCGAACCGGAGCACCTGATCAGCCATGTGAGACTCCTCAATATGATGTACAGACCGGGATGGGGTCGGTGGTCGGGCTACTACCGACCACCTGACAACAGTTCGGACTTGTTCGGTTAGGCCGTCCCTACTCTTCGGTGTAGCCGCCGATCTTCTGCCACGCCATCGTGTTCTTCTTGAACAGGAACCATAATGCGACCAGCGCGACGAGTATCAGACCGTTACCGATCCAGAAACTACCCGCAGCCCAGGTAAACGCAGCTGCCAGCCAGTTGCCACCGTCGACCATGCTGGTAATGGTCGTCGCCCCTTCGGGAAAGTCGAAGCCCGACAGTCGTGCCACTTCGGTGTGAACACCAGCCATGGCATTCATGATGTAGAGGGTCGGGATCATGACAACCGTTGCGGTAATTGTCGCTCGAACGACGTTTCCCTTGACGACCGGTACCATCATGCAAACCATAAAAGGGATGGTAGCGAGATCGCCGAAGGGTAGAACCCTGTTGCCGGGAAGAACGATCGCGAGCAGGAGCGTAATCGGCACCATGAGCAGCGAAGTTGCGATCGACGTTGGATGCCCGATAGCGATCGCCGAGTCAAGTCCGATATACAGTTCACGGTTACCGGCTTTCTTTTGCAGGAACTCTCGCGCCGCTTCAGATAGCGGTATCAGGCCTTCCATGAGCAGCGCCACCATCCGCGGCATAAGAACCATTACTGCAGCGAGTGAAACCCCGACCTGCAGGACTTGTGTTACCCATTCGGTAAGCGTGCCGCTTCCCGCATAGGCGAGCAGTGCGATTACCGAGCCGATAATGAACCCCTGTATGACCGGCTCACCGACAACACCAAAGCGCTTGCGGACAGACTCAGGATCGGCCTCGATCCTGTTCAGCCCTGGTACAAAATCGATAGCCCTGTTGATGATCGCTGCCGGCAGAACAAAGGCGGTCGAAAAGCCGTGCGGAAGCGATATGCCTTGCATACCCATGAGCTTTTGTGTAGCGGGTGCCGTCCAGTCAGCCAGGAACAGAATGAACGCCGCGAACAGCATCGCCGAGGCGAGACCCAGCCATATAGAACCGGTGACCACCTGAACAATGGCGCCGACAAAAGCAAAGTGCCAGAAATTCCAGATATCGACATTGATGGTTTTTGTTACCTTCGCGAACAAGAGCACCAGATTCAATAGAATTCCCGCAGGAATAATGAGGGCGGCAATTTCCGAACCGAATGCGATTGCGGCTGCAGCCGGCCAACCCACGTCTATTATGCTCAGCTCAATCCCGAAGCGCTCGACCATAGCTTCGGCCGCCGGCCCCAGGTTGCCGAACAGGATATCGAGAACAATCCCGATACCAACAAACCCGACACCGACCATGAGCCCGGCTCGGATAGCACGTCCCGGTTTCGCACCGAAAGCGATTGCAAGAATCAGGATGACAATGGGCAGAAAGACACTTGCTCCCAGTCCGAGGAAAAAATCAACAATTGCCTGAATTGTTTCCATCAGATCCTCCTCCAATATGGAAAAATCATAGACCCGATCCGATATTAGTCAACATTTTTTTGCAAAAAGATTTAATGTTTTTGCATTTTCGTTTCATCCTTTCTTACTGTCCGCAACCGTGGTGTTTTTCGGTAAATCCTGAGCTGGAAAAAGCCGGAAATATCACCTGTAGCGACCGTAACGGGCCGCCTGACACGCTGTGGCTCACAGGCATGCTTCACTGGCTGCCACCGATAACGGTCCTGAAGTAGATAATCGGGTTACTCGCGGTGTATTTCTCTGTTGTACAACGATATAGATCCGCTTTAACACCAGGGTTGCGGACAGTAAAGATAGTTCGCCCGGGAACGATGCAGCACTCCCGTAAACCACAACGTCGTGATACAGTGTTACGACCCGGATTGACTCCTGGAAGAACGGCAGGTGCAGATGGCAGACACGCAAACCAGAATGAACAGGGTGGTGCTGTGCACCAACGAGTATCCTCCAACGATTTACGGGGGGGCTGGTGTTCATATCGACTATCTCAGTCGAGCGCTGAGCAAATTGATGCAGGTTGATGTGCGGTGCTTTGGTGAGCAGGATGAGCGATCGGAAAGCCTGTTTGCGAAGGGATATCATCCCTGGGCAGAGCTCTCTGCAGGAGGGCAACCGGAACATCGTGGAGCCTTTAATGCGCTTTCGACAAACCTGGCAATGATTCAGGAACGGATGGAAGCTGACGCGATACACTGTCACACGTGGTATACCTACCTCGCCGGGCTGCTCGCTCGTGAACTATGGGATATTCCGCTCGTCGTAACCGCTCACTCTCTCGAACCACTACGACCGTGGAAGCGAGAGCAGCTTGGAGGGGCTTACAGGGTCAGCAGCTGGATAGAGAAGCAGGCCATGGAAACGGCAGACAGGGTCATCGCCGTCTCCGCAGACACAGCCAACGATATCGAACGCTTCTATCCGGCGGCATCCGGTAGGATCGATATTATTCACAATGGCATCGACTCGAATGAGTACCGGCCCATACAGGAACGTACTATTCCCGACAGCATCGGTATTGACTCCGATCGGCCCTATGTTCTTTTCGTCGGACGTATCACCCGCCAAAAGGGCATTATCCACCTGGTCGATGCGATCAAATACCTGGATAAGAACACTCAGATAGTGCTCGTGGCAGGCGCACCGGATACCCCGGAAATTGCACGCGAGATGTCGGAACATGTCGAGCGCGCACAACAGGTTCACGACTCAATCTTCTGGATACAGGAAATGCTTTCAGTGGAGGAGAAGGTTGGACTGTACAGCCACGCGGCGGTTTTCTGCTGTCCAAGCGTGTATGAACCCTTCGGAATCATCAACCTGGAAGCAATGGCATGCGGTGCCCCCGTGGTATCCTCGTCGGTCGGTGGAATACCGGAAGTCGTGCTCAATGATAAAACCGGCGTTCTCGTTGACCCGGACCTGGTACCAGGGACTTTCGCCCCACGCGATCCGGATGCCTATGCACGCAGACTCGCCGAAGGCATAAATGAGCTGCTACGCGATACAGGCCGTGCGCACGCATATGCTACGGCAGGGCGATTGCGAGCGTTGGAACATTTCAGCTGGGATCATATTGCGGTTGAGACTGCTCGTCTGTACCACCGACTGTGACAGGCGTGACCTGAACCATCCGACGAGTTCACAGACACTTTGCATCCGCAGTATCATATGTGAATATGGTCACCGATATGGACCTGCCCGCACGTTCGTCACCTCTGACGTCACACCAGTCACAGACGCTTCTGCGCTCGCTGGCAACGCTTGCGATGGCCGGGCACACGGCTATCCTGGTTGCGGTCTGGATCGTTGAGATACGGATACTTGTTTTCATAAATCTCTTCAGCGTCGCAATTTACGCGAGCTCGCTTATACTGAACAGGCGGCGTGCATACGTGTCGGTAATGGTAATCGGAATGCTGGAAGTCATTCTCCACGCATGGGTGGCAACGGCCATACTTGGGTGGTCTTCGGGATTCCACATTTACATTCTGACCCTTGTTCCGCTCGTGTATTTTTTCGACCCATGGCGACTTAAACAACGGGTCTTTGCGTCAATTGTGTTAGCTTTTTTGTACGTGTCGCTTGCATGGGTCGCGAATCGCAACTTTGCCGATGATCCCCGTCCTTTCGTGCTCTACTTTCAATATGGCAATCTGCTTTTCGGCGCCACCATTCTGTCTCTGCTCTCGTTTTTTTACGGCCGAGCTATCGGTAAGGTACAGCAGGAACTGCAGATACAGAATGTTCAACTCGACAGTCTCGCGAGAAAAGACGTCCTCACGGGCATCGCCAATCGACGCGAAGCTCAGGCAACACTTGAGCTACAACGTTTAAAGCTTGTCCGGGACGGCGGGACATTCGGCATCGCGCTTGTAGATCTCGATCATTTTAAAAAGATAAACGATACCCTCGGACACGATTATGGGGACCTTGTTCTCCAGACAGCGGCCACGGTTCTCCGGTCCACGCTTCGCGGGGACGATCTTATCTCTCGTTGGGGAGGCGAGGAGTTTCTGGCGATTCTTCCGCGCGCCGACCTCAGCGGCGTTCTGACTGTCGCAGAAAAGATGCGCGAAGCACTGGAGAACGACGTCCACACCTCAACCGGCATGGAGTCTCCCGTTACATGTACCATTGGCGTCTCTGTGTGCACCGCCGATTCGATTATCAGTCAAGTTCTCAAGGACGCCGACGACGCCCTGTATCGAGGTAAAGAAGCCGGCCGTAATCAAGTCGTATCCGGAACGTTAGCAGAGAACCTTCGAAGGAAGCACCCGCATGGACTCGCCTGAACATAACATGGAAACCCTGGTCGTCCACGGAAGAGCAGACGCGAACGAGCCGTCCTCCGGTGGACCGGTGATCTCGCCGGAGATCCGCAGTACTGTGTTCCGACACCCCGAACCGGGGACAGGGGCAGAGTTTCAGTACACCCGCAACGGAAACCCGAATCGGCACGAGCTCGAGACTGTACTAACGGAATTGGAACGGGGCGAGGAGAGCGCAGCGTTTTCGTCCGGGATGGCAGCGACCGCAGCAGTGTTCAACTCTGTTGAGCCAGGCTCTTCGATCGTAATCCCGAAAGATGTTTACCATGGAACGAGGGCTTATCTCATCGAAGAGGCACGGCGTTGGAACAGTACCGTGCATGCGGTCGACTTCTCAGCCGGTGCCGTGCATCGCGGGCAGGAGATTGCCGACGAGCTGGCAGATATTGCGTCCCGTTCGTCGTCGGGAACCATTGGCCTGATCTGGGTCGAGACACCATCCAATCCAATGCTTCACATAACCGATATTTCGTTCGTGGCTCACGAAGCACATACACACGGAGCAATCGTGTGCGTCGATAATACGTGGCCCAGTCCTGTCAACCAGCAGCCCCTTCGTTACGGCGCTGACCTGGTGGTACATTCAGCGACGAAGTACCTCGGCGGACATAGCGACATACTGGCTGGTGCGGTTGTTACTAACGGAGATAACGATGCCTTCAAAAAGATTCGACAGACCCAGACCATGGCAGGTGCTGTCCCCTCGGCGCACGATTGCTGGATGCTCCTGCGTAGTATCAAGACACTCTCGGTCAGGATGCGGGCACACAACGCAAACGCCGCTGCGGTAGCGCGTTTCCTTTCGGCACACGATGCGGTCAAGGCAGTTTACTACCCCGGTCTTGAAGAACACCCCGGACACACCACAGCAGCGAGGCAAATGACAGGTTTCGGAGGCATGATTTCCTTCGAGGTCGATACCGACGAACAGACTACCCGCGAGATCGTACACCGCAGCAGATTCATCACCGCAGCCACCAGTCTCGGAGGGGTAGAGAGCACCTGGGAACACCGGCGAAGCGTCGAGGGTCCGACCTCAGAGACCCCACCGACGCTTATTCGTCTCAGCGTAGGCATCGAACACCAGGATGATATCATCGGGGATATCAGACGGGCGTTGAACCAATTATAAGGATACGACGGCGCCGTCTCAGGGAGCACCGACCCGCCCGAGAGAATCGTCTTCCCGACTTTCGGCACCCGTCATAATCTCACCGATCGAATGATCCTCAACGACAATGACATTCTGACGTCCAAAATAACCGGCCCACTCCACATTCTGCCCACGCGCCTCGAGGCTGTCCCACACATCCTGGGGGAATCTGTCCTGTTCAAGTGCTAATCTGGTGCGCGCAGCAAAGGGATAGTTCGTCGCCGCAAACGCCTGCGGTTGAAACCTTGGAAGGTCTACAGCTTCCTGCGGGTGGAGCCCGAACCAGTAGATATGCAGGAATTGTTGAAGCTGCCCCTGGGGTTGAAAATCTGCACCGGTGTTTCCGCCGATTATATAGGGTCGGCCATCACGCAACACCATATAGGGAGCAGCCGAATGCCGGACTTTTTTCCCCGGTTCAATGCGATTAACATTTTCCGGGTCGGTCTCCATAAACGTAAGTCGTTCATTGAACGTGATACCGGTCTCTCCAGCGATAAGAAAGCTGGCGCCTATTGAGGACGTTATGGCCGCAGCGTTTCCGTATCGATCGACAAGATGGAAGGTTGATGTATTTGAAGGACTCGCCGGGGCGATGCCGAGTACATCATCTATTGGATGTTCAAGCGAAGCATCGAACGAAATCCGAGATCGCTGAGCCTGAATATGCTCGTCACTCAGAAGCCTTTCAACCGGGACGGACGTGAAGTTGGGGTCGGCGACGTATCGATTTCTGTCCGCAAACGCGAGCTTAATCGCCTCTGATACGATGTGTATGCTGTCGGCGTCGAGAGGCTCAAATGAGGAGAAATCGTATTCTTCAAGAATACGCAAGGCCTGCAGTTGTGTAATTCCCTGACTGTTCGGTGGGTTCTGGAACACCTGAACATCCCGGTACTCTACAGATATGGGATCTACCAGACCATAATCGGTAAAATTCTCGAAATCAGAGATGGCCAGAAGACCATCGTTCTCATCTGAGAAGCGCACTATTTCCTCGGCGATTGGTCCCCGATAAAAATAATCGAGTGCAGCTCGCAATGCGGTCCGTTCGCCACGGCTCCGGCTCGCACGGTACACGTCTGCTATATCCTGAAATGTACGGCTCAGATCAGGGTTTGTCAGAAGGTCACCACGCTCGGGAATCGTTCCTTCAGGTAAAAACACGGAAGCCGAATCGGGCAAGTCGGCTATAGTCCCCGCCCGTGACGGCAGCCAGTTCAGCATCTGGCTCGTCACGGCAAATCCTCCGGCCGCGAGATCTATGGCCGGCGACAAAAGTTCGTCGAGGGGCATGCTTCCGAATGATTCAAGCAGTTCGATATAGCCGGCCCATGCTCCGGGCACAATCGATCGGTGTATGCCACTTGTGCCGTGCCTGTCATTCTGGCGGAAATACTCGGCATCCGCCGCCATGGGTACCGGTCCGACACCGTCAATAGCGTGCACGCGGCCCTCAAGTGCATCGAAATACAGAATCCAACTCCCGCCACCAAGCGCGTGCGAGAGAAATGGTTCGACGACAGACAAAACCGCGGCCATAGTCACAGCCGCGTCAGCAGCGGTACCCCCGTCTTCGAGGACCTCCATTGCGGCGTCAACGGCAGCGTAGTGACTGGCGACCGCCGCGTAACCGCCCGTTAAGACACTCGGTTCTGCGGTTCCACCTCGAATCGCCCGTCGGGTATCGTCTCGGCTGTCCTCAGCGAACGCGTCCTCGAGTATCTCAGCTGGTGATGCACCACCACCCACGCCTGTTTCGACAAGAATCGGAGTCATGTCTCCGAGCTCCACGCGACTCAGGAGGGCCGACGATAGAGAGCGATACTGCTCTGTGAGATTCGGAATCCCGCTCGTAACCGAACCAATTCCGCCGTCGTTGGAAACTATCGCCTCAGACAAATTATCGAGCCGGTCGACTATTGACTCACCATACGCTTCTTCAATTGCCTGCTGTGCATAACGCTCGTGACGAAGGAGTTCACCCTCGCCCCCGATCATATCGAGATAAACCTCGGCGACCGAACCGTCACGCACGGTGAACTCGGCGGCTGCAGTCCAGCCGTAACTGTTTACTTCCGCAGCAAAGGCCCGATACGTCCCGTCAACTCGTTCGGGACCTCGGTCACACCCCGAGAGCACCAGCACCAATATGAGAACCGCGATAATAGGGCCTGATGCCCTGATCTCATCTCGCGACAGTCGCCTCGTAATGCGTCCGCTTCCACGTCCCGCCGTCGGACATTCGGTATTAATTCCATGATTATTGTTGCGATACATAGCTCAGACTATACCTAACCCGGTACGACATACAAGTTCGGCTAGTAGCGATATCTGAAGCCCGCCTGGGGCGTAAGATCGATGCGGATTTGCTCCACGAACGGTCGATTTGATCCCTCCCAGATCCCCCCGTACAGCAGTTCAATCGGGATAGAGAAATGTTCGAAAAGTACGATCTCTATCCCAAGCCCCGCTCCGACACCGAGGCTAGGAATAAACGGACCGGCGCTGTTCTGGCTTGCGCCGTCGTCAAACTCCCGCTCGATAAAGCCCGATGCGAAACACCACCGATCAGGTAGAGCTGGCCCGCGACGCGGTCGCTGTAGTCCGAAGCAAACACACTGCTGTTTACCTGTACACCGAGTGAATAGTCCAGTACGAAATCAACAAATGTATCAGTGGCTACAGGAAAATACAGAATTCCACCTGCTATCTGAACTCCGGTTGAACCGTACCAACGATGATAGCTTAGACCTGCCCCGCTGATCTGGCCGTACTGAAACCCCAAAGCCTCCGGAAACCGGTCCCGGTTCAACTCCTGCCCGGCGATCGTATTCTCGTCTTCAGCGAACAGCACAGGTGCTGCAAGAATCAGAAGCGAAATGCACATGAAACAACTCAATCGTAAACCTTTCATAAACACCTCCTCGGAGCTCCTGAGCGAACAATAGCGCAGGAATGGCTCGTTCCAAACGAACATCGTTATTTTCCTGATCAAAAATTTCGCGAATCTCACGCAGTTCTCAGACGGTGAATGCGACCGCTATGCGGGCAGCAAGCGCCGAATTCGCTCGAATGAGCTCACGCTCAGCCGCGACCGATCTGCCCCCGGATTTCTCTGCCAGATCCAACCAGTTTGAGTCGCTCAGGGTGTCCAGAAGCGGAACCCGCCCTCGGCGACCAGGTTCCACAGGTATCACCGCGGAGGTCAGCCACTGCAAGAGCTCTTCGTGAGGTATGGCGAATGCCTCGGATATTGGATTCATCACCACCATACCGCCGCTGAAACCAAGTCGCCACATATACTGCATCGCATCAGCACATTCCTGAACAGAATGTACTCGATTCGGCACCGGTATGCCGGTATCATGCACAAAATGATGAGGAAGCCCTTCGGTCCGGAAACCCATCACCGGAGTACCGTAGCTCTCGAAAACACCGAGGCTTTCACGAGGATCATCAATGGCCGAACTACCGCTGCAGACAACGGTTACAGTCGTCCGCGAGAGCTCATGTGAAAACGGGGTACCCTGCCGGTTCTGCCCACGTGCGCGCCTGCGAACCTGCATGTGAGGGACACCGTCGGCGGTAGTTGTTGCGACCGTTCGAATTCCCGCCAACTCGCCGATCACCATCAACAGCGAGCCGTCAGGAATTGCGCTGCTACCCGCGGAAATGACGAGAGGCAGCTGACTACGCGATGCCGTAACCGTTCCCTTCGTCCTGGCGAGCTTTACAAGGTCATCCACCGTCAGGCCAAGGCGTATGTGCCCGTGAAGTACTCCTGCAAGCGCCGGCACTGCCGCGTTCTCGCGAACCACCTCGCACGCCGACTCAAGGGCCGTAGTGGCATCCGGTTCCGCCACGCGTGTCAGGAGAGGGAATGCGTCGATTAATACGATCGGGCGCCCCTCTTCCGATGCACGGAGCAGTTCCTCACTCGGACTGACCATTTCGTGAATTCTCTGTTTCAGAAAGGTGCGAGTGATAATGTTCATTCGCAGAAAACTCCTTCTTGGCTTTCGACGATTGTAGCATTACCACGGGGACCGAGGACAGCACGCGCCACGCTACAAAACGCTGTTCTACACAGAAGCCTTCGCTTCGCCCGTTTTGCTGCGCAAACCCGGCTTCGCTTCTT
>JBKHAN010000061.1:0-16933 GCA_046542845.1 Spirochaetaceae bacterium
GCGCTGATTCCCGGAATGCTGTCCCGGGAGCTCAAGCCGAGGTGGAAACCGAGCTACACGAGGCCCTGATCCTGGCGATACGTGTTCCAGACCGCCGCCCATGTCTTATAATCCTCGGGCGTAAATGCTTCGTACGATTGTGACCCGTCTCCCCAGATTCCGTCAACGAACCAGCTCGCCGGTATGCCAAGCTCGGGTTGCACGTGGATGTAGCGACGCCATTCGTCAATGTCGTACATGAACCAGTTATCGGTGTTGATGAGCCAATCCGAGACAGATGCGGCGATCCCGTGTCGATACCGCGCCTGTTCCACCAGATCCGGGCGCTTGAATGCCCAGTCGTTCAGGCGTAGTACATCGGTAACGTCGGCAAAGTACGGGTTACAACAGTGTGTCATGAGCATCGCATCGGGCTTTGCTGCCTTCGCGGCGTCGTGAATCAGTTTTACGTAGTGATGCAGAAGCTCAACACCCCACAGAGTTCCGGAGCGTACGAGATTCTCTCTCACGGGAAGGTCGCTGGTAAAGTCGATGAAGAACCCGTCGATGTCGTATCCGCTCGGCGAAATAAGCTCGCGAACTCCCTCGCTCAGTTGCGTCGAGTAGCCGGGACTCTCCGGGTCTGCAGTCAGCTTCTCGCCATTCTCGGCTCGAATGCACCAGGATGGTGGTGGATCGTCGATGCGCCAGAGGCCGAACCAGGCGATGACTTTTCGACCTTTTTCGTGCTGCTCGTCTACGAACCCGCGAAGGTCGGGATATTTCATACGGTCCGGAGTAAGGCGTTCCCGGTGTAATTGCCACTTGTCTGAAGTGCTTACCACGCCCACCGGGATTCCGTGCCGTTCAAGCGTTTCGACCCAGCGAGTCTGATTACTCTGGGTGTCATACATGGTAACCGAATCGCCCATCCACTTCAGAGGATTTTTTGCGTGAGCCTGATTACACTGCTCACCCCACGCGCACAGCATTGGCTCCTTCCACCAGGCAGGACTGTTTCGTGTGGGACTCGGGGCATACCCCAGGTCGCGAATCGTCTGTGAATACCATTGCACCACTTCCAAGGGGCTATCTTTGCCTTCCGTCAAAACATGGACACTCGCAATATGCCCTTCGTCCCGGCAGTATCCGTCAAAGTGCACCTCAAGCTCAAAGGCAGATGGGACGGCAGTCGCACCGGAACCGTAGAGGAGATCTGTCCGATCAGTTGCCGAGGGTCGGTAGGTCCAGCCGGAGAACAGGTTCTTTCCTCTCGGGGCCGATAAGGCGACACCGAACCACTTGTCTGCGCTGCGGAACGGAAACACGAGAGGAGGTGGCGTGTACATCCACTGACGTCCGAACAGCGTGTCCCTGTGTTCGCCGCCTAAACCCAGATACACGGTTTGAAGCGGATGCGCATACTCCACACCTCCGATATTCGGTCCCGCAACGAAAATATCCGAGAAACCCGGATTGCCACGTGAGGTCAACACCACGTCACGGATTGCTCCGGAACCGGAGGCATGTACCAGAAACTGCGTCCCGGCAGCTCCGTCAATGCGCTCCACTTCTACTGTTTTCGTTCCATCCGAGCATGTGACACCCGGTATAAATTCCACCGTATCCCACGTTTTCATGTCGAGTTACCGCCTTCGTTTGAATCAAGTGCATGAAGAAACCGCAGTCACGAAGACTGCGGTTATGTTAAAACCCTAATGTGTGAATAGTCCGTTGGGCTATTGACCTAGCATATCGTCGATGTGTTCCTGAAGCTCTATTGCAGTGTCCTCGGGACTCTGTGAACCCAGGAGATATCGGTTGACGATTTCACCAACACCGGTCAGATATTCGACCGCAGTTCCCGGCGGGAAGTCTCGCGGCAACCTGTCATCGATAAACTCGTCGAAGCGCCGAACCGCAAGATTCTGTTCACCCAGCTCTTCCATGAATGCTTCATCGTTCAGCACGGTGCGGAATGCAGGTGCCTGAAGGCTTGCCGTCATTTTGTGAACCTCGGGGTCAGCAAAGAAGCGGATGAAGTCCATGACTACTTCGGGCGTCTGCTGATAGTTGCTTCCGTAACGATTCACGACCAGCCCCCAGCTGTCGCCAATTCCGTAGGACCCTGCCGGGCCGGCCGGAAACGGCATAACACCGATGACGTCTTCGAGGCCTTCTTCCACTGCGAATGTGCCCATCGATCCCCAGTCGCGCAGCATTGCCACTCGTCCCTCACGGAAGAGCGCACGGCTCTGGTTGTAATCGATTTCGGAGAGGTCTTCGGGCGCAGAGGCGCGAAGGAGGTCCCGCATCATCGTCAGCGCTTCTACCGCTTCCTCGGTCGGTTCGCCGTCGACGGCCACCTGCAATTGCTCACCACCGGCCTGCATCAGAAACTCGATGAAGTTATTGTACATTTCTCCGGCTCCGCCCTGAGTCAAATAACCCCACTGGTCCAGGTCGCCGTCACCATCGGTGTCCAGGGTCAACTCCTCCGCGGCCACCAGGAGCTCGTCCCATGTTTCAGGAATGTCTACGCCACTTTCCTCGAACAGATCGGTTCGATAGTACAGATAGCTGATGCCGTTCCACCACGGCATTCGGTACATTCCGCCATGCAGCTCGAGGAACTCGCGTTGCAGTCCGACCAGGTCGTCCACCACCGCCTGATCGAGATGATCCGACAGGTTTACCCAGGCCTCAGCGTCCACGCCGTCCATGGTAATGGAGTCATCGTGGTAGAGCACGTCCACACCAGCGAACTGGTTACGCATCCACAGGGTCGTTCTCGAAACATGATCCGCCCAGGTGGAAGGGCCACGGATGAGGTTCACCTCCACGTCCGGATTCCGTTCCTCGTACAGGGCGATTACCTCTTCGGCGGTATCGATACCACCGAGGCCGACATAAACGTTTACGGTACCACCTTCCGCGCCGGCCTGCTCGGCTTCGCCGGCGGCGAATGCAACCGAAGCCGCAACCAACAACGCCAGCAGCGCCATTGTACATCGTCTCATCATTCTTCCTCCTCTCTCTCCTATAGGGTTTTCACTCTGATACACTCACGACCGTTGTACGAGTCTCGTTATTTCAGACTCCTTCCGGTCAGCCCGCTCAATATATATCGTTGAAAGACAACGACCAGGATCACTATCGGGACCAGCGACACGATGCCACCGGCGGTCATCTTTGCAAATGGGGTTTCGTACAGGCCCGGGAGTTCAAGAAGCGCCGGCATAATCATTTTGGCGCGGTCAAACGTAAACGAAAGAGAGAACAGCAGGTCGTTATACGAGAAAATAAACCGTAGAAGGAACAGCGAGACGAGTACATTCCGAATCGGCGGTACGACGATCTGCCAGACGATGCGTATCTCCCCAGCGCCGTCGATACGAGCTGCCTCAAGCATTTCCTTGGGAAACTCGAGCATGTACGGGAGGGCGAACCACGAAAACATGGGAACCCCGCTGAAGCCGTACAGCATCACAAGCAGTCCTCGTGTGTCCAGAAGCCCGAGGGGACTGACAATACGAAAGATAGGAAGCACGTAGACAACCCATGGCAGCGTCAGCGACCAGATAATGAAATAAAAGAGTGCTTTCTTGCCGGGAAACTCAAACTTCGCGAGCGAGTAGGCAACGGAAAGGCTGAGAGACATTGAAATGAATGTTGCGACTGTACTGATTGAGATCGAGTTAAAGAAGTATCGGTCGATTCGGTATTCCTGGAAAATATCCGCGTAGGCTTCGAGTGTGAAAAGGGCTGCCTGAGGCGCATAGACGGGTCGAGATTGAAGAACGGCCGCCTCGGGCAGAAAGGATACATTCAGCATCCAGTAAATCGGCAGAAGGGTGAGCGCGGTAATGACCACAAAGATCGAGATGAGAAGTATACGAACCCGGACCGGAGTACGCATTACGCTTTCCTCCGAATCATTCGAAGCTGCACCGGAGCAAAGACCGATACGACGAGAATCGTGATAAAAAGACTCCAGGTGGTTGCGAGGGCGGTGCCGTATCGGTAATTACCGAAGAGCATGCCATGTCGATAAATGCCAACCGCGACGGTCTCCGTCGCGTGTGCGGGTCCGCCGGCTGTGAGCGTGTATACCATATCAAACTCTTGCAGAGCAAAGATCGAAACGATCGTCCCGATATACAGCATGTTACGCAGCAGAAGCGGGATCGTTATATAAAAAAAAGCCTGTATGGATGTGGCGCCGCTTATGGAGGCCTGTTCATAGAGTTCTTTGGAAATGGTCTGGCGGGCGACGAGGAACAGTAATGTCGCAAACCACACGTCTTTATAGAAACGGGACAAAACGACCGAAAATCGTGCAGGCCATACCGTACTGAGCCAGGCAACACGGCTCTCAATGATACCGATCCGAAGAAGCAGATCGTTCGCAATCCCGAAGTTTCTGCTCAACACAACAGACGCGAGAAGCCCCCAGGCGGTAAGCGAAATTGACCACGGGATCAGGATGGTTGTCTTGAGAACGCCCTGGCCGCGATTCAAACGGTTGATTGAGACAGCCAGAAGCAAACCAAAGACCAGCATCAATACCGTCGTGACGGCCGCGTAGGAAATGGTGAATGCCATGGAGCCCCAGAATCGTGAATCGGTCAGGGCGCGCACGTAGTTCTCCAGGCCAACAAAATCATCCCGGCGTCCAAAAAGGGAGAGATACAAACCGTATAGAAGGGGGACGGTAAAGCTTAGAATGAACAACGAGAACGGAATGATCAGAAGTACGGCAAGCTCAGTTTTCTTCGGCTTCACACAAAAAAATCCTTTGACGTGTTTCGCTATCTACCTATATGATCTTAGTATAGGTTAATTGGCAAGTCAAGAAATCTTTGTGACCTTTTTGCGCATCGTGAAGAATCAATGACCTGTACGAGAATCAACCGGGAAATACGTCGAGGGGAGAACGGGACGCATGCAACAGAGGGAAACGATCAGCAGTATTGGTGAGGTAGAGAACGGTTCGCCGGAATGGGACAATGACGAGGAGCTGTTCGACCTTGTGACGGAAGAGTTGTTCACTGCGGTCATTGGTGACATTTGCGATGTACACGGACTTCGTCATCAGTTCATTGACCCGAGAATTCATTCTGTACTGCGCGAGAATCCGATCCCCGTCATGGTCGGGCGCGCTATGCCCGTGCTCGAAGCGGACGTGTTCTCCGAGCCGGACGATGGCGTGCCATTCGGCAGAATGCTCGAAGCGCTCGATGAGCTGCTTCCCGGTGAAATCTACATATGCAGCGGCGCGAGCCACCGGTATGCGCTTGTGGGTGAAATCATGGCGACGGCGATGCTGGCCAGAGGCGCCCGGGGTGCCGTGTGTGACGGGTTTGTGCGCGACACCGAAGGTCTTCAGTCGGTCGGATTGCCTGTGTACGCGCTGGGCAGTTATGCCCAGGACCAGCGCGGGCGTGGAAAGGTTATTGAGTATCGCGTTCCGATCGAAATCGCCGGTGTGCGTATCGAAGAAGGTGATCTTATAGTAGGGGATGCAGATGGTGTTATTGTGATTCCCCGGGATCGCGAGGAGCAGATTATCACGGGGGCCCTTGGGAAAGCCCGTTCAGAGAATACGGTCAAGAAAGCCATTCAGGACGGGATGGGAGCCCGAGAAGCGTTTGAGACCTACGGAATACTATAGTGAAAATTAGCGATGTGAAAGTCTGGCTGGTGGAAGGGGTCAAGTATAACTGGACGGTGCTGAAGATCTACACCGACACCGGTGCAACAGGCATCGGCGAGGCGACGAACTGGCCCGGGAGCCCTATCGTGGAAAGCGCCGTCCGTCACGCGGGCGAGCGTATTATCGGACTGGATCCGCTTGCGACCGATTACGTGTGGTCCAAACTGTATCGCGATCTGAACTGGATAGGCCCCACAGGCGCTTCCCTTTGCGCCATCAGCGGAATCGATATGGCCCTGCTCGATTTGAAGGCAAAACACTTCGGCATGCCGTTGTACCATCTTCTCGGCGGTCCGATCCGGCGAAGGATCAGACTGTATGCGAATTACTGGTTTACCAAAGGTGATCACACCGCTTCTTCGTATGCCGCGGCTGCTCGCACAGTCATCGACGCCGGATTCCAGGGCCTTAAATTTGATCCATTCGCACACGTCAATTATCTCTATGGAGATGATCTGTCCACCAACCTGGAGCTTCGGGCCGATCGAAAGCAGCTGGCGGTGGATATCGCATCGGCGGTACGCGACACAATCGGCCCGGATGCCGATATGATGATCGAGACACACGCACTCCTGAACTTTGCCGACGCAGTTGAGATGGCTCAGAGACTGTCGCCGTTGCGCGTAACATGGTTCGAAGAGCCTGTAGGCCCGGAAAACCCGGTGAGTCTTGCCGAACTTCGAAGGCGCGTGCCGGCAGAAGTTCCCATCTGCGTCGGTGAACGCCACTATACCAGAAGCGGATTTCGGCCGGTCTTCGAATCGCATGCGTGTGATTTCATAATGCCTGACATTACCCGCTGCGGGGGACCGAGTGAACTCAAACGCATAGCTACGATGGCCGAAGCATATAACGTTCAGGTCGCACCACATAACCCGAATGGCCCCTTAAGCACGCTTGCAAGCGCGCATGTGTGCGCTACGATTCCAAACTTTTTCCGGCAGGAGTTCATGTTTCATGATGTGTCGTGGCGGGACGAGGTAATCAGCCGACCCTTGCCGGTGCGGGATGGATACCTGGAACTCGACGAAGCGCCGGGGCTCGGCGTCGATCTGCTGGAAGAGGAACTTGAAAAGCATCCCGGAGTCCGCACCCTTCGATCCGGATTTTACGTGTAGGATGTCTGTATGAGTCTTGTAGTTGATTTGAGTGGCCGTAACGCTGTGGTCTCCGGTGTCACGAGCGGAATCGGTTTTGCGATTGCTCGCCAACTCGCCATCGCAGGGTGTGACGTAGCGGGTTGCGGACGGCGACCTGCCACATCAGACGGAGCACAGCAGTTCGTAGATGCAGTTCAGGCAGCCGGTCGGAAAGCGGTGTACGTTCAATGCGACATTTCGCGCGAAGAGGCGGCTGCGCTGTTTGTCGCTACGGCGGAACGGGAGCTCGGTCCAATAGCAATTCTTGTATCAAACGCCGGCCGTAACGTGTTCGAAAGTGCGGCTGACTGTACCGTTGAACAGTGGCGCGATTGTATGGACCTGGACTTGCGGGCACACTGGCTTTTAGCAAAGGCAAGCCGCGCCTCGCTGACGAACGCGGGGCAGGGGGTGGTAATTGTAATATCATCCAACCACTCATTCTATTCTATTCCCGGTTGTTTCCCGTACAATGTGGCAAAAGCCGGGATGAATGCGCTCGTACAATCCCTCGCGATCGAATGGGGACCGGAGATTCGCGCGGTCAGCGTTGCACCGGGATTTATAGACACGCCCGGGAACGATACCTACTTCGAGTCATTCGGAGATCCTGCAAAAGCCCGCAGGGAAACCGAGGCGATGCACCCTACGGGACGAATAGGCACAGCCGAGGAGATCGGATCGCTCTGTGCATTCCTCGCGAGCTCCCATGCAGCGTTCATTAACGGCGTCACGATAACGGTAGACGGAGGGCGCTCCGCTTTGATGCAGGATGGGGCTAAGGAGTATATTCGATAAACCTGTTTCAAGGCGTCTGAGCCGTAAAGACGCGAGGATCGTGGAGTAGAGCAGTGACATATACACGACGAACGATCGAGTACACGCCATGGAAAAGATAAAAGCCGTTACCCTGGTCACACAGGTGACAAAACGCACCATGGAACTCATTAAAAACAGCGAGCTGAAACCCGGAGACACCTTGCCGTCTACCGCGGAATTGTCGGAACGTTTCGGGGTAAGCCGCAGCGTCGTTCGAGAGGCATTGAAGTCGCTTGAGGCCCAATCGATCATAGCGCTTACGAACGGACGCAGACCGACCGTACGAGATGTTTCGCTGGATTCTCTCGCCGAAATTTTCGCACATATTGTACGAGTCGACACGTCCACGGTCTCCGAGTTCATGGAGATCCGACGCGCCCTGGAAATTCACGGGGCAGGACTTGCTGCCGAGCGGCACAGCGAACAGGATGCCGAGCGAATACGCCGTCTGTTTCAGGAAATGGATGAGAGACTGTACGACGATGTGGACGCGTTCAGTTACGTCGATGCGGAGTTTCATCTCGCCATCGCCGAAGCGACGCGAAACGGCATGTTGGCCAAGCTGTTAGGATCGATTCGCGAGACGATTCAGGCGGTGAGTCGCGAGGGCAGACGGCTGCGGATGACGCCCGAGCAGATAGCTCATGTACACGATTTACACGAACGTCTCGTCGAGGCCATCTTGTCGCGGGACTCGGTTCGCGCGGGCGCCGCTATGGCCGATCACTTTGACGCGATCGCAATGTCGATTTCTCCCGACCGGTCGTCGTGACAAAGCCGGACCTTCGGCTGATTGTTTCCCGCTGAACTGGCGGAAATCCGACCTCCGGGGACGTTCGTACGTCCGATCTCGAGGTCGACTTACTAAAGGCCAAAACGCTTACACAATACCGATGAGTCATGCAATCATACGCCTTATGAACGATGAGTTTCGCGACATTCATGAATCGACCGCTTTTAAGCGGCTTCACGAGTATCCGATTATCGCCGCTATCCGGGACTTCAGCGACATTGAGCGGGTATTCCATACGCCGGTGCGTGTGGTCTTTCTGATGGGTGGAGACATACAGGGGATCACGAGGACTGTGCGCAAACTACAGGACGTGGGAAAGACCGTGTTCGTTCACATCGATCTGTGCCGGGGTCTGGCGGGTGACAGAGAAGGTATGTTGTTTCTCTGCAACGAAGCGAAACCCGACGGTGTTGTATCGACGAGAATAAACTTACTGAAAGTTGCGAAAAAGCTGACCGTACTAACCGTTCAGCAACTGTTTGTGATTGATACCCAGGCATTTGAAACCGGTGTGCGAAATATCAGGGAGTTTGCACCCGATGCTATAGAGGTTATGCCCGGTCTGATGCCGAGGGTAATCAAGGAGCTGAAAAAGGAAACTGAAATCCCGATCCTTGCTGCGGGTCTTATTAAGTCCTTTGCTGAAGTCCAACTGGCAATCGAAGCAGGTGCGACCGCGGTTGTTGCAGGCGCTCCCGAGCTGTGGGATTTTACGTTTGAGTAGCGTGGTAGTTATCAAGTGGCACAGGCCAGGGTCTGCGCGGAAACGTCGCGGGTACCGACAGACGAAACGGATCCTTGCCGCACACTTCCAGGTCAACACTGCCTGGTGACACGCTCAGGAACCCATACGCGCCTGCGGCTTCACCTCCAGTCGTAAAGGACTCGGTTAAGGACTGCACCGTCAGGTGACGAACGCCTCCGACCGTATGTATCGAGTTCCAGTGAACGTGACCGGATACGCATAAAGCAACCCATGGATTCGTTTCGATGAGGTCACGGGCTGCTGCAGCGTTTGAGTAATTGCCCGCGCCCCCAGAAAACTGCTGGAAATAATAGTTGCCGACCATAGACGCCTCGCTTATGGGAATGTGCGAAACGAGTATCGCGGGGCAATCAACTCGCTCAAGCGACGTGCGCAACCAGATCAAGTCGTCACCGGTTATCTCGAACCCTTTGGACCCGATCGACACATCGGGTATCCATTGGAGGATCTTGAATCCGTTCAGTTCAACCACGTTCGATATACAAGGTTCGCCGAGTGCTTCTTCGTGGTCCCCTACGTTTAACCCGAGGATGTCATGATTCCCCATGAGATGGATACGTCGTCCCTGATACGCCCGGAACACATCCCCCACATCCTGTAACCATGTTCGCTCCGATTCCCGATCACCGTTGTTTATACGATCTCCGAAATCGATCACCAGGTCGACGCCGGAGCTGGTGAAGTCAACGAGCGCTTTCCGTAACAATTCGATTGCCTGGTCACCTCGTTTCGGACCCTCTATCGTTCCATTGTGGATATCAGCGATCAGTCCAATAACGATGTTCCCAGTCATATGTACTCCTCCGTTGCATACATTTTGAAAAGTCCGTTTACTTCAAGGCAGTCGCAGACAGACCCTCATTCAGACGGTCGGCAACTCCAATGAAAAGCGCGATCATCGGAACGACAACAATAAGTGCTGCTGCCGAAAGTGGCCCCCATTCGGTACCGAGCTCGCTGTTCGCGAAAAACATCACACCGGCCGTTGCCGTAAACTTTCGACTGCTCCTTATCACGACAAGTGGCCAGAATAACTCGTTCCAGTGGGTCGCGATACTGAAGACCACAAAAGTAACCAGATGGGGTGTGACCAGAGGAGCGGCAACCGAGGTCATGATTCGTGTGATGCTGCAGCCGTCGATCACGGCAGCGTCAAAGTAGTCCTGAGGTATTCCGGCCAGTGCCTGCCTGAAAAGAAATGCCCCGAACGCGGTTGCCCAGAACGGTAAGACCAGACCGGCGACAGAGTCCAGCAGATTCAGCCGCGCCAGCAAAAGGTAATTCGGAACAGCGGCGACAAAACCTGGGAATGCGATCGCGGCGATTATTACCGACATTAACAAGCGCTTTCCCGCGAACGAGTAACGGGCTAAGGCGAAGGCCGCGGGAAACGCCAGCAGCAACTGCCCGGTCAACATCAGCAGCACGACAACCAGACTGTTCAACATGTATCTCGGAACAGCGGTTCGGGCAAAAACGTAGTCAAAGTTCGACAGCGACAATCGCCAGGTCAACGGGTTCCACGTCGCAGTCATGATTGAAGCTGGTTCGGAAAATGCTGTCCGGATTTGCCACAAGAATGGATACACGAACAAGAACGATATAAGGAGTGCAACGACGATGAAGAAGCGATTGCGAAACGCATGCACAGCGTTCCCGCTCATCGGTAATAAACCTTTTTATCTATCCGGAATTGAAGCAACCCGACTGATAATGCGATCAACGACATGAACACCGCCAACGAACTTGCGAATCCGGTATTAAAGAACACGAACGCCTCTTCAAACAGCATATGGGCAAGAAGTTTTGTCGATTGCTGGGGGCCTCCATCTGTCAATACGCGAACCACGTCGAACGATTGAAATGATCGTGCAGTTAAAACAATGAGAATGAACAGTGATGTCGGCGCCAGAAGCGGCCAGGTTATATGGCTGAACTGTCGCAGCCCGTCAGCCCCATCGACGCGTGCAGCTTCACGAACGTCTTTCGGTATAGCGGATAAACCGGCTGTAAACAGGAGAAGCGCGTAACCGGTCGATCGCCATAGCTCAACCATTGCGACTGCTATCCGGGCACTTGCAATATTATAAAGCCAGTCGACACGACCGATGCCGACAATGGCCAGGAGAGCGTTGATATCTCCGAAATAGGTGTCGAACAATAGTCTCCATATGAGAGCCATGGCCGCGGCGGTGGCAAGTATTGGTGCTGTAATCGCAAGCTTAAAAAACCGATTTCCCCAGGAGACGCTTTCCAGCGCAAGTGCCATTCCGAGTCCTGTGAGTGAACCACCGATGACGGTTGTCGCTGTGAGCCCGAGCGTATTCATAAGCGCGCGTCGTGCCTGCGGGACCCTCACAATGTCGATGTAGTTCGCCAAACCCACAAACGACCGATGAACGAACCCGAGTCGCCAATCCGTTAGACTCATCCCCAGCGAAAACACCAAAGGCCAGAAAAGAAACGTACACAACATAAGTGAGAACGGAGCTACGAGAACGTATGGCGTGAAGCGGGAGTAACGAGACGTTCTCCCGCCGTGCACATTCTTCACAATCGAGGCCTATCGCCGCAGAAGTTCTTCAACATCCCGCGCTGCGCTACGGAGCGTTTCGGCAACATCGGCGCCACCAATAATGATGTCTTCCTCTGCCTGATTGATTCGCGCCGAGATCTCTGCGCCTCGTCCGCCGGGCCAGCTATGCCACGGAACAACGTTTGGAGCCTGCTCAAGAAGCAGTGACCGGTCCGCGTCTGACTCAAAATCGGCCCGCAGTTCCTCAAGCACCGACTGATTCGCAGGTAAGTAACCGCTGTTCCTCCCTACGAACGAAGCGACCTGCGCGCTCGACAGAAACTTCACGAACTCCCAAGCCATTTGTCGTTCTTGACCCTCGGGTGCGAACATCATGACCCCGGAGCCCCCCGCAGGTAATCGGGGTTCCGCTCCGTCCTTCGTTGGTATGGGGGCCAACCGGAACGGGAAAGAAGCGAGCGATCGTATCGTTTCAAGACCTGCGCTCGAAGAAATAAGCATTCCCAGCTGGCCCTGTAAGAACATAGGTACTGCATCGGAAACACGCGGCATAAGTCCATCGGTAACGAGGTCCTGCACGAACTGCATCGCTTCGATTGCCTCATCGCTGTCAAAAGCTATCTGATCCTGTTCGGTGGCCATACGGGCGTCGGCGTTTTCCAGAAGCGTCTGAAATATCCAGTTGCCGGTAATTTCCCACGCATAATACACGCCGAAAAATCCCGCAGCCTGCATTGCTTCGGATGCCTCCTGAACATCCTCCCAGGTAGCAATCGGGGTGTCGGGGTCCAGACCAGCCGCCTCAAAAACAGCTTCGTTTATATACACGACCGGCGTGCTGACGCCCAGTGGAATCAGATATGTTTCGTCGCCAACCATACCCAGACTCCGCATGGCAGGTAATAGTTCGTCGGGATCGTAGGCCGAATCAGACTCGAAAAATCCATCGAGCGGAATAGCCCTTCCGCTGCCGGACAAGGTCTCGAGGAACGAGAACCCCGTTTGAGCGACGTCCGGTATGTCTCGCGCAGCTGCTCCAAGCAGAACTCTTTGAGCGAGCTGCTCGTATCCGCCATCAGCTATTTCGATGGACTCGACGGTAATTCCCGGATACAGAGATGCGAACGCTTCGAAGGATGGCTCGAAATACGCCATGTGCCAGCCTTCAACCGAATGCTGAAATGTCAGCTGCCCATTGAGACTCGTCGGATCGTCGGCAGCCATGTTTGTCTCGGAGCTACCGGCAGCAAATAGGGAACCCGAAACAGCAACGAAAAATACGACAAGCGAAACGATACAAGTTCGCATACGACCTCCTAAGCGAACGCACACATGGATTACATCCGAAGACGCCGAAACCCTGATCGTCGGACCCCTGAGGGCATAAAAAAACCTGAGCCTGACGCACCCTTCCCCGGATACTATCCGCGGAGCGTATACGTGAAGCTCAGGCGTTCTCAAAACACTCTGCCTGCTGAGCGTTTTATCGCATGCGCTATTTTCGGTTTTGATCTAGAAATCGTTAGAAAACCGTGAGACGTATAAAAAACTCGGAAAGGGGCGCCTGGCGTCTTGCGTAGAGCAGGACTCTCGCTTGTGCAGGCCCGCATCTTTACTGACCTCTACGGCGCGGGTCATTAGAAAAGGCATTTATGCTTCCACGCATGTTCTTGGCCTCGATGACCGCGTCGGCGTGGTTCAGGATCGCGTTCCAGTTTTCTGTAGTTATGTCGTGCACGCCGCCACGACGGTGGTACCGAAGCGTTCCCCCGATAGGTGGAATAGACTCATATACCTTCTCCGGGTCTGGAGCCGGGCATGCATCCGCGAAATCGGCGGACTTCGAATGAAAAAATGAGGGTAAAGGTAGTCCTGTGAGACCATGTCGTTCAAAAGCCTCGGTTGCGAGCAACGCAGAAAGCAGTTCGCCGTCTGGATCAGCCCAGCCGTCTCTCGATGCGCTGGAGATGTGCAACATCCTCGGGGCGATCGCAGATCCCCCGCACCCGGAACAATTCGACACAAAAAAACGCTCGTCGCATACGCCGACCCACAAAGCTGCTTTCCCCAAACGGGAGTGGCCAACGACCATGACGTGACCCGCGTCTACATATGGCAAGCCTACAAGGTAATCGAGAATCCGGGAAAGCCCCCACGACCAGGCCGCGATCGTGCCCCAGCGATCAGCATCCTGTCTTCAGGCCCGTCTTCAGGTTCGAGAAGCAACACTCCTCAGCGCATAGACATACTGCCGACACAAGCAACCTTCGCTTAGTGTCCGCAACCCTGGTGTTTTTCGGGATCTAAATCTTTGACATTTAACGACTTACGAAGAACAGAAAACAGAACCGAATGCCGATTTCCTAGGTCGTTGCATTAAAGCGAGTTACAAGAAGAAAACACCACGGTTGCGGACAGTAATCATTATTTGCCCGGAAAGGCCATCATCCCGGCCCGACAGCTTGCCTCCCGGTGACTGTGCGCCTACAATGCGAATCGACCGAGGTACAGAAATATTATGCGCGCGATACTCCTGTTGTTTGATAGTCTGAATAAGCGATACCTGCCACCGTATGGTGCGAAAGACGTGTTGGCCCCGAACTTCAGTCGTCTTGCCGAGAAGACGGTCTGTTTTGATCGGGCATACGTCGGGAGCATGCCGTGCATGCCTGCCCGCCGGGAGCTGCATACCGGGCGGTATAACTTTTTGCATCGCAGTTGGGGCCCAATTGAACCGTTCGATGACTCGATGCCCGAGCTATTGAAGGACAACGGCGTATACACCCACCTGACCACGGATCATCAGCATTACTGGGAAGATGGCGGGGCGACATACCATCAACGATATAGCTCATTCGAGTTTCAGCGTGGACAGGAAGGAGACCCGTGGAAGGGGCACGTTGAGGAGACTGATGTGCTCGATGGTATCGGGCGCCATTTGTCCAGTGCTGCCGTTCGGCAGGATTCGGTGAATCGCAGCTATATTCCTGTGCACGACGAAACAGTATTTCCGCAGTACAGAACCGTTTCAACGGGTCTTGAGTTTTTACAGCGCAACCAGGACGCGGATAACTGGCTTCTGCAGATCGAGACCTTTGACCCGCATGAACCGTTTTACGCTCCGCAAAAGTATCGTGACCTTTATCCGGAAGACTACGATGGTCCGAGATTCGATTGGCCGAACTATGGTCGGGTGAATGAATCGGATCAGGAAGTCGAGCATTGCAGACGCGAGTACCGCGCACTCGTGAGTTTCTGCGACGCGCAACTCGGACGGGTTCTTGACACCATGGACGAGTTGAATCTCTGGGATGACACCATGCTCATTGTGACCACGGACCACGGCTTCTTTCTCGGAGAACGACAGTGGTGGGCGAAGATAGTTCAGCCGTTCTACAACGAGGTCGCCGAGATACCGTTCTTTGTCTGGGATCCCCGACATCGGATTACCGGAGAACGCCGGAGATCGATGACCCAATGGATCGATATCGCTCCGACACTCTACGATTACTTTAACGTTCCGATACCTCAGGATGTACAGGGTCGGTCTCGAACGCCGGTGATCGCGGCCGACGAAGAGGATACCCGGGACGTACTGTTTGGCCAGCACGGCCGGCACATAAACCTGACCGACGGTCGTTATGTGTATATGCGTGCTCCGCTTGACCGATACCGCACCCAGCCTACAGCCGATGAATACGGACCGTTCAATTACACCCTCATGCCGACGCACATGCGAAGCCTGTTTTCCGTGGAGGAGCTGGAGCACGCGACACTGTCCAAACCGTTTTCGTTCACAAAAGGGCTCTCGCTGCTTCGCGTACCGGCCCCGACATCGGGTCTGGCCGACGAGTATGAGACGATGCTATTTGATCTTCAGAGTGACCCCGGCCAGACTGCTCCGATTCACGACGAGACGCTTGAAGCCGAAATGGTTCAGCGCCTGAAGACGGCGCTCCAGCGTAGCGATGCGCCTGAAGAAATATACGAACGCTACGGTCTGAAGTAAGCCGGCCTTCGCCCCGTGTCACGCTTCCGGTCATGGTTCGTGTCGGGGCCGAGTTCATTGTCGCTTTCGCACATGCGCGCTGATAAAACGGGAGACGATCGATCAGAAAGAGGGTAGACGCTGTTCACTCGATCGCGAGCGTTAGAGTGTATCTCAGACTAATGTAGAGGAGATGTGAACGGTGAAAGATCTCGAACATATATACATGAATTATCCGGTCGATACGATTACCGGCGATCGTGGTCAAATCGGCAACCGCATACTTATGGAGAGTCGGAAAAAGCTTGAGCCGGAGGCGATAATGCTCCGTGAAGACCTGTATTGTCTTGTCGGGCTCGCGATCAGTAATACCCAGCTGATCCTCGGACCCCACGGTGTTGTCGTCGTAGATACGGGTAGCTCGGTAGCCGAAGGGGAGCGAATCTGCGATTTTGTCAAACGTATAACGGATGCGCCCATTGTGGCGGTGGTCTACTCGCATAGCCATTATACGCGTGGGACCAGGGCCATCGTAGATCGTTTCCCTGACGTACAGATTTACGCGCATCATAGACTTGCGGCGAACTTTGCGCATGATCTCATCGGTCCCCGAGCGTGCCTTCTTCATCGCGCGAAGCTTGAGTCGGCGCACTACCTTCCGGACAGCGGACCGGACGCAGACGCCACAGGAACGACTGTCGGTGTGCCGGGAGCGAACGGCTACGTGAACCCGACCGTGTCGATCAATGATGACGTGGAGCAGCACGAGATTGCAGGTGTGCCGTTTGTCTTTCACACCACCTATCGATTTGATACCGACGACACGATACTGATCTGGCTGCCGCAACAAAGGGCCGTACTTCACAACCACTTCGCGCATAACTTCCCGAACGTCTATCCTATACAAGGGGGAAGCTATCGGGACCCGTTGCCGTGGCTGGGTGGAATCGATCGAATGAGGGAGTACGAACCTGATTTCGTATTGAGTACTCACGGAGAGCCGACGAAGGGAAAGGCACGGTGCATGGAACGGCTCACAATCGTACGCGACGCCTTGCAGTTCATTCATGATCAGACGATTCGTGAAGCTCCCCGATTCGATCGACCAGCATCCGGATGTTCAACAGACCTACGGCGAAGCGGCGAATCACGTGAGAGGCGTATACAGTGGTCGTATCGGATGGTTCGACGGCGACC
>JBKHAN010000062.1:0-16845 GCA_046542845.1 Spirochaetaceae bacterium
GACCCCGGAACAGCTCGACGCGGAGCTGCGTGCAGTAGGCTTTGTACGCGACGAAAGCCGGCCGATCCGGGAGCTGAATCGCCCCGCGTCCTGGGAATCCTCACGGGGCCCAGGACTTACTATCGTCGGCGGAAAGCGTCCGGTTCTGCTCGAGGGCGTGTGGACGCGCAGGATCTGAGAACGGCGACCGCCCATGTGCAAGCAATCGTTCTGAATGGAGTTTCTGCGGTCCCTGGCCGTCTCAGGGCTCACCGACGTCCGGTGCATGGTCTCCGCTGCCCACACCGCACGCATGAACGCAAACCAGCAGGTCCGTGGAGAGGCCTCGCGACCGTGCCGCGTGCCCGTGTACCGAATACGCATGATCACTTGACCGACGAGCGACACCAGATGGGCGCCACGGTTCCGGCGTCGGCGTATTGCAGGCAAGAGAGTGTTCACCTGGGAGCCGCTCGTGAAAACGGTATCGTCGATCCGGACCAACGAAGTGCACACGCCCGCACAAAGCGGTACGGTATCCTGCTCTGGCCATAGAGTGTGCACGGACATTCGACTTGGACCTCAGACCGGGGCGTTGCAATACGCAGATGAAAACGTGACACCAGCTTCTACAAGTCGGTCGATCTTCGGCGTCCCGATATGCTGGCTTCCAGCAATAGCTGAAAGATCGCCACGGTGTTGAACGCTGAGCACCATCACTATGTGGTTGCGTTTGAAACCTGTTCCGCGGGACAGACGGAAAGAATGAGCCGCACGGGATTCGAACCCATGACCCACGCCTTAAAAGGGCGTTGCTCTACCAGCTGAGCTAGCGGCCCGTGTCACGAAGTGAGCGTAAAGGTAACAAGGTGGTCAATGACTGTCAACGCGCGCGCACGTACAAACGCCGGCAAGCGGCAAAAAAAAACCTACCGAACCGGCACGATATTTACCGCCGTACGTCCACCGCAAAGGAAATATTGTACAGGCTCCTCAAGCCGGGCTGCGTGGAATACTCGCGACCGAACACCGCGCCACGTAACTCCACCACACCGAGCTCGATCCCGGCTCCGAGGGACGGCAGACCCTGGGAGAATCCCGCGCCGATCCGGACGATATCGAGCAGCGTCAACTCGCCTGCGAGACTGAGCTTTAGCGCAATGTTCTCGGCAGGATCAGTCCCTATAAAATCAAACATATCCCGGTAGCCGAAATACAGGTCCAGTCCGTCGAAGTACCTGTCGAGGGGGCCCAGTGGTGTGTCGAAACGCACTCCTGTAGAGATCACCGGTCGTATTCTGCCGGTCGTTCGCGAAGGATCCGACCCCCCGCCGAGATAATCGTTGAGCGACGGATACGTGAACGCGACAGTCGGAGCGTAGAGGTTGTCTACCGTGAGGCCTACGGCGAGCGCATCCCGCCACGACCACAACGCTGCCAGGTTCAACCCGACGCCGGTCTGTAGAACAAAGGGAGCCTCGGTCACCAGGCCAAGTCCGAGCGAGTTAATGAGATCCGGCGCGTCGATGAGCTGTACGTCGTTGCGCGACTCGCCCATGACGAAGCTTGAAAGCGAGAAACCGAGCGACAAGGCCATTTCGAGGTCTTCGTTCAGAGGAACGTCGGCTGCGTAGGCACCGCGGAGCGAGAGCCTCTCGGTAACCGACAGCCGTATTGAAAGTGGCGTCGGTGCGGTCAAAGCGGCACCAGTCGTGTTGTACACAGAAAACCCGACCCCGCTCCCGACGTAGGCGAAGCCCACCGGTCCCCCCACGTCAAACGACGTGTGTATGCCGCGAAGAAGGTTCTGAGCCTCGTCCTCAAGCAGCACCGCAGGATCGTCCAAGGCAGCCTGTCCGACCGATATGAGGCTGAACACCGGCCCGGTCACGTGACCGGAAAGACGGGTAAGCCCGGTCTGAGTATCAACCCGTGTCAAACCGGCCGGATTTGTCTGCAAGGTCTCGATACCCGACACAAAGGCAGCATTCGGGCCACCGAGAGCCTGCAGCCTTGGATAGGTCACGTCAAAGCGGTCTCCAGGGCGTCGCGGCGTATTGAGCCCGAACGCGGCAGTCGCCACGCAGAAAATCGCGATACAGGTAATGACACGTCGTTTCACGGTTTTGTCCTTTGTTACAGGTATTACGGTTCTATTTGTGCCTGCAGCTCGAGCAGAAGCTGATAGGTCTCCGATTCTTCTTCACCATCTGCCTCGTATGCGGCGATACTGAGGTCAAGCAGGGTCTGAGCATCGTCTATGCCGTCCGCCGTCTCGATATTCTCGAAACTATCCTCCTCCGCTGCGATCGCACCGACAAGTCCGAGTGCTGCATAGGCATACTGTTGCCCCGTAAGAGTACCGGGATCTGCCTCAAGCGCGATTGCCGCGGTCGCCTCGGCGGTGTCCGAATCGAAGCCCTCAAGCAGGGTTTCAACATCTTCAATAGACTCAAGCTCTCCGCCACTTGTCGCGACAGACGTTACGAGCTCGGGAATACCGGTCGCTGCGACCCCGAGTTCAACGAGCGTTGAGGTCTGTGACGCCGTAGGATTCGAACCCGCCGCGGTTTTCAGCGCTTCGAAAGTACTTTTGATCGTCTCCGTATCGCCGGACGCGAGCGCATCTGCCGCGAAAACTTCGAGCTCTGCGGCGTCCATGTCCGCGGGGCTACGCTGCAGGCCCCCGAATGCGTTACTCGTGAAGAAACTCTCGCAGCCTGAAAGTGCGAGTAACGTGACTACACACGCCACGGCCAACCGAAAACAAATCTGTCTGCCACGCATACATCCATGCTCCTTTCGAGTACGTTTTTTTATTATAGCGACTACGTCGGCAAAATGCGAATGTGTTAGAAGCGAATGCTTGCGTCGAGTCCAGCCTTCGGGGCCTCAGCGCGTCCGAAGGACAAGCCCCCGTCGACGTGAACCACACCGAAGCTTATCCCGCCGCCGAGACCGAAGCCCTGTGCATTGACACCACTTCGAAATGTCAGAAAGCGGCCGAGCGTCACCTCAGCTCCCGCAGAGAACACGTCGATACCCTGTATGCCGCTGCTGCCAAGGCGATGAATGTCCACGAGCTCGCCGAAAAGCGCAGGCTCGAACGCGTCGCCGAAGTCGGGGGCCCACGCCAGACCTATTCTGACCTGCGCCGGTAGCACATAACTTGAATCCGGGTCGTACAAAGCCCCGGAGTTATCGCCACCCGGGGGCAAAAATCCCGAGGCGGCAGACGTTATGACCTCACCGAGCGGGTGCTCACGATACACGACCTGGGTACCTCCGAGGTCACGGATGGCCAGGCCCGCGGTAAGCCCTCGATACCGCATTGCAACACCGGTGTTCAAACCCAGCCCGAAACCGTTAAGCGACGGGGCTTCCGCAAAAGCCTCGAGAAAGGGCTCCCCATCGAGGAATCGCGCCACCTGTTCGGCATCGGAGAGATCCGACCGGATGCGCACGAACGGTCGGATGTCTGCGCCGATAGAGAGGTCAAACGGCCCGGCTTCGAATGCCAGCGCAAGGCCTCCAACCAGACCTGCTTCGGCGAGAAAATGTCCGTCGTACTCACCATTCCGATCTCGTATATGCGCGTCAAAATCACCGACAATACCGAGGCCCAGGCCACCGCCCGCAAAACCCAGGCCAGCTGTGCCGCTGAAGCCGATGCCTTCACGGTCGATCCGATCGGTGTAGAGTCTGGCGGCTGACCCGAGCATGGGTGGGGTTTCCCCCGAAAGTACGGCCGCCGGCGCTCGCAAAACCCGCTCGGGCGCTGCGTAGAGCCCGACGCCGGCCGCGAGAAGCGTAAACTCGCCGTTCCCCGCGTAAGCTGCGGGATTTACCATCAGCGACTCGAAGCCGCTTGTGTATGCCGCATTACCGCCCCCCGAAGCCAAGATCCTCGTGGCGCTGGTCGAGATGCGAGGTTCTTCTACAATGCTCTGGTCTGCGGTGAGGGTCGGCTGAGCTGAAGCAAGCAGCACAACGGCCATCAATGATGTACATAAGCGCATGGTTTATTACTTTTGAGTGTAACGCTTCGAACGCGCGATTACAATTAAGGCACGGTCCGAAATGCAAAAATAATATAAAACGTTATTTTTATAATAATCTCTAATATTTAGGTCGGTAGCGCATAGTGTCCGCAACTCTGGTGTTTTTTCGGGGCTAATGTTCTACACAGTAATGAATTGGGAAAAAACAACCTACAGTCACGACGGCGGGTGCCGTATATCTTTGTATGAAAAGCTTTTACGCGCGAAACAACACCAAAGTTGCGAACAGTAAAGATGGCTGGTCACGGCGCTGCCGCACGAACCCGCTCCAGACCCGCCTCGGCCGCTGCCGCGCCGGGATTCAGCTGCAACGCACGATCAAAAGCCTGCTCCGCGGCAGCGAAATCCGTCAGATTCTCACGGACCTCGCCAAGCTGAACCCACCACGCCGCGTTACGCGGAGACAGATGCACCGCCAGCGAGAACGCGGCGTCGGCGTTTCGAAACTCACCGAGTTCAGCGAGAATCACCCCCATGTAGTAGTACGCGTCCGCGATTCGAGAGCCCTCGGGCACAATGGCGACGTACCGCTCAAGATACCTAAGAGCTTCCCGGTAGTTTCCCAGATTGAATTCCGCCTCTGCCTTGATAAAAACAAGCCGATGGTCCCGTGCGGCGATCGCGAGTCCTCGGTCTGCGGTCCGCGACGCATCCTGATATCGCCCGAGCGCGATAAGGCTCCACCCCTGCACCGACAACGAGTCGCGGTTTGAAGGGTTCTCTTCCAGCTCCGCCTCGGTTATTTCAATCGCTTCGAGATACCGCCCCTGGCGAAACATTCCAAGCGCATCGCGTTCCTGACCCGATACGACAAGCGGAAAGACGATCAGAAGCGAAACGACGGTCAGCACACGAGCAGTACTCAATGCTTCCTCCGCGGCGACGGCGTCTCCATTTTTACGGTACCATTCAGTTCTGCACCGCTTTGCATAATAATGTCGGGTGAGGTTATGCTCCCGCGAATTTGCGATCCGGAGAACAGTTCGAGGCGTCGGCGCGCCACTATATCGCCCTTGAGTCTGCCCTGCACGCTTATGAGTTCGGCTTCGACATTGGCCGAAACATCGGCAGAATCTCCTATGTAAACGTTCGTGCCGGAGCGTATGTTGCCCCGCAACGTGCATTTTACGAGTACCGGCTCGTCGAAGTTCATGTCGCCTTCGAACTCGACATCGGATGCAAAAACAGTGGAGAGCTCAGATTCATCTACCGAGCGAATACGCAGGTCGGACATATACTCGCGATGCTACTCGCGCCGAATCGCACTGTCAAGTTGCGTACACACGGTATCGACGGCCTGCTCAAAGGCGCGGAGTGCGTCAAGCGCGTGAGGATTGAACCGCCACAGGTCGAGAAACAGCTCAACCTCGTCATTACAGGTCTGCTCCATGACCTGCCGGATACGCCGGTAACCCACCGTAGAGATTTCGCTGTCATGCAGATCGAGCTCCTTGAGGATACGTCCGATCAGATGGGTAATTCCTTGCGTGCGCGCAGCTTCCCGGTCGTGCTCGTCGATGCTCATTCGTCGGATCGTAAAACCAAGCTGCGTAAACTCCCCGGCCCAGAACTCAGCCAGATGGTCAGGGCCACGGCCTTCCGATACCACTATGGGCAGGCCCCGCCGGCCGCCTCCAACCGAATCAGGGCCGAACATGGGATGCGTTCCCAGGACATGCACCGTTTCAGGAAGAATCGCCATCATGGATTGCACCGGATATACCTTGACCGAACATGTATCAACCACAAGCGAGCCCGGTTTGAGCAGGCTACAGAGACGTCGGCAGATCTCAGGTACCGCTCGTATCGAGATGCACAGGAATACGACATCAGCCTGGGCAAGCTCCGCCTCTGAGACAACGCGAACCCCTTGGGGCACGGGTCGCTCGGAACGGTTGAACGCACGTACGTCGTAGCGTTCACTGAGTATGGATGCCCAGAGAAAACCGAATCTGCCCAATCCGTATACGCCTATGGTCATAGTCAGGCGATGATATAGCGGCTGCGGTCGGGAAACAAGCGTCTGCAGCTTGAGGGATCCGACGCCCCCTGATATTCTTGACTTTTAATGAAAGAGGTACATATGAATTTTGTAGAAAGCATACATGCAGAAGCCCGCGCGCGACGGGGACACGTCGTACTCGCTGAGGGAACCGAACCAAGAACCCTGAAGGCCGCCCGCATTCTTATGGACAGTGGGCTCGCCGGAACGGTGACGCTTATCGGGCCGGCGGGTCAGGTCAACGCAGCAGCATCAAGCGCCGGGGTATCGCTACAGGGAATCACCGTTGAAGACCCGGCATCCTCGGAGCAGACCGCCGACTATGCGGCCGAACTCTTCGAACTGCGTAAACACAAAGGCATGACCGAGGAGCTCGCAGGTGAGCAGATTTTCGATCAGCTCCAGTTCGCTTGTATGAAGTTACGCATGAACCATGCAGATGCGATGGTTGCGGGCGCCGAGCGAAGCACCGCAGATGTCCTGCGCGCCTCGTTCACGATCATCGGAACGCGCGAGGGGGTGCGTTCGGCAAGCTCCTGCTTCGTTATGCAGGTCCCGGACGAGTCATTCGGAGCCGGCGGGGCGATGATATTCAGCGATTGTGCGACAATTCCGGTGCCAACCGAAGAACAGCTTGCCGAGATCGCCATCGCTGCTGCCGACAGTTGCCGGAACTTCCTCGGCGTCGAGCCCGTCGTGGCTTTGTTGAGCTTCTCCACAAAGGGGTCAGCGGAACACGAACGCGTGGACACCGTGCGAGCGGCTCTGAGGATCATTCGGGAACGCTCCCCTGATTTACTCGTCGACGGCGAGCTTCAGGCGGACGCGGCGCTTATCCCGGGTGTTGGCGAGAAAAAGGCCCCCGGCTCGACGGTCGCAGGAAAGGCCAATGTGCTCGTGTTTCCCGACCTGAACTCGGGGAACATCGGATACAAGTTGGTACAGCGTCTCGCAAAGGCGGAGGCATACGGCCCATTTCTCCAGGGTTTTGCACGACCGGTAAGCGATCTCAGCCGGGGCTGCTCGGTCGACGACATTGTAAACACCGCAGCAGCGACCATCTGTCAGTCAAAGTAGGCACCGATGAAGCTGCTGATTGTCGGATATGGTCGCATGGGTCGCGAGGTAGCAAATGTCGCGGTCGACCGGGGCCACGAGATTGCCGCGTGCGTCGACCCGTCGGCACCGGAGGCGGACAGCAAAACGCTCGATAGTTTCAGCGGCTCGGCAGATGCGGCGATAGAGTTCGCGCACCCCGATTCGGTGGTCCCGAACGCTCGAGTGTACGCAGATCGCGCTATCCCTGCTGTCGTCGGAACGACCGGATGGGAGTCGTCGCGCGGCACGGTAGAGGACATCGTGAAGGGGGGAGGCGGCGCATACCTCTGGGGGGCGAATTTCAGCGTGGGTGCGAATCTGTTTTTTGCACTCGTTCGGGAGGCTGGTCGCATCATGAATGCGTTTGACAGCTACGATGTAATGCTCAGCGAAACACACCATCGAGGAAAGGCAGACAGCCCAAGCGGCACGGCTCTCGAAGCCGCGCGCCGGCTCATTGAGGTCGTAGACCGAAAAAAGAACATCGTACACGAGCTTCCACAGCGACCGCTTGAAGAACACGAGCTTCACGTCGCGTCGTTGCGGGGAGGTTCCATACCCGGTACGCACACGCTCTCTTTCGATTCGCCCTTTGACACGATATCGCTGTCGCACACCGCCCGCACCCGAAGCGGGTTCGCACTCGGTTCAGTGCTGGCCGCCGAATGGCTTGTGGGGCGGGAGGGTTTTTTCTCTATCGACGATTTTTTCGCCGACATACAGACAGGAGCATGAGTTATGTTTAAAGGTGTAAGTACGGCGCTTGTCACGCCGTTTCAGAGTGACGCATCGATCGATGAAGGCAGACTGCGCGAACAGGTGGAGCGACAGATCGCCGCCGGCGTCCACGGCCTCGTACCCGTGGGAACCACCGGCGAGAGTCCAACCGTGTCCCACGCGGAAAACATTCGCATCGTTGCTGTAACCGTTGACCAGGCGGCCGGCAGGGTGCCTGTGATTGCCGGCACCGGCTCCAACTCGACCGCCGAAGCGGTTGACATGACGCAAAAGGCGAAAGACGTCGGCGCCACGGCAACGCTTCAGGTATCGCCCTATTACAATAAGCCGAGCCAGGAAGGTTTATTTCGCCATTTCTCTCGCGTGGCCGACGAAGGCGGCTTACCGGTGATCGTGTACAACATCCCCGGCCGAACCGGTAAAAACATCGAGACCGAAACCCTGATACGCCTGGCTGCCCACGACATGATCGTGGCAGTTAAGGAGGCGAGCGGCGACATTGCGCAGGTCATGGACGTAATTCGCGCGCGTCCCGACGGTTTCGAGGTTCTCGCCGGAGATGACAACCTTGCGCTTCCCATCATGATGCTCGGTGGCGAGGGAGTAATCTCGGTCGCCAGCAATGTCGTTCCCACCGAAATGCGTACGCTTGTTGAACTGGTAGCGGGCAACGAGTTCGACGAGGCTCGGAAACTGCACTATCACCTTCTTCCGCTATTCAGAGCGATGTTTCTCGATACCAACCCGATCCCGGTAAAATACGTGTTGTCCTGGCTCGGTTATATGGATGAGGTATACCGACTGCCCATGTGCGAGCTTTCAGAGCAGAACAAGCGTGCGATTGAAGGTCTGCTTGATCAGCTCGACATTCGCGCCTGACCGAGATCAGAGAAAACCTCGGCAAGGCGCCGGAAGTCGTCAAACCCAAGCTCTTCGGCTCGAAGCCCGGGCTCTATGCCGACCGCACGCAGGCGACTCGCGGTCGCTGCACGGTCACCTGTTGCGTTTCCGAGATTGTTTAGAAGCGTTTTCCGCCGGGCGCGAAATGCGGCGTCTGCGACGGCGAGCACCGCGGCTTTCTCAAGCGGCGGCACAGTGCGGACGCGTTTCAGAACGAGTGCGGTCGAGGTAACCTGCGGGCGGGGAAAAAAGCACTCGCCGGGGATATGGCGAATACGCTCCACCGTGTACTCGAGATTGCAGAGAATGGCGAGTGGGCCGAAATCACGGCTGTATTCCGACGCAAGCATGCGCTCAGCAGCTTCTTTCTGCACCGTGAAGGCCATACGCTGCACGCCCGGGGTGTGTTCAAGCAGGTACCAGATGATGTGGGCAGCGATATTATACGGAAGATTCCCGAGCACAAAATCGGGCATCTCCAAACCCGCTGCTCCGGCCTCGAGCGACGGGATGGTCTTCAGGCAGTCCCCTGCTACCAGGTTAAAGCGTTCGACCCCTGCGAATCGTTCGTCCAGGTGCGATACAAAGCCCCGGTCGATCTCGAACGCCGTTACCGAGGCGCCCGCGGTAAGACACATGGCTGTCATAGCACCCAGCCCTGGACCTACTTCCCAGACCCTGCGCCCGGAGATTTCGCCGAGAGCACGGATGATCTCAGCCCGAACCTCCGGGCAGACCATGAAGTTCTGACCGAATCGCTTACCTGCCGAAAGGCCCCGGCCTTCCAGATACGATCTGATCGCGGTCGGTGAGTTGTCCAGCGTCTCGTAATAATCTGTCGCGCGATTCGTGTTCTGTTCCATTTCCCGCGGAGCCTCGAAGGCAGATAATAGCGGAACTGCACCAGAAACAAAAGAAACAGCGGCAGAAGCATCCATACAACGAGCAGTATGATCGAGCTGAACCCCGGAACCCGGGAGAAGGACTGCGATGCGACATCGAATCCCCGCCGGCACCACGCGAGCACCTCCAGCGAAAGACCGGATACCGGACCCGCGGGGAGGAGCGAAACGAGACCCGATGCAAGCGAGAGCGCGGCAAGCGGTGTAAAAATCAACGAGCTTACAGCGCCAATCGGGTATACCGTGCCAAAGAAGGACCACGCGGCACCTGCTGTTGCGAGCTGCGCTCCGAGCCCTGCACAGATACCGGCCTTTATTTTTTCTTTCCGAGACACCCCCGTCAGTGACATGACAAGTGGCGTCAGTACGAAAATGCCTGCGAGGGCGGAGAAGCTCAGGATGAACCCGAGCGACTGAGCGTCGGCAGGGAATATGAGTACATGCAGCAGAAAAGTACAACACAAAGTTTTCAGACCGCTTACGTGGCCGTCACGCAGGCGAAAAAACATCGCCACGTGCAGCATAATAACGGCCCGCACGAGCGACGGTCGAAGCCCGGCAAGCAGGAGATAGCCGACAGAGAGCAGACTCACACCAATTGCAGTGATACGTCGTGATCGCAGCGGTGACACAAGGACCACGAAAGCCGCAGCAACGAGCCCCAGATGCATACCCGACAGCGCCAGCACGTGTGCCGCGCCGGCGCTTCGCACCTGATCGTAGAGGAAGGGCGACAGCTCATCCCTGTTTCCCAGAAAGAGCGCCATAAACAGACCTCTTGACTCCTCGGGCCAGCCTGCGCTGCGTTCGCGAATGAAGCCGTGTACATCGCGACGAAGGGCAAGGAAGGGGGCGAGTTCCCGGTTCCTGATGACCTCGTCGAGACGCAGAAAAAAGACTCCGTCCGCCTCGTCACCGAGCCAGACAGGACTCGCTTCCGTGTAAAACCTGCTCCCCCACGTGAGATGCTCGAGCGCAGCGCCGGATAGCACGACGGAGTGCGTGCTTTCAACGACAGCCCAGTCGCTGTATACCCGTTCAATTGTCCCGCGACCGGACCACGTACCGTTGGTCAGCCGCCACGGGTCGCTTTCCATGCGCACATCGACAGCCGTTACGGAAGCCTCAAGAACAGGCAGCCGAGGCGAGACACGCTGCGTACCGCGACTGTGAACAAAGTCACCGACCAGCAGTCCGACGGTGACCCCGCAGAGACACAGGTAGAAATACAGGCGAGACCACCGGTGCGGCCACCACGACACAAACAGCGCACAAAGAGCTCCGACGAATGCCACCACGCCGGTAGCATAGAGGCGAATGACTACGAGAACGGTCATGATCTCTGCGGGTCCAAGCAGCCGTAGGACACTGCTACACCGCAGCCCGTATCGATACAGTGATGTAATGAACTGCTTCACACCCTGAGGTACTGGTCGGAGGTGCTATTTGATTGGTAAAACCTTGATCGTTCCTGAAAGCTCAGGTCGCCACTGCGTTATTCTGGCTGCCGGGCGCACGCTGCTTCTTGCGGAGACTGGAGATCTTCGCTGGACCGGAATCTGCGTCCCGAAAAATACCGTAGACATAGGTGAGTATCGTATTTCGCATCTTTCGACTCGGCAGCTTGGCCTCTATGTGCAGTATGCTCGCGTTGTGCTTCTGCTTGAAGGTAACACCTTTCACGACCCCACTGAGGACGACCGGCTGACCGTTGAGTTCAGTCTGTACCTTGACCGGCATACCAGGTTTCGCTTTACCACCAACCATGATCGCAGCGCCATCCTCGGACACGTCGACCATACGACAGCGGTACCCACCGGTTTTCTCGAGGTTCTCGTTCGCCTGTTCTATGCTCTTCAGCGGAAACAGGTACCCGGGACCATGCAGTTCCGCCCTGACGCTCTTGCGTTTCTGTGTGCGGATCAGCTGATCGGCATGGCTGATGTGAAGAATCGGAAACTTCCTTTCGAGATAGTCACCAATGACCTTTGTCTCGAAATAATAGCCCGCGTCTTCCTGTCGCCAGAAGTAGACGTTCACTCGCTGCCCCTGCCACGAAAAGCCCGTCGGTGAGGTCTTACCCTTCGGGTACGAAATGGCCAGGTACTTGCGCATGTTTTCCACGACACTTGCGGTATAGGCGCCCGGCGCTCCTGGAAAGGTCAGTTTCAGGACCTGCCCCTGAGAAATATTCCGCGACGAACGCAGTCCCAGCCGGTACTTCGGCAAATTGAGTTCGACTCTTCGGCGGAAGTCAAAAAGCTTCCCGAGAAACTGCACCGAGGGTTCGGCGTCTTCTTTGTCATGTGAACGAAATCGTACGATCGTGCCGCGTATGCAGCGGTCAAGCGTCTTTTCCGACCAGAACAGAGACGTGGGATTCTTGAGCTGATTCTCAAGCGCTACGCGCCGCAGGAGATTCAGCTCGTGTATGCTGAAGCCACTTTCCTTGCCCTTCACGTAAAACTGGACCCACGGAAATCCGAAACCACCGCCACGGCTGAAGAAAATCAGACCCGTAATCAGGAGGAGCGATAGAATGAGGAGGAACACACCCATGAAGCCGTCTCTTTTTTACGTTAAAACACTACGTCGTTATTCTTTCAATTATAGGACACCGCTCCATGCGCTGTAAAGCGCAATTGACCAAAACGTCCTATACGTGAAAGCTACCATACTGTTATGAACAGAACATGGCTTGCAACCGGGCTTGCCGGCGTGCTTCTGATCGTCGCGCTTCTGTCGGTGGTGCTCATGGTAAGCTCAGGCCGGCAGTCGTCACCCGTCGATCTGAGTAATGCCTTTGCGGTTATGGGGATTACCCCGGCGTCGAGCGACGCACCCGAATTTTCGCTTGCGTCGCTTTCAGGCGACGTAGAAACACGCCTCAGAGACCACCGCGGTCAGGTCGTTTTTCTGAACTTCTGGGCGACATGGTGCGCTCCCTGTGTCGCCGAAATGCCCGCCATGCAGAGACTCTACGACCGGTACCGTGACGACGGCCTTGCGATGATCGCCGTTAACGTTCGGGAAGACCGCGCGCAGGTAGGGCAGTTCATTGACCGCCTTGGGGTCTCGTATCCCGTAGCCCTCGACAGCGACGGATCGGTGACAGGTCTTTACAACGTGCGGGGATTCCCGACGACCGTGATCATCGACCGGGAAGGACGGGTCATGGGTGTAAAACTTGGCTACCACGACTGGGCCGAGAACGCAACCCTGCAGGCATTCGGAGACATAATGAGAATGGGCTCGCTATGAATGAGATCAACATATTTATCGCATTCGCGGCCGGACTGCTGAGCTTTCTGAGTCCCTGCGTGCTCCCGCTGCTCCCGTCGTATATATCCTACGTCGGAGGGGTCAGCCTGGACGACATTCAGGAATCGCAGGTTAATCGGAGCGCGCTGTTTCTCAGAACGCTCATGTTCATACTCGGTTTTTCGGTCGTTTTTGTGGTGTTAGGTGTGTTGTTCAGCGGCTCGGTTGTTCTCATTGGCGGGGCCGGACAGACGCTGAATCTCGTCGCCGGCGGTGTCGTCGTTCTCCTGGGCCTGAATGTCATGTTTGATTTCATGAAACTGCTGAACCGCGAGAAACGGTTTCACCTTCAATCGGCTCCTCGCGGGTACCTCGGATCGGCAGCGGTAGGCATGGCATTCGGTGCCGGATGGACGCCCTGCATCGGACCGGTACTGGCCGGCATTCTTTTCCTTGCGGGAAGCCGAGCTTCGGTTTCAGCGGGGGTGTTGTATCTGCTCGCGTACTCATTCGGGCTGGGTCTGCCCTTTCTGATTGGTAGTCTGGCGCTTGCTCCGCTTCTCAAACAACTCAGGAATGTCAAGCCTTATCTGGGACTCGTCAAAACGATCACCGGCGGCATACTCATTCTCATTGGAGTTCTGATCGCGTCGGGACAGTTCCAGCAGCTTCAGTCGACGCTGTTTCGCGCGGGACTCGGTCTTGAGCGCTGGTCACAACAGTCTCCGCAGCTATCGCGCATTGTCCTGAGCCTCATCATCGCGCTTTTTGCCGCTGTCCCCTTTCTCGGACCCCTACTGCGACGGGTGCGCGGAAACAAGGCGGTACGTGTGGTATCCGCGGTTCGCGTCGGGGCGAGCGGCCTTCTTCTGCTCGCAGCACTGCTGAATCTGTCCGGCATCATTTCCTTCGATCAGGCGCTTGTGGCGTGGTTTATGTACGAAGGGCTGTAGACTCGTGTACTATGCGTGGCATGAGTGAAATACAGAAGCTGCTCCCGCATCGGAACCCGTTCCTGTTTGTGGATGAAATAACCCAGGCCGATGAAGAAACCGTTGTCGGCCTGAGAACCTTCGGCTCGGAACCATTTTTTGAGGGGCATTTTCCGGACTATCCCGTCGTACCGGGTGTCGTCCTGATCGAGACCATGGCGCAGGTCGGTGGCGCGGGCGTGCGCAAAACCGGAGTCATCGGTGACGATAAACTGTTCTTTCTTGCCGCCGTCGAAAAAGCGAAGTTTCGCCGACAGGTCCGCCCCGGCGATACGGTACGTATCGAAGTCAGCAATTTGCGCGCAAGTGCTCGAATGCTCAAGCAGGCCGGGATCGCCTACGTTGGCGACGAAATAGCGGCCGAGGCTCAATGGATGTGCATCGTGGCGGACGAATCAGCGCTCCCCGGCTAATTCGGGCTCGACTGCTTGATTCGCGAGACGAACTCTTCCTCGCTGACTATGGGTATACCCAGGTTCTCGGCTTTGTCTCGTTTACTGCCGGCCTGCGACCCGGCGAGCAGGTGGGTTGTTTTGCCCGATACACTTGATACAACCGCACCCCCGCGTGCCTTGATTTCCTCAGCTGCCAGGCTCCTCGGTTGAAAGGACTCAAAGCTCCCCGTTATGCACCAGGATTCGCCGGCAAATATCTGCGGAAGCTTCTCCTCGGAATCCGTGTCCGGTTCGTCTTCGGAAAAATTCAAGCCTGCCTCTTTGAGCCGTTCTATGACCGATCGCACCGAAGGTCGCGAGAGCTCTTCAGCGACTCGAGCCGCGGTTTTTTCGCCTATGCCGTCTATGGCAACAAGGCGGTCAATCTGTCCGTTGTCTACAAGCGAGAACAGATCGTCTACACTTCGATATCCCGCCTCACAGACCAGCTCGACAAACTTGGGACCGAGATCAGGTATCCCAAGCGACGCAAGCACAGTGCGGTACGGCCTGTTTCGTGCCTGTTCGACCGATGTCCGTATCAGCTCCACCGTTCGTTCACCGAAGCCCGGTAATCGGCCAATTCGATCGTAGTCGAGGGAAAAAATATCGGGTATCTCCTCGACCATGCCTTCGGCGAGCAGCTTGTTCAGCGTCTCAGCACCGAGATGCTGTATGTCCATCTGCGTTCGTGCCACAAAAAAGTGGAGCTGCCCCCTCATTCGGTCAGGGCAGCGGAAGTTGGGACAGAAGTGATGAGCACCCCTCAGCTGGAGACTCGAGCCACAGCTTGGACAAGCCTCGGGGAACTCGTACGGGTCCGCGTCCGGACTCGGTTCGAGCACCCGTTCGACCGCCGGTATGACATCGCCACGACGGCTGACCTCCACCGTATCGCCTATATGGAGCTCGAGCGCTTCGATGTAGGCTTTGTTATGCAGGGTCACGTTACTGACCGTCGTACCGCCTATGCTCACCGGTTCCACGCGCGCTACCGGCGTAATCCGTCCCGTGCGGCCCACCTGCACGTCTATCGCGCGCACCCTCGTTACCGAAACCGGAGACTCAAACTTGTACGCGATAGCCCATCGCGGATGGTGTCCTGTGTACCCGAGTTCCTCCCGGAACGACAGTTCGTCGAGCTTTACGACAAGCCCGTCAATCTCGTAGTCGCGGGACGCGCGATCGCGTGTCCATTGCCGTATCGCAGCTTCAAGATCGTCGAGCGTTCCTGACTTCACGTTGCGAAACGCCGGCAGCTCCTCCGCCTCCGCCGGAAAAGGGTCACTGACGCCATGCTCGGAAAAAAGGCCCATATGGGGATTAATACGAAACCCGAGTTGGGAAAGGCGTAGAAGCATGTCCCTGTGTGTCGCAACCGGGCTCTCGGTCCGTGTTCCACGGAAGAATCCTTCGTACACAAAGCAGCGCAGGGGCACCTGCGCAGTTTCGCTGGACTTGACCCGTCGCAATGTTCCCGAAGCAAGATTTCGAGGGTTCGCATACGGCGTTTCCATCGTCTCATTCAGTGTACGGAAAGCCGCGAGCGGCAGAAGAATTTCGCCACGAACTGCAATATCGACATCCTCCATCAAACGCAGCGGCACGTCGCGAATCGTTTTGACGTTCGCGGTAACGTCGTTGCCGGTGCGGCCATTCCCACGCGTAACAGCCCGTGTCAGCGAGCCTCCTTCGTAGTAGAGAACGATACTGACCCCATCGAGCTTCTCCTCGACCACAAACACCGGTTTATGGCCGAGCTTCCCGGAGGTCCGGCGTGCCCAGGTGGCAATATCTTCATGACTGTAGGCTTTGTCGAGACTTAAAACAGGTATGGAGTGTTCGGCTTCCGGAAAGTCCCCGGACAAATCGGACCCTACCCGAAGCGTCGGCGAATCGGGTGTCCTGAGCTGCGGGTGCTTCGCCTCCAGATTCTGCAACCGCTGAAAAAGGCCGTCGAACTCGGCGTCGCTGAGTTCAGGGCGGCCGGCGACGTAATACAGATATTCGTGTTTTCGTATCTGCTCACGCAGCTCGCGAGCTTCCTGTCCAGGATCTATGATTCGCCTCCACGACGCACAAACGCATCCCGAAATCCACGGGCCCGAACATTAAACAGGGCCACCCCTCGCTCGTCGGGACCCAGTGGTCCGATGAATACACGATACAGCGTCCGCTCAGCTGTTTCAACGAGGGTAACGGCCAGCGGATAGTCGTTTTCGAGATCACCCACAACAGCCTCGACCGAATCAATCTGGGTCCATGCACCGATCTGCAGATAGAAAACATCCGGCTCGAGTCGGTCCACAATCGGTATATCTGTTTGCTCACGCTCTGAGCTCACGGCACGCGGGTCACGCTCAGATTCGGGTTCCGGCTGTCGATCTGCCGTGTCGGCTCCTTCGGGCGGACGCGACTCAGCCGGCTCTACCTCAATTACCACGTCAACAAGTCCTTCGTCTTCGTCCTCTTCTTCGA
>JBKHAN010000138.1:0-3004 GCA_046542845.1 Spirochaetaceae bacterium
CGTTCAGCGCAACCTTCATGCTGCAGCCACGCTCGGCCGCAACCTCGCGCACCCGCCGCATTAAATCATCATCAAATTCACATGTCGTACGCATATTTTTACAGTACATCGAACGCATACTGATGTCAATTTTTACTGAAGGCTCAACACTCCGGAATGCTGACCGCCACGTTCACCGCGAGTCCGCCGAGGGAGGTCTCCTTGTAGCGCGTGTTCATGTCCTGAGCGGTCTCCCACATGGTCTTTACCACCGCGTCGAGGCTGACTTTGGCGCGTTCACTCTCGCTCTCAAGGGCGATGTGAGCAGCCGTGATTGCCTTGATCGCGCCCATGCTGTTGCGCTCTATGCAGGGAATCTGCACGAGTCCGCCGATGGGGTCGCAGGTCAGTCCCAGGTGGTGTTCCATCGCAATCTCCGCGGCCATGACCGCCTGTTCGGGTGAGCCTCCGAGGCCTTCGGTGAGCGCTGCCGCGGCCATCGCAGAGGAAACGCCAATTTCTGCCTGACACCCGCCCATGGCAGCCGAGATCGTTGCCCCGGTCTTGAAGATGCCCCCGATAAGCCCGGCGACCAGGAGAAAGTCGTGGACCTCGCGTTCGCTCACCTGCTTCGGCGACAGGTAGCGGTAGTACAGGAGCACCGCAGGAATAACGCCGGCGGAGCCGTTGGTGGGTGCCGTCACGATGCGCCCGAAGGCGGCGTTTTCCTCGTTTACCGCGATCGAAAAGGCGCCGACAAACTTCAGCGTGCGCGCGAAGTCCGGTTGCGTGTTCTCGAGACGGGCAAACCAGTCGTCGGCATTCGCAGGGATATCGATACCCGTTACCCGCCTCACCAGATCCGGTGCCCTTCGGTGAACCTCAAGACCCCCGGGGAGGACGCCGGAGGCCGAACACCCCCTGTGCACCGCCTCGCGCATAACCCGCCATATCGCGCCAAGCCCCGCGTCAAGCTCGGCATCCGTACAGTGGGCGAGCTCGTTTTCCCGGGCGATGTCTGCAATTGAAAAGGATGTACTCCGGCAGCAGGATAGAAGCGATGCTCCCGTTGAAACGTCGTGGGGAACGGTGCGACCTGCATCGGTCGCCTCATCTCCCTCAAAAACGACAAAGCCGCCGCCGATCGAGTACGCGGTACTCGACAGAAGCGCCTCGCCCGCGCTGTCGAAAGCCGAAAAGATCATGCCGTTCGCGTGCCCGGGAAGCCGCTGATCCCGGTGGTAGACAATGTCGTCGCCGTACTCAAAGCGGACAGCGTGCGCCCCCGCGATGTTCAGGCGCTGCTCACGCCGTACCCGCTGCGGTACCGCGTGCACGTCTTCAAGCGGCACGGTAACCGGGTCGGCACCGGTGAGCCCCATGATCAGGGCTATGTCCGTTCCGTGTCCCCTGCCTGTAAGGGCGAGCGATCCGTACAGTTCGACCCGCACCCGTGTAACTGCATGCAGCACCCCCGCTTCCTTGAGCTGTCGAACGAAACGCTCGGCAGCTCTCCAGGGCCCGAGGGTGTGGGAACTCGACGGCCCTATCCCGATTTTCAACATCTCGAACACACCTGGAACACGCAATGGCTCGCTCACAGTGTTGTCCTCCGAAACGGGATCATCTCACGTCGCGGGCAGCAGCTCAAGCATGAGGTGCGGGATCGCCGACGGCTACTCACCCGGATTCACGATCTGACGGAATACGTCGTATGCGGGCAGTTTTCGCACACCAAAGAAACGGCGCTCCATGAGTCCGGACTCCGAGTGATTGGCTTCAGGATTTCGCACGAGACGAAAGTGGAGTGCAAGCGGAATGTCTGGAAGCGAATCAACCGCCCGTATATACGATTCCAACCTCTGTGCGCGTTCCAGCTCCGACAGGTTCCGCTCTGCAACCGGATGCGGTCCGCCGAACTCGGTTACGATGTACTCGCCGGCAAAAGAAACGGGAACGCGATTCTGCAATGCCTCGTAGTACGCCGGCCAGTCCTCGTACTGATCGTAGAGATGAAAATCGATAGCGTCGTAATGCGATCCATTGAGCACTATGGCGATACGGTCTTCGAAAGCCGCGATCTCGGTGTCGGTTAAATCCGAGCGCGTAACAACGGCTCCATCATCATCCCAGATCCAATCGACAAGCTCGTCTACGAGGGCCATTCCACCTACCTGACCGACCGAGAATCCACCAAGGACCACCGGCACACCGGGCAGGATGTCGCGTGCCGTTTCGTAAAACACGCGCTGGGTCTCGGCGAAATCGGCGCCGCTACCAACGTAATGATATTCGGTCGCCCACTCGTTGCCGAACTGCAGATACGCGATCACACCGGGGTTTCTGCGCCTGTATCGATCGAGAACGTCGCGGACGTACTGTTCAAACTCACGGTTACCTGCGGCATCCAGAGCGACCGAGCGGGGGTTCCGGCGGTCTTCTGAAAGCGAACTCCGGATCCATTGCGGTGCGTCGGAAGGGAAGGTAATGACCGCTTTAAGTCCCTGATCCTCGAGAAACTGCATACGGCGGTCCATCGGTCCCCAGGCATAGGAATCACGTTGCGGTTCCCGAAACGACCACGCGGCTTCCAATCGAATCGTCCGCACTCCCAGGGTCGAAAGGTGTTCGGAGGTAAACTCACGTGCAGTTTCATCCTGCAGATCGGGAAAGGCAATACCTATCTCTGTATTACCATCGAGACGATATGTCGCTTCAAACCCTGGTCCAACGAGCGCACACGACGAAAGCAGGAACCCGAGGGTACCGAGCAGTGCGTACCGAGTCCTTGTATGGTGCACCCGATCATCAGTACTCATGGAGCCACCGGAAACATACGTGAACCATAACCGTTTCCCACGCGCTGCGGAAGTGCGCTCGGGCTCGTGTGAGGATATTCTCGAGTGTGGTGCACTGCATCTCCTGCTGTGCCTCTGCGGCGTGGGAGGTACATTAGGCACAGAACAGTAGTCGTTGTGGTACTCGGGTGCCGGTTCGGCCCCGAGCATCATACCCGTAGCATGCT
>JBKHAN010000139.1:0-2934 GCA_046542845.1 Spirochaetaceae bacterium
TCTATCCCCAGCCCGGAGATACCCCCGTGCCGGGCCCGCCGTGCGGGTGCTCGTTTCCTATGCGCATCGCAGCGAGCTTGCCGCTGATCATGCTCATGGTAGTGCCCGTGCCGGGAACCGTGTAGTGGCCGGCGTAGTAGAGGTTTGCAAGCTTTTTCGATCGGTTCATGGGACGGAACGAAGCGGTCTGAAACAGCGTCTGTCCGAGGCCGAACGCCGTTCCCTCGTAGGCGTTGTAATCCGACTTGAACTCGCGTATCGACATGGTTTCCCGAAAGACGATTGCGTCGCGAAGCGGCTCGCCGCTGAGCTTTTCGATGCGATCGAGCACAATATTGAAATAGTGTTCGCGCAGTTCATCTGAATCGTCGAGGCCGAGCGCGCAGGGAATCAGAATAAACATCGCCTCGTGCCCTTCAGGAGCGCAGTCCGGATCGGTAATCGAGGGGATATGTAAGTAGAACAGCGGGTCGGCCGGCCAGCGCCTGTTACCGTAGACCGCGTCGAAGTGATCGTTCCAGTCTGTGTCAAAGAAGAATGTGTGATGGGCAAGTGATGGCAGCTTACGGTTAAATCCGACGTAGTAGTTCAGCACCGCCGGTGCGAAGGTCTTCTTTTTCCATTTCTTCAGTGGAAGCGACCGACTACCCGTGTCGAGCAGATAGTTCTCGACGTAGGGGTAGTCGGCGTTCGCGACGACCGCATCGACCGGTATTGCCGTCTCCTCACCATCGTGTCGCACAGATATACCCACAGCCCGACCCTCCGAGCTTTGAATGCCGGTAACCTCGGCGTTGAACACGAACTTCGCACCGTGGCTTTCGGCAACTTTCCGCATCGATGCGACAACCGTCCCGAATCCGCCGTCGGGATACCAGGTTCCGAGGCCGAAATCAATGTAGTTCATGAGCGTGTAGACAGCCGGCGTCTTGCCCGCGAAACTACCGAGGAACACCACGGGAAACTCGAGTATCTTCTTGAGGTAGGGATGCGTAAAGTACCGCTCAATCAGGCCGCGGTAGGTGGTAAACAGGTTCAGCTGCCGAAGGTTCTTCATGACAGCACCGTTCATCATGTCCAACAGGGAATTGAAGTTCCGGTAAATAAAGCCCGACATTGCGAAGTCATACTTGCGCTGTGCCTGATCAATAAACGCCTCGAGCTTTTCACCGGCGCCCTTCTCGTAGGATTCAAACAACGCCTTGGCACCTTCAAAGTCTGCCGGGACCGTTACCTCGTTGCGTTGTTCCTGAGGCAGGCTGTCGCCAAAATAGACCTTGTAACTCGGGTCGACACGTTTAATCGCGTAATAGTCTTCGCGCCGTACTCCCATGTCGCGAAACCATCGGTCGTGCTCTGCGGGCATCCAGTACCAGCTTGGACCCATGTCGAAGCGGAAGCCGTCGCGATCGAGTACCCGCGCACGGCCCCCGACCCAGCTGTTTTTCTCGTACACGGTGACCGCATACCCCGCCTGCGCGAGATAAGCCGCGGCGGAGATGCCGCCGAATCCGGATCCAATGACAGCGACATGCGTGCCCGAAGAATTGTTCGGTGGTGTATGAGCGGGTTTTGACAAAGTGTGCATCCTCTTCTTTTACAATGCGATACGAAATAGTACGGCTTGAAAGTGGCATGGTCAATTTTGCCGGCCCGGTATGCCAGGCCACGACCTGCACGACGTTTGTTCCGTCTACCGACCGGTGCCGTCTCCGGCCGCCGAACGCTTCACCGCCTCGAGGACGCGCATGTTCTCTACGCCGTGAAGTCCGTTAGGCCTCGGTGCCTCGTCGCGAGCAAAGGCCGCAAGGCAGCCGGCGAGGCAGGCTATATGCGACCGCATCCACCCGATCGACGCCTTTGGCGTGGGAAAGCCGTTCGCCGGCTGCCCGTAGCGTTGCCCAGTGGCGATGCGGGTCCAGCCGGGGGACGCTGCAGTCGCGTCGTAATGCTCCAGGTAGTGCGGCGCCATGCCGTGGAAACGCAGCGCCCCTCGGGTTCCGTGTATCTCGAAGGTCAGGTCGTCCTCGGCGCCCGTTGCGATCTTGCTCGCCTCTACCGTCCCGACAGCCGGAGCGTCGGACCCGGGGAAACGGGCTTCACACAGAGCGGCAACGTAGTCCTCGGCATCTACCCGAAGGCGTTCATCGGAATCGCGAGCGCCGATCGGTGGCCGTGTCTCAAAGGCAATATTTGTCTGAGCCTGAACACGGGTGAGTTCCCCGCCGAGCGAGGACAGAAGATCGAACACGTGCGACGCGAGGTCCGCGATCACACCACCTCCGGCTGCAGCGGAGAGCTTCCACTTCAAGGGAGCCTCCGGATCGGCGCTTCCGGCGTGCAGATATGCGGCCCTGAACGAAAGGATGCGCCCGAGGGCGCCGCTCTCAACGAGCTCCGCCGCGCGGATGGTCGAGGGGAAGAATCGCCATTGGAAGGTCATTCCAAGGGATCGTTCGAGCTCGACCGGGAAATCCTGAAGCAGGGCCTCCGCCTCGGCGAGCGTCGCGGTAAGGGGTTTATCGCAATACACACGCTTTCCCTGACCGAGGGCGCCCCGGATGTCTGCGGCGTGCAGGTTATTGGGCGTGCAGATGTGTACCAGATCGACTGCAGGGTCACTCCAGACAGCCGAAGCATCGGTGGTAGCGACCGCCGCACCGGTCAGAGCCTTCGCTGCGGCGGCCGTTTCGGGACGTGAGGTGCACACGTGGGTAATACGCGTTGTCACGGGAACCTCGGTGTAGTACCAGGGCAGGTTCTGATGCGACCAGGCGTGCACCTTTCCTATGAAACCGAATCCAATAATACCGACGTTCAGGTGTTTCGGCTTTTCCATAACAGGTCCTCGTTACAAGGCAGACTGCTATACGAGGGAAATGAAGTCAACGACCGCCGCCGTGCCGTCCGGCACGGCATTACAGATTGGTCAGA
>JBKHAN010000140.1:0-2810 GCA_046542845.1 Spirochaetaceae bacterium
GCTTTTGCCGACGGGTACCTGAAACACAGCGCTCAGGAGATAGACCTTCTTACCCTGCCCGGCGCTCGGTGCGCGCACACCGCGTGGGCGCAGAACGGCTCAGTCTGCACGGACCGCCAGGCCCGCCCGCAACGCCGAGCGTCTCGCTGCCCTTCAGGACATCAAGAACTGCCTCGTCGCCGACCGCGTCCTGTTCAATTCGCGCTTCCATCGCGGGCCACGCGCCCGGGAGGTGCTGGCCGGGCGGATCGTGCACTGGGGCTACGCGTGCGACCGCGACACGTACCGGCGCCTGTTGTCGGCCTGCGACATCGTCGTCTCGACTGCGGTGCAGGAGAACTTCGGAATCGCGGTCGTGGAGGCCGTCGGCGCCGAGTGCATTCCGGTTCTTCCGAAGCGTCTGTCGTATCCGGAAATCATCCCTGCGCGGTATCACGCGTCTGTTTTCTATCAGGAAGATGATGATCTCGTTCCCCATCTTGAGCGCGTGCTGAGCGATCTGCCTTCAGTCCGCCACGCGTGTCGCGGGCTCGCCGAGGCTATGTCACGCTACCGCTGGCAGGCGATCGCCGGAGAACTCGACGCAGAGCTGGATTCGCTTCAGCCGCTCACAAGGAGCTGATTGCAACCATAGTGCCGGTTCTCGCCGACCGGGAAATCGCCTCCATCTTTTTCATATAGCGAAGTCCTTCGGCGAAGTCGGGACTTACCGTCCAGCTCTCACCACGCCGGGCCGCGCGCACCGCTTCGATAAAGTCAAGCTCTACGCGCCAGTCGCGCAGCAGCTCCTCGGGAACGCGGGCCGGCTGAAGCTCCTCGCCGCGGGCGGCGAACTGGACCGACTTCATGACGTCGACCCGGAGCGTGCCTCGCGACCCTTCGATCGTGATCGATTCTTCGCGCTCGTGCTCGCTCACGCCGCTGTGGTATTCGTCGACCACAGCCCCGCCCGGAAGCGTTCCGTGTATCGATACGACCTGTGGAACCCGAATCGTGTAGCGGCTGCCGCCTTCGTCCGTTTTCTCCCGAATCGGTATCGACGTGCGCGCCGACAAACTGTCGTATTCGCCAACCCATGCATTGAGTGTCTCTGCGTAGATCCCGACCGCGAGGGTCTGAACCCCCGAAAACTCGACCTGTTCCCGCCAGGTCGCAACGCTCCCGAGATTCGCGCCGGACAAAGACCGTACCCGAACCGTCCACAGATCACCGAGGGAGCCGTCGCGCATGAGTCGGCGGATGTACGGTTCCCACGGCATGCGGTGCGGAGGAGGGCAGATCATGGTAACGAGCTGCGGCCACGCGCGCGCAGCGGCGACCATGTCCCTTGCTTCGTCGAGCGTGCACGCCATGCGGGCCTGACAGAACACGTGTTTCCCGGCTTCAAGCGCGGCTGTGGAGATTTCGCTGTGCATGTACGGCCACGTGCCAATAAATACTGCGTCGATGTCGTCCCGCTCGAGCACGCGTCTGTAGTCGCTCTCGATCTCGGGTATGCCGAACTGCGACGCGACCGCCCGCGAGCTTTCCTCGCTTCTGTTCACGACGACCCGCACCTCCGCATCTTCGATCGCGGCAAGATTCGGAAGATGCCTCGAACGCGCGATCTGCCCTGCGCCTATGAACGCAATCCTGATCTTCGCTGTCTGTTCCATAGCTACCGCCTTCGTGGTGATCTCGTACCTGCAGTATACGAGATACACCGGCGAGGCGTCCTGTCCGGGGGACGGCCGACCGATCCCGACTTGACGAAACCGCCTTCGCGCTGAATAATCGAGTTCTATTCGGGCGATTAACTCAGTGGGAGAGTGCTACCTTCACACGGTAGAAGTCGGCAGTTCAAATCTGCCATCGCCCATTTTACCTTCCCCGCCTTTATGTTCGCAAAGGATACAGAGAAGCAGATAGAGGATTACCTTGTGTCTCACAGCGGCGTATTCCTATCGTGAACATCCGTCAATCAGACCGTTCCGTCAACCTATCGACCTTCTTCGCAACGCACGCCGTCTTCACAGTGGACGATCTCACGCTGTATCTATCCGAATGGGGTTCCACCAATCAGATGCCATACAGCATCGGAGTCCCACGGCAAGGCTTACTCGTCTTACCGACGTCTCACGTACACCTCGCCGACAAGAGCACAGGGGACTGTGTGACAAAGACATGAATGTGTTAAGGTTACGGTCCCCATGCATCGAGGGATGAGATGGAACCTCCGGGTCCTGGTAGAGACCCTCACTCATTCCTGGGGTGAAGCTCTATGACGGTTCATACACTGCAATGTTCGAGACTGTTGCCGGTACCGCAGCGAACATTGATTAATCGCTTCAACCTACTCGCCGACCACCGAAATGGTCCTTGTAACGCCGCAACACCTCGTTGATGAGCGTCTGATACTGCCCACCTTGTTCCTTGAACCACTGGACGACATCGGCATCCAATCGAATCGTCACCGACTGCTTCTTTCGCACCAGTTCCTCCGGGGGCGGCAGGGTGTCCTCAATCCGCTTGGCACTCCCCAGAGCCTGCTCTATGTCCGCGGGAGCCTCCCGGTAATTCGCGTCGTTTCTCGGATCCTTCTCTGTGCTCATATCTCCTCCTCGTAGTACAGGCGCTTGCCGGTGCGCCAGTACCCGGCCCCGATGATTCTGATTCGTTCTTCCCGTATCGTGTACCGCACCGTCGCCACCAATCCTTCGACAAGCCCGATGCAGAAGAATCGTTTCTCATGACTGCTGTGTTTAGAGTCTTCAAGGATGATTCGATGCGGGTCAAAGAACGCCTGCTGCGCTTGTTCGAATGTCAATCCG
>JBKHAN010000001.1:0-113516 GCA_046542845.1 Spirochaetaceae bacterium
TCCAAAGCGGCGGACGCCGCTGACCCCACCGACGACGAGCGCGAGCACCAGCAGTGCCGCGACGATGCTCCGCACGAAAAGCGGCAGCAGGATGTAACGCCCCACGGGCACCGTGACCTCGCCCCGAGGCGCGCCATCAACATGCAGCCTCAGTCTCAGGCGGGTGTACCCGAGAACCCGGCCGGTCAACTGCATAACCACCGGGCGATCGGTTCGCAACGGCAGGTCGCGCGCATCAAACGAATGGACAGGATGTATCCGTGAGCCGCGGACAGCCGCAACATTCACCAGGGCCCGCGTCTGATCCGGATGCATGGGAGTTACCTTCAGCGACCCGCCTGCGTTCGGACTCGCTTTAAGGAAGGGGACGAAGTGAGAATTCTCTATCTCTACCTGAAACGAAACAGCCATAGTTCCAACCGTGTGAAGTGTACCCCATCATTTGAAATAGTGACAGTCGCCCTTGAGCTGCACAGCCGGTCGCTGCTACGGTCCTATGGTCATGAAGCAGTTCGGATGGCTGAAACGCAATCGTGCCAGGTCCCTGATCCTCATAGCGTTGATTGCGCTGGTCTTTTCCGGTGGGATGGACAGCGTTCGTTTCAACCCGGGATACCGCCTCGATGTACCCGATATGGGCGCGAGCGGGACCGGAGGGGGTGGTTTCGCCGGTTCCGAGCGCGCGTTCATGCTGGTTCTCTGGGTCACCCTGGGCGCATCTGTACTGAGTGTGATTGTCTCCATGCTGACAGCCGAGGGGAGACAGCGGCTGCTTGTATCGTCAGCCATTGTCGTCGGGGCCTTTCTTCTGCTCGGTGTGATCGCGGAACGGATTCCCGAGCTTGAAGCTCCGCTCGCGGGCCCCGTCGAGGACGAAGCGCAGGCCGAGTTCGGTGAAACAGGGGATGACCTGCCGCCGACCGGGGATGCAGACGGACCCCCGCGACCGCAGCCCCAGGAAGCCCCGCCCTACCTCGGATACGTGCTGGCCACGGTTGTGTCGGCGATCGCGGCGTTTATGGTGTTTCGAAGCACCAGCGGCCGTGGGCGCCCGGCACAGCAGGATCCGGATACCGGCGATAATACCTTGTCGCTTGAATCATGGGCGAAGGACGCGCAGCGGCACCTCGAAGACCATGAACAGAGCCTGGATGCGATTCAACGCTCGTACTACGACCTCGAGCGAACCGCCCGCTCACAGCTCGGCTCGGTGCGACATCAGCACTCGACGGCTCGCGAGTTCTGCGAAGTCCTCGCGAGCTATGGACTTCCCAGGGACGAGTTGATCACGCTGGTCGGTCTGTTTGAACGCAGCCGATACGGCGATTCGCGCACCGGGCCCGAGGAGCGCGACCGGGCACGAGATGCATTATCGGCTGTGGTAGACGCGATTGCGCACCGGGGAGAAGCATCGTGAGACAGCGGCGCGGTCGAACCGTGCTTCTTTCACTCCTGACCGCTGCGGCGATTCTCGCATTCCTGCTCGGTCCGGGGCGGCCCGTCCTGCAGGCAGCCGCGTCCACGCTCTACTCGGCATTGCTGTATGCACGGTATCTGTTTCTGGCGGTTCCGGGCGTGTTCTGGTGGACCATTACCAGTATCGGCGTCGTTGCGGTTGTGGCCCGGACGTCCCTGCGCGAACTGCGCGAAGGCTCACCATACCACCTCTGGAGGCGCACGCGCAGGCGCGAAACGAGTCCGGATAACCGCCTGCGAACACTGAGAAACCAGCTGCTCGAGATGGCCGATTCACCGACATCCAGGGCAGTTATAGAGCGGGAACTGGTAGATTTGACCTCGCACCTTCTCCGAGGTCGGCGCTGGACTCGGACCGGGGGGGCCGAACTTGCCACACACCCGGCATTGTCGGGATATCCTGAGCTCAGAAACCTGGTTGAAACGGGTCCAGAATATACAGGACCCCGCAGAATCGGGAAACGCGACGATTATCGACAGCGCCTTCTCGACGAAACCGGACGGCACATACGCGCACTGGAAACCATTACCAACCCAAGGGAGTATCATCAACATGAATAACAGCAACAGTTCCGCCTCGTCAGCGGTTTCACAGCTGACCGAGTCGATCGTCTCGGAGATCGGGAAGGTGGTCGTGGGTAAGGACCCGCTGATTCAGGACGTGATCGCAGCCTTTCTCGCAAGAGGTCATGTACTATTTGAAGACGTCCCCGGACTCGGCAAGACACTGCTCGCGCGGAGTATTGCCGCCTGTCTCGGACTCGAGTATCGACGTCTTCAGTGCACGCCAGACCTGTTGCCCGGGGACATTACGGGGGGATACATGTTGAATCCGGAGAGTGGTTCGTTTGAACTCCGGCACGGACCGGTGTTCACCAACATCCTCCTCGCAGACGAAATCAACCGCGCATCACCAAAGACACAGAGCGCCCTACTTCAGGCAATGCAGGAAGGTGAAGTGAGTATCGAGGGGAGAACCTTTCCCTTACCCCGCCCCTTTTTCGTCATGGCAACGCAGAATCCAGTCGAATACGAAGGGACATTCCCACTCCCCGAGGCACAACTTGATCGCTTTATCATGAAAACGAGCGTCGGTTATCCGGACCGCGACCAGGAGTGTCGCATTCTCCGGTATCGAATAGACCGAAAGCAGGACGAAGCGGTGGTGCACAAGGTCGTCGACCAGCATCTGCTGCAGCAGGCCTTTGACGAGATAGAGGGTGTCCACGTTTCCGCAGACCTCGAGCGTTACATCGTAGATGTGGTCGCCGCGACACGTCGTGATCGCGGCGTGACCGTCGGTGCCAGCCCGAGGGGGTCGCTCGCGCTTTTGAAACTCGCCCGGTCGAGAGCCCGTCAAGCCGATCGGAACTTCATTATTCCGGATGACATTACCCGCTTTGCCTCTTCAGCGCTGGCCCATCGCATTGTGCTCTCACCTGACCTGTGGACGCGACCGGGGGCGGCGGAGCGAGTCGTTTCTCAGTGCCTGCAGTCGGTGCCTGTTCCGGTGATCCATTCATGATGCACAGAAGCGATGCATCACAGACCGTCGCGCTTCGGCAGACCACGCTTTTTCTCTTGATGGCCTTTGCGATCGCAAGCGGTCTGCTGATCCGGAGTTCGTTTCCGTTTTCGCTCGCCATACCGGTAATCGTGTACCTGCTACTCGGGCAACACCCCGCCGACGTGGCAACGCGATCCCGGGTGTCCGCCGACAGGCTGCGGGTTTCCGCGGGGGAGGAGGTAACGGTAACGGCAACGGTCAGTCTCGACGCGCCGGTTGCGTTCGTACGCGTAGAGCAGGCTTTGCCGGTCGGCGTGGAACACGTGTCCGGCGATCTGTACTTCGCGGGCCGTCACGATGCGGGGCACGACATAGAACTCACGTATACGATCAGGTGTCCCCGGGGCGTTCACTTGATCCGCTCACCTACGGTCACGGTTTCCAACGCGACCCTGCTTCGGGAGACATCGGTGCAGTCGCCTGATCGTGTACGCATACACTCGGTTCCACGCGTCCACGGTCCGAGGCGCGTATCGATACGTCCCCCGCAGGTGAACCTCTTTCCCGGCATTATCCCTTCCCGCATAGCGGGAAGCGGAACACAGTTCTTCGACCTTCGCGAGTACCGCCCCGGTGACAGCCTTCGGCGCGTATCGCGGAAATCGCAACTGAGCTCGGGTCGCCTGGCCCGACTACTCGTGACCGAGTACGAGGAAGAACGCGCGGTGGATGTGTGCATCATCCTCGACGTTCGCAGGTCCGTATATGAACACACGGATACCGCGCTGTTCGACGCGGCGTGTAACGGGGCGGCGGGTCTTGCCGAACGGTTCTCTTCGGACGGAAACCGTGTCAGCCTGCTTATGTACGGCGGAGCGTTGCAGTGGGCAGCTCCGGGATACGGGAAACGCCGGAAGGAGGCAATTCTCGATCAACTCGCTGAAGCGCGGTTACAGGAACACGGAGCCTTTCAGGACCTGAGCCGGCTTCCCCTGCACCTTCTTCGGTCCGGGACGCAGCTGATCCTCGTAAGCCCGCTGCACATCGACGACACGAAGGACCTGCATACCCTGCACGCGCGGGGCTTCCGGGTATTTGTCCTTCGTCCGAACTCTCTCGAGTCGTCCCGCAGACAGCTCCCCGACGACGCGTACACGGAGCTTGCGTATCGTCTGGTGAAGCTCGAACACTCCCGTCTCTCCGAGGAACTCGAACGGCACGGTATCCTTGTCGTCGACTGGCGGGATGGTCTGAGCCTCGCGGAGTGCTTCTCCGTGAATCGGGCGCGGTTCGACGCGTGGAGTCGTCATCGATGAGCGCGCAGCGTACCGTTCAGTCCGTGTATGCAGTGTCATTCGGCCTCGTAGCCGCTGCTACCGCGCATACATACGGGTACGCGGTCCCGGTACTGCTGATTCTCGCCGCATGCGGTGTGGTTCTCCTGCGACGCGTACGTCTGCGGTCGGTTGGAGCCTTCATTCCAGGAGTTATGCTGATGATGCCGGTCGGAGGTTCGTCGCTGCTTCTGCGGGTCCTCGGTGTCGCCGGAGTACTCCTGATGTTCGAGCTTGAAGCCGTACTGCTGCGGCAGGGACCGGAGAGTGGCTGGGCGACGTTGAAGCCGGTGGGCATGCATCTTGGCGCCATTGCCCTGAGTTCTGCGCTGGCATACGGACTGTACACAGCAGGATTCGTGCTTCCGACCTGGTCAGCCGTCGTGGCGCTCATTTCGCTGTCGGTGCTGTTTCTCAGACTCGGGAGCGACCGTTCCGATACACAGTAAACGATCCTCAAGCCGGTACGCCGCGTCGCGCTTCAGTGCGATCATTCTGACTGTTCGCGCGACTCGTGTGTACAGACATCGATTCCCGGCAATTCGCTCGGCGTAGTCGAGCGTCAGCTCACACGCCTCGGTAAGCTCGGCGACCGAGCATCGCCGTCCGGGAACGAACGCGCAGACGCTCCAGAGCACCGGCATGCGGTGAGCCGTATCGAGCAGGTCAGCCTGAGTGAACATTTCCCCGTGCGATATTCCGAGCTCAGTGTCTATCATTGCCTTGCACGCGTGAAGCGTACACGCAGGACCCGACTCGGGAGTACTCGCTTCGCATTGAACAAAGTCCCACAGAAGCACCGGTGTACCCGGATGCAGAGAGGATAAATAGCGGGAGAATGGCGCCGGGCCGGCAGCCAGACAATGCAACGCGTCGGCACAAAGAACGAGATCGGGGATCGGACGGTCAAGGCATTCGAGGTCGATGAACTCAGTCAGTGTTCCACGAAAGCCTGGGGCGTGCTCTGAGAGAAGCGGGTCTACTCCGAAAAAACGCATGGCTTCAAGCCCCGACGCCTCCAGCACCGCTGACGCCGGGAACGGGTCAGATTCACCGCATCCGACATCCACCACGCAGCCGACCGATACTGCGCCGAGCGACGCGCGTATGATGTCTGAAAGCTGCGCGCGACTCACCCCGGGGATGCCTCGAGAGCGTCTGTCGGCATACTCTCGACAACGTGCCGCAGACGCGGTGCAGCATTCTCCGGGAGTTTTCCGCTGAGCCCCTGTCGCCACCGGCGCGCACCGGGCATCCCGGAAAACAGGCCGAGCATGTGGCGCAGTATCTTGCGCGACGGCGTGCCCTGCGCGTGCCAGCGCTCAAGGTAGGGAATCATCCGTTCCGCTGCCGCCCGGCGGTGCTCCGAGGGGCACGGTGCCCCCGACGTGCGGGGATCCACGCCGCTCATGACCCAGGGCGTCTCATACGCGGCCCTTCCTATCATGACCCGATCTACGTGGACCAGATGTGCCTCAGCGGCATCCAGGCTGCGTATACCGCCGTTTATCTCAATATCGAGATCGGGAAAATCGGTCTTGAGGCGATAGACATCTTCGTACCGCAACGGCGGCACGGTCCGGTTCTCTTTCGGACTGAGTCCCTCAAGCCACGCTATTCGTGCATGGACCGTAAAGCGCTCCGGTCCCGCCTCGCGCACACGCTTCACAAAGTTGTACATGTCCTCGTATCGGTCGAGATGATCGATTCCGATGCGATGCTTGACGGTAACCGGTTTTCCGGTGTTGCGCCGCATTGCTTCGACTATGCGCGCAACCAGATCGGGACTTGCCATGAGGCACGCTCCCAGACCCCGCTCCTGAACCCGATCCGACGGACATCCGACGTTCAGATTCACCTCGTCGTAGTCCCACGGCTCTGCTGCGGCGACCGCCCGCGCAATCTCCTCGGGGTCACTCCCTCCGAGTTGGAGCGCGAGTGGTCGTTCAACGGGGTCGAAGTCGAGAAGCCATGCGCGGTCTCCGTGAACTATCGCAGCGGTCGAAATCATTTCCGTATACAGCAGCGCGTCACGCGTAATGCCGCGCATAAAGTAGCGGTAATGGCGGTCGGACCAGTCCATCATGGGAGCAACGGAATAGGGAATGTGAGGTAAACGGGCGTTCGTCTGCATCTGTGGTGATAGTGACTATGATCTCGAAACAGGGTCAAGGGCGCGGGGGCTATGGAGCTCCGCACCGGTTGTATAGTGTCCGCAACCCTGGTGTTGAATACGGGCTAAATATAGCTTAGGCAATGGTTTATGTACTCTTTTATGAGAATTGTCCGCCGTTCTTCTATGTTTTTATGCGTAAAACATTTATGGCTGTAAAACACCACGGTCGCGGACAGTAAACACCGGTTGAACCGCTGCCGGGCATAAAACGAAGGCCGGGGATTGCCCGGCCTTCAAAACAAGGGGAGGATAGGGAAGGTTTCGGTTCGGCCGCTGTTCAGACTGCCGCTGAAAGCGAATCCCGGTAACACGGAAGGAGGGCCGCGGGAGCCGGTATCGACTCCAAACCACCTCTCAACGGCGAACGTATGCGACGTTGCCGAATACCTTAAAAAAACGCGCCGGTGGGTTATATTCAGGTTGCGCTGTTGAAGTAGCCACCGGCGCTCGTGACGGATAACATCAACGATGTCTCTGCCTTACACGATGAAACCTATACCTCGAAGGTCTCACCCGTATTTCGGGGGCATTACAGTGCTGTAATGTTCAACGCTTAACGCAATCATAACATTCGTATGTATAATGGGCGCCGTGAACAGGCCCAATCAGACAAAGAGCAGACCGCACAGAGCACAGCGGGCCATGTCGGCGCGTTTTGAGGGCTATGCGTTTATCGCCCCTGCGGTGGTACTGGTCGGACTTTTCGGGATCTGGCCTGTCTTTTACACGGTATACATAAGTTTTCACGCCTGGCGAATACGACGAGGTCCCTTTGTCGGGCTCGAGAATTACCGGACTATTTTTGGTTCGCTCCCGGTCATGGCGGCCCTTGCCGGAGCCGTGTTTGTGCTTGCCCTTGCCCTTACGCTTCTGAATCACAGACGGTCCACACACTATGTATACCGTGCAGAGATGGATACGGGGTTGCGAATAGTTCGAATACTCGGCTATGCGACACTTGCTGCTGCCGCCGCGCTTTTCTTCGTGCTACTTCCGGTCGCATGGAGCGAGGGAGATTCCCGGTTCTGGCAATCGCTGCGGGTTACCGTGTTCTACTCTCTCGGCACCGTACCTGTACAGCTCGCCCTCGGTATGGGTATTGCCGTTATGCTCGATCAGAGGTTTCGCGGGAAACAGGCCTTCCGCATGATATACCTTCTGCCGTATGTGGCGCCGAACGTGGCCTCCGCCACGGTGTTCCAGACCCTGTTCAGCCTGCGTCCGGAGAGCTTTGCGAACCAGCTCCTTGTTTCAGCCGGTCAGGAGCCGCTCCAGTGGATACGGGAGGTGAGCGGCATTTTTCTCATGGCATTCGGCTGGGGAAGCGGTGATCCTGCCGGAATAACGGGGGAGTACTGGCAAGGCTGGATTCAGGGTCCGGGGCTTAGTCTGGTTACTATCATGATCCTGAGCGTGTGGATCTATACCGGCTACTACGCGCTTATCTACGCCAACGGCCTGGCGAATATTCCGAAGCAGTTATACGAAGCAGCCGAAGTAGACGGGGCAAGTCGGTTGACGGTCCTGCGATCCATAACCATACCGCTCCTTTCGCCCACCACGTTTTTTCTGACCATGCTCGGTGTCATAGGAACCTTCAAGAGTTTCAACACCATATACGTCATGAGAATGCCTGCTGCAGGCGAAGCGGTGGACACGCTGAGCATATACATGTTTTTCACGTTCTTCCGACGACAGCGCTACGGGTACGCAGCCGCCATGGCGCTTGTACTGTTCGTTATAATACTGGGACTGACGATCTATCAGCGAAAAGTCATGGAGCGCAGGGTGCATTATGGAGACTAGGCATCAGTACGAGAAAGCCCTGGTGAAAGTCGTCCTGTGGACCATGCTGCTCGCGGGCGGTTTTCTGTCTCTCATGCCCTTCCTCTACATGGTCGGCACAAGCCTCAAGACCTTCGGCGAGACGATTACCCGGAACGCCCCCTTTCCGTGGATGTCCGGTTTCTGGCCTGAACTGGACAACATTCAATGGCAGAACTACGTGGAAGCCTGGATTACCGCCTCGTTCGACCGCTTCTTTTTCAACAGCGTGGCGATTGCAACGGTCAACGTGACCGGCACCTTCCTGGTCACCGTCCTCGCCGCTTTTGCGTTTGCAAAACTCGAATTTCCGGGAAGGGACGCTATCTTCACCATCCTTCTTGCGACGCTCATGATCCCGGACGACGTAAAACTTATTCCGAACTTTCTCACGATCAGCCGCCTCGGTCTCATTGATACGATCTGGGCCATGACCATCCCCTTTATGGGCAGCGTATTTTTCATCTTCCTGGTACGACAGTTCTTCCGCCAGGTACCAGGCGAGCTCCTCGATTCAGCGCGCATAGACGGTGCGACGCATTTCGGTATGTTGTGGCGCATTGTTGTCCCTTTGACGAAAGCCCCCCTGTTCACGATGGTATTTCTGTCGTTTTCCAACGCATGGAACGATCTGCAGTGGCCCCTGATCGTCAGCAGAAGCGAGCGCTGGCGTCCTATTACGGTGGGGTTAACCCGCTTTGTAGACGAAGCGGCAGCTCAGACTCACCTTCGCATGGCAGGAACACTCATAGCCATGGTTCCCATACTGGTTATCTATTTTATCGCTCAGAAGCAGATTACCGAGGCAATTACCAAGACCGGGCTCAAGGGGTAAGTCCGGCATGGGTGCTGAACGCAATTTGAATCCGGTCATAACAAAAAGTTAACAGAACAGGTAAAAAATAACGGAACATTCTTTTATTGCGATACCGGTAAGGAGGGTATGCATGCGACCAAATACATTTCTAAGGATCGGCATTATCATTTTGATTGCCGTCATGATTCCAGGGATGCTTTTCGCCGCGGGTGAGACCGAACAACCCGCAACGGAGGGCATGGACATCGATTCCATTGACCCAAGCGGGCAGACGATCACGTTCTGGCACCAGCATTCCGGCGCTCGGGAAGAGGAACTGCTTTCGCTTATTGAAGACTTCAACTCAACGAACGAGTGGGACATAGAAGTCGTGGCAAGTTACGAGGGCGGGTACGGTGACATCTACAACCAGATGATTACCGGTATTGCCGCAGGCGACGTACCCGACCTCGTCGTTGCGTATCAGAATCAGTCGGCTGCCTACCAGGTGGCAGACGGTCTCGTCGACCTGACTCCTTTTGTTGAGCACCCGGAGTACGGCGTATCGGATCTTGACGACTTTTTCCCCGGTATCCTCGCCGCGGACGTGAACGCCCAGTTCGACAACCAGCGGCTCGGGTTTCCGCCGAATCGCTCGATAGAAGTCCTGTACTACAATCGAACCTGGCTTGAGGAACTCGGATACGACGACCCGCCAAGCAGCTGGGACGAGTTTGCCGAAATGGTGGAGGCTGCGACCGACGACGAAGACGACACGTACGGATACGCGATTCGCACCGACGCATCGAATCTCTACGCCATGGCTATCGCCAACGGCTTTGAAATTGCCCGCGAAGACGGAAGCGGGTATAATTTCGCCGCTCCGGAAGTCGCCATGGGTCCGGAGCTCATGCGGGATCTCCTCGAGGCGGGCCACGCGCGTCTGATCGCAGAGCGCTTTGCCGACCAGGCTGACTTCGGTAACAGTCGGGTCCTGTTCACCATGGGCTCGAGCAGCGGTATCCCGTTCTACGCCAGCGCCGTCGAAGCCGGTGCTGAAGGACCGTTCGAGTGGGGAGTTGCACCGATCCCGTATTCGACCTCACGCCCGCAGGCCAACCTCTACGGGGCGAGCGTCAGCGTACCCCGGACGACACCCGAGCGCGAGCTCGCCGCGTGGTTGTTCCTTCGCTGGTACACCGAGCCCGAGCAGCAGATACGATGGGCGAGAGCCTCAAACTACTTCAGTCCTCGGCGGAGCGTAACTGAGGGTGAGGAGCTTGACGACTATATTGAACAGAATCCCGTATACGCAGACGCGCTGGATATTCTGTTGACCGCTGATACCAACGCTGAGCCTCCATTTTCGGGCTACGACGAGGTTCGGGACCTGATGAATCAGGCTTTCAACGCGATCCTCGACGGCGCCGACGCCATGGAAACGCTTGAAGACCTCGAAGACGAAGCGAACGAAGTACATCGCCTTTCGGCGCCCTGACGCACGGCTTCCTTCGAAAGCAGGGACGGCTGCCCGCACACCGCGGGCAGCCTTTTTTTTTGTACCGGTCTGGCCGCTTGTGAGGTGCATATCAACGGTATAGACTTCAAGGTGCTATGAAAAGATTTTCTTTACAGACCGTACGCAAGCCCTTCTTCCTCGCCTGTGCGATTTTCGTCTCCGTTTCCGCTCATGGTGATCCCGGCTTTCTTACATTTTCGGACCGTCGCGGGCTGCTGGACCCGAACCCGGCATCCATAGGATACATCGAACGTGCATACGCGGCCGCGGCGTTTCGAACGGGAGCCGGTTTTGGAGAGCTGCATGACGTGGGAGTGTCGTTGAACGCTCCGGGGCTCGGCTTTACCATACTCGGGACGGAATCCGCACACGGGTCCCTCACCGAGCTGCGATTTCGCAGCGGTGTTGCCGGGCGGCTCTTCAGCGCCGGTATCGATTACGGATTGTACCGGGGAAGCGGACGCGCTTCCTACGGGCACACGCTCACGTCAGGTCTTATTGTTCGCGGCAACAACTACGCCTCCGCGGGGTTTTCGGGCACGGTGAGTCTCACCGGTGACGGTATGGAAGGTGTAGCAGGGCTTTCGATTCGCCCCCTTGGCAATCCCCTCCTCGAGCTGCGCGGCAATTACGCGGTAGACACCGGACACGTGGATCTTCTCGACGGAGACTGGGACATCGCAGCACAGGTGGAACCGCTCCCCGGTATACGGTTCTCGGGTGGCTACAACCCCGGACGCGGCGCTTCAGCAGGCATACAGTTCAGTACCGGAGCTATCGGAACCGGGTACACGGTAGAAAACCTGGAAGGCGGGGACGCCGGGCGCGGCATTGAGAACATATGGTCCCTGCGGGCAGGGGGCTACGATCGAAACGTTTTCGATACGATCCTGGCTCGTCCGACACGCTTTCTGGAGCTGGACCTGTCGGGTTTCGTAACCGAGCGGGGAGCTTCGCTCTTTGACACGTCTCCGCACATGCGGGAGCTCGTGCAGGCCGTGGAAGAGGCAGCCGTCGACCCCACAGTCGGGGGTATCGTCCTGGACGCCACGAACACCACCCTCGGCCAGACCCAGGCATTCGAGTTGTACGAACACTTGCAACGGTTCCGTTCTGCCGGGAAACAGCTTGTCGTGTTCCTTGAGAACGCGTCGATGGACACGCTGTATCTGATCGCGGCGGCGGACCACGTGGTCATGGACCCCTACGGCGGTATGTTCATGCCCGGTTTTTTCGCGCAGACGACCTATCTGGTCGACCTCCTGGACGGCGCTGGAATTGGTGCCGAGGAGTTCCGTTACGAGGCATATAAATCGGGGTTTGAGTCCTTCGTCCGCTCCGATATGTCCAGCGCGGAACGCGAACAGCGACGCGATTACGTCGACCATGCCTTCGATACGCTTTCGAACACGATCACCGGTTCGGAACGCATCAGCGAACAGGAGTTTCTGGAACTCATTGATTACGCACCGCCCGTATCGGCGCGGATGCTTATGGAGTCCGGTCTGGTGGACCGCACCGGGCGCTATCCCGACATCGACGAGATTCTGGAAGACTACACCGGCTCGCCTGTCGCGAGGACGGACCCGAGTCGGCTCGTAACGCGCCTTACCCCCGACGACGCACAATGGGAAGCACCGGCGCGTATTGGAGTCGTGTTCGCGTTCGGAGAGGTCCTGTCCGACGGCGGAATGAACACCAGAGCTCTGGCCCGTGAGATCAGAAGCATGCGAGACGACGAATCCATTGAGGCAATCGTACTGCGCGTGAACTCTCCGGGCGGAACAATACTCGCGTCGCAAATGCTGGCGGCTGAGGTACGCGCGGCCGCGGAGGTGAAACCGGTAACGGTTTCTATGGGCGGAATCGCTGCATCCGGTGGATACTGGATTGCCATGTACGCGGATACCATCTTTGCCGAACCCCTTACCCTTACGGGAAGCATCGGGATAATCGGCGGGTGGTTCTCGGACGAAGGTATCAGCGATCGCCTGCTTCTCGAAACGGACGGCGTGCAGCGCGGTCGGTCGGCAGATCTCTTCGGCGGCGCGGTGCTACCCCTCGTGGGCCTGCAACTCCCCGGACGCGGACTGACCGAACAGGAGCGGACCGAGTTTCTCGACCAGTCCGAGGAGCTCTACGACGATTTTGTCTCACGCGTAGCCGAGGCTCGTGATCTCGACCCGGCAGACGCCGGCGCGGTGGCGGAAGGGCGTATCTGGACGGGGCCCCAGGCTTTTGAGCGCGGACTCGTCGATAACATCGGGACATTCACCGATGCCTTCGAGTACACTGTTCGCGAGGCGGGTATACGCCCGGGGCGGAGAATCGAGCTCGTCACGGCACCTGAACTGCCGTTTTTTGCCCTGCCCGGGGCGTTCTCCTCGTTACTCGCGAGCGGCGGCAGTCGGGCAGAGACCGCGATACCCACCGTCTCGTATCTCGAGTTGATGCTCGAGATGAACGGGCACCCGACAGCCCTCGTCCCGTTTGAGGTCGTGCAATGGTATACGCAGACGAAACGAACCGAAAGCCCGGACGACTGGAGAGGGTATGAGTGATCAGTACGAATATATTGTCAATTTTTCGAACGATCTGATTACGCTCATTGATAAAGAGTACCGATACCGGCTGGTCAATGACGCGTATTGCCGCCAGATCGGTAAACCTCGAGAGGAGATTCTCGGCGCGAGCGTCTCCGATATTTGGGGGGAAGACACCTTCGATCGTGTCATCCGGCCCCGCCTTGAACACTGTTTTGCAGGTGAAACAGTCAACTACATAGACACCTTTAACTTCGGTTCAGTACAGCGACATATGCAGGTGTACTTCTACCCCTTTCGCCGTTCAGGAGATGAGATTTCTCACGTGCTCGTTATCTCAGAGGATGTAACGGTGCTGACTGAAACGGAAACCAAGCTTGCCGAGTACGAATACCGAGACCAGCTCACGGGTCTGTATAACCGGAACACGATGCAGATAACGCTCGAGCAGCAGATCCGGCAGGCACGGCGGAAGACGGAGGATCAGACGCTGATCCTTCTGTTCGTGAGCATGCACAATTTCAAATCGATCAACCGCACGCATGGCCACCAGATAGGCGACCTTATCCTGTCCAACAGCGCCTTGCGCCTCAGCGAGTGCGTTCGATCGAGTGACTTTGTGTTCCGCTTCGACAGCGCCAACTTTGTCGTTCTGTTGACACAGATCGAACGGGACGTTGATGCATCCATAGTCGCCGGGAAGATACACGACACGGTGACGCTTCCCTACCGGCTCGATACCGCCGACATACGCATCGACTGTCGAATCGGAGTGGCCGTATACCCCCGGGATGCGGGGAGTGCCGGGCGCCTTGTTCAATGTGCAAACTCAGCCTGTGTCGAAGCGGAAGAACGTGACGAACCCTTTCTGTTCTTTAATGAGGACCTGCATCAGCAGGCCGTGTCCCGTACCGAACTCCACACGCAGCTGCAACGCGCGTTTGAGTACCGCGAATTCGAGCTGTTTTTTCAGCCCCTGCTCGAAGTAACACACGAAACGGTTCGCTGGGCAGGGGCCGAAGCGCTGATTCGATGGAACCACCCGGCGCACGGCCTGCTCTCGCCTGATCGCTTCATTGCGCTCGCCGAAGAAACGCGAGTCGTGAAGACCATCGATACCTGGGTGCTGTTCTCCGTCTGCGATCGCCTTGCGGAACTCCGGCAGCATGGCGACTTCTTTCTTTCCGCAAATCTGAGTGCCGCGAGCTTCGCCGGCACCGATCTTGTCGACGTTATTGAACGTGCGATCAGCGAAGCAGGCTTACCGGATGCGAAAGGCCTGCGGCTCGAACTGACCGAACGCATGTCCATGCCCGAGCCGGTCCTGCTCGCGAGCCGGATCAGCAACCTGCAGGAACTGGGGCTCGAGATCTGGATCGACGACTTCGGGGTCGGACAGTCGTCGCTTTCGCTCCTGAAGCATATACCCGCCCGCGGAATCAAGATCGATCACAGTTTCCTTGAGGAAAGCTCGGACATCGAGGACGACCATGCCTATCTGCAAAGCATCGTCGCAGGCATCGCCGCCCGAAAACGGGACGCGATTGTAGAAGGCGTGTCCGACGCTCAAAGATACGAGATGGCGCGTACCCTCGGATGCCGCTACCTCCAGGGCTATTATCTCGGTCACCCCATGTCCTTCCACGACGTGTTGCGCCATCTGCAGTCCACCCCGGCATTCGAAGCGCCGGGCGCGTAAGAACACACTCAGAGGTCGACTGTGTAATGCCCTGCCCCGGCGGGGATAACTCCTGCCGAAGCTCCCGTCGGGAGTATAACCTCAAAATCACGAACCGGGCTTCGGTAGTCTCCATCGATGTGCTCAACGGTCAGGCTCCTGCCGTCGATGCGCAGCGACGTTCGGCGAAAGGCATACCCGGGAGCCTGCCGAGGACTGCGACCGTCGTCTTCGTACAGTTCAAACACCGCGGACGAGCCCTCCGGTGCCGGGTAGCAGTGAAGCTCTATCGTGGACACCTCCTGACCGGTATGGGACACCGGACGCTGCATCGGGATGACCGCCGCAGCGCGAACGAACGCCGGAATCTGTTCGATTGGCGTATTGACCACGATGTCGGCGGGGCCCTCTACCTGCGCACCTGAGTGAAAGTCGTACCACAGTCCCGCGGGCACGCATACGAGACGTCTTTTCTGGTCGGGGTACAGAACCGGAGCAACCATAATGGACGGGCCAAACATGAACTGATCCCACAGCGCGTGAAAACGCTCATCGTCAGGCCAGTGGAGCACCATGGGGCTCATAACCGGAAGGCCGGAATCAGCGGTGTGAGCGAATACCGAATACAGGTACGGCAGCAGCCCGTACCGAAGGTTAATCGCGTCACGAGCACGTTCCTCCACGGTGCTGCCGAAGGACCACGGTTCGTGCGGGCGGGTATCAACCGCAGAATGCGCGCGCATATAGGGCGTGAATACCGCGTACTGCAGCCAGCGCGTATACAGTTGCGGCGACGCATTCGACTGAAAGCCTCCGATATCGCTTCCGACGAAGGGTATGCCCGACAGGCCCATATTGAGAAACATGGGGATGGACTGCGCGAGATGATGCCACGAGGAGTCGATGTCGCCGTTCCAGACGGCGGCGTATTTCTGTATACCCGCGTACCCCGCACGCGTGAGGAGAAACGGACGCTCATCCGGGCGGTATTTCGCAAAGCCCGCGTGAGTAGCCTCCGCCATCTTCAGGGCGTAGGCGTTGTGATAATGCATATGCCCTTTCGGTCGACCATCCCCCTCAAGAACAATGTCCAGCGGCGGCGTAAACATTGTCCGGTCCAGTTCGTTTCCCTCGAAATCTGCAGGTTCGTTCATGTCATTCCAGATGCCTGATACTCCGGCGCCCAAAAGCGCTTTGTGATGGTCGGCCCAGAACTCCCTCGCGCGGTCGGTGGTAAAATCCGGAAACACCGCCCGGCCGGGCCAGACCGCCCCGTGATAGACCTCGCCCGAAGAACGTCGCGCAAAGACGTCCCGTGCAAGCCCGTCGCGGTATACGTGATAGTCGTTATCTGCTTTCACACCGGGGTCGACGATGGTAACGACGCGGACACCCTCCTCGGCCAGACGCGCCGTCATGGCCGCCGGATCGGGAAACGACTCGCGATTCCAGGTGAAGACCCGGTACCCTTCCATATAGTGAATATCGAGATACACCGCATCCAACGGTATTCTACGGGTACGAAAAGTCGATACGAGATCCCAGACTTCCGACTCGTTCATGTAGCTGTAGCGACTCTGATGAAACCCGAGCGCCCACTTCGGCGGGAGCTCCATGGTGCCGGTGAGACCGCTATACTGGCGGACGACCTCCGACAGGTCGGGGCCCGGACAGAGAAACAGCGACAGTCGATTGTCTGCCTGATGAAGCCGAATCCGACCCTCTGAAGTCGAATCGAAATCCATCCACGAGACGCCGGGATAATCGTGAAAATACCCCGTGCTGCGCCCGCCCCTGCGCCAGCGCGTAAAGAACGGAACAGTCTGGTATAGGGGGTCGGTTGTCTCGCGAATGGCCGGGTCGTCCGTATTCCAGTTCAGATAGCGCTTTCCGCGTTTATCCAGAAAGCCCATACGCTCGCCGGCGCCAAAGACACGCTCCTCTTCCCCGATCTCGAATTCGATACCAATGCGACTCCGCCCGAAGGTAAATACATCGGCTCCAGTCTGGAGGAGCACCGCGTTATCGCGGGTGTCAATAACGCGCAAAGCTGTCTGTGCATCCCCCGCGATAACCCGATATACGCCCGCGCTCACGACGTACCCGCCTTCATCGCTCGCGTCAACGTACATGTCGCCCACCGGGTCGTACGAGTCGCTGTAGGCATACGAGGGCTCGTGCGTCGGGTCGGCAACCATAGCACGTTCCCAGGGCTCACCGCTGTACTCCAGGTCGGAATCGGATACGCAGACGAGATGCAGAAGCCCGGAACTCAGATGGGTTATGGTCACGATTCCGGCTTCGTAGGTCAGACCAACGCTAATACATTTTGCGTCCGCGTCCGCGCGGCCGGTCGCGGAATTCACGGGGATTTCGTCTGATCCGGAGAAGCGCACAGGCCCGCGTTCGGTAACTCCGAAGCAATGCAGGAGGCGTCCGGGCGAAATCACCGGAAACGGATCGTCGCGACGAATGGTCATGTCGTCTCGTATGTCTTCACTCAAAAATGGGCTCCTCTCAGGAAAATGATCCGGTGGGCAGGAAGTTTTCGTTTACAGGCAAACAATCGTAAGATACAGTTAGCGCAGTTGTAAACCGGTTTAGTATCGGTCTGGAGGGACCGACGATCCCGGTGTCAGGGGGTATACTATGACAGATCGGCGCAATGGCACAGACCGAAGCAGGCTGCCGGGTGGTAATTTTCGACGGTCTCAACGCAGTGTGGTGAACCTCGCGCACATCTGTACACTCAGCTTATGCCCCACGCCCAATGTCGTTGATCCGGTGGCTGCTCCTACGAGAACAGGCGTCGCTGTGAGACGATTTGCCGCTGCCTTGACGTTGTCGGTTATCCTTGCAGGAGCGCTCCTCGGGTGTCGGGACTCAAGCGTATCGTTATCTCCGTCCACCTTCCGCGAGCCTGTAGAGGTGTCGCCTGACCCGGTGCTCAGCATGGGCGCTGAATCTGCTGACTGGTATCGCGACGCTATCGTGTACCACGTCTGGATTAACGCGTTTAACGACTCGAACGGAGACGGCATTGGCGACATTCCGGGCATAACCGAACGCCTCGACTACCTGAAAGAGCTGGGTGTGGACACGCTGTGGCTGTCGCCCTTTTTCGAGTCGGCGAGCACGTCCATTAACCTCCACATGTACGACACGGTGAACCACTACCGGGTTGACCCGCGCTTTGGAACGCGTGACGACGTTGTAGAGCTGCTGGCCGAGGCCCACGAACGCGACATGCGCCTTCTCTTCGACTGGGTCCCGAACCACGTGTCAATTGAACACCAATGGTTCCGCGAAAACCCTGACTGGTTTGTCTGGCGTGATGAGCCCGGCTCGCAGAGCGGACCATGGGGGCAGACGGTGTGGCACCAGGCACCCGACGGCCGCTGGTACTACGGAGTCTTCTGGGAAGGCATGCCCGACATCAATTTCCGCAACCAGCACGCAAAAGATGCCATCACGAATACCGCGATCCACTGGCTCAACATGGGGTTCGACGGCATGCGCATAGACGCGGTCAAGTATCTCTTTGAGGGAGATGAGGAAGACGGGCGCGGCTACCAGGACCACCCCGACACATACGAGTACTTCGCAGCGCTCAGGAACACCATCCTCGCCGGATTCGCCGAACACACCGACAGCGACGGCAACCCCTTTCACAAGGTTATAATTGCGGAAAACTGGACCGACAACCGAACACGGCTTCTTTCCTACCTCAGGCAGGATGATGTTGCCCTTTTTCACATGACGCTGGACTTCCCCTTCGCGACGCACGCCGGCGGCCGCGATCGCACCTCAATTGACCGCCACTGGCGCTGGACGACCGACACGGTTCACACGGGCAATGGGTGGATGGCGACATTTCTTTCCAATCACGACGATGCGGCACTGCGCCCGGCGACCATGCACGGCGACGTCGGAAGCGCCGCCATGCGTGCCATGCAGATATTCGGCCCAGGTACACCCATTATCTACTATGGGAACGAAATCGGTATGCAGGACGCCTCACAGTTCGGCGGCGGTGACCACGCCGACCGTCGCCACCGCCAGCCTTTCGAGTGGGAACGTGCAGCCGAGCAGGAACAGTACGAAGACAGCCTGCTCAACGTTCACCGCAGACTCACCCGGCTTCGCCACGACCGAATAAGCCTCCGCCGCGGTGACTACACGCTCGTCAGTAACTCCAGCGGCGTCATGGTGTTTACTCGACGGTACGAAGGCGAAACGACCCTGGCCGTCGTCGGCACCAATCGCCTCGAAGTCGATCTCGAAATCGCACTCCCGGCAGGCGTCAGCTCCGGTGAATCCCTTCTGTCGCACGCCTCGGAGCTGCAGGTCGCTGACGGGGTCCTTCGCGGCAGCGTTGAACCTTTCGGATTCGCTGCGTTCAACCTGATCGGGGATTAGGAACCCGGCAACGCCTTCGTTGCCGGCTGCCCGCGTTACATCCTCACAACGGCAACGGTAAGCGCCTCAATGGATACTCCGAGAGCGTCACGCGTGAACCCGGACGGCGACTGAATCGCATCAGTACCCGCCTGGTGTTTGTCTACGAGGACGTCGCCTGAGCGAAGGTCAACGGGTAGCGAGAACCGGCGCTGCTCGGTGTCGGCGTTCACGAGCACGTAATAGGTCTCGCCACTGGTTGAGGTCGCGGAGTACACAATGGCGAGGTCGGTTTCCTCTATCTCGGGAACATCTATGCGCGCGACGTTCGCGGTGACCAGATCGTAACTGCCGAGGCGGAACGCGTCGGTGCTTCGTCGAAGGGCAACGAGGCCAGCGGTGTAGTCGCGGGTGCGAACAGACTCGGGGTGACGCTCGCGGTCGCGCACGCGTGCCCAGTCGAACATGTTGATTGCGTCGCTTGAATCATACGAGTCGTGTACGAACCAGGGGTACATGAAGGGTTCGCCGTCGGCGTCCACCGCGTACGTTCCCTTGTGCTCGGGCTCTCCGGCCGCCCGCCACTGCTTGGTGCGGCCGTATTCCTGCCCGGCGTGCAGAAAGGCCACACCCTGGCTTGTAAGGACCATAGCGGTGCCTATACGGATGCGCCGCTGTATCGCACGCTGGTTTTCCGGGATATCCGGGCACAAACGAGTGGACTGGGCAATAACGTCGTGAAGCGTCAGGTTGTCGTGCGCCGCAATGTACTGAACGACATCCGCAGGGCTTGTTGTTACAAAGTTGTGCGGGCGGCCGCGGACGTTATCAAAGATATGCTCGATATCGCGGGGACCACCGGTAATGAACATGGGCTCGCCTTCGCTTCCGAAGCCGGATTTGAGTTCGTTCCGGAAGTCGTCCGAAAAGACTGCAACGCTGTCGGTGTGCTGCATCCAGTCCTGATCGGCCGGCATGCGCGGGTCCCCTTCGTCCCCCACAAAGGTACGCCACCCTTCGCCTATCATGATACTATTCGGATTGATGCTCCTCGCCCGGTCGTACGCGATCTGTATTGACTCCGCGTCGTGGTCGCCCATCATGTCAAAGCGAAATCCGTCCACCTTGAACTCGCGCGTCCAGTAACTAATGGAGTCCACGAGAATGCGCCGCGCCATAGCGTGTGTCGTTCCAGGACGACCGCCGCCGAAACTCGTTCGCGGCGTTCCGTCGGCATCCATGAAGTGGTAGTAGCCCGGGGCAAGGTCTTCAAGGATATGCACCGCGGCGGTGTGGTTAAACACCACGTCAAGAATGACGCCCATACTCCGCTCGTGAATCGCGGCAATGAGGTTCTTCAGCTCCTCTATACGGCGTTCGGGGTCGGCGGGGTTATCGGAATACATGCCACTTACCGAGAAGTAGCTGTGCGGATCGTAACCCCAGTTATAATTGTTCCCTTTTGCCGAGAAATGCATTTCCCGATCGCGGCTAGAAAGTTCATCGCCGCACATGTAGCTCATGACCGGTAGCAGCTGCACGTGCGTCACGCCAAGCGACGCAACATAGTCGAGTATATCGATGAAGGCTTCAAACGTACCGAACGGCGCGTTCAGTTCGTGCTCAAGTGATGGGTCCACAGTAAGATCGCGCGCGTGCGCTTCCCAGATAACGGCGTCAGTTCTGTGCTCATAGGCGGGTATGTCGGCAAACGAGAGCGTCGGCCCTATGCTCGACACGTCAATAATCGCACCCTTGCCTATGGTGTGTATCGCGTCGTTGAACGGCGCCATGGACGGCGCGTAGGGGTCAAGCGCGAGGCGGTAGCCACCCGTACCGGCGGCGTCCACCCGGTACTGGTAGAAGTACCCCCGCAGGCTTGGAAGCCCCGTGTTCGACGAATCAAGCCGTACCGACCAGACGCCGTTATCGCCACGGCTCATAGGAATGCGGTCTTTGACAATCACATCCGGGTCCGCAGCGTCGTACAGAACAACTTCCACATTCGCGACCGTGGGCGACCACATTGTAAGCTCTGCGCTTCCGTCGGCATACAGGCGGGGACCGAGCCGGTCCTCGCAGGCGTACCGTGCATCTATATACTGCCAGCCGACCCGGGCACGTACCTCGCGCCCGTCAAGACGCACCATGCAGGGCACCGAATCAATGTCCACATCCACGGTGACTTCGACCGTCCGTCTGTCGCGGAGCAGGCGCACGCCCGAAAACGCGACACTTTTCCCCTGTGCGTCTGTGATCTCGAGGCGTTGATCGAGGTCTTGGCGCGTGTAGCCCTCTGTCGTGCCGAACGTCAATGTAATGGTGCTGTCGCTCGCCACAACGGCAGAACGAAGCTGCCGGTCGCTCGTGTGCGCGGGGTTCGTGTATATCTGATCATCTCCCTGTCTGATCCAAACTCTGTTCACTCTATCTCTCATCTCAAAATCCTTGTCCCCACCGTCCCTGCCCGAGGCGGAAAAGCCGATGTACTACTTACTTCCCGGTGGCATGGTCGACCCGCCGACCCTGAGACGGGTTTCAATGACCATGGGGCGTGTCGAGAAGGCCTTTCCGTGGATTGCCGAGAGCAGTAGTCGTCCGGCGTGTTCACCCTTCTCGTATCCCGGTTGAACGATTGTCGTAAGCGGTGGCGTCAGTAAGGTCCCTTCCGGAATTCCGTCGAAACCGGCTATCGAGACATCCTGGGGGATTCGGATATTACATTCGTTTGCTGCCTGGTATACCCCGAGCGCAACCTCATCGCACATGGTTACGACGGCGGTCGGTCGATCAGATCCAAATCCGAACAGGAGTCTACCAGCCCGGACGCCGGCGTCGAAGGTCGACTCTGTCGGAATACACTGGACGGACGGCGAACGGGTTGACAGGCCTTCTTCATGGAACGCGTCTTCTATACCCTTCATTCTTCGAACGCCTGCTCCCGAAAAATACATTTCCGGTTCTGAGTCGTCGTCCCGTATCGGATCCTGATCGAGCGAACCGAGCAGGAGGACCGCGATTCGACGATGTCCGAGGTCCAGCACATATCGCATGAGCGTATACGCCGCACGCTCGTCGTCTATACACACCGACGGAATACCCAGATCGTCCGGGATATCTATGGCTACGAAGGGAATATGCCTCTGCCGTATGGTTGCCGCTGCGTTTGTACTCGGAAGCAGACCAAGCGTGACCAGCCCGTCGACCGGAGCGACGCGTACGCTGCTGTCCAGAGACCCCTGTATAGGTGGAATAAGGGTAAGCGAGTACTGTTCGGTCTCGCACGCAGCGCCGAGTCCCCGAAGAATCTGTGCAAGATAGCGGTTACCGAATGCAAGCTGTATGCTCTGGGGCAATAGCAGTCCGATCGTCCCAATACGTTTGGAGCTCATGGTGCGAGCAACCGGATCGGGAACGTAACCGTGTTGTCGTGCTATCGAAAGCACTTTCTCCCGAGTGTCCACCGAAATTCGTGACGGCTCATTAAACGCAAAAGAAACAGTCGTCTTCGAGACGCCGGCTAACTCCGCGATGTCCTTTATGGTAACCCTCATGCTTATAACTCGTCCCTTGTTACACGACCGCTGCCACTACAGTAGTGAGCGCCGTTCTCGCACCGTGCGCTCTTCCACGTAAAACAGGAGAGAACAACAAAGAAAACCGGTTTGCTAAACCGTTTTACATGCGCTGAAGACAGCCTATGATCACTCATTTGATCTGTCAACGTTTATTTGCGTGTGAGCGTGAGCTTTTTGCGTATAAAACACCCGGGACGTCAAAACCGAAAAAATGCAAAGGCGGCCGCATACGGCTTGCTTGACACGACACATCTGAAACGTCAGTTTCTTAGTCGCCATGAAACGAGAAGCTGTTTTACACATAGCAAACATGCTTGACGCATACGGATTATCAGACAACAGAGTTGTGATACGTTTACGAACAGCGAAAGATGATTGCCGGGCGGTACGGTTGTTTTACGTTGACAAATATCTGTTCGAACGGACGGGTACGTACCACGATACCGGAATGAACAAGGTCGCAAGCTGCGATCTGTTTGACTACTACGAGGCCGAGATAAGCTTTCGGTTTATAAGCATGCAGTACTTTTTTTCCCTTGAGCAGGGTGACCAAAGTCTGTTCTACGGAAAGGATACGTTTCAGAATACGATGCCGGTTTCGATTGGTGCGATGTATAACTTTCCCGTTCTCGCCGAGTCAGGCGAACTCGCCGTCCCGCCGTGGGCCCAGGATGCGATCGCATACCAGATATTTCCCGAACGTTTTTCCCGCGATAATGACAATGCATCGGAGGCGGGTCAGGACGATTGGTATGGCCCGATAGCACACCGAAGTTTTCTCGGTGGAACCATACGGGGTATTATTGATAAACTGGATTATCTCGCAGACCTCGGGATCAATCTGATATATCTCAACCCGATTTTTCCTTCCCGCTCGAATCATAAATACGATACACGAGATTATTTTGATATTGATCCCGCTTTTGGTACGAAAGACGATTTTCGCGATCTCGTGAACGCGTGTCATGACCGCGGAATGCGCATCATTCTGGACGGTGTTTTTAATCACAGTGGTAAGGATTTCTTCGCATTTCAGGATGTGCTCGAAAAAGGAGAGACATCCGAGTACGCCGACTGGTTCGTGTGCGATTCGTTTCCACTGGATCCACAGATCACCCATGGCCCGCAACTGCAGTATAAGTCCTTTGGATATTTTCACGCGATGCCCAAGTTTAATCACGCGAATCCCGCCGTCATCGACTACATTTGCAAGGTAGGATGCTATTGGGTGGAAGAGTTTGGGATAGACGGATGGCGTATGGATGTCGCCGACGAAGTGCCGTTCGATGTATGGCGCACGTTTCGAAAACGAGTGCATAAGGTAAACCCGAATGTTCTGCTACTTGCGGAAATCTGGTACGATTCACGCCCATGGCTGCAGGGTGACCAGTTCGACTCTGTTATGAATTACCTTTTCTTCGATGCGGTGATTGACTTTGTTGCTGAGAAATCGATTCAGGCCTCAGAGTTTTCGCACAGACTCGGTTTCATCCGGGGCCTGTATAAAAAGCCGGTTTTTGATGTGTTGTGGAATCTTATAGACAGTCACGATACGCCACGGTTTCTGCATCGAGCACAAGAGGACACATTGAAGCTGGAAATGGCCGCTCTCCTGCAAATGACCTTTCCAGGAATTCCCTGTGTGTATTACGGTGACGAGCTCGCGATGACCGGAGGAGCCGATCCTGATTGCCGACGAGGGATGCGATGGAACCGAATTGAATCGCATGGGCACATACGTTCATACTACAAACGTCTTATTCAGGCACGGAAAAACATACCTGCTCTGCGCTATGGTGACTTCGTGCAGGGACAAACCGATGATACGGCGAACGTATGTATATTCAGACGAATCTACGGCGAAGAAGAGTGTGTGATTATACTGAACAACGGCACCGCACCCTACACGCATGAAACCGATCGGAGTGCGCGCAACGTGTTAGCGGAGACTGCCGCAACGGTGTCTCACACGGTTGCGGCGGGTTCAAGCGCGATTCTGCAGCTTGTCTGAGCTACTTGTTGATCCTCAGACCCGTTTCAGTATCGAAGTAGTGTATGGCATCCAGCTCGAATCCGATATCGTACGTTCTGTCTTCTTCAAATGTGTAGTGTCCCGGGGTAGATATTATCATTTCGGACCCATCGCTCAGTCGAACATACAGAATTTTCTCTTTACCGAGCATTTCGACGTTCAGAACTTGTGCCTGGAAGGTATCTTTCGACTTTATTTTCTGACTGTCGAAACGTTCCGGACGTATACCTACGGTAACAGCTTTGCCCTCATATTCCTTCAATACCGCAGCATCTTTCGTGTCAGGCGTAATAACGATCAGCTTGCTGTCTGAGACAAATTTTCCGTTTTGCATTGAGCCGCTAACCATATTTATGCTGGGAGATCCGATAAATCTCGCAACAAAAATATTCGCGGGTTTATCGTAGAACTCCTCTGGTGCACCAATCTGCTGAATACTGCCGTCATGCATGAGTATGATCATATCTGCCATAGTCATGGCCTCGATCTGGTCATGTGTTACGTAAACCGAGGTCGTTCCGAGCTGCTTGTGAAGTCGAACAAGTTCTACTCTCATACGTTCACGCAGCTTCGCATCAAGGTTAGAGAGGGGTTCGTCCATCAGAAACACCTTCGGGTTTCGCACCATAGCTCGCCCGAGTGCAACGCGTTGCCGCTGACCCCCCGAAATGTCGGAGGGTTTTGCGTACAGCTGGTTTTCGACCTGAAGTACCCTGGCCGCTTCGCGAACCCGATCGTCTATGAGCTTTTTTGGCTCTTTTCTCATCGTAAGCGAAAACGCCATGTTTTCGTACACGGTCATATGCGGGTACAAGGCATAGGACTGAAACACCATCGCAATGTCTCGATCTTTCGAGGGGATCTTGTTCATTCGCTTCCCGTCGAATAACAGGTCGCCCTCGGTTATCGAGTTCAGACCCGCAAGCATGCGCAAAAGCGTGGTTTTTCCACAGCCGGACGGACCAAGAATTACACAAAAATCCTTGGACGCAATCTCAAGACTGATGTTACGGAGGGTCCAGGCCTCGTTCCCTTCGTATTTTTTTCCTATGTTTTGCAAGGTAACTTTCATGTGTGATCTCCAATGATTTGACAACTGTCTGGTCTTGAACAGGTTAAATGCATACTCCTATCCCTTTACCGCACCACTGGCGAGACCAGAGACAAGCTGCCTGTTCAGTGCGATAAACAGCAGTGCGATCGGTACAGCTATCAGCAGACCCCCTGCAGCAAACGCAGGCTGGTTAAGGGTTCGTTCGTCTGCTATGAGGGTGAACAGACCGGCAGCAAGCGTGTAGTCCTCTCTGCTCCTGAGCAATACCGCCGGGAGCAGGTAGTCCTGAAAGGGGCCAATAAAGGACCACAGACCAATAAGCGCGAGCATGGGTTTCGCAATGGGCATGAGGATGAGTTTGTATACTTTAATGTTGTTACACCCATCTATTCGGGCTGCGTCGTCGAGCTCAGTTGAGATGGAATCCAGATACATTTTCATTACAAAGGTATTCATTGCGATTGCACCGCTGGAGTAAATAAAAACCAGCATCATCTGGCGACTAAACCACGGGGCAACCGATGCGACCACCGAATGAAGGGTAAAGAATACCGGGATCGCGGTAAAGTTGGGGATGGTCTGTATGAGCATTACCGTCATGAGCGACTGCTTTCGACCGGTAAAACGGAACCTCGAAAACGCATAACTGGTCAACGAAGTGAAAATAACCGTAATAATCGCGGTCGCACCTGCAATGAACAAGGTATTCATAACCCAGCGTAAATACAGCGTCTCCTGAAAGAGGTGCTCATAGTGACTGGTCGAAAAGATGAAATTATCGTTGGTCATGAGATAGGTGCTCTGCCGGCCGTTAAACGCCGATATTACCATCTGGAACAGCGGCCAGATTATACCCCACGCCCAGGCGATGAGAACGACGTACATAAAAAGGACACCAATGAACCCTACCACCGTAAGCGGCTGCTTGTCGGAGAGATAAAGGTTTTCTTTTTTCCGAAAGACATTCATTACAGTCTCTCCTCTTTAAAGGCTTTGGAGTTTTTGAAGCCTAAGTACGCGAAGAACATCAGTCCAAGTGCCACTACGATCGAAATGGCAGCCCCTATCGACTGAAACTGATTCTGCATGACCAGCTTGAAGATGTAAGAAGCCAGGATGTCGGTGCCGCCCGCGAGGTTTCCATACACGCTGGGTCTGAATGGTCCTCCTTCGTTGAACAACCAGATAATGCTGAAGTTGTTGAAGTTAAACGTGTACTGCCCAACCAGCAACGGTGCCGTCTGAAAAAGCACGATCGGTACGGTAATCCTGCGCAGCTTCTGCCACGCCGTCGCTCCGTCAATCTGGGCTGCCTCGTACAGATCGCCCGGAATAGCCTGGAGAACTCCAGTGAACAAAAGGAATATGTAAGAACTACCGAGCCAGGTCTGCAACAGTATAAGCGTGATACGCGATAGCAACACGTCAGTTCTGACGAGAATTCTTGTATTGAACGTGTTGCTCAGAATCTGTGTGAGGGCGCCTGTCGGGGAGAACATGATCGCAAAGAACATTATGGTAATGAACGCAGGAACCGCCCAGGGCAATATGTATATAGTGCGGAAGATGCCCTTGGCCTTTATACGATCGTGATTGACAAAGATAGCCAGAAAAAAGCCCACGACTATCGGCAGTGTAGACGATGCAATGGTCCAGACAACCGTCCACCCTAATACGAGCCAGAAAACCGACCCTGCAAGTCCCTGTCCAGTGACCAGCAAGGTGTAATTGTGAAACCCTACCCACGGGAACTTTGACTGGGCATTGGGATCCATTCCGGTAAACGACAGCAGTATGGTCGTGGCAATTGGCACCATGACAATAAACATGATAATGAGCAGCGCAGGTGTGGACACCAGTATAGGAAAGCCCTCCTGCTCCAGAGTAGAAGTGGATTCAAACCAGTTTTTCTCCCGTATGCCCTTTATCATTCCTTTTTCGGTTAAGAACACATCACGAAAACTGAAGAACAGAATGGCAAAGGCAATAACCAGAAGAAAAACGGCGATGACACCTTCGATCATGAAGATCAGAGATCGATCGATTCTGCGAGCGCCCTCCGCCAGGGTAATGAGTCCAGATATTCCCGTTCCCTGATAGTTTCCGTAACCAAGTGCGTACGGAATCGCGATTCCGTAGATAAACAAGGACAGGACCGCAAAAATGCCCGCTTTGATGTGCTGACCATTCAGAGCCTGTCCAAGACCCGGAAGCAGCATTCCTGCAAACGCGTTACGGGGAGTCTGTTTTTCAATTTCAACCGGGGTGCTGCGACGGATATCGGAAATGCTCGAGTTCATGACCCATATTTTCCGTCGTGTGCCTACACGTAACTGATACTTCTTGGCTACTGCAACTTCCCTGAGATCTTTCTCGTCAACCGCATACGACTTCAGAATGTTTGCTTCGAGCATTCGTTTCTTGAGTTCGACTATGCCACGACGCAGCGCTCGATCCGAAATGAGCCCATCACGTTTTTTTTGTCTTAGTTCTTTTTTTCGATCCTTGTACCGTTTATGCTCTTGTTTCTTTGCCTCCCGGAACTCATTTCTGGCTTTCTTCTGTTTCTTCCTGTCTATCGCGGAGAGATCCGACAAAACTCTGTTTCGTTCGTCCTGGGTCGTCTTGTAGTGCTGAATGATTCCTGGCAGGTGGTCGGAAACGGTGGTGTGTTCCTTATATGCCATTTCCGCGTCGTAGCATAATGCAGTGTACCGGCTGTAGAAAATCGCCTTCTTTTCGCTTTCGAAGAGGCGCTTGTAAAACCGCCGTATGCGAAAGCTGTTACCCCTGTCGATTTCCTGCATGTGCTTTTTCGTCGCCGGCCGAAGGTCTCTCAGGAACTGCTTTTCTTCTCGTTGGTAAGTTTCAAGCTCTTTATTATAGGGATGTGACCGCTTGCTTTTCTTTAGTTGTGTAATCTTCTGTCGTATTGCTGCAGCTGAGCCCGAATCTGATTCGGACAGTTGCTGATACAGACTATACAACTCGTACAAGTATCGATTCTTCCGCTCGTAACGGCGCCCAATTTCATCGTAGAGGTAGATGCGGTCTTCTGGTTTCAAAATTTTCCTGCCTTTCCTTTACTCACTGGTGCTTTCACGAATCACGAACATCAGTGACAGAATCGCAAGTAGCAGTATCCCGTGAAGCACGATATATGCTGGAAAGAAAAACGCTCGCATTTCCAGTCCAACAAGATTGTACGCCAGTCCGCCGGATATCAACACCGTCCACATGAACACGAAAAGCGCATTGATTCTCACAAACCTGTACGATGCATACGCGTACATCGCAAATGCTGCAGGAATCGTAATTCTCATAGCATACTGGCTAAGCCTGGCCGTAACGTACATGTCAAGACTGCCTCCATGCATTAATCCGTCAGCGGTGCCCATCCAGGACTCGAAAAAACGTACATCTCTTACATAAAACAAGACTTCAATAGAATTCAGAAAAACAATACCGGCTGTGGTTACAAGAAAAACATAAAGATGCTTGAGCGGCAGCTTTGTGGTGGAGTTCAGGCTGTCCTCCCTTCCGTTACGTCAATACATGCCGTCGTTCCGATAGCGAGAGAGAAGCCAAGGCTTCTCTCTCGCTTATTGAAACAGTCTTACAGGTTGTCCATGAGAGCACGAAATGCAGACTGAACTTCCGAATAGGCAGCTTCTGCATTCTCAGGTCGAACCGAAGCCCAGGACAACAATCCGTTTTCCCAGGTCGACCATACCTGCCCCCATTCTGTGAAGAGCGGACGGGTCGGAGCCTCCTCGTAGGATTCAATTACGGCAGATATAACGGTTTTGTCGGCATCGCTCAGATCCGAGTTCAGGTAGACGGATGCCGGAACATTTTCCATGATCTTTCCGGTATCGGTGAAGAATTCAACCGCGTACTCGGTGTTCAGCAGTTCTTCGATAAACGCGACAGCCAGATCAAACTGAGCACCGGTCCCTTCGAGGCGAGCATTCACGCCTATGCCCCAGCCACCTCTCCAGTGGAGCAAGGGATTGCCGTTAAGGGTAACCTGGTTAATCGGCAGGATAGCAATGTTGTCTGTGCCTGCACGTTCTGTGAGAGCACCGGTCGACCACGGCCCCTCCAGTCGAAGCGCTGTCGCGCCACCCGGCTCAAATTCGCTGTCCATGTAGCCCCACGCCGAACTCGCGTCCCATAGTGGAGTCCCTGCAGCTTCGTGTGCCTCCCAGTACTCGTACAGGACGGTGAATGCATCGCGCTTCTCGGCAGGAAGGTCAGCCCAGTCGGCCGTCAGATCGGACGCAAACCCTGAGCCGTCCTGTTCAAGAAATTCGATATCTGCCGAGTTTGTTAACGCCACACCGAACCATGCGTTGAACACGGGCACCAGCATCGCATCATACGCAATATTGGAAAATTCTATGGTGGAAGCGATGTCTATGCCGGCAGCGTCGGCGTTCTCGGTGTTGACGAAGTTTATGAGCGTTTCGATGTTCATCGGGAAGGCGAAATAATCGCCATCGATATTGAACGCTCCACCCAACCCCGCATCATAGTCGGCAAACCCGCCGACCCGTTCTGCCATTGCAGGGCCGTCGATCGGCGCCAGCGCATCGTTGTTCACAAGACCGTAGATACGGTCAGCCGGCAGTGCAAAGACGTCGGCAACATCGGAGTTACCCGCACCGGTCGAATCGAGAACATCGAGCATGTCAAACGATCCCGACTCGATAATCTCGATCTCTGCACCCGGGTTTGCTTCCTGCACGCGAGCTGCAGCAGCTTCGTAATACGGAATCCAGTCAGTCTCTGCCTGCACAGTAATGCGCGCATCCATTTCCGCTACTTCATCTTCACCACATGCGGTGAGAAAAACGAGCGAAAAGGCAGCCGCGAGTATCAGTGCCAGGCGTATTATACGATTCATATGCCTACCTCCTTGGTAGCAAATACAATTGGGTGTATCGACATGCCGTAAAACCGGTTTGCTAAACCGGTTTTACGGACATCTCAGGCCAGATTATGACCACTATATGTATCTGTCAACGATTAAATATTGTGCACGGCAACATTTTTTCGATTTTGCCTGAAAGGCGGCTCGCGTTCAGACCGGCGGAATAAGCCGGAGCGACCTGTCCGGTGTTGCAGAGACGTTGCCCATGTGAAGAGCCCGGGGGGTGACGGCGCTCTACCTGAACCCGATTTTCCGGTTGGCGTCGGAACATGCGCTTATCCGGAGTCGACGTGTGGCGGGACTTCACGGTATACGGGTGGCCTCTTCCCGTATACCTTCGAGCTCCTGCCAGCGCTCGTACAAAGCGTCGGTATCATTCTCGAGCGTCGCAAGCCGTGCGCTCAGACGCTGAACGGCTTCGCCGTTGTCCTCTCGGTACAGCGCAGGGCTTGCAAGCTTCTCGTGAATCTGCCGTATCTCGGCTTCAAAGACCGCGATGCGTTCGGGAAGACCTTCCAGTTCCTGCGTTTCACGATAGCTGAGCTTGCGAGCCCGCTGTACCGGTTTTTCGTTTCTGGTCGTCGACCCTGCCTCCCCGGAGCGCGGACAGGTCTTCGCCTCTACCGCTGCAGCGGCCCGCGATGCACGTCGTTCGCGCCAGTCCGAATAGCCGCCGACGTGTTCGGTAATGGTGGCGGTACCCGTAAAAATGAGACACGCGGTAACTACATTGTCCAGAAAGTCACGGTCATGACTTACGAGCAGGATCGTCCCGTCGTATTCGATAAGCAGTTCTTCCAGAAGATCGAGTGTATCGACATCCAGATCGTTACTCGGCTCGTCGAGGACGAGCAGATTGGAGGGACGAGCGAAGAGCTTGGCCAGAAGCAGGCGGTTTGTCTCCCCGCCGGACAAGACTCCTGCCGGTTTCTGCAGGTCGGTCTCGGAAAACAGATAGTCTTTCGCGTAGGCAATGACGTGTCGACTACCGCCACCGACCTGTACCGTGTCGTACCCCTCGCCTATGTTATCGAAGACCGTTCGTTCCGGCTCAAGGAGTCCCCGCATCTGGTCAAAATACGCAACCTGCAGATTCGTACCACGATACACCGACCCGGACTGAGGCTTGAGGTCTCCGAGCAACAGACGCAGGAGGGTCGTCTTTCCGCAGCCGTTTGGACCAACGAGTCCTATGCGGTCGCCGGCCATGACGGTCGTCGTGAGCCCGGAGACAACCGGCTCGGTATCGTAGGCAAACGACAGATCGTTCGTCTCAAGCACGAGGTCACCGCTTCGCGAGCCGTTGCCGGCCTGAAAACGAACGAGCGCCGATTCTTCTCGCCGCGTGCGGTAGGCTTCGCGCATCTCCTCCAGCCGCTTCACCCGGCCTTCGTTCCGCCTCCGTCGAGCCTTGATGCCCTTTCTGAGCCACGCTTCTTCCTCAGCCAGCTTGCGATCGAACTCCCGGTTCAGAGCGCGCTCCTGCTCGAGCATGGCCTCACGACGCGCCTGAAACTCGTCTATCCCGCACTCGGCGGTGTGGAGTACACCCCGATCGAGTTCGGCAACACGTGTTGTGATCGATCGGGCGAACGCCCGGTCGTGCGTAACAACGATAATCGCGGTGCGGTCGCGGTTCGAGCATCGCTTCAGGTACTCCTCAAGCCAGAGCACCGTATCGATATCGAGGTGATTAGTGGGTTCGTCGAGTAAGAGCACGTCCGCCCGCGAGGCGAGCACCCGGGCAAGCATGACGCGTCGGCGAACGCCACCGGAAGCGGACGACAGATCGGTCTCGAAGGGTACTCCGAGCCTGGTCAGCGATTCTTCGGCTGCCTGGAGGCGAAGCGCATTCAGCTCCGGATCCGCCGGAGTGTCACCCTCCATCCACGAGGCGTAGGCGAGCGCCGTCCCGTTCATGCGTGAGTCGAACTCCTGCGCCAGAAAAGAGACGCCGGCGCCCGTTTCCACGGTCACCGTGCCGCGATCGGGAACGAGGGAACCTGCAGCAAGTTTGAGAAGGGTCGACTTTCCGGTACCATTTCGACCGGTCAGACTCAATCGGTCGCCCGGATGAAGGTGCAGCGATACTCCGGACAAAAGGGGGCTCGAGCCAATCGAGTAGTCAACGTTATGAAGGGAAAGTACTGCCACGCCGGCAGCCTATCATACAACCGAGGCGTGTGTGGACGTTTGCGTTCGGAGCGGTATATCGTGCCGGTATGAAACTGCATCTTCTGGGCTCGGGCTCAGCTGAGGGCTGGCCGGCTCCATTCTGCGACTGTGCCGCGTGCACCCGATCGCGAGAGGCAGGCGGGCGAAACATCCGCACGCGAAGCAACGCGATTATCGACTCTGATCTGAAAATAGACTGGAGCGCCGACACGCTCATGCAGTTACAGCGTGATGGTGTCAGCCTCAGCGGCCTTCGGACCATCCTGTTTACGCACGAGCACGCCGATCACGTCGTGCCAAGTGAGCTTGCCTGGATGATGCCGCCATTCTCGCAGACTCCACCCCGGGCTCCAGTATCCGTATACGCGAACGACGTCGTCTGCGCGCTGCTCCGGGATGCAGCAGGTGGCGAGCTCCCGGAAGAGATGGAACTGCACGAGCTTCAACCATTTACGACCGTGCGTATCGATGCGGCAACGCTCCTGACCCCGCTTCCGGCCAATCACACCGAGAAAGCGCTCGTGTTTCGCATCGAACGGAGCGGGACGGTGTTGTTCTACGGTCACGACTCCGGGATATATCCGGAAGCCACAATCGAGGCCCTGTCTGCGGGACGGTCCCTTGATGTGGCCCTGTTTGACTGTAATAATGGACCGGGGCCGTCGTCCAATACGGGACATATGGACATCGCGGGAATGACGGAGGTTGTCGAGCGGCTACGTCGCCGGGAGGTTATTCACTCCCGCAGCAGGATCGTTGCAACCCACTTCTCGCACAATTGTGGGGCGCTGCACCATGAGCTGGAGGCCTTACTGACACCGTCGGGAATTGAAGCCGCATACGACGGGATGACCATCGTTGCGTGACCGCCCCGTCGACATGTGGTCAGATTTGTGGTGTTTGACGAAAAAACGCGAACCGGTGTATCACTGCGTCTTGACGTTCGCATGAGCCAACTTTATTATGACCTACATCACATATACGTGAATCTGGTAACAGAAAAGGAGATTTTTGTATGAGAAAAGCATTGCTAGTCGCAATAACGTTTGCGCTCGTACTTGCCGGGTGTGACAATGGTAGCACCGAGGCTGCCGGTCCCGAATTCGCGCCGGATCAGACCGCTGAAGCGTACATATACATTCACGGCGGATACGTCGGGCAGGCGATCGCGAGCACCAATTCCGACGGCGAGATCAGCGTAGAGCTCGACGAGGCGTTTCTCCCCCACACCCTCGCGGCCGTAGATCTTGAAGAAGACGAGTGGAATGAAGATAACACTGTGTCGTACGTCGTTCGCGGGAGCGAAAATTTCGTTGCGAAGTACATCGAGTACAACGGCACGAATTACGTTGGAACGACCGTCGGAACGTCGGTCACTTACGTCGAAGCAGACGAAGACGGCGAACCTGCCGGTCAGCAGGATCTTGAGCTCCTGATCATTCGCGACCAGGGTTCGATGGCCGAGTATTTCGACGTTATTCAGGACGAAGGATTCGGCATTATGACCGAGTTTGGCGGTAGCGTAGAACCTGTGACGACAACAAGCTATGGACAGGTCACCAAGCGCGGTTCAAGCTACTGGAACTTTGGTCTCGGATGGCAGGGCAATATCGACGCGATCGAATCGTTTATCGCCGAAAACGGCTTCAACTATAATCTCGATGACGTATCTCGCGCAGAGGAACCGAATGACGAGGACCTGCGACCATGGTCGGTTGCGGACACCGTTACCGGTGCAACGCTTTCGGACTTCACCGACTATTTTGCACTCGCGCAGATGGCTCTCGCGCAGCTTGAGCGGAACTAAATACGGCCTGACCGGAACAATCGGTCACGCAGGAGCGTACGGCGAATTATCGCCGTACGCTTTTTTTTTGCTCAGTTGCGAATGAGGGCCTGAATCCCGGGGGGTGCGTCCTCGACGAGAATCAGAACAGCAGGCCACGTCAATGCCTGCGTGACCATCGCGTCGGGGGGTGGACTCAACTCGCGGATATGGATGGTTATGAACTCGGATCCGCGCTCGATATCTGCGATTTCCAGACCGTAGCCGCCTGTCCGGCGACGCCCGAGAAACGCAGCTACGACAACCTGCCTGTCGAAATCGACGTTCGCGAGCGAAGATCCGCGACGCAGGAGATCGGTTCGGTCCATTTCTCTGAGTACTGCCTCAAGCTCTTCCGGTGTCCGTATTGTCTGCGCACCGGGACTCGGTCGCTCAAGGGTCCCCTCGGCGACAATCCGAACGCCGTTCACCTCCTCCTCTTCGCTCATCTCCGAAGAAGGAGCCCCTGAAGTCGAACAGGCGACCATTACGCCGAGTACAAGTAAAAAAACCGATGATTTCATGAGAAAGAGCATTAGCGCAGCGCGGCGGGGAAATCCAGCTGCCACACAGGGCGTCGTATCCGCGCGCACTTGACGGGGGTCGTGTATCGTTCAATAGTATGTAAGTACTATATCTATAGTACATCGAGAGTACCATGAAAGAACAGAATGGAGTCGAAGCGCTGCGGGTACACGACATCGCGTATTCCTACGGTAATACGAAGGCAGTCCGGGGGATCTCATTCTCGGTGGCACGGGGTGAGGTATTCGGTTTTCTCGGTCCGAACGGTGCAGGCAAGTCTACGACCATAAAAATGCTCACCGGGCAGCTTGTTCCACAGAACGGAAGCATTCACATTCTCGGAACGCCGGTGCGCGGTCATTCAGCTGAGGTGCATCAGAAGATCGGGGTCTGTTTCGAGGAAAAAAATCTGTATCTGCACATGTCCGCAGAAGAAAACCTGAAGTTCTTTGCATCGTTGTTCGGAATCCGGAAACCGGATGTGGAAGGCCTGCTTGAGCGGGTTAACCTTTCCTCCCGCGGGCGGGACCGGGTCAGCACGTATTCGAAAGGAATGCGGCAACGCCTCATGATTGCGCGTGCCCTGATCAACGACCCCGCTGTACTCTTTCTCGACGAACCGACAGACGGACTCGACCCGGTGTCGGCCCGCGAAATCAGGGCAATTATTCGCGAGCGTGCAGAACAGGGAACGGCTGTCATCCTGACCACTCACGACATGCACGAGGCGGACACTCTTTCCGACCGTGTTGCTTTCATTACCGAAGGCACGCTGCACGCGATCGATACACCGGAGAATCTGAAACTCATGTACGGTTCACGCAGCGTGACGGTGCGCCGAAGAAACGACGACTCGAGCATCGAGGAGATACAGCTCGCCCTGGACACCGACACGACAGCGTCTCAACTGGCACAGACGCTATCGTCGGGGTCGGTTCTTACCATACACACTGAAGAAGCAAGCCTCGAAGATATCTTTGTCGAAGTCACCGGACGAGGACTCAGGTAATGAGACTCATTCTGACGATTCTCCGCAAGGACCTCATTGAGTTCTCGCGCGAAAAGGTCTACCTCGTCCTTTCTATTGTCGGTCTCGTGATGTTCGTGGCTGTTTTCTGGATCATGCCGGAAACTGCAGGCGAACAGACGACCATCGGAATCTATGCGGGAGAGAATCCGGAACTGATACAAGCGCTCGATCAGGTTGACCGCGACGACGGCCTCGAAATCATCCGATTCACCAGGGCCGATGATCTTCAACACGTGATAGCGGGAGACCTCGAATCCTGGGTTCGGGAAGACGGTCGGCTCGTGCTTCGCGATAGGGAGTCGGGCGACGACAGACCAGATCACGCACGGAGAGTCAGGCCGGTCGTTGGCGTTGCATTTCCGGAATCCTGGAATACGCGGGATCAGGCGACCGCGCTCCTGTACGTTAACAACGATACGCCAACAGAGATTCGCAACGCAATGGAGAGCATGGTGCGCGAACTCGCCCTCGCGGTTTCGGGAGCACCGCTTCCGATCTCCCAGCCTCCCGAGGACGAGATTATTCTCGGAACCGACCGGCTCGGAAATCGGATCACCCCGCGCGAGCGCATAAGACCACTGCTCGCGTATTTTGTTCTCATGATGGAGACCTTCGCACTCGCATCACTCATTGCCGCAGAGATATCACAGCGGACGGTCCTTGCCGTCATTGCAAGCCCCGCGAAGCTCTCGGACGTCCTCGCCGCCAAGGCCATACACGGCGTTGCGCTTGCGAGTGTGCAGGCACTGATTTTACTCGCCGCTGTCGGGTCGTTCACCGCGACGAACTGGTTTTCACTCATCGTGGCCGCCGTGCTTGGAGCCGGCATGTTTACCGGAATCGCAATGCTCGTCGGTTCTGCAGGTCGGGATTTCATAGAAAACCTGTTCCTGACGACCGCTCTGGTCATTCCGCTCGCGATCCCCGCATTCTCGGTACTGTTTCCCGGCATGAGCGCTGAATGGGTCCGCTTCGTGCCGAGTTACGGAATCATGAACATACTGACAGAGGTCACGAACAATGGGGCGGCGTTCGAAGGTGTCGCCCCGACCATGCTGGCATCGCTGGCGTGGGTTGCCGCAATCTTCGGGCTCGGATTGCTCGTTCTGACACGGAAGGTTCGATCTCTATGAACACGAAACGAGTGCTGAGCATCCTGAAAAAAGACGTGCAGGTCAGTCCCCGATCACCCCTTGTATTGTTCGCGCTGGTTCTCCCCGTCGCGTTGACCGGTGTACTGCACCTCGTTTTCGGGAGCTCTTTCAACGCCCCTCCGGATCTCGCGTACGTAGACCGTGGTTCCTCACAGATGGTTCAGGCGCTTCGCGACTCCGAAGCCGTCGGGCTTCACGAGCTCGACGACGAAGCCGAGCTGCGCGAGCGCGTAGGCTCAGGCAGTTTCGACGCCGGACTTATGCTTCCGGAAGACTTTGACGAGCAGGTACGCTCGGGCGAACGCCCGCAGCTTCAGCTGTACATCAGCGGAGAGAGTTACGCAACGGATCGCCTCGTCGTGTCGGTCAGCACCATAGATGCGGTCAGAGAGATTTCCGGGAGCAATCCACCGCTGTCCGTAGAGACCGTCGATCTCGGGAACGACGACCACGTGCCGCTCGCCACCCGATTCGTGCCCGTCGTCGCGATGTATGCGTTTCTGATAGCAGGGCTCTTTGTACCCGCGGCAAGCATTGTCGACGAACGTGAACGCGGCACCCTGACCGCAGTAACCGTAACTCCGGCGAGTCTGAGCGACCTGCTCGCAGCAAAACTGCTGTTCGGTATGGTTCTGACGATTATCATGACGCTGGTCACGCTGGGATTGAACGACGCGTTCGGATCGAGCCTGTCGACCATGGTGCTCGTAATTGTTCTGACGTCGGCATTCTGGTCACTGCTCGGGCTGATCGTCGGCCTGCTTTCGAAAAATTCGCAGACCCTGTTTGCCGTTGTAAAAGGATCGGGAGCCCTGCTTATGGCGCCGGTCGTCTTCTATCTGTTCCCCGACTGGCCGCAGTGGATCGCCTCGCTGTTTCCCACATACTGGGCAATCGACCCCCTGTGGCAAATCATGGCGAACGATGCAGGCTTTGCCGATGTTCGTGCTTCACTCGCGGTGGTGCTCGGCCTGAGTGCAGCGCTCGCACTTGTTGTAGCGGCGCTCGCGAGGAAATTGGGTGCCGGTGGGCGGGTGTAGAGCGTTTGAACCGAGTCAGCCGAGATCGATCACCTGTATCACAGCGCGCTTTCCGTTGATTCGCCAACTTTGGTCTTCGGCGTCAAGTGCTGACACTGTTTCCTGATCGAGCCCCCATATAACATCGCTTTTCATACCGCGCAGAAGGATCATCGGTGGCAGCCCGCTCGTGCCAACCGCCGCGCGAACGTCCGTGCCAATCGGCCAGATCGTGTCCTGAAACACGCGGCGGTAGTTCAGGTCTCCTTTTACGATAAGAAGGTCCGCCGTCTCGAGCACGCGGCGCATCCGCAGCGGGAGGTCGGGGAAAAACAGCGTCGAACACCAGTACGGATCGGGCTGCAGGTGTATACGCTCATCATCAAAGCCTGTCTGTATATCCCTCGCGATTGCACGAACGGCGTCCGACCCGGCCGAACCGGCGCGTTCGAGAAAATAGTGCACATCGCGTACCGTGGTATCGCTTACATAGGTAGGATGGTACTTCACATGACACACAACATCCGCCCCCGACAGCAGAAGCTCCCGAATCAGTAACAGGTCACCCGCAAGTTCTGCGCCCGCGTTGTCGGTCACGATGTGTACGCGTCTCGCTGTTCTCAGCAGCTTGAGCGCTTCAGTCTCGTCGTGTACCACCAGCAGATCTGCGGTTCCATGGCCGCGCTCGGGAGACGTCCCTGCAGAGAAGCTCAGGTCGGCACGGTTTCCCCATGTGGCAAACTCCATGGCCCGAAGCAACCTTGCCCCCGGATCATTGTCAGGGGTCTCCGCACTGCTGAAAAGCCGTACCGGCGCGAAAGCGTGCGCATTGTCCAGATCCGCCTTTTTTGTGTACCAGAACGGATCGCGTCCATGCTCGAAGAAACGAGACGCGTCCAGTATGAGTCTGAAGGCGTAGGTTTCCGCGAAGAACCACGGTGCGTCGTGCCAGTGTTCATCGCGGTGCGGTTCAAATTGCCTCATCCACCATTCGTAGTCGTACCATGTGGCGCCCGGTTCAGGTATACGCGAGCCGACTTCGATTGCTTCGGCGAGTTCCAGAAGGCGGGCACGCTCAGGATCGGTAAAGTCGGGGTTCGTGCGCGCGGTGTAGCGTATATTCCCGGGAAGGCGTTTCTGCATGGTGTTCCACGCGAACCAGTTGCCTTCGTTCGTACGTATCGGGTCGATTGACCCGGATGCGGGTGTCATAGCTCGCGAGTATATCAGAGTTTTCGCACAGGCTCAGTGGCGTTCGATAAACCGTCGGCGCGTTTTCTCCGTAAGCCCGTTGACCGGTACGTGTATGGCGATCTCGAACGCCCGGCCGAAATCCTCGTCGAACGCGATGTCGAACACCTCAAGCCGGGGACAGGCTTTCAGATACGAGACAAGTATTGCGGGAATCTGCCACCCGTCGCGCGACGCACACCCGGTCAATGCTTCAAGCGTTGCCGTACACTCAGGGTCGGCGTGGTCTGCTGCGTCAAGCATTTCCTTCACGACGGCGCGGTCTCTCGCGCACACATCGCCCGATGCCGCCCGGTAGTGCGTATCGAGAAAGGTCCACAGGGTTCGAATCGCGGACGATGGCATGGTCGGGTAGACGGTGACGTTGCCAAAATACCCGGTCATGTCGGGCCAGATGCGGGTCAGAGCGCCGAGCCCCGACCAGACCGAAAACAGCCCCTGCACCGCGCGATGCGCGCGGCGGTTTACGACCGACCGCCCGAGTTCGACAAGGTGCGGGAGCGTGCCGTTCACAAAGGCACGGGAAAAATCGAACAGACCGGCAGTGCGAAGACTCACAGCGGACAGTTGGTGCGATTCAAGCATGCGGCCGCAGTGCATCGCGCGGTACATGGCCACGAGCTCCCCGTGCTCGCGGTCGAAGGATACGATCTGCAGATAGCGAGGGATACCGGTATCGTGTCTGTCGAGGTCGCGGGGCAGGTTTCGGCCGGCACCTTCCGCCCGGTACTCGGCTTCCCTGATCCGTCCGATCTCGTTAAGGACCTCCGGACAGTCCGGACCGTCAAAGATGTGTATTTCCAGATCGTGAAACCTCGTCAACTCAGTATCGCTACCCAGCTCGCGTCGCAACTGCTCCGGGTCACTTGGTGGCGCGACCGTCTCTATCATGAATCACGCCCCCCCTGTATCACGATACGGCTGGATGATGTACGCACAGCCAGTGTTCGCTCCACGAGGTCCTGAAACCTTCGTGCGGTGAGCGCGTCCTCGGCCGCGCCGGGGTCGGAAGCGGGCACAGGGTGTCCGGGTGCGCCAAAAACCAGATCCACGGTATCGCCGCGGCGTCCGAAAAGCTCTCGTACAAGGAGAAACATTTCGATATTGGGCACGCTCTGAAAGCGCTTTCGCAGCGTATACATTCCGTTAAACAGCCATGAATTACGTCCGGAGACCCAGACCGGGAGGACACGACGCCCGTAGCGCCGGGCGCGTGTCACAAAAGACTTCTGCCAGGGAAACTCTCGAAGACGCCCGCCTTCAACGCGGGCGGTACGCCCGGCGGGAAAAATCAGAACCGGCCGGTGACCCTTATACAGCTCATCGTAACGGGATAGAACCGACGCGTTTCCACGGTAGCGGTCAATCGGGACGATCAGCGACGCGAGCGATGGAATGCGTGCGAGCATTTCGTTCGCCGGTACCGCGACGTCGCCGTACATCCGGAGAAGCTCGCGCATGAGCACGAGCCCCTCGACTCCACCGGACGGATGATTGGACGCGACAACGGGACGGTCCGTCTCGACGAGATGATGTCTGCCGTGAACGCTGACCGAAATTTCGAGTTCCTCAAGCACAGCGTCACAGAATTCGAGCGCGCTTGCGTCAGCGTACCGCAGGACCAGCCGGTTGACGCGCTTTTCGCAAAGCAGCCACCGGAGAAACGCGAACCCGAATCCGGGCACCCGCATTGCCATTCCCGGAGCGCGCTCCAGGAAAGCCTGACGGCAATCGAGGGGTTTCTCCGACACGAGTCCCTGCGGGCGCAGCGTCGCAAGCGCCGGCGGATCAGGCAGACTGCACGGGGGTCCGTCGAAATACCCGATATGTACTGATCGATCCGCGCTGTATACCACCCGGGTACAGCTGACCGTCCGTGCGTCGGCGCGCGACATGCAGACACCGAAAGCCGCATCCCCCGGGTTTACACGGCGATGAAATTTCCAGAGCTTTTGCCCGTGCGGAGCATCTGTCGGCCCCACGATGCGGTGATACTCCGCACTGCGCCAGTCTTCCACATCGTTCGACCGGTAGCTTGAAGTCGTGAGCGGAGGTCGAAGCGCGTCCTCCCGAACGAGCTTTCGCCCGGTCCAGGTGAACGAAGCCGTGCGCAGCGGCAACCCGGAACCACCAGGGAAAAACCCGGCGAGAATAAACGGGGGATAGTCCTCAAGTTCAAGCGCCGACAGGAGGGCGTGCGTATGATCGGGATCAGTCGAAGACTGAACCCGTCGGACGATTTCACCACGGCTTCGGGCGGAACCCGAGGCCGGCCCGAGTCCATGCCGGTAGGAGTTCAGAATACAGTGTGTTACGCCGTATTCGTTTACGCCTAACCAGGTACCCCCACGGTCCCGGTCCGTCGGAGCTGCGTAGCGAACACCGTCCGTGAGCGCCGTCTCCGGTGCGAGCGCACGGCGTCGCGTTCGAAGCTCATCCCGGTTAAAGAGGAGTTCATACCCCCCGCTGCCGGAACCCGTGGTCCAGGTAAGCGTGCACACGGAGGTCTATCTGCTCCCCGCCTCGAAGCGCAGTGTCGAGAAGGCTACACCGAAATCCTGTGGTACCGGAGAATCCATGGAGCTAAGAATGAAGGAAATAAGCGCCATGTGATGCACCGTATGCGAGGACAGAAAGTGGAGCTCCCGGCCTGGACTCGTTTCCATGTCGCACGCTCCGGTGCCCCAGGTATACCTGACACTGCCGACGGATATGGGACTGCCGTAGTCCGATAATATCGAACACACCCGCGAGCACGCGTCGGCCGCTACAATGGGATCGGTTTCCAGATCGAGATCCCGCACTCGTGACTCGTAGTCGACTGCCGCATCGGTAGATTCAAGACATGCGGTGTAGTGGTCAAGCACGTGCCTGACATGCTTTCCTATTCCGCCCCGCTCAAACGGCTGTCGGGCATACTGGTACTGCTCCGGCGTAAGCGTGTTCAGCAACGCTCGAAGCTGTTCGAGCAGATCGACGTTTTCACGACGCAGGGCAATCAGACATTCGGTACTCATAGCGTCTACCTTACCACCTGGATTCACGCTTTGCAATCTTTTTGTATCTACATTTATTGTAGTACGTAATTTTTTTGTAGTGACAGACTGCGCTGTGTACGTATACGGTATGTTCGATATGGAAATCAGACGCGACAGCATTACCGGAAGTGACAGCTCGATACTCACAGGCAGAACCATTATTCTGGCGCTGTGCGGAAGCGTCGCAATCCTCCGATCGATAGACATTGCGCGAGCCCTTATGCGTCACGGCGCGACCGTCGTTCCCGTTATGTCGGCTTCCGCGACCCGGCTCGTCGGACCCGATCTTGTACACTGGGCAACGGGGGTACCGCCGATAACCGGACTCACCGGCGCAAACGAACACGTCGCTCTCGCCGGAAACGAAGGTACACCGGCAGACCTCTTACTTGTTGCCCCCGCAACCGCGAACACAGTCGGCAAGATCGTTCACGGGATAGACGACACGCCGGTCACAACCGTCGCGGCGACTGCCCTCGGGCAGGGGCTGCCGATTCTTCTCGCACCCGCAATGCACGAGCCCATGTACACGAATCCGGCGATACAGCGAAACCTCGAGACCGCACGTTCACTGGGAATCGGAGTGGTAGAGTCCAAGGTTGTCGAAGGCAAAGCTAAAATGGCGGATGTGCAGCACATTGTGGACGCAAGTATCCGCGCCATCCGGTCGCGCACGTCCGCGTTTGCAGGACGAACGGTCCTGGTGACCGCAGGGAGAACGGTGGAATATCTTGATCCGGTCCGTGTCGTTACCAATAATTCCAGCGGTAAAATGGGGGTGGCGCTCGCCCGGGCGGCGTATCATGAGGGCGCGAACGTCACGCTGGTATACGGCAAAGGCACTGCGGTCCCCCCGGAGGGCGTTCGCGTTGTCCAGGTGGAAACAGCGGAACAGATGCTTCGTGAAGTGCTCGAGTGTCTCAGCCAGGACAGACCGTTGGTGGACGTAATGATTGCTGCGGCAGCCGTCGGTGACTGGAAGGCCCGCCACCCGGCCGCGAAAAAGACGGCCACACACGGAGTCGAGGAATTACAGGTCGATCTTCTTCCAACACCCAAAATTATTGATGAAGTTCGCCGACAGAACCCGAACCTCCGTCTTGTGGCGTTTCGTGCCCAACACGATCTTGAGCACTCCGAACTCATGAGAGACGGCCGGGCGAGGATGGAACGAGCAGGGGCCGATATGATCGCCATAAATGATGTTTCGAAACCCGGTCGGGGATTTGAGTCGGAAACAAACGAAATGACGCTCCTGTTTCCCGATGGAACTGAGGTCCTCGTTCCGATGGCGGATAAATACGCTGTTGCACGGCGAATCCTGGACGTTATTGCGACACGGATTCTGTAACCGCGGTACGATTCGACGCGCTTCAGGGCTCGTTCAGGTTCCAGTCGTAGGAATACGCGATTCGTCCGCGATATCCTCCATCGGCGAAGGAGCGCAGCTGCTCCGCCAGACTGTCCTCTGCGTACTCGAGCAGGTGACCGACAATGACCGCAATGTCGTCGTCCCAGTCCTCCGAGTACCAGTTGAAGATCTCCGACAAGTGCAGTCGGTTCCCCTCGAAACGGGCTCCCCTCGGGTGGTTTATATACTCTCCGGCGGCTATATCGAACAGATCCCGGTAATTTGCTCCGGTAAACGGCTCCGGTTGCAGGTTCGGGCAGCCTATGCTCGCACAGTTTACTGCGTAGTGGATTCGCGGGTCCTGCCATATCGGCCGTATAATCCGGTGTTCAATATCGTTGAGCGTCAGATCCTCTCCTTCAACCTCAACGAGCACTGCATCCCAGGGATGCCGGTTGAACGCGGAACCCGATATGGTAATGTCGCGAATGCTGTCGACCGGATAATGTTCGAGTATGAGTTCCACCGTCACCGCGTTGTACAGATTCAACCAGTACGCAATCTGCTCGTCACGGTTGAGACGTGAAACCTCCACCTCGGACAGCCGATCAATGTACGCCTGAAGCGCTGAGCGATCCGTATCGCTCACATCGGCATAGCGAAAGAGGTTCACTCCGGATTCTGTTCCAGTGACCAGATAACGGTCGATAATCCGCCCCCACTCCGAGTGGTCTATAATTGTGGTGCTCTGTGCATCGTGCGCTTCCCACCGTGGCCAGAGCTCTGCCTGTGGCGCAGCGGCGACGCCCTGAACAGTACATACCGATGCCAGGAACACAAACAGTAGAAGCGGTACCGAATGACCGACCGCTCGTATTGATGAGGCGCGGAACATTAAATGCATTGGCTTTCTCCTTTCAGGGTGGACAACTCCGCTATACTTATAGTATTGATGATACTATCATTTGTATCTACAAATTACAACGGAGCGGGAGATATCTTCATGAAATATACACACGATATCCTGGTTATAGGGGGTGGCTCCGGTGGCCTTTCCGTTGCCTCAGGATGTGGGCAGCTCGGAATGAAAACGGCCCTGATCGAACGCGAGCATATGGGAGGCGACTGTCTGCATTTCGGTTGTGTGCCAAGTAAGGCTCTCCTGCACGCTGCCGAACGCTTCTCCGGTTATCGTGATGCACGATCGTTTGCCTCGGATACGGTGCCCGACATCAACGCGGACATCGGCAAGGTGAACGCCTTTATTGCATCGGTCATTCAATCGATTATGTATCACGACTCCCCGGAACGCTTTCGATCCCTTGGCGTCGACGTCCATCTGCGCACCGGTCGGTTCCGGTCACCTCACGAGGTATCGATCGGGGAAACCGTTCTATCGGCTCCGAAGATCGTCATTTCCACGGGCAGCCGGGCTGCGGTCCCACCGGTGCCGGGACTTGCAGACACACCATTCCTGACGAATCGTGACGTATTCTCGCTTCGCTCGCTTCCAGAGTCCATGACTGTTCTCGGCGGCGGTCCCATAGGGATCGAACTGAGTCAGGCCTTTGCCCACCTGGGTTGTTCGGTGACCATCGTAGAAATGGCGCCTCGGATCCTTCCGCGTGATGACGAAGAACTCGCATCCATTATCGCACACAGACTCGCGTCGGACGGAATTACCGTCCTTACCGGAACGAAAGCGTCGTCTGTTGCCTACGACGCACGCAACGGCTTTGTCGTAGGCATAGAGGGTGACGGTCAGACGCGAAGCATACAATCCGAGGCGCTTCTCGTGGCTGCCGGGCGTCAGGCGAATACGGACGATCTCGGTCTCGAAGCAGCCGGCATCGAAGCCGGTCCGGGTGGATTCATTGCCGTCGATTCCCGCCTCCGGACCCGGCAGAAGCACATCTACGCGATCGGGGACGTAAACGGATCGTTCCCGTTTACGCATGTGGCAGGAGCAGAGGCGGCTGTCGTCGTGCGACGCGTTGCGCTGCACGCCGGCGGTACCATCGACTACCGAACCGTACCCTGGGTAACCTATACAGACCCTGAACTCGCGGCAGTCGGCTATACCGAAGCTGCCGCGGAGGCGGAGAATATCCCGCATACCGTTGTGCGTCAGTCCTTCAGGAGCGTGGACCGTGCCCAGGCGGAAGAGGCGGCAGACGGCCTGCTGAAGATTGTCCTCGACAAGCGCGATCGTGTGATCGGCGTCCAGGTCGCAGCGAAGGGAGCCGGGGAACTGCTCTCCCCGGGCCTTACCGCCGTCCGCCGTAGGGCCCGATTCGCGTCGCTACGATCCGGGATGATTCCCTACCCGACTATGACCGAGGTGTATCCCCGCGCTGTCTCGTCGATGCTCGCTCCGAAACTGTTCAATCCGACGATCCGGTCTATCCTTCGACTCCTGTTTCGCTACCGGGGTACAGGACCGGTACCCCAGGGGGATAACCAATGAAACGCGTCAGGACGATGCTGAAACTGCTCGCCGCGGTGCTTCTGCTCACGACGATTCTGATCGCGGCGGTCGTTCTGGACGCCGGGACGTATCTTCGGAACGCTCTGAACTGGATCGATTCGATAGGGTTCTGGGGCCCCTTCGTGTACAGCGGTCTCTATATCGCGGTGTGCGTCTTTCTGATACCGGGATCAATCCTGACGCTCGGGGCAGGCGCGGTCTTCGGGCTGATTCGTGGGACACTGTATACGTCGGTGGCAGCGACACTCGGCGCGACTGTCGCGTTTATTCTCGGGCGGACGCTGTTGCGGGACTGGGTTTCCCGCACCATCGAGAAGAGGCCGACACTCAGAGCGGTCGACCGTGCGGTAGAAAAAGAAGGCGGGCGGGTCGTATTTCTCCTGCGACTGTCTCCGCTGATCCCCTTCAGCATTTCCAACTACGTCTACGGACTCACGAGGGTGTCGCTTGGAGCCTATGTACTCGCTTCCTTCGTCGGGATGCTTCCTGGTGTTTTCGTGTATACATATATTGGAAGCCTCGCGCGGCGCATAGCGGAGCTCGGAACCGGAGGGTCGGGCACATCGGCTCTCGAATGGGCGCTGTACGTGCTCGGGCTCATTGCCACCGTGTACGCAACCTACCGGATCACGATCGTGGCTCGACGCGCGTTGTCCGAGACGGTCGATCCCGCAGAAGATTCAGACGCCGTCGTGGCCGAACCGTGAATACGTTGATTGCCGTGGCGATCGGAATTCTCGGGTCTTCGGTTATCCACATATCGAAGGGCCTCATGAAACTCGGCATACAACGCCTCGGCGGCCGGGATACGCAGTCGCCGAGGCATGTGCGACAGACCCGCACTCGGCTCGTGTATCTGACCGGGGTGCTTCTGAACTTCTCGGCGCCTTTGTGGGTCATGGCTGCAAACCTCTTTGCAGAGCCCGTTGTCTACGCGAGTATGTACGCGTCCGGGCTTCTGTCGCTTTTACTGTTCTCCCGGATCGTGCTTCACGAGCGCCTCACAGCGGCGCAGATGGCAGGTGCTGCGATCATAGCCGCCGGCACCGCTGTTCTCGCCGTTGCCGAATTCTCGCAACAGTCCCCGGTGCTGACTCTGGATCGTCTGACGACTGTTCTGATAATTGTTGGCGCCTGGCTCTCCGGATCGGTGCTGATCGCGCGTACCAGCAAACGTGTGCGAGTCTCAGTACAGGAGGTGTGGTTTGGTATCGCAGCCGGTGGCTTCGCCGCCCTCGACGCCGTGCTGAAAGGCATGGCCCAGCGCTCCGGTGGCACTGCTCTGCTCGTACCATCTGATAGTACCGCGCTTGTCGTGCTTATCGGGAGCTTCGGCGTCGCCGCCATGGCCTTTGTGTTTATACAGTGGTCGTATATTCGCCACTGCCGCGCATCCATGATGGGTATCGCCTACGACCTGAGTTTCGTCGTCGTGCCGGTGCTGGTCTTTGCGCTCGCCGTTCCCGGGTATCGGATCAGCGTCCGGACGGCGGGAGGTCTGAGCCTGCTGCTCCTGGGAGTTCTTGTACTCGCATCGCCGGGATTTCGTCCCCATCCTGTCGCGGAAACAGGGATCTGAAGGGACAATGCCGCGTACACGCGCCATGTCATGCCGGGTTTTCCCGAAAAACCGGGGAATGAATCGACGCCGATCGGGATGTTAGTCACGCACAGCAGGGGACATTTAACACAGTCATAGTCGAATTCTCACGCTCGTCTAACACGCCAGGGTACATGTTCTTCTCATGGACAAACGTAGCGACGACTACGGCGAGCGCGCGCTTGAGCGAGTGTACGCGTCGTCCGAGGAAATACCGATCGACGATTCGAGCCGTATCGTCATCTTCAGCGACCTGCACATGGGCAACGGCAGCTGGACCGACGACTTTCTTCATAACAGTGACATGTTCCGGGAAGTCCTTGCACGACGATACTTCGACGACGATTCCACCCTCATCCTTAACGGCGATGTCGAAGAACTGCAACGCTTTTCTCGCCGATCCATAGCAGATCGATGGCAAAGTCTGTACGCGCTCTTCCGCGCCTTTCACGTCGACGGTCGTCTCTACCGCATCGTCGGGAATCACGACCTCGCAAACCTTGGTGACATGGACCACTTTGGAGACGAGCGGCCGCGCGAGGGTCTGATACTCACATACAAAAAGCAGAAACTGTTCGTCCTGCACGGACATCAGCCTCTGTGGAAGTACGAGCGGTTTAACAGGTGGATAGGATACTTACTGAAATATCTGCTGAACCCGCTGAAGATTAAGAACCGAACGGTAGCACACAACAGCAGAAAACGATTTACCACGGAGATTCGCGTTCACGAGTTTGCTCGGAAACGCGGATTGCTCACGATCATCGGGCACACGCACAGACCTCTGTTCGAGTCGCTGTCGAAGGTCGACGTCCTGCGCTTTGAAATTGAAGGATATTGTCAGGAGTTTCCGACGGCGCATCCTGCCCGCCGCACTGAAATCCGAAACAGGATTGGCAGGCTGCAGCAGGAGCTGATGCACACGAACCGCGACTCCCGGAACAGAGGCACGCAACCCAGCCTGTATAATGCCGACTTTGTTGTGCCCTGCCTGTTCAATTCCGGCTGTGTCCTCGGCAAGCGCGGAATGACCGCACTCGAGATACATAACGGCCGCATACACCTCGTACACTGGTTTGACGGAGCACGGGACCGTCGCGCGCTCCGGAAACATCCCGCAGCCAAACGCCTCGAGGGCACACCGTATTACCGGGTTGTATTGAAGGAAGACAGTCTGGACTACGTGTTCAGCCGCATAGGACTGCTCGGGGGGTTCCGACAGACCATCGATCTGGTACCGGGCGAGAAGGTACTCGAATCAGGGAGCGACGTCGCATGAAAATTGCATTAGCGGTCAACGGCGAAGGGTTTGGTCACGCTGCGCGTTCAGCCTGTCTTGCGAGAGAACTCGGTAAAGAGCACGAAGTGGTCATCTGGGCACCCCGGACTGTACTTTCGTTTCTGAGGAGCGAACTTCCGGGCCACTCGTTTCACCATATTCCGGTGCTGAGTATGGTTAAGAAACATCACAGAATCCTCTACGGGCGAACGCTTCTGAAAAATCTCCGCATTATCGCGGCCACACCCTATATTGTACGGCGTACGCGACGGCAGTTTCAGAGCGAGGGAATCGAGGCGGTCGTATCCGACTACGAGCCATACTCCTCGCGCGCCGGGGTCCGATGCGGCCTCCCGGTCGTTTCGTTCTGCCATCAGACTGTACTCGACCGCATACCCGATTTTTCGTTTCCGGGTATCGTAGCGCGGCTGTTGAACCGACTCATGATCCCCCGCGGTGTCGAGCATGTGCTGTCCTGCAGTTTCTTTGACGGTGACGTTGGTCCGTTGATCCGACCCGAGCTGCGAACACCTGCCGAAGTTTCAGGACGTCATGTGCTGGTGTACGGGTCCGCTTCGATCCGGCCCCAACTCGAAGAAGCACTGAAATCCTTTACGGACTGTGATTTCCGCATCTACCCGCGAAAGGACGGAAATTACCTGGAGGATTTCCGGTCGGCACGAGCGGTGATCGGGCCTTCGGGGCATCAGATGCTCAGTGAAGCTCTCTGCCTCGGAAAACCGGTGCTTACCTTTCCCCAACCGGGACAAAACGAACAGGAGCTCAATGCACGTATGGCCGAGGAAACCGGTCTTGCCCGTGTCGGCAGCCTTGATGCAGTGGTACGCGACATAGATCAGTTCCTGTCGCAGGTCGACCAGCTTCACTTTAATCCTTCCGGGAGCAGACATTCGTTCAAACTGAAGGATGAGTCTGCCGTCGCCGCGGGGCGTATCAGCACGCTGCTTGCGCAGATTTCCGGCCGGAAATCCGGCCCCGGTCGCACGCACGATCTCGTCCCGGCCTGACGGTCGCATATGCTGCGAGCGGATCGCTTTGACAACACCGCCTGTGGAGGGTACGCTGAATAGCATATGCAGTACTTGTGGTACGCGCTCGCTGGATTCGCAGTCGCGGGAATCTCTTTTGGAGTTTCACAGAACTTCCGCTCGGTCGCCGGAGGTGTTGTTCAGGATGGTGAAGTGACCAGGCTCGCAGCCTGTCCGGGTTCGCCGAACTGTGTGTCGTCGTACTCAGGAAGCGGATACGCGTCGCTTGATCCCTGGCATTACGGAAACGCCGGACAGTCAGTCGCGCACGACGCGTTGCTGACAGTCCTCGGACGGCAGTCGCGAGTGACCATTGAAACCGACGAGGAACACTACGTCCACACAGTGTGGCGCTCAGAGCTATTTCGTTTTCGGGACGACGTGGAGTTCTATTTTCCGGAAGACGAACCGGTCGTTCATTTCAGGTCGGCGAGCCGCGTCGGCCAGGGCGACATGGGCGTGAACGAGCGCCGCATGCGCACCCTCGGTCAGGACTTTCAACACACACTCGAGGCCCAGGCGGACTGATTCCCCGTGAAAGCCGCAGGCTTACTGACCCTGTTGACCGTTCTGTGCACCCTCCCCGCCCCGGCTTCCGAACTCCAGGGCACGGCGAGGCCGGGCGCACCGGGGAACGCCGAACTGCACGTTGCGGCCGGCATTTCCGTTGCCCTTGTCGCAGGCGGTGTACACACCAATCTACACGACAATCGCGCGTCGTCGGCTCTCACCGGTGCCGCGCTTGCGCTTACAATCGGCATTGCGAAGGAAGTGGCGGACGCGCTCGGTTTTGGTACGCCGTCGATCGCGGACGCTCTTCTGACCGCGGTCGGAGGTGCGGCCGGAGCCGGCGCGCTGTACTTGAGCGGCCGTCACGCGGCTTCGGTCGCTTCGAGGCGCACGACCGGGACGGGCGCCGCGCTCTCAGGACTCACGTTCTCCGTTCCCGTGCTGCAGGAGCTCATTGACCGAATCCAGCGGATGTAAACACGGTCATGCTCAGGAGGACCTCTTTTGCCCGCACGGAAGGAAACAGCGAGCGGCCCGTGACGTATCGCGTTTTGCCTGTTAAACCGTTTTCTCATAAAAATCCGGAAACACGCGATAGTAACACACCGCACGTTAGTATAAACTACTCAGCATGCGGTGTTCTATCGTATATTTATGCGATGACAGACACGGCACGGTGTCAATCGAATCGCTCTGACAGTCGTCCACGGGTATGCTATGCTCGTGTATCGAACGTAATCCTAATCCGGAGGATACTAATGGACACAAGACGCACATTCCTTGCTTTCATATCGGCCACACTGCTTTTCACGTTGTTTTCGTTTTTCACGGCGTGCTCAAGCGAAGGTTCCGAGGAGATCGTCCTTACCTGGCCGAGTATATGGGTGGGACAGGACTCAAAATCGGACGTAATGGAAGAAATCGTGGCGGAGTTTAACGAAATGCACGAAGGCAGCATTCGTGTCGTTGTAGAACCACAGCCCGATTACGACGGCTACGAGGATACGATCCGCACCAGGCTCGCATCAGGCGAGGCACCGGATATCTTCACCTTCAAGTTGAGCCCGACGACTGCAGCGTACTACGAAAGCGATCTTCTCATGGACTTTACGGATGAGCTCGACGACGGTTGGGGAGACGCGTTTAACGAAGGAAATCTGCAGGCGTCAACGATCGACGGCCATACCCGATCGCTTCCCTACGAAATCGGTTTTACGCCAATCTGGTATAACCAGGATCTGTTTGACGAAGCTGGTATCGAACGGTTTCCCGAAACCATGGAGGAATTCTGGGACGCAGCCGAGCGCCTCAAGGAAATCGACGTGGTCCCGACGAGTCAAATGACCGGAGGAACAAACGCGTGGACGTCGATGCTGTGGTACACGCATTTTGTCGGAAGTTATGGCGGCCCCGACGTGTGGGAGCGCGGGCTCGACGACCCGGCGTTTGAGCAGGCTGCTGTGATTCTCGAACGGTTGTTCACTGACAACAATACCACCCAGGATGCTATTGGCGCCGATGCCGGTGTGTCAGGTGGTCACTATCAGGCGGGACGCACGGCCATGTTCATAAACGGTGCCTGGTACATAGGAAACATCCGTGAGAACGCACCAGAGGTATACGAGGCAACACGACTCGCTCCAGCTCCGCGGGCGGGTGATTATCACGGGCATCAGGTCGGCTGGCTTCACACCAACCTCGCCGCTGCGAACACGGACGATCCGGCGCGACGCGACGCAGTCGTAGCCTTTATGCAGCATCTTACCAGTCCCGAGAACGCTCGGCGGGTGTCGCTCGAATCCGGGTCATTGCTTGCGATCGAGTTTGACATTCCTTCAGACGAAGAACTTGACCCGCTGCAACAGCGTTTCATAGAAGCGGGTAACGAAGCCGCTTTTCTCATCGATCATCTCGAAGCTTCGATGCCGGTAGATGTCGTCTACGAGTTCGGACAGGCAATCGGGGCCATGGTGCTCCAGGATGCGTCTGCGGAAGAGTTCGTTACCATGCTGCGGGAGGCCCAGTAGGGCGAAACGGCCCCTGCACGACAGGGGCCGTCTGTCGATACGGGTCCGAGGAACTATGAGCATTCAATCGTTTAAGAATAATCGCAACAAAAAGTGGATCATTCTGTTTCTTGCTCCGGTTATCATTCTGATCGTGACCTTTTTCGCCTACCCGATTGGTTTTCTGCTTGTACTGAGTTTGATGGAGTGGAACGGAATACAAGCGCCGGTCTTCGTCGGTATCGGAAATTTCCTCAGCGTTTTCTCCGAGTCGGTATTTCAGATTTCCATGCGAAACAATCTTATCTGGGCGCTGTCCGCTGCCTTCATTCAGATTCCCCTGGCGCTCGTGCTGGCTCTGGTTCTTACGCGTACGCCGCGTGGGTGGAGGTTTTTCAGGACCGCGTATTTTCTGCCGAATGTAATTTCCCTTGTCGCGCTCGCCATGATGTGGTCGGCACTGTACAACCCGGAGTTTGGACTCATTAACTATCTTCTGGAAGCAGTCGGCGCCGGGCACCTGACGCGCAACTGGCTCGGCGAGGTTAACACGGCGCTTCCCGCGGTTATTTTCTCGTACCAGATTTATGTCGGCTACTTCATGATCATAATTCTCGCCGGGAAGCTGTCCATTCCCCGAGAGTTCTACGAGGCGGCGGTTATAGACGGTGCGAACGTGCTGCAACAGGAAATCTATATTACGCTGTATTCGATACGCGGAATCATAGTCACGGCGGGGACGCTCGCGGTCGCCTTCGCACTTCGGCAGTTCGAGACGACATTTCTGATGACCGCCGGGGGACCGGCAAACCAGACTCCGGTTATGGGGCTGTTCATGTACCGAAGAATGAGTGCACTCGATTACGGGCAGGCAGCCGCGACCGGAGTAATGCTGATCCTCCTCGGCGTTATCATCCTGAGCGGACTTCAGGTAATATTCGGGAAGTCAGACGCGGTGGCTGAAAGCCGTCAGTAAACTACACGGGAGAACACGCCATGAATCCGGCTTTCAGCACATCGTTGAGAACAACGCCGACACCCCTTACCGTAGTGGTGGGCAGTACGAAGTGGCTGCTTCTGATCGTGTACCTGACCATAGCGCTGTTTCCCCTCGTCTGGCTCGGTATTTCCTCGTTCAAAACGAATTTCGAGATCGAGACAGCTCCGTTTTCGCTCCCTGCGGTCTGGCAGTTTGAGAACTACCTGAATGCAATTTCGGTATCCGGGCTTCCACAGTTTTTTCTCAACTCCGTGGTGGTCGCCGCCGTAGCCACAACGGTTAATCTGCTTGTCACGTCCATGGGATCGTTCGTCATCGCGCGCGAGCGATTCCCTTTACAAGGCTTCATTTTTTCTTTCATTACCGCGGGTGTGCTGGTTCCCATTGTCTCGTTCATGGTCCCCTATTACGCCCTGGTAACGGCCCTCGGCATCTACGATACCCTGTTTGCGCTCATTATCACCTACGCGGCGATCAACATCCCGATTTCCACCTTTCTCGTAAGCAGCTTCATGAAGACGATCCCGCGCGAACTCGAAGATTCGGCAGCGATCGACGGCTGCAGTTTCGTGCAACGGTTCTGGAAAATCATTATGCCGCTTTCTCGCGCGGGCCTCGTAACCGCGGGTACCTTCGGTTTTATTTACGCCTGGAACGAGTTTATCTACGCGCTGCTGCTCACCTCGTCGCAGAGCGCCCGGACGGTTCAGCTTGCGATTCGATTTTTTACGAGCCAGTTCCGCACCGACTACGCGGGGCTCTTCGCCGCAATTATCCTCACTATGGTACCAACGGTCCTGGTGTACGTGTTCCTGCATGACAGAATAATATCGGGCTTGACCGCGGGTGCCGTAAAAGGCTGAGCACATGAATAGGTCCGTCGTACACATACTCGTAACCCGAATGACGGAACACGGTACCCGCCTGGCTTGGCAGGCATCAGAATGAAGATCCTCCACACTGCCGACTGGCACATCGGACGGACATTGTACGGAAAGAAACGCTACGACGAAACGTCCGCCTTCCTCGACTGGCTCGTCAACACGATACGCGATCGTCGCGTCGACGTACTGCTTGTAGCAGGCGACGTATTCGATACGACGACCCCGAGCAATCGTGCACAGGCGCTGTATTACGAAACGCTTCCGCGAGTGGCTGAGGCCGGCTGTCGGCACGTCGTGGTGACCGCCGGGAATCACGACTCGCCATCGTTTCTCACCGCTCCCCGTGACCTGCTGAAAGCGTTGAATGTTCACGTTGTCGGAAGTGCTTCAACCGATCCCGCCGACGAGGTAATCGTGCTTTCGGATACGGCGGGGCACGCAGAGCTTATTGTCTGCGCAGTTCCCTACCTTCGTGACCGCGATATCCGGGTGGTCGAGGCGGGTGAACGTATAGAAGACAAGGAACACAAACTCCTCGCGGGCATCCGTGAGCACTACGCGCTGGTGGGTGCATACGCGGAACAGGTTCGCGAGCGCCTCGCCCGTCCGGTACCTGTCGTCGGGATGGGGCACCTCTTTACCGCCGGCGGTCAGACGGTTACCGGAGATGGGGTTCGTGAGCTGTACGTGGGCTCCCTTGCTCACGTTACATCGTCGGTCTTCCCTGCGTGCTTCTCCTACACGGCCCTCGGTCACCTCCACGTTCCCCAGACAGTCGGCGGCAGCGACGTGATACGCTACAGCGGGTCTCCCATACCCATGGGGTTCGGCGAAGCAGGGCAGACAAAGACGGTATGCCTTATTGAGTACGAACCGGATGCGGGGACCGACGAAGCTGCATCACCGACGGTACACAGCGTCAATATCCCGGTCTTCCAGGCGATTGCAGAGATCACCGGCGACTGGAAGCACATATCACAGCGAATAGATGAGTACCGCCGACAGGGTACCGCCGTGTGGCTTGAGATTACCTACGAGGGAACGGAGATTACCGGGGACCTTCGCGATCGACTCGAGCAGGCGATCGCAGGGACGCGGCTTGAGATACTGCGGGTGAGAAACACCAGAATTACAGACCGCGTCCTCGGCGCAATGCGCGAAGACGAACACCTCGAAGAGCTTGACCTCTACGACGTCTTCGAGCGCTGCATGGCAGTACACGGTGTACCCGAGGATCAGCAGGTAGAGCTTCGTAGCGTCTACCGGACCGCTGTTCGGTCTCTCGACGAACTGGACGCACGAGCGGAATGAGAGTACAGACGCTTCACTTCAAGAACCTGAACTCGCTCGCGGGCGAGTGGCTCATTGACCTTGACCACCAGGACTATCGTGCAGACGGTATCTTCGCGATAACAGGACCCACCGGTGCGGGTAAGTCGACCATACTCGACGCGCTGTGCCTCGCCCTCTACGGCCGTACACCTCGACTTTCGAAGATCTCCAAGAACACGAACGAAATAATGTCGCGGCACACTGGCGAATGCTTTGCCGAAGTTACCTTTGCGACACAATCCGGCTCCTACCGTTGCCAGTGGAGTCAGCACCGGTCGCACAAGTCGCCGGAGGGAGAACTCCAGCAGCCGCGGCATGAACTCTCGCACGCCGACTCGGGCACGATCATAGACGACACGATAAAGGGTGTTGCAGAACAGATCGCCCTCGTGACGGGAATGGATTTCCATCGCTTCACCCGCTCTATGCTTCTCGCACAGGGAGGCTTTGCCGCCTTCCTTCAGGCGTCCCCCGACGAACGAGCGCCCATACTCGAGCAGATCACGGGAACAGAGATCTACTCGCGAATCTCGGTGCATGTCCACGAGCTCTGGAAACAGGAATCCGAGACGCTGTCGATGCTTCGTGCGGAGGTCGCCGGAATATCGGTGCTGAGCGAGGCCGACGAAGATACGCTCCGGGTTGAGCTTGAGGATGCACGTGCCCGTGAAACAGACCTCAACGCGTCGATTACTCACATCCTGGAGCGCATGAACTGGCTCCGAAGAATCGATGAACTGCAGGACGAGATCCAGCACATCATCGATCAGGAAGCGCAGGTCCAGCTCCAGCTTGATGCCTTTGCGCCCGACCGCGAACGCCTGCGCGTTGCCGACGCTGCCGCGACCCTCGCCGGAGAGTACGCTGAACTTTCTGCGACGCGCAGGCAACAGACAGTCGACGAGGATGCCCTTGCGAAAGAACAGGCTTCAATCTCCGAACGCACCCGGGCAGCCGAACTCGCGCAGCACGCGTACGAAGAGGCTACAAATACTACAACAGACGCCCGCGCAGAGCTTGAGGAAAAGCAGGCGCTTTTTGGCACGGTGCGCCGTATCGACCAGACACTCGGTGAACGGGAAAAAGATCTGCAGGCGCTGATCGAGCGGGCAGCGGCCGAAACCACACGCATCGAAGAGCTTGAAGCGCAGCTGAATGCGCTTCAGACCCAACAGGACGAGGCGAAGGCCGAACTGGCTCGGGCACAGGAGTATCTGAGTGCCAACGCGGCAGACGAGTGGCTCGTTGCAAACCGTGCGGGCGTAGACGAACAGCTTCACGCCTATGACGCCGCGAAGACGCAGCTCGCTGAAACGAAGGCGCGTTTGCGGGAGCTCGGTGAGATGTGCGAGCAGAGTGCCGAACACCACCGCAACGGGGAGACGAAGCTGTCCGAAGCGCAGCGGGAACTGAATGAGCGTGCACGTGACGTTCAAACCGCAACCGACGAGCTGAATCAGCTGCTCGGTGACCGCATGCTTCGCGAACACCGCGCCGAACACGAGGGCCTGCTTCGTGAGCAGGCCCTCGCCATGCGGATTCGCGACCTCGAGGAGGAGCGAAAAAGCCTCGAAGACGGAAAACCCTGCCCGCTGTGCGGCGCTACCGAACACCCCTACGCACACGATACCCCGCGGGTACCGAGCGATATCGAACAGCGGATCTCCGCGTGCGCGGAACGTATACAGGCGGCCGAGGAGCAGGAGGCAAAGCTACGGTCGCTGTCGGAAACCGAAGCAGCCGCGAAGCAGCACCTGCTCGAAGTCCGGACGGCAGTACATTCCGCGGCCCGCGAGGTTGAGCATGCCCGGGAACGCTTCGGCGAGTGCGAGGCGCGTATACACGATATCGGGAAAGACGTGTCGGCACGGGAAAAGCGGATCAAGGCCAGCCTTTCAAAGATCGGCGTCGACGGTCTGTCCGAGACGCCTGTAGAGGAACTCCGCGAAGCTCTGGCGCGGCGCCTTGACACATGGCAGGAAAAATCGCGTGCGCGAAGCAGCGCAGAGAACGCCTTCGCCGAGACCGAACGTCAGGTCCTCGAACGGCAAACGAAACGCGACCTGCAGACAGAGTCCTTACGAGAGTTGGAAGAGCGAATAGCGTCGCTCACCCGGGAAACGGATTCGGCCCGCGAAGAGCGCCGGCGCATATTCGGTGACGCCGACCCGGACACCGAGGAAGCGCTCCTGAAGGCAGCGATCGTACGGGCGGAGAACGCGGAGAAGCTCGCCGCGGACCGTTTCAGGGACGCGCGGGATGCGGTACAGCACTCCAAATCGCGCGCGGAGGCGCTGTCGGACGCCATAGAGCGCCGCGCGGGTGAACTCGAAGAGCAGGAACGGACCTTCGCCACGGGACGTGCGGCCGCAGGGTTTCCGACCGAGAAAGCGTACACGAGTGCATGTCTGAGCACAACCGCTCGAGACGATCTCAGGAAAACGGCGCAACGTCTCGACACGCTGGTAACGCAGCTGTCAGCTACACGAGCCGACCGGGAAGGAAAACGTAATGAACTCCTGAAGCAAGCCCTGACCACCCGATCGCTTGAAGCGCTCACACAGGATCACCGGGAACAAAGCCAGGCGCTGAATGCGGTAAAAGACGAGATCGCGACAAAACGCCACGTACTCCGTGAAAATGAAGCTGCCCGGGGCCGCCTGCAGGACAAAGAGGGCGAAGTGCGAGCACAGGAAGCAGTCGTGGAACAGTGGGACGCCTTGCACACGCTCATTGGTTCGGCCGACGGGAAAAAATACCGGAACTTTGCGCAAGGTCTGACATTCGAGCTTGTTATTACGCATGCGAACCGCCGGCTGCTCAAGCTCACCGACCGATATCTGCTCACCCGGGAAGCAGGCAACGAGCTGGAGCTCAGCGTCATTGATACGTACCAGGCCGGCGAAATCCGGTCTGCCAAAAACCTTTCCGGTGGCGAAAGCTTTCTCGTGAGTCTCGCACTCGCGCTTGGCCTTTCTCAGATGGCCGGAAAACACGTACGCGTCGACAGCCTGTTTCTCGACGAAGGATTCGGTACCCTCGACGAAGAAGCGCTCGACACGGCGCTCGAAACGCTCTCCGGCTTGCAGCGCGACGGCACGGTCATAGGCGTCATTTCACACGTCTCGGCGCTGAAGGAGCGCATACCGACCCAGATACAAGTCATCCCCGACAGCGGCGGGAAGAGCCGCGTATCGGGGCCAGGGTGTCGACGGGTATCGTAAACCGACAGCGAGCTTACACGAACAGTCCTGCAACGCTCACCATGGCGACCATGTAGATGAACGCGGCGATAATCGCGTATTTCTTTGCCGCAAGTTTTGCCTGCTTTTTTGCAGCCGCCTCGTCCACACCCTTTTTTTTCAGACGCGAGAGGCCTATGGGATACCAGCCGAAGCCGACGATAACCATGACACCCAATACGAACAGGAATCGAACAAATGAACTTCCAAGCATGCGTACACCTCCAGATAAACCGTGCTCGACAAAGATCTATTTCTTCGGAGCCGGCTTGAATTTTCTGTTCAGGACCGGTGTGAAAAGATTCATGGTCAGAACCGCAAAGGTCGTGCCTTCGGTAAACTCATACACTCCGGGCGTCTGCCATCCCCACCATCGCATTCCCATAATTATGAGTCCGATGCCGATTCCGAAAACAATCTGTCCTTTCGGGAAACGAGGAGACGTCATTGGATCGGTTGCCATGAAGCATGCACCCAGCACCAGACTGCCGGCGAAGAAATAGAACAGCGGATTATGTCCGGCGATAAGCGCAAGCACCAGAACAACGGAAAACGCAGCCGCCGGTATGCGCCATCGGACGAACTTCCTGTATACCAGATATGAAAACCCGATCAGCAGCAGAAGGCTCGAGATTTCGCCGATTGTTCCTGGAATGCGCCCGAGAAACATGTCAAGAATCGGGACACCTGCTGCCTCGCCGGTCTCGCGAAGGATCTCAAGCGGTGTCGCGGTAGTCGTCAGGTCGAAAGGTCTTCTCCAGGGAAGAATGCTGTCCGGAAACACATACAGATAAAAGAGCCGGCCGAACATTGCAGGATTGAACAGATTTTTACCGACACCACCTAACAGCTGCTTACCGGCGATAATCCCGAAGGCAGCCGATGCGGACACCGCATACCACGGGGTGGAAACAGACACCGCCATGCCAAGCAGAAGTCCGGTAACTGCTGCGCTCCCATCTTTCACGGTAATTTTCTGTTTCGTCAGTGCCTGAAATAACGCCTCTGCTGCGACCGCTGAAACAACACTCGCCAGGATGTTGATTAACGCCGCTGTACCAAACGCATATACGCCCCAGACCGCCGCGGGTAAGAGCGCCGTGAGCATTCCATACATCATTTTCATGCTGAAAACCCCCCGTATCTGACTCTCAGGATTCGGAATGTGAACAGTATAGGGGCGGGTGCTCCTGCAGTACAGAATAGAAACCGTTATCGATAGGTATTTTTTTAGACCCGATCCGTACAACGCGACGGGGTGAGGTCCGGGCCTCACGCCGGTATCGGGACAGCCTCCGGAAGCAGGCTGTGCGCCAGGCCGCCGTTAGGATCGAATGCTGTCGAGAAACGCCTCATGCATCCTGAGGTCACCGGTGAGTTCGGGATGAAAGGTAGCTGCCCATATCGCACCATGACGGACGAATACCGGCTCGTCTCCGAGGGTAGCTTCTACAACCACTGCCTCGGAATCGAGCGATACGATGCGCGGGGCACGAATGAACACACCCGTCAGCGGTGGCGAGAGCTCACGGAAGTCGGGTCCAGAGAGCGTGACCTCCCGTTCAAAACTCTCCCGCTGTCGCCCGTATGCGTTTCGCTCCACAGTAATGTCGAGCACACCGATACGCGGTTGATCGCTGCCGGATATCGTCTTCGCAAGCAGTATCGCGCCGGCGCACGTGCCGAATACCGGCATACCGTGGTCTACCCTCTCGCGGATCGCCGCCAGTAGCCCGAATCGTTCGCAGAGCATGCCGATTGTCGTACTTTCCCCCCCGGGTATTACGAGGCCGTCGACCTTCGAAAGATCCTCGGGCGTCCGGACACCCGGGGCGGCAACCCCGAGCGTTTCAAGCGCGGCGATGTGCCGCGCAAAATCACCCTGAAACGAGAGAACACCAATGATCATTGGACCAGTATTTACCAGCCGCGAACCGCGAGCTTGTCGTGTTCGGGCATGGCCGCGGCGCTTATACCGCTCATGGCTTCGCCGAGATTTTCGCTGATTTTTGCCAGTTTGTCAGGATCGTTGTAGAATGCCACCGCATCCACAATTGCGCGTGCACGCCGGGCGGGATCACCGCTCTTGAAGATACCGCTTCCGACAAATACGGCTTCGGCACCAAGCTGCATCATGTACGCCGCGTCTGCAGGAGTCGCTACACCGCCGGCGGAAAAGTTTGGTACCGGAAGCGAGCGGCGCTCGGCTACTTCGAGCACCAGATCGTAGGGGGCGCCCAGATCGCGCGCCACGGTCATGAGCTCCTCGCGGGGAAGCACTGAAATGCGACGAATCTCGTCGGTGACGGTGCGCAAGTGACGCACGGCTTCCACGACGTCGCCCGTGCCTGCCTCGCCTTTGGTGCGGATCATCGCGGCACCTTCGCCGATGCGCCGAAGCGCCTCGCCGAGATTGCGGCACCCGCAGACAAAGGGGATCTTGAAGGGATGCTTATCTATGTGATACTGGTCGTCGGCCGGCGTCAGGACCTCGCTCTCGTCGATAAAATCGACCCCGATAGCTTCGAGAATCTGGGCCTCGACAAAGTGGCCGATGCGTGCTTTCGCCATGACCGGGATGGACACGACTTCCTGTATCTCGCGTATCATTTTCGGGTCGCTCATACGTGCAACGCCACCCTGTGCACGGATGTCGGCGGGTACGCGCTCGAGCGCCATAACCGCTTGTGCGCCTGCGTCCGCGGCGATTTTCGCCTGCTCCGTGTTTGCCACGTCCATGATTACGCCGCCCTTGAGCATCTCTGCCAGGCCGACCTTCGTTCGCCAATCGTTACTCTGTCGTTGTGACCACATTATTTCGCTCATTGTGAATGTAAGCTATGCAACCCGGCAGTGCTTTGTCAATCAAAATCGAACCCTGCTTACTGCCCGACCGGCCAGTTTCGCGCGTCTGCATACACCGATGAACGCATATCCATAACACGCTGATCGATCGTGTCAGACGTTGCAACGCGGTCCTGTATCCGGGAGTTCTCCCGACCGTAGAGAACAGCGGCCGCGAGCCTCGTGAGCGGTGATCCAAAGCGTCGCATGTAGTCGACAACAGCCTGATCTGCCGTTACCGTGGGGTCGTTGGTCTTCAGAAAAAACCAGTGATCGGAAATCCGCATATGCAGCGTATCCCGGTCGGTTCTCGGAAAGAAAAAACCGGTATTATACTGACGCATCGCGTCGAAAATCGGACCGAACACGTTCAACTTCCACGAGCTGGCGCCTTCATCCGACGACACCGGCCGTCCGGTATCCTGACCCAGGAAAAAACGGTGCACCTGTACGTGCTCCTGTGCGGTCGCCCAGGCTTCTTCATGCGAAAAGTCGACACCCTGCCTGCGCAGTCCAGTGATCATCGCTTCGTCGCGGGGCGCGTGGTGTGTCTGTGTATTTTCTTGTATGTGTGTGCTCATACGGGAAATATACTCCTTCGATAAAGAAAATAAAATTTTTTCTTGACAATTCGGCTGTTTACCCCATCTATTTACGAAATACCGGACCGCACAGCGCTGGAAACCCAGTATATACTGCAGATCATGCACCCTTCGGCACGCACCGCAATAAGCCGGGACGGTTTCTCACGCTCTGTACGGCACCTGCTCGATCGGGAGCTTCTGACACGGGATCGGACCTTCTTTGACTACGGCTGCGGCCGCGGCGACGACGTTGCAGGGCTTACCGCGCTCGGGTTTGAGGCGGCAGGCTGGGACCCGAATCACCGGCCGCACGTCGACCGATCCGAGGCGGACATCGTGAACCTGGGGTACGTTCTGAACGTCATCGATAACCCGACGGACCGTACTCGTGCTCTGCGCGACGCGTGGAAGCTCACCCGCGGCGTGCTTGCCGTACGCGTGCTCAGTAGCGCTGACCGCACCGCGGAGACGCTTACACCCTGGAGCGACGGCTACCGTACAAGCAGGGGGACGTTTCAGAAGTATTTCGAGGATGATGAACTACCCGCCTTCGTCGACCGCACCCTTGGCGTGCAGTGTGTACCCGTCGATCCCGCGCATGTTCTGGTGTTTCGCGACGCGCAGCTGGAACAGACCTACCTCGCATACTCGCCCGACACCGGACCCGATCTGCTTAGCAGGAGCCTTGAGCACCCCGAACGCGTAATAAAGCGCCGCGCCGAGTTCGAGCGCGTCCGCACCGAGACACCCGACGCCGCGGCGGCTGTCGGCCGGCATCTTCTGCGCTACGGCACGGTACCGACGGAGTCGGATGTACCGGATGTTGCGACTCTCGTCGGACACGGCCTGCGCGTTCGCGAGTTCTGCTCCGCGCTTATCGAGACCATCGGTGAGGAAGCCTGGGAAGCACAGCTTGCACGCATTCGCGCTCGCACGCTCAAGTCGATTGCACTTGCACATTTCAGACGCCGCCCCAAAGCCTCTGATTTTGCCCCTTCGACACAGCGAGCGATCCGCGTACACTTCGGATCCTTTCGTGAGGCGGTGGAACTGTCACTGCGCGAACTTCATGCGGTGGGACAAGCGGATCGCGTTGAGCAGGCGTGTGAGCACTACGGAGGTGGCCTTCTTGACGAACAGGCGCTCTACGTCACCCAGGAAGACCGCCCCCACCTTCCCCTCATCCTGCAGCTCTATATAGAACTCGGTCGCCTGTTTTACGGCGAGCTCGACGACGTGGATATGTTCAAGATTCACAAGCGGTCCGGCAAGCTGACGCTACTGTTCTATGAAAGCTTCGAGACTTGGGGGCCCGAGAAACTGCAGCAGAGGGTCAAGATCGATTTCAGGGCGAGAAGAATGCGGGTGTTCGACCATCGTTCGGACGAGATCGGGTAATACGGCACGGCTACCGTTGTCAAGACTCGTGTCGTTTAGGGGACATGTCGGGTTTCATCGTCGCATATACCTGTATCGCTGACTGAAGTAAATCTTTAGTATATCAAGGGCATGGGACGCAAACGCGAACGACGAGTTATCGCTCTCATGGCTGCACGTGCCGACTCCGGATATCCCGCTCTCCGGACTCGGCACCTGCATTCGACTGGATCACGTCTCGGGCGAGTTCCACCATGTCGTGCACTGGTTCCTTCATACCGTTTTCGAGCCACATCAGTGCCATCGCATCGAGCCCGGCGAACACAAACGCTCGCCGATAGAGCGCGCCGGCATCACTCGCTTCGGGAAGAATCTCAGGCGATCGGCGCCAGCGGTAATCCCTGAAAATCTCACGTGCTTCAGGGTCTGACAGGAGGAGGCGCAGCGTGGGATGCTCCTGCAGTATTTCAAAACGCCTGCGCAGACTCGACGTCAAATCAACTGCACTCATGCCGACTGAAAGTCGTTCAAGCAGAGAAATCAGTACATCGCGCTTGTTCCTGAAGTGCCGGTAGAAGGTCATGCGCGAAACCCCGGCGGCTTTTGCGATCTGTGTGTTGGAAACCTGGCTGTATGTCGCGTGATTCGCCGACACGAGAAGACCCTGTTCGATGCGTTCGCGACTATCCTGAACTTGTGCCTGCCGCTTCACGATACAATCTCCGGCTATACTGTCTCAGTTTACCGCTATAGCTTGTCTTCCGACAGCCACGGGCCTATGGTAACACGATAAACGTTACAATCGTAACAGTTTATCCGCAAGGAGATTATCATGGACAAGTCAACACAAGAGCGAGCTATTGGCGTATCGAGAAACGTGCTTTTCGTTCTGGCGGGGGTGGACCTTATACGCGGAATTGCGCACACCTTCCTCCTGAACTGGGCGGCAATGAATGTTGCCCGCATTGAGCCACACCCGGATGCGCTCATGTTACGTGGAGTCTTCGGGAACTCGAATTTTTTGACCGCGGGTGTATTTCTACTTGTGGCGTGGAAGGCAAAAGAGCTCGCAGGCTACGTGCTCGGAATCATTCCGCTGGCGTATTTCGTTGGCATCACAGGCATCCGGCTTAACGGTGTGTCCATGCAATCAGAGTTCAACGGTCAATACATGATGATGATCTACTTCGCAGTCTGCGTCGTCACGTTTCTGTACTTTATTCGAACACAACGCGTCGGCCGAAGCTGAGGTCAGCAAGGCGGCGGTACGGGGCTACCCATATCCCCGCGAAGGCATCAGTCGAGGACTGATAAAGCGCCCGAACATGTCCGCCTGATCTGCGACAAACTCGATAGTCGGCTCGTTCTCGATGGAGTCACATGTATCTTCGTTACGCCGCGTTCCGGCTCTTGACTGGCAGTTGGTAATACACGCGGTATTCACCGTAGAACCGAGCGCCAGTCCCATAAGCGCCATGAGCAGCGCCGGTAGACAGACCCCAGGGAAGGCAGCGCCCGGCGACTTCTGTGTGTCGGCGCCTTCGCGTTTTCGGTTTTTCACGGTGTGTCGGTCATTGGGGTGATTACTGCGGCAACATTCGCCTGACCTGGATCGGCGGCCATATATTGCACGCATGCATGCCCGACTTGGAAAGGTTCGTTCGCTTTTGCGCTACAGTTTCTGGTTTATACCCGCGATCATATCACTCGCTTTCGCAATACTCTCGCTTGTTCTCACAGAGACGGAGTTCGCCGGTAGCCTTCCCCGCGTCGAGTGGGTCTCTTCGCTCGGCCGGCAGGGAATCCGGGATCTCCTGGTGATGATCGCAAGCTCCATGATCACGGTCGCGACGACGGCGTTCTCGATCATCATCGTCGCGTTGCAGCTCGCGTCCGGACAGCTTGGTCCGCGTCTGTTGCGAAACTTCATAAAGGACCGCGGAAACCAGCTGGTGTTTGGAGCGTTTCTGGGAACCTTCGTGTATTCGGTGCTTCTCCTTCGAAGGATCGGCGAAGAAGGTGGCACATCGCCGGGAAACCAGGTGCCGCATAGTGCTGTACTCCTCGCGGTCGTGTTTGGCCTGTCGGCTGTCGGGGTGCTCATCTATTTTATTCACCACGCCGCTTCGTCCATACAAAAAGACAACGTCATTTCGCGGGTAAGCGATGAACTCGTGAATTCGCTCGAAAAACTGTATCCGAAAACGATAGGACAGGAGCCTCCTTTCGTGTCGGACGGGACTGCGCAGCAGCTTCCCCGGCGCGCTATTGACTCCTGGGAAAACGGCTGCGAAGTATCCCTGTCCGGAGGGGGATACGTGCAGGCTGTCGACGCGGCTAAACTCATGAAGACCGCGGTGACACACGATCTGTGCATTTATCTGGCAAGGGGTCCGGGAGAGTTTATATATCACGATGCAGTTGTCGCGCGGGTTGTCCCCGCCGACGCGGTAACGCCAAAGGTTGAGCGCTCACTCCGGGACGTCTTTATCCTTGGAACCGAGCGAACCGCGCAGCAGGACGTCGCTTTCGTGTTCGAGCAACTTGTGGAGATCGCGCTCCGCGCACTCTCTCCCGGAACGGTCGATTCTTTCACCGCCATACGGTGCATTGATCGTCTCGCAGACGCCCTGGCGCTTGTGGCACGCACGCCGGTGCCATCACCCTATCGTTTCGATTCAAGCGGCCTTCTTCGCGTTGTAACGCAGCCGGTAAACTTCAACGCGCTCGTAACGCTCGCGCTCTACCCGGTCGCCGAAGCCGCAGCGCACCATACCAACGTCATGGTCCGGCTGTTCGAGTCCGCACGGCAGATAGGCGTCTCCTGCGCGCAGACACACGAACGCGAGGTGCTCAAGCGCCTGAATGACTACCTTCTGGAAACATCGAGGGCGGCCGACGGTAACAGGCCGTCCTACGCCGACTTCGCTGCCTTTCACGACCAGGCAGCGAAGGCGATTTCGGGAGGCACCGTCGGGTCCGCCGCGGCAGGATTGCCGGCGCAGGAACGGCATTCCAGAGAATCGAAAACATACTGAGCGCCTTCGATTCAGACTTCGTCGGCGGTGGCCGGTGATCGGGAATTACCTGCAAGCGTTATTGCAGTCGATGAGGAACTGGATGTACCATGGTGAGCACCATCTACTTTGAAGTATGCAACCGTTTCCTGGAGTTGTCGCGCCTGACCGCTAAGCTCTTCGGCCATCGCTGCCATCTGCTCGGACGCCGAGGCGTTCTGTTGTACCACTTTATCGAGTTGCGCTAAAGCGCTGTTGATCTGTTTCGCACCGCTGTCCTGCTCCTTGCTTGAAGCGCTGATCTCCTGTACGAGTTCCGCGGTCTTACGGATATCCGGGATTATCCCGCTGATCATTTCCCCCGCTTTCTCTGCCACTGCCACACTGCTGGTAGACAAAGCCGCAATTTCGGCGGCCGCACCCTGGCTGCGTTCGGCCAGTTTGCGCACTTCACTCGCCACGACAGCGAATCCCTTGCCGTGTTCTCCAGCCCGCGCGGCTTCAATCGCGGCATTGAGTGCAAGCAGGTTCGTGTTTCGCGCGATCTCGTCGATGATGCTGATCTTTTCCGAGATTTCACGCATGGCTTGTACAGTCTGGGATACCGCTTCGCCACCCTCCTCGGCGTTACGCGATACCTGAAGCGAGATCTTTTCAGTTTGTGAGGCGTTGTCGGCATTCTGCTGGATGTTGGCTCCCATTTGCTCCATAGAGGCGGAGACCTGCTCGGCACTTGCCGCCTGTTCTGTTGCACCGCTTGAAAGCTGCTGCGATGTCTGCCCGAGTTCGTTGCTTCCCTGCGTCATGTTGTCGGTCGCCGATATGATATCCTGTATGACCGAACCGAGGCGCTGCCCGAGCTCGACCATCGCCAGATATATTCCGGACCTGGCCACCCCTTCGTGCTCTCCAAGCCGTATGTCACCTTGCGCAAATTGCTCTGCAACAGAAACGACATGCGTTGGTTCACCCCCTACTTGTCGCAGCACTCCTCTCGACAATAACACCGTAATCACGATGGTCAGTATCAGCAGAACGGCCGTTACGACGGTCACAAGAATCGCGTCGCGTGTCGCACGGAGATTGGCCGCTTCCGCATTTGCCTGAAGGGTCTCAGCCAGGGTGTCCTCCACGTTCTTCTGAAGATCGATTTTCGCCGTAATCATATCGAACCAGTACTCCGCATCGACGCCGAAACCTCCAGAGGCTGCTCGCTCCCGTGCTACCCCTCGTAGACGTTCGACCTCGTCCACGGATTCACCCGATACAATACGCTCGTAAGTCTCAAAACTCTCTTCGTCGGCCATTGCCTGAAACACGTCAAGGTAGGTTTCCTGTTCAGCGACAAGCCCCAGGAACCGTTCGAAGATTCCCTCCCCGAACCGGTCCTGTGCGAAGGTGTTATTCAAAAGTGCCCGTTCGATTCCGGTGCGTTCCTTGCCCAGAAGAAAGTGCGCATACGCGCTTACCTGCCGCGACAGATCAGCGTCGTCGATCAAGACCGTCACCCGGCGGACGGCATCGAGGATGGTACCGTTGGTGGTCGTATAAAACCCGATGGCCTCATCGAGCGGGATCGAACGGTCGTCTGCGTTCGACCTCGTCGTAGCGAGACGGTCAAGAAGGTCGTCGATCGTGTCGATCAGGCGGTTGAACTCGGCGTCGTCAACTCCGGTCGCTAACGCCCCGTTTTCGTCTGCATACGTCTGAAGCGCGGTGTCAGTTTCCCCGCGTTGGGTGCGCAGCAGACGCTCGGTCTCATTACCGGGAGCGCCGTAGTAGCCCGCCGTTCGACCTCGCTCGCGCTGAAGTTCGTGAACAAGATTCCCTGCAATAACCGAATAGTCGATAAGACGTTCGAGTTGTGCTGTTTCCTGTTGAACCGAGATGCGGTCGCTTGCAGTCCAGGCTGCGAATACGATCAGACCGATAACGGGGACGGTCGCCAGAATAAGGAGTTGAGCACGTAAGGTGAAAATGCGTGAATATCGGTTTTTCATGAACCGCAAAGTAAGAAAAAAATGATGTTGTAGTAAATGATTTTTCTTTGATTCGTCTCAAAAAGTGCACGTATGCTAACGGTGGGTGGCGCACACCGCTCTATCACCGTTATGGTTGTCGCTACATGCTGTCGCGCGGCCTGGTCGGGTTTGCACGGCGGATGAATACGTGCGCCCCCTCAGGGACGCACTGAACCGGAGATACCGAAAGCCTTTAGGATGCAGCGAGGTGTTCCCCGAGGTCGGACAGTTCGTCGGATTCGAGAATCCGCTCGGCATCAAGCACAAGCAGGAACTCCTCGGCGCGCCGTGCGATTCCCTGCATAAAGCGCATGTTGCCGGAACTCCCGATCGACGGCGTGGCCTCGATCATCGCTGGATCAATATCGATAACCTCGCGCACCTCATCAACACGGACTCCGAGAGTGAGACTGCGACCTTGCCAGGGAAGCTCGAGAATCACGATTACACATCCCTGCGAATCTCCGCCGCTTTCCGCCTCGCCACGCGGTATTCCCAGCTTCCGATGAAGATCGAGTAACGGTACCACGCGTCCCCGGAAGTTTATGACCCCCATCATGAAGTCGGGCATGCGCGGAATGTGCGTTACCTTGGAGCGTTCAATAACGGTCTGCGCGTTCTGCACAGCCACCGCGTAGCATTCGCCTCCAAGAGCGAAGGTAAGAAACGTGCCGGTCGTCTGCATCAGAACTCCTCAAAGTCTTCGTCGCCGTTCGGCAGGACAAGCTGATGTCGGGCTTTCACCGCGGTCGTTGCATTGCCGTTGCGGTGCGCCCGACCATTCGTCGCACCGTTTGCGGAACCGTTGACCACTGGCGCGATGTATTTCGGCGGTGCATCGACTGAACCAACCCGGAAGAACGCGACGCTCTCCTGAAGCGACTGAGCCTGCGAAGACAGTTCCTCGGACATCGATGCCATTTCCTCCGATGCCGATGCATTCTGCTGTATCACCTGATCGAGCTGCGTAATAGCACTGGTAATCTGAACTGCGCCGCTGGTCTGCTCGGCACTGGATGCGGAAATCTCCTGCACGAGTTCGGTGGTTCGTCTGATGCTTGGAACGAGTTCCTTCAGCATTTCACCGGCCTCTTCCGCCACACCAACGCTTTTTACGGACAACTCGCTGATCTCGCGAGCTGCAACCTGGCTCCGTTCCGCCAGCTTCCGGACCTCGGATGCAACAACGGCAAAGCCTTTCCCCTGCGCGCCGGCACGGGCTGCCTCGATTGCGGCGTTCAGTGCAAGGAGATTCGTGTTTCGGGCTATTTCTTCAATGATTGAAATCTTATCGGCAATCTCACGCATCGCGGCAACGGTTTCCGCAACGGCGCGCCCTCCACGGTCGGCGCTCTGCGCAGACTCAAGCGCGATCTTTTCGGTGGCACTCGAATTATCGTCGTTCTGGCGAATCGAGGACTGCATCTCTTCCATTGAAGCAGAGACTTCTTCTGCTGATGATGCCTGCTCGGTTGCGCCTTGTGAGATCTGCTCGGCGGTCGTTGCCATCTGTTCGCTGCCCGAAGCGACCTGTTCGGAGCTTGCCTTGATGTCGCCGACGGTACTGCGAAGCTTCTCAACGGTCCGCCTCAAAGCGTCGGCAAGCTTTCCAGCCTCATCTTTCTGATCGACGGTAATGTTCTGACTGAGATCTCCGTCGGCAAGGGCGTTCGCAAGGCCAAGTCCCTTTTTCAAAGGAATACTGATAATGCGTGCGATCAGCAGTCCAAGGACGACACCGAACAGTGTCGCGACGATAACCACCAGGCTCATCGTGAAGGAGCTGGCAGTGTATACCGCGCGTGATTCCTCGGCCGCTTCCGCTGCCATCTCTTCTTTGAGAGTGATTGCACGAATCATCGCCTCATCCACACCGTCGAGCAGTTCACGCGCATCGCCCATCGAAAGATCCGCCGACTCGCGTGCCTCAGCGTAGTCCTCGTCCGCTGTCAGACGAAGGACGTCCCGCGAGCTGTCCATCCACGACGCAACGCGCCGATCAATGTCGGACAGAAGCTCCTGGCCCTCTTCGGTGGGGTAGAACTGAGCGGCATCCGCCAGCGTGTTCTGCAGGGATTGCATATAGCGGGCGTGTTGCTCGGCGTAGAAGTTCCGCTCAGCTTCCGTCGAGGAAAGCATGACGTTCTTCTCGGCACGGACGGTATAGAGCAAATCCGTGTTTGCACTCTGTATGGCGTCAAGCCCGTTGAGCTCCTGTTCGTACATCGTCTCGGCGAGATCATTCATTACACCGAGATTATAGATCCCGATTATCCCGACTGCAGCCGTAATGGCGGCGACCAATACGAACGACGTGACCAGTTTTCCGGCAATGTTCATGTTGCGAAACCATTTCATATTCATCTCTCCCTGATTCGGTATTAAATGCACTGCTATCGTAAGGTTGTTGCGGGCACGAGTATGTCAGGATTTCCCGACACATTGTGTGGGTAATTGGAGATTTTAATCTTTATAGCTTTTATTGGTCTTTTTTGTCTACCAGACCGGCCTTAACCGCGATCCGTACAATTTCGGCAAACGACATGACGCCGAGTTTATGCATAAGTCGGCTGCGATAGGTTTCAATGGTTTTCGGCGAAAGGTGCAACGCTTCAGCGATTGCATTGTTCGAGCTGCCCTCTGCCATCATCTGAAGAACCTGTTGTTCTCGACCGCTGAGCACTCCAAGTGCCTCTCGCCCATTCAGAGCTCCCGTAGGTGGTTCGGAATCGAGCATGCTGTCCATGACAAGGTCGGTGACGTACGGAGACACGTGGCGCCGTCCGTCCGACGCCGCTCGAATCGCTTCGAATAGTTCGCTCTCCGGGGAATCTTTCAGGATGTACCCGTGGGCGCCTGCCTGCACTGCAGCTCGGACCACACTGATCTCGGACTGGAATGTGAGCATTACAAGCCCGGTTCCCGGAACATTCGCTTTAATCTCGGTGGCAGCGGTAATGCCGTTTGTGACCGGCATCTTGATGTCGAGTACGGCCACATCGGGTTTATGTGCTATGCAGGCGCGAATGGCTTCGTTGCCATCCGACACCTCGGCAACCACTTCGAAGTCGGGTTGCTGGTCTATCAAGAGGGCCAGACCACGACGCATAACCACGTGATCATCGGCAAGCACTACAGAAATCGACATATTACTTATCCACGGACGTACCCCGTCCTCTTAAAAGTATACTCACTCGTGGCGGATCGAAGCCACCTGAAGGTCGCCATAGGTCTGCGGCATCTTCATCATCACCTTCAGACTGCCGGATCAAAAATGCTTTTCAATACCTCGTGCAGCGACCACCAACAAACTACCGAGGAAGTGATTTCACTCGCACGATCGGCAATGGAGCGCGCGTAGCGAACACTCTCGATACCGCCGTTCACAGAACCTGTAGCTTCAAACCCTGATACCGTCTGAATCCGGTGTCTGCAGTCACGAACACGGCGTCGTAGCGGATCGCGAGCGCGGCGAGCATCGCATCCGGTACCGCGTTGCCATTCTCCCCATCGGTGAGCGCGAGGTGCCGGAAAATACCGTAGGTCATTTCGTCGATATCGGTAAAGCGTATAGCCGGGTGATCCTGAAACACATCCAGAAACGAGCAGGCTTCGCTCGCAGGAGCAGGTTTGTGAAATATTCGTGAGTTCGTGACGATGCGAACGAACGACGCTGCTACCGTGGGCGCGAATAATATGGTTTCACCCGATGCACGCGACGACTCAAGAGCCGCACGAGCCCGGTGGAAGTGAGGGCTGTCAGACCGAAACGCGTACACCAGCACGTTTACATCGTGAAGCGTCATCGGTGCCACTCATCAGCATCGGCTGCCTGCAGGTTCGACCAATCCACGCCGGAAACGACACCTCCCCCGGAGGTGCACACCGGAAGCTCCCTCGGTCGCTCGGAGCGCAGGATTTCGTGTGACAGTCCACTCACGAGCATATCGGTGAGTGTCCGCCCGTCGCGGAGCGCAATGAGCTTGGCCTGACGGACCAGATTGTCCGGAATATTCAGGGTGGTTTTCATACAGATAAATGTACGGTATATACAGATGTACGTCTACCAGTGATGTATATTAACGGTTGCATATATGCACATAATTACTTATGATTGCCGCATGAAACGAACTACATCCACGCTCCTGTTTACTCTGGGCTTTCTTGCCTTCTGGGCGAACGGTGACAACTACGCCGCGGCGCCGCTTCTTGTCAGTATCGCGGCCGATCTGAACCTCGGCGTTTCCACCGCCGCGCTGTCGGTTACCGCCTACATGCTGACCTTTGGCCTGTTCACCGTGCTCTTCGGTCCGCTCGGTGACCGATTTGGCCGCGGACGCATAATCAAGGTTGCCGCCTTCGGCACTGCCACCTTCAGCATACTCGGAGGTTTCGCCTTCAACTTCCCGTCGCTTGTTGTGTTTCGTGGATTCAACGGAATCTTTGCCGCCGGTATATTTCCAGTGACTATGGCGCTGATCGGTGAACAGTTCTCCGACGAGAATCGGCAGGCTGCGATCGCCCGGGTCATGGGTATGATGTTTCTCGGTGGTGCTTCAGCGACCGCGATCGGCGGCATCATCGCACAGTTTGGCAGCTGGAGAGGCGTGTACATTCTCTACGGTGTCGCCGAGATGATCCTCGCCGTCATTGTTGTTCGCACCGTACCATCGGGCAAAGCGTCTGAGTCGCCGTTTTCGCTGTTTGCAAGCTATCGGACTGCCCTCGCGACTCCGGGACTCGCCGCTGTTGTCGGGACAATCTTCTTCGTAGGCTTTGCCGTATTCGGAAGCTTCTCCTACGGTGGAGCGTATGTCGAAGCGCTCACCGGGCTTCCGTTGATCCTCGTCGGACTCGTGGTTACCGCGTTTGGTCTGGGAGCGGTCGCGGGCAGTCGGGTGATTCCGCTGATTCGGGCACGCCTTGGCGGGGCATTTCTGCCCACCATGGGCATGCTCGGCAGCGCCAGTCTTCTCGCACTCGTTCTGACGAGCAGCGTGCCGGTCATGGTCGTGGGGTTTTTCGGCTTCGGCCTTGCCTTCGTGTCGCTTCAGTCGACGCTCATTATGGCGGCCCAGATGCGCCTTCCGCAGCTGCGCGGAACGGCAATGTCGCTCGCTTCATTCGCGATGTTCGTTGGAGGGGGTATAGGCACGCAGATAAATGGAATGATCGTTGACTCGGTTGGCGCATCGCTGATCTACGCGCCGGCTGCGGTGTTTGTGCTGCTGACCGCGCTTGCCGCGATGCGCCTTTCGCGAAGACCCTCGCCGGCGGCGGCACCGGCATAGGCTGTTCGCGCATCGCTGTCTTCGACGCTGCACGGGCATTCCTGCCCGTGCAGGCCGCGATAGTTACTGTCCCTGTCCGAGCGAGAAACCCGGTTCACCGTCGAAGGTGTAGAGCTGCTCGGTCTTGATGATATTGAAACCGTGGTCGTGTACGCGCTGCAGAAGATCGATAATCTGCTGCTGCGTGACCGTCGCACCGCTCTTCGTCGATGTGAAGCGGCAGCGCCAGTGATCGGTGCAGAAGGTCTCAGGCGCGCCTTTCGGCCAGACCTTAAGCCCGCGATTGGTGATCATGGTGAGCTCCAGGTCCGATCCGTCTGCCTTTGAGAGTTTCTCACCGAGGACATTCGGGTCCCGATTATCTTCGACCCAGTCCAGGAATACATCGACACCCTGAAGCTCTTTCTTCGCCGGGTTCAGTCGGACAGCATCGCTTGCCTTCGGTATTCCTGCACCGCCTTCGTAGGTCACAGGCTCCAGCGTTCCGGGCTTCTGCCCGAGGCGTTCGATCACCGCGTCGGCGAACTCTTTCGTTCCCACTTTCTGCTTGCTGACACCATCGCGGTATATATCGTAGGTGTGTATTCCGTCTTCGATGGTCTTGAGCCACGCGTTGTGAACGCGCCCGGCAACATCCGGCTGACCGATATGCACCATCATCATAACCCCGCCGAGTAGCAGACCACTCGGGTTCGCGAGATTCTGACCGGCTCGGCGCGGGGCGCTGCCGTGTATCGCTTCGAACATGGCACCGTGCTCGCCGATATTCGCGCTGCCGGCAAGGCCGACCGATCCGGCAATCTGGGCTGCAACATCGCTGAGAATATCACCGTAGAGGTTCTGCAGAACGATTACGTCGAAACGTTCGGGGGTATCCGCCATTTTCGCTGCGCCGATATCGACAATCCAGAACTCGTTTTCAATGTCAGGATATTCGGCAGCAACCTCGTCGAAGATCTTCCGGAAAATCCCGTCGGTGAGCTTCATGATATTGTCTTTGGTGAAGCAGGTTACTTTCTTGCGCTTGTTCGCTCGTGCGTATTCAAAGGCGTAGCGGATAATGCGCTCGCTCCCGGGACGCGAAATCAGCTTGAGACACTGGTACACCTCGTCGGTCTGACGGTGCTCAATACCGGCGTAGAGGTCTTCCTCGTTCTCGCGGATAATGACCAGATCCTGGTTATGATGCTTGGTTTCGACAAAGGGATAAAGAGACCGTGTCGGACGCACGTTCGCGTAGAGCGAAAGCGTTTTACGGGTCGTGACGTTGATGCTCTTGAACCCGCCACCCTGCGGGGTCGTAAGCGGTGCTTTAAAAAACACTTTCGTCCGCCGAATCGAATCCCAGAACGCGGGGTCAATACCGCTCGTGTTTCCCGCGAGATACACCTTCTCGCCGACAGTGACCTCATCAATCTCAACCTGTGCACCAGCAGCCTGCAGGATTCGAAGCGACGCCTCCATAATTTCCGGTCCAATACCGTCGCCATACGCGACCGTTATCGGTGTTTTGCTCATGTAATCCTCCTATAAACGGCTACGATACTACTATTGTGGAAAGGAAGTGTCATCTGCGTGGCGCGGTTATTTACGGCGCCTCGCCTGCAGTGCGTACTAATCGTGAACACGTTTAACGACAAATACAGAAGAAAAGCACTCTGCTGATACCTTTTATACGTAGACAAATCGGGGTCTCACTCCCTATGATGCTGCAACATTACATATCGTTTCTTTTTTTCAGTTTTAATGGAGGTTTTATGCTTTATAACGTCAAACTGCTGGCAATTGCTCTGGCGGTTTTTGCTTTCATCGCGTGCGGTGACACCGCCGAGGAATCTGCCGCGGCACCAGAAGAGGACACGCCGGCTGTTGATGAAAACAGTATCGTCGTCGAAAATGCGTTTCACTTTATGCACGTCGACGGACACGGGGGTGAGTCCGAAATGGTCGCGTACGTTCCGTTTGAACGCGAACTTATGTCGACCGTGAAGTACCAGGTTGTCTACGTCATGTGCACCTGCCGCGCACCGGAAGTAAACTATCACTCTGTCGCGTACGTGGAGCTCAGTAAAGAGGATGGCTCCATTGAACACATCTCGTATGAACAGGACGCTGGAAACGATTATATCGCCGGCCTGTACGGTGACAGCGATGTCAGCTGGGACGGAACTCCAGTCCGTGATCTTTTTGACGGATTCATTGAACAGACGCTCATGGGAGCATCGCAGGACGACATCAACGCTATCGAGCCAATGCACGGCGAGGTGGACGTATACACGGGCGCAACGGTCACGCCGAACAATGCGGTTCGTATGCTTCAGGGACTGTTCGCGTACCACAATCGAAGGTACATGTAAATCGTAATGAGCGCGGAGAACGCTCCGCGCGCAAACGGAAACCACTTTGGGGGCATTTTTGTGAAAAAAACAATAGCTATACTCGGCATCGCGCTGACGGTGATCATCTTCGGCGCCTGCGAGACAGGCGGCGACGCGGCTGCACGGCCGGAACTCACGGGCGACGAAACGATCACCATGGATAATATCGACGAATACCTCGACGCGGATGCGCGTTTCGTCGACTTGCGCGACTTCACCGATATGATAGAAAGCGGGTATATCCACGGCTTTGAAGTGGTACCGTTTTTTCAATATCTGGACGGTCGCGCGCTTGTGCGAAACGACGGATGGAACTTCTCTGCAGACGACGTAGCAAGCCGCTCGATACTGACAAACATATTCGGTGACGATTTGGAGCAGCCAATCGTATTGATGTGCGCCGCCGGCGGCAGGGCCGGATACGTGAAGGATGCGCTTGAGCACCTGGGATATACAACCGTGTATAACGCAGGCGGGATGCGCGACTACACCGGCGATTATCAGGTACTCGCGGATACATCGTATAACGGTCTGCCGACGCTTCCCGAATCGGTAACCATGGACAACATTGATAATTTCCTCGATCGTCCCGGAGCCAAGTATGTAGATGTTCGTAATGTTGCGGACAAGTACACCGGCGGGTACATCGACGGTTTTGAAGTTGTTTCATTTTTCGAGTACTTCGAAGGCCGAGCCGTGGTACGCAATGACGGCTGGAACTTTTCACCGGAGGACATACTCTCAGAAGCGGTAATACGCAACATCTTCGGCAGAGATCTCGATAGGGAAATATTCATAATGTGCGCCGCCGGGGGGCGTGCAGGCTACATGAAAGACGTTCTCGAATCGTTGGGGTACACGACCGTATTCAACGTTGGGGGCCTTCGGGATTACAACGGAGAAAACCTGATCTTCGGTGACGAAGCGTTCACGCCAAGTTTCAACTGACAGCTTGTGGCCCGAAATAAAGCAAGGAGAGCCCTCTGGGGCTCTCCTTTTTTTTTGTCGGTTACTACTCGAACCCGACTGTATTATGTAGTTTTTATCATCGTTCGGCTTTATACAAGGGGAGGAGCAGGATTGAGAGCAGGAGCGCTATACCGGTGCCCTGAAAAAAACGGTCAATGAGCCCCGCGTCCGCTGCAAAACCCGCGAGCGCCGGGAATAATCCCGCACCGACGACGCTCGCAAGCGGTATAACCAGGCTGACAACGACGTTGCGGGTCTGGGGCGGACCGATCTCCGACATCGCCGTTATAGCGGCAGGAAAAAACGCGCTGATCACTGCCGGTTGCAGCAGGACCACAAGCGCCAGATACGTACCCTCAGCAACGGTAAGGAGCATGGTGAAGATACCGGTCAGCAGGAATATACCGGCGACGGTCCGGCGAAAACCGAGACGATCGGTAAGAACCCCCGACAGGAAGATCATCGCGATGCCCGATATTCGGGAAGCCCCGATGATACCGTTGGCAAGCTGTTGATCCATACCCCGGAAACCAATGAGAAAGGTCGGAAGGACGGCGAACATCCCGATGGCGGCCGAAGCGGCAAGCACGAAAAAAAGGATGATAAGCCAGAAGCGCTTAATACGAAAGATCACCTTGAGATTCTCAAAGTGCGGAGCCTCTCCGTGCGCATAACCCGCTCTACCGCGCAGAACGTAGGCGATCCCCGCGATCGCGCTGAACGCCCCGGTCGCCGACACGACGCCACGCCACCCGATGAGGGGAAGTGAAACAGCGGCTACCAGGGGTGCAAGCACGAAACTGATCGATGGCCCTAACTCGTGAATCGCAAACCCCATACCCCTCCGCGTAAACGGGGTAATCTCGGAAACGATCGAGAGTCCCGAGGGTGCGTACAATCCTGCCGACGCCCCGACAAGCAGTGCACCCGCATGCAGGGACACGGCCGACTGAGCGAGTGCGGCGAGCTGCATACCGACGCCGACACCAAAGGCCGACAAGGCGACAATGCGGCGATGTTGAACCCGCGTTGATACAAAACCGCTCGCGAGCATGGCAATTGCGTAACCGACCGCGATCGTCGTGAAAATCCGTGTCGCCCGGGCGGCGCTCAACGAGAGGTCGACCTGTATAGAGACGAGCAAGGGCGAGAACAGAACTCGGGGGAAAAAAATGCTGAACACCATGACGACAATGGCGGCCAGCCCGGGCACGGCCGGTCGAAGTGTACCGTTTGCCGGGGACAGTGACGGGTTTTCAGAGAAGCTCATAGAAGTTCTGACCATAATTCAAGCGCGCGGCATACGCAAGGCAACGATCCGTGGACCATGGAGAAAGGTCCGTTTGGTTTCGGTTTTTTCGTCGTTACGATGTGTACCGACGCTGCCCGAAGTTGTCGACCGCCCTTACTGTCCGCTAGTCTGGTGATGATTGCGGTCTAAGCCGCTGCATAACAAGGAGTTAGGCAGAGGTTTCTGCGATTCTCCCGTTCCGGGGTCCTCAGCAGCTGCAGCCAGTTCCGTCTCTGGGTCTCAGAGAGGGGCTGCGGGTAAAGAATGCCCGCTGTCGCGTCCGCGTCGCCGACGTCGAATCACTGAAGCTCTTGCCGTTAATGGGGAGAAAACCACCACGGTCGCGGACAGTAAAGACACTTTCCTTCAAGCCCGGGCATTGGTAGGTTGTTGATAGACAGTACAGCAGAGACACAGGAGACGTAATGAAAACCGTAGCAGAGTTTGATCAGTTAATGAACGAAAGCGCCATGATCCGTCGAACCATGGTGGGGTATTATCTCATAAACACGATTCGACCAACCCAGTTTGAGTTTCTCACGCGCATACTGAACGTTCTTCGCAAAGCCCCCCGCGATACGAACGGACTGCTTCAGTTACAGGGCACGCACAACCGCACAATTTTCGTAAACGACCGCTACGAGACGAGCGAGCTTGAGAAAGATGTTTTTTTCTTTGAGCACGGTGAAGCTGAGTTCCGCACCTATCTGTCCCAGCTTCATCCCGGCTTCGGAGAAGAGCTCAAGCAGGTGTGCGACTTCCTCGGCTCCGAACCATATGATGCGCTCTTCACCGACCGCGACGGAACGGTCAATAACTACTGTGGTCGCTACCGATCGTCAGTTCAGTCTGCTTACAACGCGATCTACCTCTCGCGTTTCGGGAAAACGGTACGGCAGACACCGGTAATTCTGACATCCGCACCGCTGATGGAAACGGGAATCCGTGAACTATCCGTCTTTCCGGAAGCGATCTATGCGCTTGCCGGCTCGAAGGGGGGTGAATACATCCGCCCCGAAGGCGGACCGTTTTCACGGACAATGCCGGAAAAACTGGCGGACGCAATGACCTCTCTTAACGCGAGGATCGTGGACCTGCTCGAAGAGCCTGGCAACCGGATCTTCACGCAGATCGGTTCGGGTTTCCAGAAAAAACTGGGTGAGATAACGCTTGCGCGTCAGGATGTGTTCGGTTCAGTCCCCGAAGAGGACTCGATGCGACTGCTCACTGCCGTACACACGATAGTCGCAGACCTGAACAAGGAAGGCCATCACATCCTCGTGGAGGATACCGGAAGGGATCTCGAGCTCATACCCACACTCGACGATCGCAAAGGCTACAATAAAGGAGACGGGTTGCGATTTCTGGTGGATGAGCTGGGTCTTCGCATTGCAGGTAAAAGAGTCCTGATATGCGGCGACACTGCGTCTGACGTTCCCATGCTGGAGGCGGCACGGGACATGGGTGGCGAGGTAACTGCTGTGTTCGTGACGGGCGACAAAGATCTCCGAAAAATGGTCTACGATACAGGCGCGCGATGCGAGTTCGTGTCTACCCCGGATGTACTGGTAGCGGGACTCGACCGGGTCTCGTCGGGGGGTTGAGGAGCGCACGTAGGGCGTGCGACGTGTGTTTACTGTCCGCAACCCTGGTGTTTTTTTGCGTATAACCTGTTTTGTTGCAACGAAATAGGAAATCCACATTCGGTTCCATTGTTTTATTCTTGCGTAAATCGTTAAGCGGCAGAGATTTAGCATCCGAAAAACACCAGGGTTGCGGACACTAAAGAGGGTTGACATCATTCTATTTAATTGATTGAATCAATCTTATAAACGTATTCGGGAGCGTATCATGGCGAAAACGACACACAGGACAGTATCGAAGGTGGAGGCAGCCGCGTTGGATAAGACATCGCGCTTGACCCGCTACACACCCGAGGAAAAAATTGACTCCATAGTCGTAGACAATTTTCCAGCGCTCGGTACTCTCTCGGCATCGCGTTTTCTTGAATGGGTGCAGCACAACCCCGAGGGGGTTATCTCGCTACCCACCGGCCGTACGCCGGAGTATTTCATACGCGAGGCTCAGCGGCTGCTCGGTGGATGGGAAACGCCTGCTGTACAAAGCGAACTCGAGACGATTGGGCTCGACCCCGGCAAAAAGCCGAATCTTTCCGGGCTTCGCTTCGTACAGATCGATGAGTTCTACCCCATTAATCCGCGGCACCATAACAGTTTTTTCGATTACGTCAGGAAATACTACATCGAGGGCTTCGGTCTGAATGCCGACCGTGCGCTCCTTATAAACTGCGAAGACATAGGGCTGCCCGGCGGCGAGAATCTGGAGGCGTTCTGGGCAGGAGGTACGGTCGATCTCGGGCTTCGCCACCGACCTGCACGGAACCTCCGCGAGCAGAAGGAACAGGACGCGATTCGCCATGTCGATCAATGGTGTGAGACCTACGAACAGAAAGTGCGCGACATGGGCGGTATAGGCTTTTTCCTCGGCGGTATTGGCCCCGACGGTCACATAGGCTTTAACGTGCGAGGCGAAAGCCATTTTTCCCCGACCCGGCTGACGCAGGTCAACTACGAAACCCAGGCCGCTGCCGCCGGAGATCTTGGTGGCATCGAGGTCGCGAGGAAGCGCCTGGTTATTACGATCGGGCTTGAGACCATCACCTTCAATCCCAGGGCGACGGCGATCATTATGGCAGCAGGAGAAAGCAAGGCGGGGATCGTTCGCGACGCTGTATGCGGGGATACGCACGTACGCATTCCCGCCTCGGCGCTGCGTCGCCTCCCGGGCGCACGGATGTATCTGACCGAGGGAGCCGCAAAACTGCTCGACCGTCGCGATATACTGAAACTTCTGGAAAAGAAGTCACTCGACGCGCGCGACACCGAACGCGTGGTCATAGACCTCGCCTACGGTCTCGGGAAACGAATCATCGACCTGACAGAGGACGACTATAAAAACGATGCACGCGGAGCCATTATACTGAAATCCGGGAAAGAGCGCGTGTCCGGAATCAACGCCGCGGTAGCGGAAAGCCTCAAGCGGAAAATCGGAGCCGGCATGGAAAGCAGGAGCGGCACAACGTTTCTGCACACCGAGCCTCATCACGACGATATTATGCTCGGATACCTGCCGAGCGTGGTCAGGAGTATCCGCGACAACTCGAACAGACACCATTTCGTGACACTCACAAGCGGTTTCAACGCCGTTACAAACAGCTACATGCTGATGCTGACACGGAAACTTCAGTCACTGCTGCGGCGCGAGGAAGAGGCGTTCAGAGCGCTCGTCGATGATGGGTATTTTTCCGATCGCCGCTTTCGCGACCACGACGTCTGGACCTACCTTGACGGGCTTGCCGCAGAGTCGGAAGACATGCAGGACGCGGGAACGCTCAGGAGATATTTCCGTGATCTGACCGAAGTCTTCGAAGAGGTCGACGTACACGAGATACAGCAACGCATCGATGAACTCATCAACTACTTTGAGACTCAATATCCCGGCAAGAAAGATCTGCCTCACATACAGCGTCTGAAAGGGATGTGCCGTGAATGGGAGTCAGCCTGCCTGTGGGGGTTTTTCGGATGGAACCAGTCGGCGGTTGAGCATCTGAGGCTCGGATTCTACAAAGGCGAGACCTTTACCGAGGAACCAACCCTTGAGCGAGACGCGCTGCCGGTCAAGGAGCTCCTTGCACGCGTAAACCCGGATGTTGTCACTGTCGCGTTCGATCCGGAAGCGAGTGGACCCGATACGCACTACAAGGTCATGCAGGCGATTTCCGCCGGCCTTCGACTATACGGAGACGAATCGGGCAGAAGCGATCTGAGGGTCTACGGTTACCGCAACATATGGTATCGCTTCCACCCGGCTGAGGCCGACATCTTTGTTCCGGTGTCCCTGAATATGCTCACCCTGCAGCATCACTCCTTCATGTCGACGTACTTGACCCAGAAAGACGCGAGCTTCCCGAGCTACGAACACGACGGGCCATTTCCCGAACTCGCGCAGAAGATACAGGTCGAACAATACAACAAGCTCGCAACCGTTCTCGGCCGGGAGTTCTTCTACGAACATCCGAGTCCCCTTATCCGGGCAACGCGCGGTTTCGTGTTTCTGCGTGACATGAGTCTCGAGGAGTTCTACGCCCATTCTCGCGAGCTTCGCCGCGCCACCGAGGACCGGTGAAGCTATGTCAGCCGGAGGGAACAAGCCCTATCAGCGGAGCATGAACCGCTCCTACGTACTCGAAACGCTGCGTCGCAATCCCGGTGCGGCTCGCCGGGACATAGCACGAAGCCTCGGCCTCGACCGCTCGACAATCACCCTGATTACCGCCGAACTCATTGCAGAGGGACTGCTCGAGGAGACGCCTCAGGCGATTGGTCCCAGTGGACGCGGACGACCAACAGTCGGGCTGCGCATACGCGACGACAAACTGTGCGTACTCGGTGTCTCGCTTCACGCTCGCGGCTACGAGGCTGTTGTCCGCGACAACGCCGGCGCGATCCACGCGCGGTTCGACGGAGCGACGCGTCTTGTCGCCGCCGATGAGTCGACGCTGTCGACGCTTCTCGCAACGATATACCGACGTGTCGATCTGCCGCTCCCGATAATCGGCGTGGGCTGCGCCATTCCCGGTTCGGTCGATCCGACAACCCCGGCCATTCTCTATTCACGCGAGCTTGAGGTTCGGGATCTGAAGCTTCCGGTGTCCATTCACATTGATGATGAACTGACGATACCGGTCGTGTTCGACAACGACGCGCGCTGCGGCGCCTGGGGAGAACTGCATTCGAGAAACGGCGCGACGAGCGACCTTGTGTACGCCACCGCCGCAAAGCAGGGTACACACTTTGGCGTCGGCCTTGGCGTTGCAGCATCGGCGACTGTACTTTCCGGTGCGACACACACGAGCGGTGAGTTTTACAGCCCCGACTGGCAGGGCGACCCTGATTCGCAGTTTTCGTTGTCCAGAAAAGAGCTTTCGAAGGTTGGGAGCGATCCCGCGGTTGAACAACAGGTGTTTACAGAACTGATCCGGGGCCTCGTACCCACGGTCACCGTCATCGATCCCGAGTGCGTCGTCTTCGGCGGCTTTCTTCGCGAACGCTATGACACGCTTCTGAAATATGCCTCCGATATTCCGGCAGCAGCAGGCATCATGCGGCTGTTTGAACCGGCGCGCCTGGAATCAGATGAAATTACGGCCGGCGCAGCGGCGATGTTTCACGAACACCTGTTTGACATACCCGAGTTCGCTACACAGGAGTCGGCGAGATCGGTGAGCTGGGAAGCGGTGACGAGATTAATCGGGGCCGAATCGTGAGCAGTCTCATTGCGGCAATTGACCTTGGGGGGACAACCGTCAAATGCGCTGCGCTGACGGAAGACGGAGAACTGCTGCACCGACACCGAACCCCGACACCGAAAACCGGTCGCGAAGATGTACTGAGGGCGATCTGCTCATCGCTTGGAAGGCTCGCTCGTGAGCTCGCACTCTCGCACAACGCAGGCTTCTCAACGGTTGGTCTCGGTAGCCCGGGGATGATTGGATCAGACGGCTACCTCTACGGGGAAGCGGTGAACATACCGGGCTGGCGGGAGTTTAACCTCGCTGAGGAGCTCTCTGCGCGAATCGGCCTGTCGGTTACCGCGCTCAACGACGCGAATGCAGCGGCTCTCGCCGAGCTCTCAGTTTCCACAGACAGCAGAACGCTCGCCCTCGTGACGGCCGGTACCGGGATCGGGGTCGGTCTCGCCATTGACGGGCGCCCGCACGCGGGACGAGCCGGGGCTGGTGGTGAGCTTGGGCATCTGGTAATCCGCCCCGGCGGGCGCAGATGCACCTGCGGCAATGTCGGGTGTACGGAGGCGTACGCGAGCGCGCGTGCGGTGCGGGAACTCGCGCTCGAGCAGGCGGTCGAATGGTCGGATGCGACGAGTGGTTTTGCTGCACGCCTGCGAGCGGGTGGCCCCGAAAGCACTGAAGCCGAGATTTTTGGGAGCCTCTACCGTGCGGTCCGCGAGGACGACCCGTTTGCCCTGGAGATGCACCGCGATTTCTGCGGAGTCCTCGCCCAGGTTGCCGCCATCCTCGCAAGCACTATCGCGCCCGACCGGGTACTCTTTGGGGGCGGCGTCATGGGTTCGGCCGATCTGATTCTTCCCGAGGTCAGGCGACAGTTCGGGTATCTCGTCATGCCCCACGTTCACCAACACGTACAGATCGACGCGGCGAAACTGGGCGCCGATGCGGGGCTGATCGGCGCGGCGATCGCGGCTCGGCGGCTTCCATAGTGTCCGCAACCCTGGTGTTTTTCTTGAGGTTTAACTACTGCGAGCAAATGATGTATGCACAGGGCACGTAGGAAGCGCTACATGATCCAGTTGGGTATCGCCATGGTCAGGAATGGCAGAAACGTGACCAACAGCAGACATATGATCATTGCGCCATAAAACGGCAGCAGCGCTTTTGTCGCGCGTTCGATTGTGGTACGACCGACCGCGCTCCCGACAAAGAGCGCCGTCCCTACCGGTGGTGTGCACAGACCGATACCAAGATTGAGCATCATTATAATTCCAAACTGAATAGGACTGATTCCAAGCGATCCGACGACGACCGGATACAGGATCGGTGTAACAATTACGATGAGCGGCGCCATGTCCATAATCATGCCGAGAAACAGCAGCATTACGTTAATCAGGAGAAGGAGGAGAATTCTGTTTCCCGTTACGCCAAGAAGCGCTTGCGTCACCATCGCGGGTACCTGCAGTACCGATAACAACCATCCGAAGGCATTCGCTGCGGCAATGAGACTCAAGACCATTGCAAGCGTTCGAAGCGTTGAATACAGGACATTCCAGAATTTCTTGAGTGTCAGCTCCCGATACACGAATGCGGAAACGATAAAGGAATAGAGTGCCGCTATTGCAGCCGATTCGGTCGCGGTAAAGACACCGCTAATGACTCCGCCAATAATGATCACAGGCGTGAGAAGTCCCAAAGACGCATTCCAGGAAATCTTCAGGGTTTCCCGCGCCGAGTACCGCCGCTCTCGCGGATATCCTCTCCGCACGGCAATTGCATACGAGATGGCCATGAGCACCAGCCCAAGAAGGATGCCGGGAACGATACCACCGAGAAACAGCCTGCCGACCGAAACGCCTCCTGCCGCGAGAGAGTAGATGATGACGTTGTGACTCGGTGGAATGACTACTCCCTGGCACGCGCTTGAGACCGTCACGGCGACGCAATAGTCACCATCGTATCCCTTTCGTTTCATTACGGGGATCATGATCGACCCGATTGATGAAACATCGGCAACAGCAGAACCGGAAATTCCACCAAAAAACATGCTGGCAAGCACGTTGACAAGCGCAAGGCCGCCACGGAATCGCCCGATCAGGGCGTTCGACAGCTCTATAAGTCTCCGTGAAATTCCACCTTTCCCCATCAGCTCGCCGGTAAGAATGAAGAACGGAATAGCCAGCAGCGAAAAAACTCGCACCCCGGATGCCATTCGCTGCATGAGACTGAGCAGACTGACGTCCAGATACACTCCCGTCATTATCGATGAAAGTGCAAGCGCGAAGGTGATCGGGACTTTCAGAACCAGCAGTCCCATAAAGGAGCCAAGAAGCAGCCATACCGCCACCGGATTACCCACGTTTCGTTTCCTCCGCGCGAGTGTCCTGATCGAACAAATCCGCGGCCACGTTCATGCCATGTTCCATAACGTCTTCGAGATCTTCCTCGTCCTCACCGAGGTAGTTGCTCATCCATCCATCTCTTCGGTCAATACCGAACAAATCGGTGAGTGACTCAACAATGAGAAGAAATCCACAGACTGGTATTACAAGGTATAGGTAGCCGGATGGCATTCGGGTTGCCGGGAGCACGGAGCGCATGGTCGACTGGACAAGACCGTACCCGTAAACAAGCATCACGTAGCCGACGACGCCAACCGCCAGATACTGCAACTTCGCCAGAGCGACGCTAATCCATGGCGAGAGCTTTTCAGGCATTATATTGATGGAGATATGCATGCCCTTTCGTACCCCGAGTGCCATCGCTATAAACGTGAACCAGACCTGAAGCACCTGAGCGACCTCGGCGGACCAGCGTATGCCCTGTCCGACAACGTAGCGCAGAAACACCGTTACTCCAACAATCACCGTCATCGCGATGATCATGAGTTTTGCGACGGTCACGAGCGTAAGAAAGAGTATGCTGAACCCGAAAATCAACTTGCCTGTCATTTCGTCCCCTCGGTCTCCTCCAGACGTGAATACCACTGCCGGAACGAGGGTTCCGGCAGTGGTCAGGATTACATCAGGTCAAGCGCTACCGTTCTAGCGACCACCATAGCTTTGCACGCGATCGATCATCTCAAGAACCTCTTCAGGCTGTCGATCGTACAACGGTTGCATCCGTTCCTGCATCTCAGCAAGCACCGACGCGCTGGGGCTGGTAATCGTGTTCCCCGCCGCCCGTATCTGCTCTTCAGCTTCTTCTTCGAATTCCGCCCAGAGCTGCCTCTGGTAGTCTATCGATTCCCAGGCAGCGTCGCGGATGATCTCCTGATCTTCAGCCGATAGCGTGTCCCATACCTGGCTGCTTGCCACAGTAATTTCAGGGACCCTCGTATGGGCGTTTTCGATGAAGAAACGGGCGACTTCGTAATGACTGGTCGTCAGGTAACTCGGCCAGTTGTTTTCCGCCCCGTCAATAACGCCTGTCTGCAGACCACTGTACACTTCACCGAAAGGCATGGGGACCGGAACTGCGCCCAGGAGTTCGACCATGTCCATCATGAGCGGTGATTCCTGCACACGAATGTTCAGACCGTCAAGATCGGCCACAGACTCCACCAGCGAAGTGGTGTAGAAGTTGCGAGAACCCGAATCATACCAGGTCAGACCGACGAACCCGTGATCTTCGAGTTCGGCGAACATCTCAGCACCGATATCGCCGCGTAATACGTCCCACATATGTTCCGCATCGTTATACAGGAATGGCATCTGGAACGCGTCCAGCGCAGGAACAAAGGATGACAGCGGTGATATCGACACGCGGGTGAAATCGATGCCCCCAAACTGTACCTGCTCAATGGCATCGCTTTCTTCGCCAAGCTGTGCCGAATGAAAGACTTCGATCTGAATCCGCCCGTCGGTCCGCTCTTCTACCAGTCGAGCAAATTCCCGGCTTCCCTGTGTTGTGGGATAATCGGGACCATGAGTCTCTGCCAGCCTCAAACGAATGGGCTGATCGGAATCAGCTTCCTGTTCGCCCGCGGTCCAACCGGTAACAGCGGCAATCATCATGACCGCGAGTGCAACTACGATAACTCGTCTCATACGCTCCTCCTTGGAAAATGTATGAACAGTGTGAGCCGCTTTTCGAGAGCTGTCGCTGTAGTATCTTGCGCTTTTCACGACAGGGTTCAACAACTGCCGTCCGCACTCCTTTGAGCGGACCTCTCAGTCGGTACGATCTTGTGAATAGGGGAAAATCTTGTTTCGATACGCACTGGGTGTCAGATGCGCGTGGTGTTTGAACACTTTCGCGAAATAGTTCGGGTCCGTAAATCCGACGCTATGGGCAATCTCCTTCACCGACAGACCACCTTTCCGAAGCATCCGTTTCGCCGCCGCTATTCGTCGGGTATTCAGGTAGTCGACAAAATTGCTTCCTGTGTACGACTTAAAGACCCGTGAGAAGTAATACGGTGAAAGCCGAACCCGGGCGGCAACATCGTCGAGAGCAAGCTGTTTGTGATAATGCTCATCGATATACTGTCGAGCCAGCTCAATCTGATGATGCACAGGCTCGCGTTTGACACTGCGATCGACGGCCTGGCGCAGAGCGTGAATACCGTCTGTCATTGCACGCTCAAGTTCGGAAGTATCTGCAGACATGTCGATCCGGTCCATTACGGCACGGTCGTCGTGCAGGATTTTTTGCGGATCCATTTCGAACTCATGCGCGAGGATTACGAACAGCTCGGCGACCCGTCTCCGGACGGTCTGCGCGTCCGGCTCCCGCCGACTGGTGTTCACGAACCATCTGCGTGCCACGAGTCCCACTTGTTCTTGGTCTGCATCGTAGAGTGCGCCAATCAGCCGGCTAATATCAAGCTCTGATGCTCGCTCGTACGGCACCTCTGCCTGCGGACGTGGTGTACGCTCTTCGGGCGGATGCAGGTCAAAGATTTCGACACTCCGCTGGTGTTTCCGTGCAGTTCCCCGTGCAAAAATAGCGTTCTGTATTCCCGACCCGCTCTGCTCAAGAACCCGAGGCACAAGATCGCTGCCGAGGAAACACTGAATACCCACGATTCTTCTGATGTCCGAGACCGCCGTCTCGAGTGCAGCGATATCGACGCCTGCACCGTAGGTACTGTCTGCATTGTCGTGTGCCGTTGTAGATCGCTCGGGTAGAACCGCAAGTACGTGAGCGGTCTCATCGTGATGTGTCATCAGAAAACGGTCAAAGAACAGACGTAAACGTGTTTTTAGTTCGTTCAGGCACCGCCGCCGCAATACGAGGCGCTGCGCATCGGTGTCCACACCCATGGGATAGGATGAAAAGTCAAAAAAAAGGGCGAATGCGATACAGCGCCGATTCTCGAGGTCCAGAGCACCGATCTGGTCATGCACATGCGACGCATCCTGATCACCGCGGACAAGCGAGATAACGAGCGATTCTTCCAGAGCGCACTGAGCCTGTACCAGTCGGCGTTCTGTGAGCGTATGCTTTGAACCGTGCACCGAATACTCTTCAAGGTCGGAAACGACTCGATTAATCGCCTCAAGTATACGATCGTCGGTCGCGGGCTTCACAATGAAGTCGAGAACGCCTAATCGTATGGCCTGTTGCGCATAATCAAAATAATTATAGGCGGTTAGAAACACAATACGTGTTCGCGGGCGCTTATCCAGAATACGCATCGCGGCGTCAACGCCGTTCATACCCGGCATTTTAATGTCCAAAAGGACAATGTCCGGTGAAAACGCGAGTGCCTTCTCAACCGCCTCGCGACCGTTCGCTGCGTCGTAGATCGCGCCGATGTGTTCGCTCTCTCGATTAACGATCAGACGGAGCGCCTCCCGTTCCATTTGTTCGTCATCGGCAATCAGAAGCGTATACTTCACAGGGGAACACCACTGTCCACCGGCGTGTCCGGAAGTTCCAGCCGTACCGTTGTACCACTGCCAGGCGTACTCTCGATGCCAAACTCGAACCCGCTATGATACAGGAGATGGAGTCGTTCCCGAACACTTGCGATTCCGATTCCACCTCCGAGTGCCCCGTTCGCGGATGGATCAGCGTTCAGCACCTCCTGTAGTCGTTCACGGCTCATCCCGATACCTGTATCCGACACAACGATGGTTATTCGTCCGTCGTGTCGGTGCAGCTTCAGCCGTACTGAACCACCTTCCTCATGAGGTTCTATTCCATGCTGCACGGCGTTTTCAACGAGCGGTTGAACCGTCAGACAGGGAATGTATACCGAAGCAAGATCTCCGCTGGAATCAATTTCAAACCGCAATCTATGGCCAAACCGATATTCTTGTATATGCATATATTCTTGCACAACCAGCAATTCGTGTTCAATCGGTGAAACTGTGGAACTTGCGTTCAATGTGTGCCGGAGAAGCTGAGAAAGCGCCTGTATCAGTCGAGCGGACTGCGGCGCATGCTCGAACAGAGCGGCCCGGGCTATAGCGTTCAGGTTGTTGAACAGGAAATGGGGGTTGATCTGCGCCTGCAGTTGCTGGAAACGTGCCTCTTCCATGCGACGCTCCATCTGGGCATTCTGAAGCTCAAGCGCCGACTTGTCCTTCAGATCCTGTACGAGTGACCGTATGTTACGGTTCATTCGGTTAAAGACATCTGCGAGCAGATGTATCTCTTCGACAGACGAGACGTTTACCTCCTGGGTCTCGAGGTTTCCCATCGCGATTCGCTGCGCTGCATGGGCAAGGTGTCTCACCGGTGTAGTAATAAGCTTGTTGAGCAGAAAAAGAAACAATAACAGCAGCGCCGCCATAACTGCTATTCCCCCGAATGCACCGATGCCGACAAGGTGTGCGTCGGCCCGAATCTCGGCGTGCGTCACAAGCTCCTCCCGAAGTCGGATGTGCATAAGCCGCTGTGTGTACCGAAACATGAAATCACTCACACGCTGAGCTCGCAGATAGTGCGAAAAGGCATCCGGGTCGTCGTCGACGATCCGGTCAAGGACAGCTCTTCCGGTCTCTATATACGCCTCAAGACCGTTCGCGAGCGCCCGTAACTCGTACGACGCAGCGACTCCGGTACTGTTGTACGAGCGTATCGTTGTCAGAAGGCTTTCAAGGCGCTCGCCCGATCTCAGAAAGGAATCCGCGTGCTCCACCTCGCGTTGCCTCACGTATGTCCCGAGCATAATTCTGCTGTCTTCCATCTCCTGGGTGAACTGCTGGATCGCGTGATATCCTACGAGGCTCTGATCGAAGATGCCGAGATAGTGGTGCAAACGATACAGCGTAAGGGTGTTCAGCACCCCGGCTCCAAGAATAACCAGTCCAAACATGAGCAGCTGTGTGGTCCTGAACGGGATGCGATAGCTCTTCATAACGGGAACACCAGCGACACTCGGGTACCGGCCCCACGACTGCTCACAACGTTTACGCAACGCTCATTCCTGTAGGTGTCGCGCAGCTGCGCTACCATGCGAGACACCGTGCATTCACTGTCGATCCGTGAAAAACCATCGCCATCATCCTGAATCACGACCTCGATCTCGCCTGTGGAGCGTGCGTGAGTTATGCTCGTTGTAATACTCGCGACCCGAGCCTCGGCAACAGGGGCATGCATCAGGCTGTTCTCGATAAACGTAAGGACCGAAAAATGCGGAACAAAACAGGCGCTGCATGCATCACTGCAATCCTGCTGAATATTCAGTACCGTATTAAGATGTGCTCCGTGCCGCGCGTGAGCGAGACGAAACAGGATTTTCAGCATTTCGATCTCGTCGGTAAGCGGCAGAATGTGTGAGCTGCGGGTATACTTATACCGATAATACGCAGCCACGTCGCTCAAAAGCTGCCTGCTCTCCGCCGACTTTTCAAGCGCACACAGGTTTGAAATACTATTCAGAACTCCAAGCAGATGTTCAACTTCATGAGTCTTCACAAACGTATTGTACGTCCGCCTGAGAAATGGAGCAACATCAGCCGCGCTCAAAAGGAGGTGTGCCGGCGAGAGGACGCGACTGTTCTTTCCACAAATGGAAGTGTCAACGAGGTATCAGATCTTGTGTGAATCCTCTATAATTGCACACAATGCAACGTGGGTTAGTGAGTTGGATAATATAAAAAACGAGTACTCCCTGCTATTGGTTGAAGACGAATCGATTATCGCGCTTGCCGAAAAGCGCGATCTGGAATCGTATGGATATACGGTACACCACGCAGGCGATGCCGAGTCGGCGATAGCGCGGGCAAAAAACCCCGACATAGATCTGGTACTCATGGATATTGACCTCGGTAGTAACAGCGCCGATGGAACGACTGCTGCCCGTGAGATTCTCGCCGAACGGGTCATACCCATCGTGTTTCTCTCGTCACACACCGAACGGGCAATCGTCGAGAAGACCGAGGCCATCACCTCTTACGGCTATGTCGTAAAAAACAGCGGCATTACCGTCCTCGACGCGTCGATAAAAATGGCCTTTCGACTTTTTGAAGCGCGGGAACGCGAGCAGCACCACAAAAAGCGACTGCAACTGCAGGGCGCAGCACTCGAATCAACGACCAGTCCGGTCGTCATAACCGACCGTCACGGTGCGGTCGAGTTCGTCAACGAGGCATGGGAGTCACTCACCGGGTACTCGCGTGAGGACGTACTCGGGGGTCACTACAGACTCATGGAGACGGATCTGATCGACGAAGACCTGTACAACAGAGTATGGGGAATCATTTCCTCCGGCACTGCGTGGCGAGGCGAACTGACAAGCCGAACCAAAGCGGGTGAGCAGTATCACGAGTTGACAACAATCACACCTATAACTGACGGTAGCGGCGCAATTACCCATTATGTGGCGATCAAGCAGGACCTCAGTGACAAGCTGCAACACGAGGAGGAGCTGTCGCGTCACAACGCCGAATTACGGGCGACCGAAGAAGAGCTTCGCCAGAGTAACGAAGAGCTGCGGGTAGTACAGGATGAAATGCGCGAGTACATAGAGACGCTCGTGTTTGCCAACGACGAGCTTCGCCTGAGTGAGAACCGGTTTCGTAATCTCGTCGAAGCGCAAAGCAGTTACGTCATTCGAACGGATATCGAAGGCAACTACACGTATATCAACCGCCGCTTTGCCGAAGACTTTGCACACCCTCAGGAAAAGCTCATCGGAAACGCCTCCATGGATTCGATTATTCCTGAGGATCACCCGAAAGTCTTCGATGTAATTCAATCGCTTCTTAAGGATCCGGATACTCCATTGCAGATCGAACTCCGAAAGCCGCGGTCCAACGGAAACATTGTCTCGACCCTGTGGAGTTTTTCCTGTATCACCAATTCCGATAACGAACCGGTTGAGATTCAGTGCGTGGGCTTTGATATCAGCGAACGTGCTGCACTCGAGCGGGCGCTACAGAATAAGCTTCATGAAAAAGAAACGCTCCTGAAAGAAGTCCACCACAGGATTAAGAACAGCATAGCCTCGATTGTGCAGATACTGCAGCTGCAGGAAAACTACGTTTCCGGGAGCGAGGCGAAACAAGCGCTTCGCGAGACAGCTAATCGCATCGAAAGCATGAAATACGTGTACGATATGCTGCTGCGGTCCGAAAAGTATGAGGAACTGTCTGCTCGAGCGTATATTCTGAGTCTGCTTGAATCGATACAGACATTTTACGACTCGGACACGCGTATTGCAGTATCGGCAGACATCGAAGACGTCCGTTTGGGCGCAAGAACAGCTTTCTTGCTGGGGATCATCGTGAATGAACTTCTGACAAATGCCTTCAAGTATGCGTTTCCTCCGGAACGGAGGGCATCCGAGGCAGACTTCATACACATTTCCCTTACTACCGAAGGGTCCGACCCCGACAAGGGATCCCTGCACCTCGTGGTACGCGATAACGGTATCGGTTCGGGATCGGCGGCACGCGCGAACGATACACAGGGCCTTGGTTCGCTCCTGGTCCACAGTCTCGCCGAGCAGCAGGGGGGAAGCGCAGTCATGGAATCAGAAAACGGCACTACGTGGACGGTAACGATTCACGTGTGAAAGGCTCCGTACCGCACAGCGACCATGTCGTTGCGGGTCGGGTCTCCGGGGTTTAGAACGGTCCGAACCCGACCTGCACCGCAATCCACAGAAACACCATGGACACGGCGAACATAAGCATCTGCAGCCCGATTGTCCAGCCAAGCCATCTCGGGTAGCTGACCACGGTGAAGCCCAGACCAATCAACAGCAGCGCGTTGGAGGGATACAACATGTTGCTGAAACCGTCTCCAAACCCAAACGCGAGTACCGCCGTTTGCCGGGTGATCCCGACCAGATCCGCCAGGGGCGACAGAACAGGCATCATCAGAAATGCCTTGGCACTGGCCGAGCCAATGAAAAAATTCATGCCCAGCGTTACCAGATAAACAAAGAATGCCGCGGCAAAAGCCGTGCTACCAGCGATCAGTTCAGCGGCCGAATTCAATATGGTATCGGTGATTCCGCCGCGGTCTACGATGTGCCGAACACTCAGGCTCATAAGAATCAGAAGCACAGCCGGCGCCATGCCGAGCGCACCACGACCAAAGGACAGCGCCACAGCTTTCCAGCTTCGACCGGCAAGGCGTCCCGCCCCGAGCCCACCAATGAAAAACAGAAGAGCCATGAGCGGAAACGCGAGATCACTCAGTACCGGGTTGCGTGCAGTCAGGAAAATAAAAACGAACGCAAGAGCAATGTTTGCACCGAACCAGGTGGCCGCGCTCTTCAGTTCGGGAGGCATGCGCCCATCCTGCGGCAGCACGGGCGCAATAGCAGCCTCTGCAGCGAGGATCCGACGGCGCTCCTCGTCCATGCTGTATACCTTTGACGTTGCCGGCGCGTTTTCGATCCGTCGGGCATAACGGATTACGAACAGAACGACAATCAGATACGTTACAAAAAAAAACGGAATGCGCAACCATGCCCCGGAAAACAGGGGAAGTTCGGCGATTCGCTGTGCGACCCCGATCGTAAACGGATTGCTTACAGCGGCGGAAAAACCAAAAGCCAGCGGCAACAGGCTCATGCCGAGGCCGGTCAGTGAATCCCATCCGAGTTTCAAGGAGAGAGGCACAATAAACACAATGAGTGGAACCATAGCCTCATAAATGCCGAGGACCGACGCCACTGCCATAAAGAAGAATACGATAATGGCCATGAGGAGATAGCGACGCTCGTAAAAGCCTGCGACCAGTCTGTTCAAAGCCGCCTCGAGAACCCCGGACTGCTCAAGTATTGTGAGCGAACCACCAACGAAAATCAGAAATACGATGATAGTAATGGCAACAATGGAACCAGGCGCGAACAGGACCTCCACGGGCGCGGTGAACCATCGCCAGACCGGAGGTGCCTGCTGCTCCGGGGTCAGCCGAAACGAACCGGGAACCACAAACTCTCGACCATCGACTATCTCGCGCTCAAATGACCCCGCGGGCACGGTTTTCGTGAGAACCCCGGAAAAAATCATCAGCGCGGCCAGTATACAGAAGGCGAGGACAAAAGCCGCCTTCCCGATACGCAGGCTTGATGCCGTGTCACTCATGTATGTTCTGCTCCGTTGGAAAGGGTTGCAATCAGGTCCGAGTAAAACTCGATCATTCCCCGGTAGTCGCGCAGGCCAATGCGCTCATTCACCCCGTGAATGCTGTCGAGCCCCGCGGGGTCCATGCGGACCGGGAGAAAACGGTAGATAGCGCGCGCAACGGTACGGTAGTGCTTGCTGTCTGTCGTTGCCGTCACCAGATACGGCGCGAGCACAGCATCCTGAAATTGTTTTGAGATCACCGTGCAGAGACTCCGAAAAATGTCGGTGTCAACAGGCGATGCAGCAACCGGGTCGCTGCTACCCGAGGGGTCCAGGACATCGATCTCGACTGAGGGATCAGCGATAACCCTGCGAAACCGTTTCAGGACTGTCTCTATCGTTTCGCCGGGTAGAATCCTGACGTTCACGACCGCTTCGACCCTGCCCGGGAGCACGTTGGAAGCCCCGGATCCGGACAGCATGGTGGGAGACTGCGTCGTTCGCACAAGCGCATCGGTTTTCGGGTCAGCCGCGAGCACTCGTTTAAGGATGGGGGCAAAAAGCCTCGGTCGCCGCAGAATCGGCCGGTAGACCATAGGCGCAGCTTCTGCGAGTGATGACAGAAACTCATGGACAGATGGCACAACACGGGTGGGAAACGGCCGCCGCTCGATACGACACAGCGCGCGCGCGAGCCGCCCGGTCGCGGTTCGTCGACTCGGCATCGACGCGTGCCCCTCGGCTCCGCGCACGGCAAGGCGTACGTCTACATAGCCTTTTTCAGCCATCCCGACCAGCGCAACCGGACGTTCGATCAGTTTTATCGTGTTCTCGACCACGGCGGTGCCCTCGTCCACCAGACACGCCGCACGGACCCCACGCGACTGAAGCTCTGCGGCAATGCGGCTCGCGCCGCGTTGCCCGCTAACCTCTTCATCTCCGCCGAAGGCAAACAGAACCGTGCGCTCCGGCTGAAACCCGGCCTCAAGAAGTCGCTCGGTCGCCTCGAGGATCGCCATAAGACTGGACTTGTCGTCGAGCGCACCGCGTCCCCAGACCGCTCTGTCGGCGACCTCACCTCCGAAGGGAGCGTGGGTCCATTCCTCGGGCTTGTCAGCCGGAACCACGTCGTAGTGTGCGGTGAGTATTATCGGATCGGCGTCGGCATTCGTCCCGGGCCAGGTGTAAAGTAGACCGGGGTCGCCAGGGGATTCACGAGTGAGCTCTCGCGATACTTCAGGAAACGACGAGGTCAGAAAATCCTCGAAGCGTCGGAATACGTCCGGGTCGGGGAGATCAGCGGGGTCCGCGGCGCTGACCGTCGGATATGTTAATGCCTTACTGAGACGGGCTACAGATTTGTCGGTAGAGGTATCCACGCCTCTGTTATACTGCTCCTGGGAGTTCTTTTCAATTATAAAAGTTGATGAGTCAACTTGACCCGTGTTCGCCCCCAACCGCCCCGCGGACCGTGTCCAAGCTCGTATGACTCGACAAAGTCAACTCGTGACAGCGTCGCGTGAACGGTGCGCGCGAGCGAACCGCTGCCCTTCCCGTGTATCAGTTCCACGGTCGTGAGGCCCTGCTCCCGGCAGGCACGCAGGTATTCGCCAACGAGGTCGGCCACTTCCGAGGGGCGAAAGGTATGCAGGTCGAGCACCGGTTCAACCGGGTACTCGACCGCGTGACGATCGATTTCAGAATTCCTCGAAATCGGAATCAATGTCGTCCCCCGTATCGTCAAGCGCTATGATGCCGCGCGAGGAGGATTCGGGTTTTTTCGGTGTCGACTGACGCGCCGATGGAGCCTTCGCCGGTTCGGCTTTCGCCTGTCCATTGCTCTGTCCTCCGCCCTGCTTTTTCGGTGCCGACAGCGCAGGTTTTCCCTGGGCGTTCCGTGTGACGGACTTCGTCGATGAGCTTGCACCGTCGATCTTGAAGAACTCCATGGCGGAAGCAAGCTGTTCGGCCTGACTGGTCAGCTCCTCGGACATGGAAGCGATTTCTTCCGACGCCGAAGCGTTCTGCTGCACGACCTCATCGAGCTGCAGGAGCGCCTGATTAATCTGCTCCGCCCCCTTGTTCTGCTCGGCACTCGAGGCGTTGATTTCCTGAACGAGCTCTGCAGTCTTGCGAATTTCCGGAATGATTTCAGCGATCATGGTGCCAGCCTGCTCGGCGACGTCCACACTGCTTTTCGACAATTCACTGATTTCACCAGCGGCTTTCTGGCTTCGTTCGGCGAGCTTTCTGACTTCGCTTGCGACAACGGCAAATCCCTTGCCCTGCTCGCCGGCACGAGCAGCTTCAATAGCCGCATTCAACGCAAGAAGGTTGGTGTTCCGTGCGATCTCTTCGATTATGCTGATCTTCTCTGCGATCTCTTTCATTGCTGCCACAGTCTGTGTGACCGCCTCGCCGCCCTTTTCTGCGTTCTGGGCCGCGCTCATAGCTATTTTCTCCGTCTGTGAGGCGTTGTCCGCGTTCTGACGGATGTTGGAACCCATTTCCTCCATGGATGAAGAGACTTCTTCGGCGGAGGCAGCCTGTGTCGCGGCACCCGAGCTCAGGGTCTGCGCGCTTGAGCTGAGCTCTGAACTGCCCGAGGATACGTTCTGCGTGGCCGACTGCACATCCTGCACAACCTCGGTCAGGCGTCCCTGCATCGTACGAAGCGCATCGGCCAGACGACCTATCTCGTCTTTTTGCTCAACTTCCAGCCGCGTCGTCATGTCGCCGGTAGAAAGCGCTTTTGCAAACAGAACGCCCTTCTCGAGTGGCTTGGTGATCCCGCGCGAGAGTATGACTCCGAAAAGCATGGCCACAATCGCTGCAATAATCATGGCAACAATGTTAATGAGCTGCAGGTTTGCCGCACCATCGACTGATTCGTTAATCTGAGTCTGGGTGTTTCCCGTATTGTTCTCGACGAGTTCTATAAACGTTTCGCCCATGCGATCGGAGATCGGGACCATCCGTTCGACCACCTCGCGATACTGTTCATACAGTTGTGAAAGTTCTTCCGGGTCGTTCGTCTGCACCATTTCCGTGATCGTAGCGTCAATCGGAACATAGCTTTCCCGCCACTCGTCGTACTCGTCCTGCAGACGCTGGACGATCTGCCGCCCCGTTTCGGTAGCCCGTGGTATCGCGACAAATTCGTCGAGATCGGATTGCATGTTTGCGAAGCTCGCTGCGCGGTCTTCGAGGATTACCTCGAACCGGTCCTGTGCATCGTCCTGCCCCTGAAGCTGGAAGACCTCGAGTGTCTGGCCGCGGATTACCATGCGCTCGTAGTTCATATCACCAAGGAGCACAATACCGGGTACACGTTCATACCCGAGCTGTTCGAGATCTCCGCTCATTTCCTGAATCGCAAAAACGCCTATACCACCGAGAACGACGGCAATCAACGTTACAATCGCGAAGCCTCCGAGCAGCTTCACCCCTACCCTGATATTCTTCATACAGACCCCCGCCGGATATGTCCGGCTTTTTTTCTGTTATTTCCTCTAAAATGCTAACTAATAAGGTATGCGAACCTGACCGATTTGTGAAGCGTGTTCGCATAAAGTTTATGCGGATTGTGACTTTTCGCAAACTGCAGCACTATGACAGCGGAATCCCACTATGAACCAACGACGTGCATTCTTCGTTCTGTACAGCCTTCCGGTGGTGTTGTTTCTCACTGGTGTCGTCCTCGCCGCTCCACACGAGCTCCTTAACGGCCTTCTCGCTATAGTCACCTCCCGGAGCCTGCTGCTGACCGACTACCTCGCGGTCGGGGGTTCTGCAGCGACGCTCGTGAACGCAGGGCTCTGCGGCCTCGTCGCGGTCACGCTCCTGCGGCGCAACGGGGTACAAGCCAACGGTCCGTTTATCGCCGCCGTGTACACGGTGGTAGGCTTCGCTTTTTTCGGTAAAAACATCTTTAACATCTGGCCAATCCTGACCGGCGTTTTCCTGTACACTCGGGTTCAGGGTATCCCGTTTCGGAACAGCCTGCTTGTAGCGCTTTTCGGAACGACACTTTCGCCGCTCGTCAGCTTCTTTACGTTCGTCGCCGATATTCCCTTTGCGGGTGGTCTGTTTCTCGGGGTGGTGCTCGGCATAGCGGTCGGATTCGTGTTGCCCCCGCTCGCTTCGCACATGTTGCGGTTTCACGACGGGTATAACATCTATAACATAGGGTTTACCGGTGGTATTGTCGGCTCATTCTTCGTGGCAGTGATTCGAAGCTTCGGGTTCGAGATTGTCCCGGAGGTGGCACTTCTGGCCACCGACTCGCGGTTTTTCGAGTGGTACTTTACCGTGCTGTTTCTGCTTCTGATCGCACTGGGACTCTACCTCTCGCACGGTGAGTACAGGCAGCTCGGTGTGTCCCTTCGTCGGATACTCGGGTCAACGGGACGCCTCGTAAGTGACTTCGTGCAGATCGGCGACTTCGCATCGACCTTCGTGAACATGGGTATCATGGGGCTGATTGCAAGCGGGTTCGTGCTGTTACTCGGGGGCGAGTTCAACGGCCCTGTCATAGGCGCAATACTCACCGTTGTCGGCTTTGCCGCTTTCGGCAAGCATCCGGCAAATACCGTGCCGGTACTCGTAGGGGTAATACTCGGGTCGCTCGTCAAGATATGGGACCCCTCGGCAACGACCGTCATTATCGCAGGCCTGTTCGCAACAACACTCGCCCCGATTTCTGGACAGTACGGACCGTTTGCAGGCGTGCTCGCCGGGTTCTTCCATCTTTCCATAGTGCACAATGTCGGGGTACTGCACGGTGGCATAAATCTGTACAACAACGGATTCGCCGGAGGGTTCGTCGCATCGTTTCTTTCGCCTATATTTGAAGCGTTCAGTACACGGGAGGCAAAGCGTGAAGAATGAAGCAAAAAAAATTTCAAAGATTGTCGATGAGCTTCTCACCTACTTCCTGCATCACTATAATTGCAGCTCTCACGTTTCGGTAATCCCCGGCACCAGGGGCTACACCATCACTATGAAATTCAGTGATGTGTCCATGACCACGAAGGAGTTCGAAGAACTCAAGGCTCGTCTGGTCGTCCGCCGCCAACCGGAACTCGAAGACTATTACTGGCAGCTCGCCGGAGAGGTGGAGGGCAGCAACGAGATGGGACTTGTCGGAATGATGTGTGACTCGATCGAGATCGAGCGCGACGGCACGGCCATACAGCTGACCCTGATTCGACACGGCTGACACGTCACGGAGGACACTATTTCAACTTCACTGAACGCGGGCATCCGCAACATCGCGATAATAGCGCATGTAGACCACGGCAAGACAACTCTCGTCGACGCCATGTTCCGCCGAAGCGGCCTGTTCCGCGAAGGTCAGGACGTGGATGACAGGCTCATGGATCGCATGGACCTCGAGCGCGAACGCGGCATTACCATCGCCGCAAAAAACTGCGCGGTCCGGTGGCAGGACACCAAGATCAACATCATAGACACGCCCGGGCACGCTGACTTTGGAGGCGAGGTCGAGCGCGCGCTGAGCATGGCTGACGGTGCGCTGCTCCTCGTCGACGCTGCCGAAGGCCCCCTGCCCCAGACCCGCTTCGTATTGAACAAGACCCTCGAAGCGGGTTTGAAGATCATCGTGGTCATAAACAAGATAGACCGCAAGGACGCCCGGCCGCAGCAGATCGTCGACGAGGTCTCGAGCCTGTTTATTGACCTCGACGCCAACGACGAGCAGCTCGATTTCCCGCTGCTCTACGCGATCGGTCTGAAAGGGATCGCAAAGAGGAGCCTGGAGGATGCCGATGAAAACCTCGACATTCTGCTCGACACGATAGTCCGCGAGATTCCGCCGCCGACGCTGCATCCCGAGCGCCCCTTCCAGATGCTCGTGAGCGACCTGGGGTACTCCGACTATCTCGGCCGCCTCGCGATCGGCAAGACCTACAATCAACCCGTAAGCTCCAACGCGAGCCTCGTGCGCATAGACGCTGCCGGTCAAAGCAAGCCACTGAAAGTGAACAAGCTTCAGGTCTACGACGGTCTGGTTATAGCGGAGACGCACACCGCTGAACCCGGCGACATTGTGGTGCTCTCGGGCATAGACGAAGTGCACATCGGCGACACGATCTGCACCGCAGAGGCTCCCAAGGCGCTCAAGCGCATTACCGTCGACGAACCGACGGTGTCCATGCTCTTTCTGCGGAATAACGGACCGCTGTCCGGCCGGGAAGGACAGCATGTGCAGGCGACCAAGATCGGCGAGCGCCTCCGGAAAGAGACCATGAGTAACGTATCGCTGCGGGTCGAAGAGAGTTCAGACCGCGAAGGGTTTCTTGTCAGCGGACGCGGTGAGTTTCAGATGGCGATCCTGATCGAGCAGATGCGGCGAGAAGGCTTCGAGCTGTGTGTCGGCCGTCCGCAGGTCATTTATGGCTCGGAAAACGGTGTGCGCACCGAGCCGATCGAGCGCGTGTACATCGACTGCGAGGAAGGCTTTACCGGCATCGTGACCGAAAAACTGTCTATCCGCAAAGGCCGCATGGAAGGTCTCATTAACCACGGTAACGGCCGCGCCCGACTCGAGTTCAGCGTACCTTCTCGCGCGCTTATAGGTTTCCGCGACGAGCTTTTGACCGACACGCGGGGAACCGGCATCATGAACGCCTATCTTGAGGGCTATGAGCCATACCGGGGAGATTTTCCGAGCCGCTTTACCGGCTCGCTCGTGAGTGACCGGCAGGGGACGGCCGTACCCTACGCGCTGTTCAACCTCGAGCCGCGTGGAACCATGTTCGTGTCACCTGGCGACCCCGTCTACGAGGGCATGATCGTCGGAGAACACAACCGCGAGAACGACCTCGACGTGAACGCGTGCAAGACCAAGAAGCTCACGAACATGCGCGCCTCGGGACGCGACGACAACGTCATTCTGACTCCGGCGCATACTATGAACCTTGAGGCAGCGATCAACTTTATCCGGGATGATGAGCTCGTGGAGATCACGCCGAAGTCCATTCGCCTCAGGAAGCGGGTGCTGCTCATGACCGAACGGAAGAAGCTGCGCTGAGGCGTCGGCCCGGTGACCTCATCGGCATACAATCATGAAAATTGAGTTATTTCATAGAAAAGTCCGAAATTTAACACGCACAGTGCACGCACACGTTGACGCCGGGTTAACTCGCGATATAATTGAGATATTGAAGGAATCAGGATTCGACGCCTGCGGTGTCGACGTCCATGGAGGGACAGTATGAAGAAACGAACACTAATTATCGCAATCGTGGCACTCCTTGTGCTCACGGCCATGCCGCTTGTGGCGCAGAACAACGGCCAGACGCTGAACATTGGCGGGTTTGTGCCGCTGACGCTCGACCTTGTTCTGACACCGGACGCGGTGGCGCAGAATCTGCCGCTCGTCGGAACAACCGCGGGCTTCGACCAAGACATCGCCGCGCTCACGATCGAGACGAACAACACCGCCGGCTGGGAGCTCTGGGTATTTTCCGAGAATGCCGCAGATCTGATCAACTCCGATGGCGATGCTATCGCCTACACCATTCGGTTCACCGGAAGCGGGGGAGAGGCGACGCCGGAAACGATTCCCGCTACGACGGGGCTCCAGGTAGGGGAAGCCACCGAGGCGGACGACGGGACTGGGGAGAACGTGAGCGATTCAGGGGATCTGGTTATTCAGTACGACCAGTCGGAAGATTTCCGCGCCGGATACTACTCCGACCAGCTCGCAGTCGTCCTCCGAGCGAGGTAAGCAGGTGCTCCGCATCCCGCTTTCCGGCAGCATGCGGATCAGGGTTTTATCGGTTGCTCTCTGCATGGTCTGCGCGGTGTCCGCGCAGGCCTTTCGTTTTGAGCCGATCAGTCAGGAGTTCGCCCCGAGCGGGGCCGGCTCGAATCGCCTGTTCCGCGTCGAAAACACAACCAACGAACGCATAGCAGTCCGCATCGCCGTTTACCCGCGCCTCATGGAACGCGACGGCACCGAGTCTCTCGGCGAGGAAGCACCGGAGTTCACGGTCTTCCCCCGTAACGTTCTGCTTGACCCGGGCAACGGGAGAAGCGTTCGGGTACAGTGGACAGGCCCGTCGGCTGTCGATACCGAACAGGCATACCGTATTATCGCAGAGCAGGTTCCTATTGAACTCGGCGGCGACCTTCCGACACAGGGTGGCGGCATACGGCTCACCTACCGTTACGAAGGGACCGTATACGTGACGCCGCCGGGTGCGCGTGCGGACATCCGGGTGCTGAGTGTCAGCCGCGAGACCCGCGACGGGGAACGATTTCTTCAGGTACAGCTCGAAAACGTCGGCACGCGCCACGCGATCCTTCGCGGTGCAGAACTGGCGTTGACCTACGATCCGGAGATTCCGGCCCGCATAGAGCTTGGCCCCGAAGATCTGCCCGGACTGTCGGGTGAAAACATGCTTGCAGGGCTTACGCGGGAGTTTATGATACCCGCACCGGACGATCTTTGGGACGGGGAGATATACGCGACGCTTTATCTTGCCGATTAACAAGGCATATGAAAAAACGGCCGTGGCGTACAGCCATCGCTCTTCTGCTGATCTTCCTTGGGGGCCCTTCCCTCGCGGCGCAGAACGGCGAAACAGAGATTTCGCTTCCTCTCATTGTCGACGGCCGAGAGATCTCTGAAATATCCACCCGCATTACCGCCGAGGAAGAGCTGTTGCTTGACCCCTTTGAGCTCTACGAACGCATCGAATCGCGGCTTGAACCGGGTTACGAGACGCGTCTTGCATCCTTTGAAGCGGGTGCGTTCGTGGGCATCGAAGACCTCCGAGCGCTCGGACTCGACATTGCGTTCGACCTTGAGGAACTCGCCGTACTCGTATCGATTCCGCCCGAGCTTCGGCGAGTCGAGCTCATAAGCTTCCGGAGCAGGCCTCAAGAGCTACGGGGAACAGACGTGTATCCTGCCCGCTTCAGCGCGATACTGAATCTTGGTACGGGTCTGCGCTACAGCTATGCACCGGACAGTCTGACCGCCTCGGCCACGCTCGAACCCGCGGTGAACGTGTACGGCGTCGCTGTAGAATCCCGGGGCAGTGTGCAGACAGGCCCTCAGCCCTTCGACTTCGACTACGCCAGGGCGACCTATGACCTGCCGGAACTCGGCTACCGCATACAGGGTGGCGATCTGCCGTGGCGAGAAACCAATCTCGCGGGTGTAACAGGCATTGCGGGCATGTCGCTCGCACGGCTTTCCATGTTCCGGGAGCGGACACCCGGCGATCGCATCCTCGTCGATAACATCTTCCTGCCGCGCGACGGGGAGCTTCTGATATATCTGAACGACCGGCTTGTACGCCGAAGCGTCGTAAGCGCGGGGACGTACCGCCTGAACGGGCTGGGACTCGCGTCCGGGATTAACACGATACGTGTCGTCTGGGACGGCGAGGACGGCAGGCAGGAGGTCGAGCTCGTGGTTCCATCCGATTCTCGTCTGCTCGGTTCCGGCGAGTTCGAAGCCGGGCTCGCTCTGGGAATCGCGAACCGTGACATAGAACGACCCGTGGTCAGCGCTTACGAGCGCATCGGCGTGGGTGACTACGTTACGCTCGGGCTCAGACAGGGTATCGAGGCGATAGACTTCCAGCTCGACCTCGGATTCGAAGCGATTGCCGCCACCAGATTCGGCGCGTTTTCGCTCGATGCGGATATCGGCACAGGGCCGGGCGAGCGGCTTTTGATCTCGCTTCCGCTGCGTTATACCTACCATGACCCGAGACTTCCGACCTTCCGGAACATAGATCTGACCGCCGGCTGGGAACGCCTCGTGAACGAGGCAGGGGAGCCCGAACGCGAACAGATCAGCGCCGACGCCTCAGCGAGTCTCGCGCTCGGAAGCGGCTTGAGCCTCACCCCTCGCTTTGCGTACAGCTACGATCTCGTAGAATCGCGGCAACGGGTCGACGGGCGGATGTCGCTTCGAACGAGCGCCGGGAGCGGAACGTCGGTCAGAGTAGACACCGGAATCGGGTACGACGAAGACATTTCCTTCGTCGCGAGCGTCACCGTTTCCTCAGCCTTTCCCGAGCAGAGGCAGAATCTCTTCCTGCAACAGAACGTAGTTACGCAGGAGTTCGCGGGCTTTTGGACCCGCTACGCAGACGAGTCGGTCGACCCCTACGATTTTAACGCGGCGCTGCAGGTACCGATCGACACCGAGCGCGTTGCAACCGTGTCGGCAGGAGCCGGCTATCGCAACCCAGCGGTGCAGGCGTCACTCGGTCACTCGGTAAACTTCGTGCCCGCAGGTGGCGATATGCGGAACACGAGCTCGTTCGGCCTTCAGACCGGCGCGGTGTACGCGGGCGGCGCCTTCGCGCTCACCCGCCCTGTCGGCGACTCCTTCGTGATCATCTCGACCGCCGACCACGTGTCCGACAGTACGTTTCGCATCGAACGCGGGGGTGGTCCCGAGCGTGATCTGCTGATACAGAACGAGTCGGTCTTCTACGGCGGCGTGCGATCGCACACCGCGCAGCAGATCGATTTCGCTATGGATGAGTTCGACCCGAGCATCGATACAGACGAACTGTCGTACGTCATTCGGCCGACCTACCGCTCCGGCATACACCTGATCGTGGACCCGATCAGACGGGTACAGGCGCGAGGGGTGCTATTGGATGCCTCGGGTGAACCGGTTGCGTTAACCGTCGGAAGCGCGAGCGAAGGTCTCGAGTCAGGCGGTGATACGTCAGAGCAGGAGGCGGCAGAGCTCTCGTTTTTTACAGACGAAACCGGATACTTTGAACTCTACGACCTGCTCCCCGGCAGCTACGAGATAACCGTCGGCTCGCGGCCCGAACTGCGCTGGGCGATCGATATAGAATCAGACGGGGTGCAGGCGGTGGACACTGGTGAGCTGAGACCAGAAGGAGAAGGGCAATGAGCACACGGCTACCGAGACGCATTCTTCTCCTCGCCCTCGTGCTCTTCCCGGGAACGCTCGGGGCGCAGAACGTTTTCCGCTTCTCTGCTCCTCCCGGCGGCATCTACGCGAACGCATCCTTTGAACAGACGGCGCTTGTGACGGTGGAAGTCACGATCGAGCACAGCGGTGACGCGGTGCCGGACTGGTTTCTCGGAGCTACGGCTGGTAACGGCACCTACGCTACCCGTGAGCTCGCCGGTAGCCTTCCGGGTTCAACCCTTGGCTATCAGCTTTTCCCGAGTGAGCCCGACGGCTCGACCCCTATCCTCGCAGGCCCGGATCTGACAGGCTTCGACGCGACCAACGTCATAACGTCGAACGCCTTTGACACGCCAACCGCCGCAGGCGTTTCGAGATTTGAAACCTTTCTTGTCTACTACGAGATACCGGCGGACCAGTTCACCGCATCCGGTGAATATACCGACACCATAGACCTTGTGCTCTACAGCGGCGTTCCAGGCGACAGCGGGACTCACACGCTTGAAGACAGCGCGACGGTATCGGTCACCGGCCGTATGGCCCGGCTTGTAGACCTGCTTGCGGTTCAGGAATCGGGCATCCGCACCATGGACCTGACTATCCCGGTGTCGGATCGCTTGCTTGCGACCGTACACGAACGAAGCAACGCCGATACCGGATATGAAGTCAGTATCACGAGCGCGAATCTGGCGGCAGACGCGAGCGAAACCGAACCGTTCTTTCGAAACAGCAGCGGGAATGGGCTGCTGCCGTACAGTCTTACCTACGGCGGAGCTGCGGCGAGTGTCTGGACCGACGGCACGGCGCTTGTCACCGATACGACTGGAACCGCAGGCCCCGACTGGCTGACCCGAGACCTTAGAATCTCCTATACGGGCAGCCCGGATCTGCCTGCGGGTGACTACGAGGACCGGCTTATCATTACCATTACGGCAAAGTAGACTACATCTAAAGCGGAAGTACGAGCACAATCGACAGCACGGCGAGCTCCCCGATCTGTTCCGCCGCACCGAGCGTATCCCCCGTGTATCCGCCGATATGGCGGTACATCCATACCCGGCACATCATCGCAAGTACGAATGCGGCAGCCGGCGCGCCGACCGAAGTGACCCACGACGCACTGAGGACGAAGACAATCACGCAGCTGGTGACCGTGGCAACGACGACGCTCGCCGGCGATACTCCCTTCGCAACCGGTTTCGCCTTGCTGGTCTCGTCGAGTCGAACGTAGGAACTCGTGGCAATGACGTACACCGGTACGAGACGACCGATACTATGTGCGAGCACTATCGCCGCGGCAGCGCCCGTTGTACCGACAGCCAAGGCAATCTCTACGATCAGCAGGAAACGAAACAACAGACTCAGGAACAGCCCTATGCCTCCGTAGGTCCCGATGCGGGAATCTTTCATGATCGAAAGCTTCTGCTCGACGGTCCACCCGCCGCCGAAACCGTCGCAGGTGTCGATAAAGCCGTCTTCGTGGAATGCACCGGTCATGAGTACGGCAAGCGTGATCGCGGTGACGGCGGCGACTCCGGGCGGTGCGACGGCGGAAGCGAGTAAGAACCCGAACGCCGAGACAGCTCCGACGATAAACCCGATACACGGGAGGTAGCGGGTTGCCTTCTGCAGAAGCCCATCCTCGTCCACAAGCTCGTACTTCACGGGAATGCGGGTATAAAACATGACCGCGCTCAGGAACACCCGCATCTCGTGGAAGCGCTTGCGTTTCAGACTAGCGACCGGTGCATCCATCGTCAGACAAGCTGGTAGATTGCCGTACCGAGCGCCGGGACGGGAAGCGAGAGCGTTCCTGCATCGGCGTAGAGCTCGCCGGGCTGCGCCATGATGGGCTTGAGAACGGTACCGGTAAGATCGCTTAGTTCAAGGGTGACCGGATCAGCGGCCGCATTCACCGCGACGAGAACCGTCTCGCTGTCGGTGCGCCTGAGCCAGACCATCTGCTCGTGGTCAACGAGCAGGGGCTTGAGGTCACCGAGACACAGTGCGTTGGATCGCTCGCGTACCGAGGCGAGTTCGTGAATGAACGCCGGAAGCCCCTGTGACTCGGGCGTTGCACCGTTCTCTACGCGAGACTGCACCTCTTTCCAGGACGGTCGGAGGGCGGAGTCACCCCCTGAGGCCTTGCTGCCGTGCAGTCCGAACTCACCACCGTAATAAACAGACGGCGATCCGGGTATCGTGAAGAGCATACCGTAGAGCGGAAACAGATGCGCAGGGTTTTTCAGCACCGACGCTGCCCGGTCGACATCGTGGTTCTCGACGAAATTGTACAGCAGGTGCCCTGCCGATATGCCGCTCCAGGCCCCGGGACCCCCGCTCGCATCCCCGCCGGTGTTTCCGAACTGGCGCGAGAGCGAGTGGGCAATTTCGTGATAGTTCGCATCGTTGAGCGACGACCACATACCCTTGAAGCACTCGTAGTTGGTTACCGCATCGAGCAGATCAGGACCAAGAAATTCGTTGTAGTCGCCGTGTATGACTTCACCGAGCAGATAGCAACGGTCGCGATTGTGCGTTGTCGTGTAGTCGTCTACCACCGTTCTGAGTTCTGCGAGAAAGTCCTTCGGGAGAAGATAGGCGACGTCGAGCCGGATCCCATCTATTGCCAACCAGTCGAGCATCCACACCACCGCCTCGAAGATGTGCTTCCGCACCTCAGGATTTTCCAGATTGAGTGTAACAAGCTCGAAGTGCCCCTCCCACGCCTCGTAGGTAAACCGGTCGCCGAGCGGGCTGTGTTGCGAGAAGTCAACATCCTTGAACCAGTCGCGGTACACAGAGCGTTCGCCGTGTTCCTGCAGGTCGCGAAAGGCGTCGAAACCACGGCCGACATGATTAAACACGCCGTCGAGCACGACCCTGATGTTGTTCTCGTGCCAGTACCGTATCAGATTCCGGAATCCTTCGTTCGTTCCCAGGCGTGGGTCTATTCGGGTGTAAGAGGTGGTATCGTAGCCGTGTTTTGCCGACTCGAACACAGGTCCGATGTACACTGCACGTACGCCAAGGTCCAGGAGGTGATCCGTGACCTCAAAGAGAGGGGCAAGTCTGTCCGCGGCAGTGTCTGCGCCATGCTCGGACGGCGCGCCGCAGAACCCGAACGGGTAAATGTGATAAAAAAACGCGTTCTGCTGCCAGTATGTGTTCATTGCGAATCTCCTGCTTCGGAAACCCTACCACACACGACAGATTACGCCGAGTGCAGCGTGAGTTCTGCGATCTCACCACAGAAGAAGTGATTCCGTGTCGCACGCATACCTATGCTCGTAATGCCCCCCAGCGGAGCCCGCGCACCGGGCATCTGCGTGCAAAGCTCAAGCACACCGTCGATCTCCTGCCGCAACTCGGTTCCATCGTAACTGAGACGGTATGAATACCAGGGACCGAGTGCGTGCACGAGTGACTCATCGATGAGAATTCCCACCTGATCTCCGCAGGAGAAGCAGGAGTCCGCATACCAGGAGCCGTCCGGGGTCAGTCGTATCTCCAGCAGAATTCGATCGTCGGAATCAGGCGCTTGAATGTGAAAGAATCGCTGTTCTCGCGCGCCGCCGGCAGCGGGTCGAAACCTCGCCTCGATCGCGAAAGCCCTGCATTCGGAAAGCGCGTTCTCGGCGAGAAGAAACCCGTCCCCATGACCGTCGAAACGAACGGCCTCTCCCTCGTTTTTCGGAGAGCCCAATGTGGATACCTCAGGTACGCGTGTATCGAGGAAGCGCTGCGGGCGATACACCCTGCTGAGTGTTTTCGCCGTCATTCGTCGTCTCCGAGGATGCGCAGCTCACAGGGGATCAGCGAATGACGGTATTCGACCGAATCATCGGTCAGAAGATGCTGCACGAGCCTGCCGGCGGCGTGTCCCATTTCCCGGACGGGTTGCTCAACGTAGGCGATAACGTTTTCAAGGTCGATCAGCTCGACGTCGACAAACCCCGCAAAGCGCGGTCGCACAGGAACAGGCTTTCCATTCCGGCGATTAAGCGTGTACATGACGGTGTTGAATATACGACTGTTCATCGAGACGATCAGATCAGCGTCTGAGTTGGCTACCAGCGCCGCCGTGATTGCATCATAATCTCTCGTCTGATATGTAGACAGAGGAAGGCGGACTATCCTTGACTCCGGGTCTCGTATGCCCGCAGCCCTGCACCCCTCGACGAACGCACGCTCGCGCGCGTCGATAACCGACACGTAGTCGGTGCTGAAGCATACCGGATTCGTGTAGCCCATGGCCGCGGTCTGCTCTATCATGTGCACACCGGGCGAGAAGCAGTACTCGGAAACATAGTGGGTCGGAACGGTCTCTACGTAGCGGTCGAGAAGTATCACCTCCATGCCCATGGAACGAAGCTCTTCGATCATGTCCGCATTATCCGCCTCATACGAAAGCTTATCCGGCCGGTCAAAGGGCGCGAAAAGGCACAATGAGCTTTTCTGTTTTGCAAACAGTTCAGCGTGCTCCCTAGCGGTGTTTCTGTCTTGCTGATGATAGCCGATGAGCATGGCGATCCCGGCGGGACGCAGAATATCGTTGACCCCTTCGATGAGCCGTTCCCAGAACCCGGAGTCGGTCTGCGCCTGCATGAGCGCGGAAATGACAACCGGTTCGTCGCTTGCCGGACGGACCCGTTCAGGTTGAACGACGGAAGTGCCAACCCCCGGCGTGCGAATCAGGAGTCCTTCGTGTACCAGCAGCGCAATTGCACGATCTATGGTGACTGCGGTCACGTCGTATTCCAAGGCTAGCATCTTGCTCGTCGGCAGACGTGCTCCGGCGTCGTAGCGCCCGCTCCGAATGCGCTGCCTGAGGGATTCGGCAATTCTTTTGTATTTATGCGCAGCCGGCATAAGAGCTGCATTGTCCTTCATTTTACAATCCAGTACCAGCCATGAGAGACCGGATATACGTCTCGAGGTTATGCATTGAAAATGAACTAGACCCGACCCGATAGTTGTGCTCAACCATCTGTCGTCTCAGCTCTGGATCGGTGAAGATCGATACGATCTCATCAGCCGCGCGCTCGTACGTCGCTTGACTCACATAGGCGAGCCCATTCCGGTCGCGGCCATCTATGCGGTCCCCGAGCGATACGACCTGAAATCCTTTTTCCCTGAGATCGCTGACCCAGACCGGATACTCAAACACCAGAACGGGGAGCTTCGCAAAGACCGCCTCGACGAACTGATTGCCCCAGCCTTCCCAGTAACTCGGATAGGTCACGAAATCTGCCTGTACATAGCTGTCCCACAGCGAGTAGATCTTCTCCCCGGAATCACCGGTTGCCCGTGAATGCCGGACACGGTCACCAACGTGACGGAGGTCCACGCCCTCCTTTTCAGCCTTGTCTTTGAGAAGATCCCAATAGCTGCCCGAGATACCGATGTTTTCGACGATACCTGCGCACAGAAGAACGATGCGCGAATCGCGCCCGACTGTAGCGCCGACAGAAGTCTGTACGCCATTGAGTTTAGCCCTTCGCGCAGGCTCCTGTACACGAGCGATCGTGTCGATCGCCATCTCTATGCCCTTGCGGTCGAGGATGCGAGTCGCCTGCAGGAACAGAAGATCATCATCCGATATACCGAATGCTTCACGAAAATCGCTGTTGTACTCGTCCTCGGTCCATGGCTCCTGATCAAAGTCGAATACATTCGGGACTACTGTCGCCTCCAGGTTTTTTCGTCGCTTCAGATCGGTCTGGCTGATGCGGTTAATGACGACGTGCTGAACATTCGGAAGCTTCGACGGAAAATACCGCTCGTATATACTCTCCACGGTCTGACACGTCGCACTGACCTCACCCGAGTCCTCGTGATAAAAATCGTGACTGTGTATAATAGTGGGAAGTCCCGTCTTCCGTATTACCCGGTGAAACGCGATACCCGCGGCCGGCTGATACCCACCTGAACACAAGTTGTTCGGAATCAGAAGCTCAATGTCCTCGTTCTCGATGAACGTAAGCAGTTTCTGTTCAATGACATCGGCATGGGAGTATATGTCCCGCTCGAGCTCCACTTCGCTCGCGTAATCTTCGAACTTCACCGTCCCATTGCGCAGAATTTTCCATGTTACCGGATGCAGGGCATAGAGCTCAGGTATTACGTAGTTACCCGCGACGTCGTCGTTTCCCGAGGCGTAGTACACCGTGTGGCCCATGTCTTCGAGAACGCGACGCCACTTGTCGACTTCGAGAGAAACCCCGTCGGTGCGTCCGAGTCGATTTTGAAAAAAAGCAATCTTTGCCATCTGTTATGTCCTTTTCCTTCCTCGTTCAGTACATAGTGTCCGCAAGCCTGGTGTTCACCGCTGGCTAACTCTCTATTAGTCAATGGGTTATGTATCTTCCCATGAGAAATGTC
>JBKHAN010000141.1:0-2739 GCA_046542845.1 Spirochaetaceae bacterium
AGCGTACCCTGCATGCCGGGCCGAGCAGGGATCGGCGTCACGGTCGCCGCAGAAGGACCTCTTTCAACCGTTCATTCGCCCACTGTACGTGCCCCGGCTCGTACCCTCGAAACGCGCACTCCACCACAACTACCAGGGCCGGATACAAGTCGTAGAGCCCGATCCGCCTCGTCGGAGGTGGAGGGGCATCGCACGTGACGCTGATCCTGGGCGTGCTGTGCATGACTACAACCGGAGCATATGACGGACACGCATCATTCTAACGTCATCCTGTGTGGTTGATGTTTTCGGTAAACAGACGCTTCACGACCGTAGCGTCTCACCCCTTCAGTCCTGCGCCACGTCCGCGGTGAGCACTTGAATGCGCGTGTAAATACACGAGAAAAATACAGGGGGTCGTTGTAGCCGACCCGGATGGCGACCTCGCCGACGCGGAGCGTTGTTTCGCGAAGCAGTCGGCAGGCCCACGCGAGTCGCTCCTGTTCGTGATACTGCTGCACGGTCATCCCGAGCATGGACGGCGCGTTTCTGCACAGCGTCGGAACCGAGACCGCGAAGTGGGCGGCTATGTCGGGCAGACTGGTTGGTGATGCAACGTTCTCCTGGAGGTACGCCGAAAGCGCCGCGGCGGAAAGCGTGCGGTGCTGCTCCACGTCGCGTGGTCCGAGCAGAATCAGTGCTTCGGCGAGCAGGAGTTCCCGGGGACCCATGCGTTGTGATAGCGGCCCGTTTCGTGTCGGGCCCATGCGCCGCAGTAAGGCGGCAACGGCCTGTGTGTGCGTCGATCGGAAAAACCTCGTTCCGGCTTGAGCGACGATCTCGCGAGCGAGGCGCATCGCGTAGCCACCGCGGAAGCGACAGTAGTAATGCTGGTACGGGTCGTTCTGGTCAGCGAGCAGTATGCCGGGGTCCTGCGGCGGCACGATGCCGATCATGCCCGGCTCTACCGCCGTTGAACCGTTCGAGTTCCGATAGGTACCCCGCCCCGCGAGGAACGCCGTCAGCATCGCATCCCCGTCTTTCGTTCCCGGTGTCGAGTGAAGGGCGACGCGGTCGACAAGTCCGTGAGTTCGAACGAGGAAGGGCTCTTCGGGAGCACCCATACCGGCTGTCTTGATACGATAATCCATTTTTTTGATCCATATTTCTATTTTCTGAGCGCACCAGGAGTATATCATCTATATATGATGATGATGAAGAACACACACACGGAACATGCGGGCTCACGAGGGCCGAAAATCGTCGTGATCGGTGCCGGAAGCTACTTTTTCGGGCGGGCGGTCATCTGGAACATGGTGCACAGCCCCGTACTGAACTCCGGAACGCTGGCGCTTGTCGACACGAACGAGGACACGCTGGCAACGATGTCGACGCTCGCGAGGCGTGCGGTCGAGCATGCAGGGGTTTCTGTACGCGTGGAGGCCTCGACCGACCGGACTGAGGTCCTGCGCGGTGCGGATTTTGTGGTCCTGGCCTTCAGCGATCGCAACGCACACTTCCGCGGTGTCGACTGTTCGATCGCAGAGAAGTACGGCGTGCGCATGTGTAGCGGCGACACGATAGGCCCCGGAGGCATTTTTCGCGCGCTACGCGAGATTCCGACCGTTCTCGCCATCGCACAGGACTGCGAACGCATCTGCCCGAACGCGTGGCTTATTAACTATGTGAATCCTTCGACGGTGCTCGGCATCGCCCTGATGCGCCACGCCGGCATTCGCACCTTCGCCCTCTGCGACAGTCTTCCGGAGCCAACTGTTCGCCTCCGCTACCTCAAGATGGTCGGGATTCTTCCCGAGGACGCAGAATCCGTCCCGGTCGAGGTGGAGTCAAAACTCGACTTCGCGATAGCCGGGGTAAACCATCTGACCTGGCTTCTGCGCTTTGTCTACGACGGACAGGATCAGATGCCAAAGGTTCGGGCACACCTCGCTGAAAACGCGGCGCTCGAGCGGGCCGAACAGGAGGCGCGCGACGCAGGAGCCGGAGGAAGAACCGACGACAACACCTACTCAAAGCGGAAGTTCAACGCGGTGTACTCGCTCGAACTCATGGACATCTACGGGGCAGCCCCGGCGGTTATCGGACACACGAAAGAATACGTACCCTTCTATCAGGGCTGGGGCGTGCAGCCGGTCGACCCCGAGCCGCTGAAGATCTTCGACGCTGAGGACCGGCAGCGGGCGATGGATGAGCACATGGATGGCAACAGACGCTATGCCGATGGTACGGCACCGATCGAAGCGTTCTTTTCTTCGGGTCGCGGCGATCACGCGACCGATATTATCGAGGCGATGTGGGGAGGTCTCGGGAAGAGCTTCTACGTGAACACGACAAACCGTGGCGCGGTCTCGAACATGGCAGACGACGCGTTTCTCGAGTTACGGTGTGACCTCGACATGCACGGTCCGCGACCGCAGCCGGTCGGCGCGATGCCGCGGGGCATCCGTGCGCTGCAGGAGCAGACACTCGACACCCACGAGCTGACCGTCGAGGCCGCCCTCCACTGCGACCGCGATCTGCTGCTGCGAGCGTTCGCGACTGATCCCATCATCACCAACCTTTCTGATGCCCGGTCCATGATCGCCGAGTTACTCGAAGCTCAGCGCGACGTCCTCGATCCGAGGTGGTTTGGCTAGGGGTGCGTGATCTTTATCTGAAACAGGTCGAACCGCAGACTGCCGTTCAGTACCGCACCTACGACACAAACTCCTGGGGCAGGTGCGGGACGCGGTTGAGATA
>JBKHAN010000063.1:0-15073 GCA_046542845.1 Spirochaetaceae bacterium
CGGTGCAAGATTGTGGTAAGTCGAACACGAAAAGCAAAGATTGCGCTTTTTTTTCTCGTCGGATTTGGCGCGATGGCTGCGTACCCCCAGGCCGGGAGTCAGGGCAGCACCGCCGTACTCGATCTCAGGGGGCATGACTTCTCTTCCGACGGGATAGCCGACCTCACCGGAGACTGGCTCATTTTCTGGGAAACGCTGCTTGAACCAGACGATCTGGGCGGCAGGTCACTTGATGCTCTCGCCGCAGATGCCGACGGCATGTTCTCTATGCCCCACACCTGGAACTCCTGGGAACTCGACAGCCAACCGGTCGGAGGCTTTGGTTACGCGACCTTCGTCGCCGAGCTTCGGCTGCCACCGGACATGGAGCGCTTTGCCCTCTGGATTCCCAACGCCTCGACCGCGTACGCATTGTGGATTAACGACGATCTGGTTGCCGTAAACGGCGTGGTGGGCGACGACCGGGAGCAATCGCGCCCGCAATACATTGTGAACACCGTTCAGTACGCACCGGAGCAGTCACCGGTTCGCCTGACCCTTCAGGTATCCAACTTTCACCACCGGCGCGGTGGCATGTGGAGAGCGCTCAGACTCGGAACACCGGAGCAGATTGGCACGCTGGATGTTCAGGAGACCACGTACGATCTGCTGTTGCTCGGGAGCTTTCTGGCACTTGGCCTGTTCAATCTGTTTCTGTTCGGGAACGCCCGGGCACGCACAAGCGGGCATGGGCACCGGTTTCCTGCGAATCCGGCACAAATGGTACCGCTTTTTCTTGCGCTTACCTTTTTCGCAATGAGCGCCCGTGTCATTGTGACAGGACAGATTCTGGCGACCCGGCTGTTTCCCGCCTTTCCCTGGTCACTCCAGCTGCGCGTCGAGTATCTCTCGGCTATGGTGGTACTCGCGCTGTTTTCCCTTATCGCTGGAAACACCTACCCGACAGTCGTCCCGAAAAATGTCGTCCGGCTGGTTCTCGTCTTTGTGGCGGTAAACGCGACGATCGCGGTCCTTTTCCCGCCGCTGATCTATTCCCGCATCGTCACCAGTTACAACATTGTTAAGAGCATTCTGCTTCTTGTTCTGACGATTCGCTTTGTTGCCTGGCTGGCGCAGGGTCACCGGGAGGCGTGGCCCATGATCGGCACAGTCATCATTTTTTTTCTCATTACCTTCGGCGAAACCCTGCACTATCGGGAAGTCATTCTGTCGCGCGACTTTGCACCGGTCGGGTTCATTGTGTCTCTTCTCAATCGGGACGGAGTAAATCAGCCCATTACATATCTGATTACCACACTCGGCACGCTCGGTCTTATCCTCGTGGTCTTTAACTTGTTTGCAGTTCGAATTTCGATTGCGTTTCTTAACGGGCAGCATACGCCCGTACGATTAGACATGAGCGCGCTGGTAGACCAGTACGGCGTTTCAAAAAGAGAATACGAGGTGCTGGAACTCGTCGCTCACGGCTTCAGCAACAGGGAAATCGGGAACCGTCTCCACATCTCAGAGGGCACGGTGAAAAACCACCTGCATCGGGTTATGCGGAAACTGGACGTCGGCAGCAGGACGGAGATCCTGGCCCGTTTTTCGGTGCAGCAACTGGAGTCATAAACGGACGCGTCGACCTCGCCCGTGCTACACTTAAAATTCACTATGAGTACCCGGTTCAACCTGAAAAACATTGAGGCTTCACTTCACGCGTTTCGTGAAGAGTTCGCAGCGATCAACGACCGGCTCGCCATGCGGCGTGAGCAGTTTACCGTACAGATGGCCGATCATATCGTGCTTGCCTACGACTATCTGAACGGTCTGCTCGAACAGGACATGGATCTGTTTACTCCGGCCGGGCTGCACGGGCTTGTCGAACTGAACCACATTGTTCTTTGCGGAACCGACCCGAAACAACGCGCTCAGTACTATACCCACCTCGAAGAGACGCGGAAAAACTTCACCTCGAGAATTCGGCTCATCAAGGACTGGGTATTGAAAAAACGAAAGGAAAGTAATCCTTATCACCTGGCGACCGGTTTTTACTCGCGTATGCTCAGTCGGCCGCAGCTCTTTCTCGAAGGTAATCACCGTACCGGCAACATCGTGCTGAACTATCTTATGATCAGCAAAGGCGCAGCCCCGTACGTGGTATCAGCCGAAGACGCACATACCTATCTGGATATATCGGGAGATATCAAGTTCACAGACAACGGAAACTACCTCGACACGGCGCTTCGAATGCCCGGGCACAGAAAGCGTTTCAAGGCCTTTCTGAAAGAGCGGTCCGACGAACGCTTTCTCGAACACAGCTAGGGAGAGCGCGTCAAGCATGGTACACGAAATCGCAGCGGTGCTCGCACCGTTCGCCGGAGTCGCACTGCTTATTCTCGGACTCAGGCAGATAACCGCTGCCAGCATGGGGCGCATTTCCCTCCGCTCGTTTCCGAAGCTCAAAGACGGGTCATCGTCCGGGTTTACTCGTTTTCTCCTGGGGGCTCGTATCGCCTCGGGAGGTTCTGCCGGAGCTGCCGCTTCGGCTGTGGTATCCTTTGTAGACGCGGGTGAACTGCCCGACCGGCACACTCCGCAGACCTTTGCCGGCATTCACATCGGATCGCTCGCGAGCGCAATACTTGTTGCGCTGATTGGCCCGTCGTTTTCAACGCTGCTTCCGTCGTTTCTTCTTCTGATCGTCGCGCTTCCCGCGCGGCAGTACGGAGCGGTCGGACTGTCGTCCCGGAACGACGTCATTACCGGTGGCGCATTCCTGCTGCTTGGCATGGATATTTCCTTCCACCTTGGCCCCGGACTCGTAGAGTCGCTCCCCTCGCTTGCGATGCCGCTGATCGCGGCCGCGATTGCGGGTCTCGCGGTCTCTGCGTTATTCAGGTCGTCAACCGGAACGATCGTTCTCGCGGTATCCCTGATCGCCACCGGCATTCTGGCCCCGACCACAGCAGTGCTCGTCGCTCTGTCGGGTATCCCGGGAGCGGGTCTGGCGTTTCACGTCTCGACCGTCCGACTTGACCGCCCGTCGCGGGTGTCGTCTATGACCTACCTTCTTCTCGGCGGCTTGAGCGCGCTGTTCGGTCTTTTTGCCTGGTTCTTCACGACCCTCATCATCGACGTAACGCAGCTTTCCGCATCGATTCAGGTCGTGTTTCCGGTCGGGGCAGTGCTGGTCGGACACCTCGCGTCGGGCATCCTCGCGCTTGCGGTTCCGGGCTTCCTGCACCGTGTCTCTGATCGTCTGATCCCGACGCAACGCGACAAGGATCCCGAGGGTGACTCCGACGGCTTGAGTATGCTCAAGGCTCCGCTCCCGGAGACGCTCGATGCACATCTTGCCATAACGCGCGCGGCTCTGGGAAAGATGGCCCGGACGGCTTACGAGATGCTTATGGTGGTCATTAATGTTTCGCAGCTGGCCGATGAGGCCGAGGATGCAAACGAACGGATCTTTTCGCTTCGCGAAGCGAACCACACCCGTGGCGAGCAGGTATCCGTATCGCTGACGCAATGCGCCCAGCTGCGCTGCACAAGCCTCCAGGCAGATGAAATACGCCGGCAGCAGCAAATCGCCGGCGAGCTCAGCCTGATCGGCGACGACTGCTACAAAGCCGCCCGCATGATGGCGCGGAGCTACCGGAAAAATTACACGGCACACAAGCAGAGCGCGGATGAATTGTTCGCGTATACGTCGCATATACTCGATTTCCTGCGGTACATCAGCGACACCTTAAGCGGCCGCCTCAGTCACGCAGACCCGGCCATAGCCTCCGACATGGAACAGAGCATCGATCGGCAGCGAGACAAACTCAAGAAACGGGCTCGAAAGACCCTGCAGAAAGATCGTGACGCAGACGTGAAGGGCGAACTTGCCTTCATAGACGTCGTTTCCTACCTTGAACACGTCGCGGACCGTTGCAATGCAATCGCAAAACTAGTGCGGTAGCATCGCGCTTCTGCTACACTCGGGCCATCATGACAGAACACGTGTCCCCGGCCGTTCTCAGCGGCGTTACTCAGGCACCGGCAAGCAAATCTCATACCATACGCGCGCTTCTGATCGCGAGCCTCGCATCCGGCGTCAGCCGCGTCGACAAGCCGCTGGAAAGCGACGACGCGAGGAGCTGCGTCGAGACCTGCCGCGCTCTTGGTGCCTCACTTACCTGGAATGCCGAGGGTGAATACTACGTTGTCGACGGCGTGAACGGGCACCCCGAGGCTCCCTCCGAAGCAATAGACGTCGGCAACTCCGGCACGACCCTGTACCTCGCCATGGGCGCAGCCGGACTGTCGAACGGCACTACCACCTTTACCGGCGACGAGCAGATACAGCGGCGAAGCGCCGCGCCGCTTCTGCATGCGCTGAGCGACCTGGGCGCCCCCGCGGCGTCCGTTGCGGGTAACGGCTGTGCACCGATTACCGTAGACGGCCGACTCGCAGGCGGCAGCACGAGCATCGAGTGTCCGACGAGCCAGTACCTGTCGAGCCTTCTTCTGGCCTGCCCGCTCGCCGACGGTGACACGACGATCACCGTTCCGCTTTTGTGGGAACGCCCCTACGTGGATATGACCCTGTGGTGGCTCGACAAACAGGCCATACGCTACGAGCGCACCGGCTACGAGCGCTTCGTGATCCCCGGAGGCCAGGCCTACAGCTCGTTTCGAACCGATGTGCCTGGCGACTATTCGAGCGCGACGTTTCTCTTTGTAGCCGCCGCGATCACCGGCGGTAGCGTGACGGTGAAGGAACTCCATCCCGACGATCCGCAGGGAGACCGCGCGGTCCTCGACATGCTGCGGGAGCTCGGCTGCGACGTCAGCTGGAAGCGGCGCACGCAGGTTACGGTAACCGGGCCGGGATACGGTGAACTGTCCGGGGGCGAGTTCGACCTGAACGCCACCCCGGACGCGCTCCCCGCGCTCGCTGTGCTTGGTGCCGCCTGCAGGCGCCCGCTGTCGCTTCGCAACGTCCCGCAGGCGCGACAGAAGGAGACCGACCGGGTAGCCGTCATGGCGGCGGAGCTCGGACGCCTCGGGATCGCCGTTGACGAACACGACGACGGTCTTGTCGTACACCCCGGGCGCCTGCGCGGCGGAGAGGTTCACGGGCACGGCGACCATCGTGTGGTCATGGCGCTCTCGGTGGCGGGGCTCGCTTCCGAGACGGGTGTCAGCGTTGACACCGCTGAGCGTGCGGCGGTGACCTATCCCGGTTTTTTTGAGACGATCGAAGCGCTCGCGAAACGCTGATCCGCGGCGCTCGCGCGCGCGGGGCATACCGGCTCACGAAAACGCGAGAAACCCCAGCGTAACGAACACCGGTATCGCGACTGCCGAGGCGAGATAGGACACGATAACGCCTCGCCCGAAGACCTCCACCTGCTCGTGCGTGCCATAGGCCTCTGCGACCAGCATAAGGTTCGTCGCCGGGGGGGAGGAGGCTTGAAGCACGATACCGACCGGGAGCGCGACCGCGACCGCTGACGGTATGCCGCCGAGCGGAATGACCCACAGGAACAGCAGCACCGCCGCCGGATAGGCGAAAGAACGGTAGACAACGTACCTGCTCCAGTCGGTCCGGTCCACCCCGGCCTGCGTGCTGATCCTCGCGAGCACGCCTCCGAGACCGACCAGCACCAGATCCAGGCTGATGGAACCCGCGAGGGACATAACCCGCCGCAGCAGCCCCGGTATGAGGTCGTACCAGCCGGTCGCCGCGAGCAGAATCCCGAGCACAAGTCCGGCTGTCGGGGCGTTGAGGCGAAACACGAATTGCTTCGGTCCTCCCCGCACGAGCGCCACGGCGATTGTCCAGAATATCAGGTTGAATCCGAGCGTGTAGAAGAAGAGATAGATCATGACCGGGCCGCCAAAGAGCGCCTGCATGATAGGAATCGGGATATACCCCGCGTTATGCAGTGCTCCGAGCGTAGCGACTTCCGCGGGGTGGTCGGTCGGTATGCCGAACCTGCGCCCGACAAGACGCCGCATGTACATGCCCTGTACGCCCATCATCACCCCGCATAAAAGGGCAGCCCCTATGAGCCAGGTCGGCCCGACAGCCGCAGCGCTGTCCCAGTTCTCGCCGAAGTTGGCAATGAAGTAGAAGGGAAACAGGATGTTTATGGTGGTAAACACGAGTGGTGTAAGCACGTGCTTCCGCATGAACTCCGGGCGAAACATGAGATACCCCAGGGCGGCAAGAAGCACAAGGCGGGCGACGGCGGCGAGTACGGTTGACACCGAACTACGTGTATCTGAGCTTCAGGGGAAAGTCAATTGGGTGTAAACTGAGAGCATGGGTATACAGGGAAGCATATCATGATTCGCTGCTGTATCATCGCCGACGACTTGACCGGAGCCAACGCCACGGGCGTACTCCTCGGTAAACTCGGGCTCCGTAGCTGTACGGTGCTCAAGCCACAGCGGCTGAGCGATGAACACCAGGCATGCTACGACGTGGTCACGATTCCAACGGACAGCAGGGGGCTACCCGCACCGGAGGCGTACCAGCGGGTTTACGATGCGGTCTCGTGTGTCTCCGGTAACGAAATACAGATCTACAACAAGCGAATAGACAGCACGCTGCGTGGCAATGTCGGCTCGGAAATCGACGCCATGCTCGACGCGCTCCCGGACACCCGTATCGCTGTCGCGGTCCCCGTGTTTCCCCAGGCCGGCAGGATTGCGGTCGGCGGTTACCTCCTTGTCAACGGGGTACTGCTTGAACGAACCGACGCTGCCAGGGATCCGAAGATGCCGGTACGGACGTCAAGGGTGCAACGCATTATTGAGGCGCAGACAAAGTACCCGGTTCACACTATTGATCTTGAAACGGTCTACCAGGGTGAAGCGGCCATTACCAGGGAACTCGAGAACGTACAGAGGAACACGAAAGCGCTCGTCGTCTTCGATGCTATAACCGACGCCGACCTGGATGTGATCGCCATGGCAGTTCTCAAGAGCGGCATCCCCTTCATAAGCGTTGATCCGGGGCCCTTTACCACTGCCGTAGCGCGGCAGCTTCTGTTCGATCAGACGAGTACAAGAGTACGCCCTCAGGTTCTCATGTGCGTCGGCAGCGTCACCTCGCTTACCATCGAACAGCTCAGACACAGTTTCGAGCACATGGACGTTGCCACAGCTTTCTTAAGCGCCGAACGGGTTCTGGACGACGACGAGCAGAGGAACGAGGAAATCGATCGAGTTACCCGTATGCTGCGTGACAAGCAGTCGAGGGTCCTGTGCATCAGCTCCAACCATCTCGATATCTCAGGGACACTCGACCTGGAGCAGCAGGCTGAAAAACGCAACACCACCGCCGAGGCGCTGTCTACACTTATCAATCGAAGCCTCGCCGGCGTAGCAGAGAAGCTGCTCGATTCCGTCCCGAGCCTCGGTGGCGTCTACGCGAGCGGCGGCGACATTACGGTTGCACTGTGTGAAGCGTCGGGGGCTGAAGGCGTTGCGGTTATGCGGGAAATTATTCCACTGGCAGCCGAAGGGACACTGATCGGAGGGGCCCATGACGGGTTACGAATCGTGAGCAAAGGCGGTATGGTAGGAGGTACGGATGCGGCAACGGTATGTGTCCGCAGCATTCTGGAACGTCTCGACGCGCTTCCACGGAGCGCGCAACAGGAGAACACATGAAACCAGTAATCGGCATCACTATCGGAGACCCGGCAGGCATAGGACCGGAGATCACCGCGCGCGCGTTGCAGTCACCGGAGGTGTACGAGTCGTGCATTCCGCTGGTTATCGGCGATGCGGACGTTATGCGTCAGGCGTGTTCGTTCGTGCAGGTCAAACCCGAGATTCGGACCGTTTCCTCGCCGGAAGAAGCCACGGGCGCAGCGGGTATCATCGAAGTACTCGACCTTGACAACATAGAGATCGGCAGTCTGAAAATGGGGACCGTACAGGCACCGTGCGGTACCGCCGCGTACGAGTACATAGAAAAGGCAGTGCATCTGGCCAACGAAGGCCGCATACACGCTATGGCGACCGGACCGATCAACAAGGAATCGCTTCGCGCCGCGAAGGTCGAGTACATCGGTCATACGGAGATCCTCGGTGCGCTGACGGGCACCAGTGACCCTCTGACGCTGTTTCAGGTCGACAAGATGCGAATATTCTTTCTGACCCGCCACGTATCGCTTCGCAAGGCGATAGACATGATCAGGAAGGAACGGATTCTCGACTACCTCAACCGTTGTACCGAAGCACTCGAACAACTCGGGGTCGAACGGAGAGACATAGCAGTTGCCGGGTTGAATCCACATTGTGGAGAACACGGTCTGTTCGGTCACGAAGACGATGTTGAGATTCGACCCGCGGTCGAAGCGGCACAGGCTGCCGGTCTTGATATCACCGGTCCAATTGGCGCCGATTCCATATTTCACATGGCAGTCGAAGGCCGTTTTGCCGCCGTTCTGTCGCTCTACCACGACCAGGGACACATCGCCGCAAAAACCTACGACTTCTACCGCACGGTTTCGGTAACGCTCGGAATGCCGATTCTCCGTACGTCGGTCGATCACGGGACCGCGTTTGACGTCGCCGGGACGGGTAAAGCCGACTCGGCCGGCATGAAAGAGGCTATACTCGCTGCAGCGCAATACGCCCCTTCGTTTGCGAAACGGGCCCGTTAGGAGTCTGAAAGACCTGCCGCCCGGGCTCCGACCCGGGCCACCTCTTCGTCCTGCTCCGGTGTCCCGCCACTGACGCCGACCGCTCCGACAAGTTCTCCGTCGCGGTACAGAGGCACAGCTCCCTGCCCCATAATGAAGTGCCCTCCCTGTATCATTGTAAATGGCAGAAATATTGCGTCACCCGCCCGCTGACTGAGTTCGCCGCTCGGCCGTCCCATGCAGGCCGATGCAACAGCCTTACCCCGCGAGATATCGGGTGTGCGCCACGAGGCGCCGTCGGTCCTGCACATGGCGACAAGATCGCCTCGAGGATCGGTAACTGAAATACTCATCGCAAGACCAAGTTCGACAACTCTGTCCCGGCATGCGCTCAGAACGACATCGGCCTCTGACAGCCTGACTGTTTCGGTCATGACTTTCCCCTTATCGCTTCTATCGAAGCTTAACCGGGACACTCGCGGTGTCGTCAATGCGCAAACTGTGTCCGCGCGCCAGGTTTCTCCGTGTAGCGCGTTCAACCTGCGCATGATACCATCGCTCAGGGTAGGCACTCATGATCCCGACCAGAATCGCCCAAAAATTCGTTGACCGATTCTGCGCAACGATACGTTACAATGTAAACGTCATGGATACCGATGGGATCATTATTGCTGCACGCGACAGCCACCGTATAGGCATGTATCACGAAGTAGCGCATACACTCGTGATTGAGAACCGCGAGGTGGCGGTCGTATCGGCAGACGCCCGAAACCCGCCAGGCGTAGCCCCCGGCGTCAATCTTCCGGTACGCCACCGGGGAGAGGTAATCGGTGTTGTCGGTCTCACCGGCCCGTCCCAGGACGTCGGCGAAGTCGCCCACACCGTCCGGACCGCCATCGAGGCGATGCTCGAGTATGAATGGGAACGCGAGCAGCTTGAGCATCGGCAGGACCGCAAGAAAATTCTCGTTGACGCACTGCTGTATCAGGATGGCGTGGACGCCGAGCAGCTTCGCGACCTCATGCATCGCTGTGGGTACGATGCGGACACACCGCGCATGCCACTCGTCTTCGAGCTTGCTGACGGGTGCGCGCCCACCGAGTATCTGAAGGTTATGAAGGCGAGCAGGCACCATACCGGCGACGATTTGTCATTCGTGGGTTCATCCGGCCATGTGACGGTGTTTAAATCGGTGAAGACGTCGCACTCGGCCATACTTGGCAGCATTCGGTGCTGCTTCCGTGATTACTGCGATGGCGTCGACGAGTGCGTCGACGGGGCTGGTCTGCCGCCTTTTCTCCGCTGTGCTTCAGGACCCGTTCAGGAACTGCCGGTCCGGTACCGGATATCGCTCCGCACCGCGCTGTGGACGCTACACAGCAGTACCGAAAGGCGCGCCCTTTTTACCGACCACACGCACGAACTGTTCCTTCATTCGATCGCTCCTGAGCTCTGGCACAGCGTCTTCGATGCGATGCTTGCGTGCATGCAGGCATCTCCTCAAATCGACGAAACGACGCTCGAACAGCTCGGTCGGACATTTATGGTTCTGCGCGAAGAAAACATGAGTCCCACACGCGCAGCAGAACGCCTTGGTATACACAAAAACACTGTTGTTTTCCGGATGAACCGCCTCTGCGAACTATCCGGTCTGGATCCGGTCTCGAACTGGCGTGAACGCGAGATGCTTTACTTGCTGTTTGGGCACCTGATTCGACAGTGCACACCTTCCGACAACCAGCAAGCCTTTACGCCCACCGCATTTGGTCTGTCAGCACAAAACTATCGTGTGTAATTGGTTTACAGGCACATTGGTCTCGTGAATTTCCTGCCCTACACTGAGACTGATGGGTATCCATCACTTCAATTGCTAAGGGAGGTTCATATGGTATCAGGTCCAATTGCACTGGTGCTTCTGGTAGTTGCCGTCGTACTGATCATATACGGCACCGCGAAGCTGCAGGTAAACGCGTTCGTTGTCCTGATCAGCGTCGCATTTCTCTACGGACTGGCAATTCTCATGCCGCTGAGCGAGATCATAAATCATGTTACCGGAGGGTTCGGCGGGACGCTGGGCTATATCGGGATTGTGATAATTTCCGGTACGATTATCGGAACGATTCTCGAGAAAACCGGCGCGGCCATCTCTATAACCCAGTCCATTCTGAACGTCGTTGGCGAAAAGAGGTCGCCACTCGCGATGAGTTTTGCCGGTTTTGTCGTGTCGGTTCCGGTCTTCTGTGACTCCGGATACGTCATTCTCACACCGCTGAACAAGGCGCTGTCGGTACAGGCGAAAAAGTCAATGGCCATGATGGCCGTCGCACTCGGTACCGGACTCCACGCGACGCACGCGCTCGTTCCACCGACTCCCGGACCTGTTGCCGCCGCCGCCGAACTGAATGCAGACCTCGGTGCGGTCATAATTTTCGGCCTTCTTGCCGCGCTGGTCAGTATGTTCGCCGGCTATCTGTACGCCACAAAGGTCGCATCGAAATACGATCTCGGTACAGAACTCGAAGAATCGTACGACGACCTGAAAGCAAAATACGGTACACTTCCTGGTTCATTCCACTCGATGCTGCCGCTGCTTGTCCCGATCCTGCTTATCGTGCTCGGTTCAATCGCTCAACTGCCGGGACGACCATTCGGCGAAGGCGCTTTCTATGAGTTCTCGCGATTCATAGGTGCTCCGGCGCTTGCGCTTATCATCGGCGTCCTTGTAGCGCTGACACTCGTACCGAAGAAGTCCCGCGTCACCGCACGAAGCGAATGGATTGGACAGGGCGTACAGAACGCCGCACTCATTCTCGCGATTACCGGTGCAGGTGGTGCGTTCGGTCGCATTCTGCAGAACTCGCCGATGGTTCCGTTCATCGAAGAGTCAATGAGTGGCCTGCAACTTGGGCTGTTCCTGCCGTTCTTGATCGCTGTAGCGCTTAAAATCGCGCAGGGAAGCGGTACTGTTTCGATAATCACGACGGCCGCAATTATGGCTCCGCTTCTGGATGTGTTCGGGCTCAATCCGGTTCTGACCGTCCTGGCAATCGGATCCGGTGCGGTTGTTGTATCGCACGCGAACGACTCTTATTTCTGGGTAGTCACGCAATTCGCCGGAATGCCGGCTTCCATGGGCTATAAACTATGGACGGTGTCGACCGGTATCCAGGGTGTGGCGTCGTTCATCTTCGTACTCATTCTTTCTCTGTTCATGTAAGCACACTGTATAGCAGGGGTCCCCGATCGGGGACCCCGTCTCCATGCCTTAACGACACTACACTTCTCGGAGGAACAATATGAAAATTGGATTCATCGGTCTGGGTATTATGGGCAAGCCGATGGCGAAGAACCTTCTTGCCGCCGGCTACTCGCTGGTCGTTCACGACGTGGTGACCGAAGCGGTCAAGGAGATCGTTACCGCGGGTGCTACCGACGGGCATTCACCCCGCGAAGTCGCCGAACAATCGGACATCATCATCACCATGCTTCCAAACTCTCCTCACGTTCAGGAGGTCATACTCGGCGAGAATGGTGTCATCGAGGGAGCTCGCTCGGGCTCGATAGTCGTAGACATGAGTTCAATAGCTCCGGCAGTTTCCCAGCAGGTCGCAGCAAAGCTGAACGAGCATGGAGTAACGATGATAGACGCCCCGGTCAGTGGTGGCGAACCGAAAGCGATCGACGGCACACTCGCCATTATGGTGGGTGGACCGGCGGATGCGTTCGGCAAGGTAGAGCAGTTGCTTCTCGTTATGGGGGGATCTGCGGTTCACTGCGGCGATATCGGTGCGGGGAATGTCACCAAGCTTGCAAATCAGATCATCGTCGCGCTCAACATAGCCGCGATGTCTGAAGCGATGGTGCTGGCAACCAAGGCTAACGTCGACCCCGAACAGGTCTTTGACGCCATTAAAGGAGGGCTCGCAGGGAGCACCGTTTTGAACGCAAAGATGCCGCTGGTTCTCGAGCGCAATTTCAAGCCGGGCTTCCGGATTGAGCTGCACATCAAGGATCTGCAAAACGCACTCGACACGGCCCACGATATCGGTGTTCCGGTTCCGTTGACGAGCCAGGTCATGGAGATAATGCAGGCGCTTAAGGTCGACGGAAAAGAGAAGGATGACCACGGCGGTCTCGTACAGTACTACGAACGACTGGCAGCACAAGAGGTTCGACGTAAGACATGATCACCAGAATCAGAGACCGGATGGTACAGCGCCGAGCCCTGACCGCGTATGCCGCAGGAGACTTCGAGAAGGCACAGAAGCTCTTTCGACGGATTATCGCCGCAAGACCGGACGCTCCGGGTGTTCGACACAACCTTGCACTGACCTGCATCGCGCTCGGGCAGTACGACGAGGCTGAACCGCTGCTGCTCACCGAACTGGAGAACTATGGCGAGTATTACCCGAGAGTGAAAGTACTCGCCGATCTCTACTATATATCGGGAAAGCGGGCCGCCGCTCACGATTACTACCGGCGGGCACGAAAACTTGATCCTCCCGACGGCGAGATTGCTGTCCTCGATGCGAGAATCGACCTTACATCCGATGATGAAAAATACGCGAACGTAACGGCGGCCCACCGATCCTTTGAAGACGGCAACGCACGCATGTCCGAAGAGCGCTGGGACCAGGCGATAGCTCACTTTCGACACGCCGCCGGTCTTGACCCGACGAACATACACGCACTGAACAACGCCGGTACCATTTACCTGAACAATCGCGAAGAACCTGCTGAGGCTGTCGCGTTTTTCAGGCAGGCACTCGAGTGGTCCCAGCTTCCGTGGATCAGGAGAAATCTGGCGCAGGCCGAAGCAATGCTCGAACACGCTCGAGCAGATGCCGGGTCGGCTAAAAGTTCTTCCCGGAGGATGAACGTATGAATATCTCGGCGGTAGACCGAATCGCCCGAGCGGCGCTTCAGCGCGTCGATCCGGTGCGCATGATATGCGATTGCATGAGCGTGCAGGGAGAAACCCTTACCATTGCAACCGAGGTCGACACGCTCTCATTTGAGCTTACCGACTACGATACTATCCTCGTTCTCGGCACAGGCAAGGCGACAGCATCGATGGCGCTCGGAGTTGAGCAGGTCCTCGGTGACCGCATTTCCGACGGGCTGATCGTCGTGAAATATGGACACGTGCAGGATCTGAAGCACATAGCATTACGCGAAGCGGGCCATCCGGTACCGGACGAACACGGCGTTTCCGCTGCACGCGAGCTCGTCGAAAAAGCGGAAAACGCAGACGAAAAGACGCTCTGCCTTGTCCTGATATCAGGTGGTGGATCGGCCCTGCTCACGCTTCCAGCGACTGCCGACGGTGCCGAAGTCACGCTCGACGACATACAGAAAACCACGGGATTGCTGCTCGACGCAGGAACCCCGATACAGGAAATAAACTGTATACGCAAGCACCTCTCGGCGGTATCGGGCGGACGACTGTGCAGCCACCTTCACCCGGCAACGACGGTCAGTCTCATTCTATCCGACGTGGTTGGCGACGAGCTTGAAAGCATAGCGTCCGGCCTGACCGCGCCCGATACGACGACGTTCGAGGACGCATTGCGCATCGCACGAAACTACGGCATCCTCGACAGGCTACCCGACCGGGTCCGAGCGACGCTCGAGGCGGGTGTGCGTGGTAAGATTGAGGAGACGCCGAAACCAGGAGACAAGAGCTTCGTGCGCGTGTACAACGTGCTCATAGGTACGAATGCCCTCGCGCTCGACGCGGCTCGACGCGAGGCCGAAAATATGGGCTACACAACGATAGTGCTGACCTCACAGCTTACCGGTGAAGCGCGTGAAATCGCAAAATTCTTCTCAGGCATAGCCCGGGATCTCGTCCGGTTTGACCAGCCGGTCGCGAAACCGGCGTGCATTCTCGCGGGCGGCGAAACCACGGTAACACTGAAAGGATCGGGCAAGGGCGGTCGCAACCAGGAAATGGCTCTCGCGTTTCTTGGTGAAATAGCAGCGCGAACCGAGGCTTTTAATGGTGTGACCTTTCTATCGACCGCAACTGACGGTAATGACGGTCCCACCGACGCCGCGGGAGCTTTCGCATCCGCTGACCTTGCTCGCACGGCTCGTGAGGCAGGGCTTTCGATAGCCGCGACGATAGAAGCGAGCGACTCATATCATTTTTTCGAGAATATCGACGCCTTATATAAAACCGGCCCGACCAACACGAATGTCTGCGACGTACAGATTCTGCTTGTCGAATAGCGAGCTACGCCCGGCTTGAGGGTAGTCAGGTTGACAAACGTATCGCGTATAACTCGAACCACCGTAGGGACCAGGCTTCGATGCGACGGACCGCTTGAGTGACATCTTGCCGGAATACGGGACCGACGCACGCGCGAGCGTGGAAGCTCGACGATGGTACTCCCGGATTATGCCGATGATGCGAGCAGCACATCGGCGGGAAGAGG
>JBKHAN010000064.1:0-14964 GCA_046542845.1 Spirochaetaceae bacterium
GCGCAAAATCGGATAGAACAGCGCCTGAGCATATTACGCGGAGCGCTGGTTGGCTGCACTGGCTCTTCCTGGTCGTTGGTCCGATTGGGGCCGCCGGTACAATGATCTCCGCCTGCGGTACGGTTCCACGAGACGACGCGGAAACGCTACCAATGCACGTGGCGTTTCCGTCAGGTGCTCACGCTGGGTACGCTCGACGAAACACGTCGCTCGGATTTCGGATGTAGAAAGAACGCACCTGCTGCCAGAATAACGGTGGCTATAGCGAAGATTGCGGGCTCGAAGGGCGAAGCCATAGCGATTGTAGCGTTGACCGAAAAGTGTGCGAGAATCGCCACGAGTATGCTCGATCTGGTATGACTGTATATCCAGGTAAACCATACCGAGTAGCTCAATACCGTTACGAGATACCCCGCCGAGAACGCTGAGAGGATGCCCTGAGAGGCATGGAGAGTGCCCTCCATGAAAAACAGCGGGATATGCCAGGCCCACCACACCGCGCCAATAATGAGTGACACGATTATCGGAGAATGCTCACGCTGCAGCAGCGGCAACGCATAACCGCGCCAGCCGATTTCTTCGGATACCGGACCAAGTAGAAGAATCATGATCATGGTACGCGCCACCATCCAGGGGCTTTCGCTTGCTGCGGTCCACCCTCCCATTTCCGGCAAGCCGCTCCCGAACGAACCTGCGATCAAAACGCTAAGGATAAATGCAAGGGGATAAAAGAAGAGGGCGACGACGGTCCATTTCACTCCAATGCGCGAGGGGTTGCTTACGCGAGCGATTAACTCGGCTGGGCGCTGTCGCGGCCGGCTCGCCAGGAGGTATATCGCGCCAACCAGACTTGGTCCGAATCCCCCCGCCCAGAACAGCACAGCCCCGGTCCCCGGAGAGGTAGTTGGGAGTCCCAATATGACGACCGGGAGCCACAGCAGCCACGAAAAAAGAAATGTGATCCCACTGAACGTAACGAAGCGTTTTGTCGTACTCATAGAACCGACTATACTTCCTCTTCGTACGCGGAAAATAAGAAAAAGCCCGCTGCGGATTGAGGAAAACTCCCCATGCCTTGGGTATTCGCGGATCGACGTAGACATTGCAGCTACGATCTTCGCCGACTCTCGAACAGATTGAAGAGTTGAATCCTGTTTGCTACGCCGGTTTTCTGGTACACGCTGTACAGATGGTTCTCCACGGTCTTCGGACTGATCTTCATCGCGGTTGCGGCGTCCTTGACCGAAAAACCCTCCATTATGTATTCGACGACCTCCGCCTCTCGTTCGGTTAATCGATACCGCTCGCACGCGAAAGCGCTCACGCGTTCGTCTGCCATCAGGGGCGGCTCGTTCAGGAAGCGGTACGCAAACACGACCGAGCCGACTGCGAGGACAATAAAGTAAAGCGGCACTGAGAGGTTGTCGATGGTTCGCACGATTACGTGCTGCGTCCATTGACCTGCGTCGGGCAATGAAATGATGACGTCGGTGATAAAGAGTGGCAGAAATACAATGGATACCCACAAAAAAACCCGGACCGCCGCGACGAGGTCCGTGTTGGATGCAGGTGTTCCAGCCGAACCCGACTGTTTGGTCCGCCGGACAAAACCAATCCGGAGAAACAGTTCAAAGATAGAGATCGTAACGACCGCGTACATCAGCGTAATCAGGACCAACGGCGCCCACCTGCTTCCAAACAACACGGTATACAGGGCGAGTCCGGCCATACCAAGAGCGACAATGCGTGACACAGGCCGCCGGAAGGCCGGGGCATTGCGGTTAAACAAATCGTACGTCAGCCGTGGAAGCACAAGAACCAGCATGATTCCTCCGACTGCTTCGGCGAGAAACGACGCGCCCGAAAGCGTGCTCACGATCGTCGATACGGGGTGGGCCAGGCCATTCGAGTCGGGCGACAGGGCAAGGATCGCTCGACTGATGCCACTGAACCAGAACGAGAGCACGAACAGAAATAACGATGTCACGAAGGTCATGTAGCTGCGAAGAACGGCGGTGCGATGTGTTGCACACAAAAACACACCGATCCCGAGCGCGGCAGAACCAACGATCACCGCCAGGGTTTGTGCACCCAGTGCCGGTGAGATGGTTGCACTCCCTATTGCCGCGTCGTTCACAACAGGATGATATCACGAGGCCCGGCACCGGAGTAGCCGCTATGGCTCCCACACCGTCGATTCCGGGTGGAACTCGTTCCAGCCGAGCCACCAGTGTTTTTCGATCGCCGGCGGTGGCGTGCCGTCTGCGCGTGTTACGATCAGAGTCTGTCGGTCCTGGTCATATACGAAGTCAAGCCGGACCCCACCGAGCGTATCGGTGAAACGTCCAGCCTCACGGCACCGTTTTTCCGGATAGGCTCGTGCTGACCCGTTGACCACCACACCAAAGACCGTCTCACGTCTCGGCAACCGGTCTGAAAGCTTCGTGTACCCGGGCACAGTCACGTGGTCGGTCGCGAGTTTCAGTAACCTGAACCCTCGATTCGAAGCGAACGGAGCAGGGCGGGTATCGGGGGGTTCCATTGCAAGTGTCAGGGATGAACCGGAATCGCGCTTCGCAGCGCCCCAGGGCAGCTGCACCGACGGAAGCAGCTCAAGCGTTGTGCCCGCGTACGGTCCGAACACGGCATGACCGGTTGCCTGCTGCCACAGCGTGAATGATACATCATCCTCCATGATCAGATTGCGCCGAAACACCCCGACAACGCGAAAGCGGGCGGTGTTCCCGTCCACTTCCGCACGGAAGGCGAGCCCGCTTCGGCAAAGCGCGCAATAGGTCACGACGACCGGCGTAGAACCAATCGTGTCGTGGACCAGGTGGCGGGCAATGACCATGCGGTCCAACGGATACGCTCGAGAGACCTGTTCGCTCGTGTCCGATTCGCCGGGAGCAGTCGGATCTGAACCAGTGACCAGCATGACGAGTGCATCATCGTCCAGGTTCGCCTCTTCCGCTTGAACGGGCATGACCCGGTTCAGAGCGGGGAACATCCACTCAAGCCGGAAGAGAAACGCGATCACAAGAAGAACGACAATTGCAACTGCAAAAGGTACCGGGCGTGCAGGCGGACCGGTTGCAAGCGAAATGGCCAGTAACGAAATCGCAACAATGGCGCCTGTCAGCCGCTTTTGCGGATAGCGACGGAAGATGCCTATTCCACCCTTCCACGCAGTAAACACCGTACACTGCCGCCCAAGCCCGATGACGAGAGCTACAGCGACGCCCGCAGCTGCCAGAATCGTAGAAATCACTCTGTCCTCCTGTCGTCCCGATAACGCGCCACGACGCGTGTACGGAGCCGCACGGTGGTCTACGCGGCGTTGGTCACAGGTAATTATAGGAGGATATGTTGAATTACAGGAATCACTATTTTCGGGTGGCACCCGCGAAACGACCGTATTTCGCGGGATGAGGGAAGGTTCGACGAGCGGCCGGACGCAGGAATGGCCACACGCCAGGTCCTGTACTTCGGGATTAGACATTTCCCGAACGATTGAAGTAGGCTCCTGACATGCAGGGACGACGAGAGGTCTTCCGCGTAGTATTGGTTTTCGGGGTCTTCCTTGGACTCGTGAGGGCACTTCCCGCGGATGACCTTACGACAGTGCTGGTGCAATTCTCGGTGGATTCGGTGGACTACCGATCCCTGGCCGCGTTTCACGATCGCGTCGAGGAGCTGGTGATCGAGGCAAAGGAGCAGCACGCCGCAGACTTCGTCGTCTTCCCGGAATACGTTTCAACCTTCGGCCTCTTTGCCGACGTCATTGACGGCAACGGCGAGCTCGAGATGGAGAATATCCCACCCGGGGTGGTTGAGATTCTCTCCGGGTCCGACTCCGACCCGCCGGAGGACCGGCTGGGCGAGGTGCGCGAGTTTGTCGCGTCTGCCGCGCGGCGAAGAAGCGGTCGAATCCTGTCGATCTGGCGCAGCGTTGCACGGCAGCATGGTGTCTGGATTCTTGCCGGCAGTGGCTTTGTTCCCGCTCCTGGAACGCAGGGCGTGCACAACCGGCTCTGGGTAATCGACGACGAGGGACGGGTTGCCTACGAGCAGGATAAGGTGTTTCTCACCGAGTATGAAAGTGAGATTCTCGGAGTCGTTCCCGGTGAGGTAGAGCAGGCGCGACCATTCACGGTGGAGGATGTGGAGTTCTCCGTCACGATCTGCCGGGACAGCTACTTCGAGGCGTGGGAGGCGCTGTTTGGCGACGTCGACGCGTGGATCGACGTACGTGCAAACGGAGAGTTCTGGGACGAATCGGTGCGACGCCGCTTTGATACCGCCCTTCCGGAACGGATCGCCCGGACCGACGTGGATGTCGGGCTCAGTACGAGCCTCAACGGACGCTTTCTGGACCTGTTCTGGCAGGGTCCGGCTTTTATAGTCGGCCCCGACGGTGAGCGCGTGCGTCAGTCGCCGACGGTCGACGGTGACTACCTTATGGAGGTAGAGCATGGAGGATCGTAAGAGCCTGTCCGGCGATGGTCGACGCATGGTTCCCGAAGCTATTGAACCGGAACCGGGCTCGTTCATGACTGAATCCATGGCTACCGGTATTCCGGGCGTCCCGCGCCGGTTTCGCTGGCGCGAGCGGACGTATACGGTCGCCCGTGTGTTCGCCAATCGGAAGGACACCGGGCCGTGTAGACACGGCTCGGGCGAGCGATACGTGAGGCGACACTTTTTCGATATCGAAACCACCGACGGAGACCGAATGACCTTAAGTGTTTCCCGCGGAACCAAGCCGGACTGGTCAGTACTCGTCGTCGAACACCCACAGGAGCTCGGGCAGGGTGGCAACGCCTGAGCTCGCGCGTTCGCCGAGCGCTTCCCGCGGTTCGGGTAGTACCTCACCCAGTATGCCTGGATGAGCGGCAGCAATACGACCGGCGAGCGTCGGGTCTACCGCGTGGAGGTCCGTCAGCATGCTCCGTGCGTACGGTGTCCGGCCACCGGCCAGTGCGGCCTGCAGCGCAAGGTTCATGGCGGCCACCGATCGTGGCCGCATGGCCAGGACGCGTTCGGCGCGCTCCAGGGCACCGGAAAAATCGCCTTCGAGCAGGAGAAGATTCGCGAGGTTAATGAGGGCAGGGACGTTGTCGGGCGATACCCGTTCGATCTGCGCGAACGCGTTGCGTGCGGATACAAGGTCCCCCGCCCGTGCGTGGAGGCTTCCGATCCGGTTCTGAAGTCCCGCCCATGCGGTACCCCCCCGGGTGTCCGACGAGGCCTGCCTGGTGAGCTCCTCGACGCGAGCCGCGTACAACAGGCCATTGAGGTCCAGAAGCGTGTCTTCGGCAGTTACCTGAATGGACGCTGCCGGTGGCGCGACAATCTGGAACGCCGGGGGGCCGAGCGGGATGGGCGGGTATGACGAGCGCTGGTCTGCAAGCGGCAGGAACTCTATTTCACCCTCGTGCGCGCGCATCAGCCGGGAGGCTTCCCGCCACGACGCCACGAAGCCCTCGTCGAGGATGGTGGTTTCCACCGGTATCCACAGTGTGCCGTTGTGAGGAATAACCGTGGTCCCATCTCCCTCGAATATCCACCGGTTTGCCGCAGGTTCGCCCGTATCGAAGGCAATAAACACGTGGCCTGGTGAGGTCATGATTGCGGTTGCTATACCGGTTGCCTCGTACAGCGACGATAGAAGTGCAGACGTGTCATCGCAGTCTCCCGTGCGAAGTCGCAGCGTCGTACGCGGGAAGCGAACGGTATCGAGAACGCCGTCAACGCCGAACACCTCGGTAAAGGGTGACTCAGGGTCTTCGATGTAGCGTATGCCGAACACGCCAAGGGAGTTGGCAATTGTTGCCGCGTTCAGCACGGTGCGAGGAATGATGCCGCTTGACTGCACGGGCGCGCCTTGAAGTGCGGCAAGGGCAAAATCCTGGACAAGTACATCGTTCGGGGTAACGAATGACGCGAGCTTTCCAGAGTCATCCCAGAGGAGGGCCGTGTTGCGACGCACCCTGACGGTCTGTGTTCTCGTGAACGTTTCGGCTGTTCCGGCTCGTGTATAGCGGAGGGTGAGCTCGAGAAGTACCGGTATGTCTTCCTGTATCGACAATACATCCGGCGACAGCGTCAGAAACAGCGGCAGTTCAGCCGTTTCGCCGGGAGCCAGATTCGAAACCGTCTCGCTCTCATCCGGGAAGTCGGTGAAGCGAAAGGACGTTCGAACCGACACGTCGGTCAGATCCTCGTCGAGTGTATTTGTCACAATAGCCGATCCGGCTGCAGTGGTCTGATAGGTCTGTATAAGCGCCGGGAAGAGATCGGTCAGACCGGCAATATCGAGTCGGGGAGGTCGTATGCGGGGTGACTCGAATTCGCTGAACCTGCGTTGAAACTCAGCAAGCTCTGAAGCAACCTCAGCCCGGTCCTCAGGGCTGTTTCTCAGCCGTGCGAGGGCCTGCTCGTACTGCTGCACGGTGCCGACGTACAGTGGTCGTGCCGTTTCAGGACCTATGGTCCTGAGCACTTCAAGCGCGTTACGCACGCCGGTGCGGGCGTGTCCGGCCAGGAAACGCCCTTCGCTCCGGTCAAAGGCATCGCTGATCCCGACGTCAAACGGATCGCGGCTCAGGAGAGCGCGGCGCGCTTCAAGGGCGAGTCCGTACGCACCGGCTTCCTCGTACAGATCCGCGAGTTGTTCGAGTGCGTCTGCACCATCCCGCTGCCTGAGCTCAGCGACGTCGATATCGAACTGCTCAGGCGATTGCGCGAGGTCAGGGTCGAAGAGGCGCACCATCCTTTGTCCGGTCGGGTTCAGCAGATATATGTACCCTCGTTCTTCATCGACAGCCATGGACATGATCATGGCGAAGTCCCCCCTCAGCGGCTGCGGGAAGTTGTCCATAGTCCAGACCGGGACGCCTGTTCGATCGAGGCGGTACAGGGCGTTCATGGTCAGCACGATAAAGGACCCGTCGTCGAGAACCCGGAGAGCGCGTACCGCTCGGCGGTCCTGTTCCGACATGAGGGGAACAATGGTATCGGTGCGCTCACCTGAAGCGGTGAACACAAGCAGCGCGCCTGCGACCATATCCCAGGTCCAGATCGTTGCTTCCGGTCCGGCGGCCAGAACGTTCATGTACGCATTCGGGTGGAGTGCGAGATCGAGCGACTCCACCTGTCCTTCGTAAACCCGTCTGCTGTTGTTGCCGGATGTCGCTACATAACTGCCGTCGCTCAGCGCGGCCGAGGCAACAGCAGACGTGATTCCAAGACGGACCCGCTGGTAACGGGGAAAGCCGGGCCGAATAATAAACAGGTCGTCGCCCATGGTACGGGAATAGATCGTTCCCGCGGGGCTCACGCGTACGTCCATCCCATAATTGATGGAATCCCGTGTGTAGATCTCGCGCCCCGGTTTATCGACTTCCCGGTACACGCGGTCGAGTTCGACTGCGACCAGGAGCGCACCGAGCAGAATGTTCCCGTCGGGTCCCACATCCACCGAGTATGGGAACATGCGAGCGGTCTGACCTACATCGAGCATGGAAACCATGTCGGCTGTGAACTCATCCAGAAACACGGCAGGGCTTGCCTGCTCGGCCAGATCAAACCCTGTGAAGGACTGGTGCAGATATCGGATTGCGTGTGCGATCATTCGTGGAAGGTTCTCGTCCCACGCACCCAGCAGCGGGAACACCGGCGAACTTGCCCCGTCTGAAGCGCGGATCAGGGTTAGCACAAGCGAGCTGTTTGCACCGTCTGTCTGAGCGAGCACCGTCAGTCGGTAGTCTCCCCCGGCTGTTTGTCGCGCTGTCGGGGAGTCCGAGCTATCGAACGTGCCCGAGGATGACGTACCCGAGGTGACCGCGAAGCGGTCCGGAAAAAGCTCGCTCGCCTCATGCGCAGCACGCGAGAGCAAAGGGGCAAGTGCCGCATACACTTCAGGCGTATGAATTGCGCGGTCCGGTGGCGCAATAAAAACCCGTTCCTTCGCGCTTATTCGGTAGCCGGAAGCACCAAGGAGCACAGTGACAAGCAATGCCATTTGAGTGAAACGCCTCACCATCGTGCTCCTCCGGTGCCGATAGGTTCACGCTATGCCCTGAGTGGGCCGCTGTCAAGATGCGTCCGCCGGGCTATACTGTCTGAACAAAGGGGTAGAGGAATGACCAGGACAATCAGATCGCAGGCGATGCGTGCGCGGTTTGCACTGTTTCTCTTCGGTGCCGTGATGTTCGCTGGGGTGTCTGCAGCGTTTGGGGCCGACGAGCTCGTAGTCGTTTACGTGGAAGGTGTAGTCGAACGCGTTCCTGTCGGCAGCGAGCCGCTTGCGATAGGCGACCGCATTCCCCGCGATTCGGTTCTGCTCCTTGAGGCTGATTCGTTTATCGAAATCTCTGCTCCTGGCGGTCGCGTTATGCTCTCTCAACCGGGCCGATATGAGCTCGCGTCTCTCGTGGCCGGCGCCGGTAATCCGGCCCTCCGGGCGGCATCGTCTGCTGTCCGGACCCTTGTAAGGAATCTCGGCCGCGATTCGGCACGGGTGCGTCAGGTTGCGGCTGCGGGTGTCAGAGGTGACCAGACAGCCGGTACTGCGGCGACTCCGGTGTGGACCGACGACGCGATGGCCGAAGAACTCATTGACGAAGCTCGTGCCTACCTCGACGATGGCCTGTACGATGTAGCCCTCGCGACCCTTGGTGATGCGATTGATTTCGGGGCAGCCGAGGAGGTCGTAAACTTTCACCGGGCGACCGTGTATCACCGCATGGGTGACCCTCGTGAAGCGCTTGCACTGCTCGCGAACGAACGGGTCGACCCGAGTTTCCCCACGTGGGAGCCGCACATCATGATGCAGGCCGAACTGTATTACGAGCTTTCAATGTATCCGTCCGTTTCGGAGCTGTTGGAGCCACTGCTCGACCGCCGAGCGGACCTGTCCGACGCCGCGCGAACCGGCGCTCTGCTCCTGCTTGCCGTAAGCTACACGGCCGCCGAGCGACCTCAGGACGCTCTACGCTCCCTCGACCGTCTTGAAGACGAGCTTGCACCCGACGATACAGAGCTTCTCGAGCTTGTAGCAGCGCTCCGCGCGAGCCGGTAGACTCAATCGTTCGCCTTGAGGCGATACGCCTGCCGCGAACCGCGGTTCGCTACGCAGCGTTCCCGCTCATTCGGTAGCGCTGCACCAGCAGAAGCACTATGCCGGTGAACCCCGCCATCGGTGGGACAAGAAATGCGGCCAGACCAGCTTCGCCGCCGGAAAGAGCGGACATGAGCAGCGGAACAGCGATACCGCCGACGGGTATACCCGTTTTGACCGCGCCCATGGCGAGTCCCGCGAACTCGGGGTACGTAAGTCCCGCAAAGGTAATAATCAGAGGCAACAGTCCACTGACCATGAGCCCACCCGCGAAAAGCACCGGGTACACCGCTGACCCGAGCGGGACGAAGTACACCGCAGCGAGACAGATGGTCGCGCCTGCGAAATGCAGCGTCGTGTTTCGCACGATCGACGCTTCCCGGGTGATCCAGCCGATGAACGCGCGTCCGACGGCTATCCCCGATACGAAGACGACGAGTCCCATAGTCCCGGCAAACATGCTGAACCCCCGGTTTTCGATAAGAAATACAGGTACCAGCCCTATGGTCGTTACCTGCATACCGTATGCGCACATCATGCAGACAAACTGATTCAGAATCCGCGGTTCGGTCCCGAGCACCGCGAGCCTGCTACCGAGTGTCGGGGCGGGTGCCTTCGTTTCCCCCACGTTCGTCTGTGGCCGTCGTGAATACCAGATGTACACGATTCCGGGTATCAACGTGAGTGCTGCTGCCTGGAGCGTGCTCGATCGCCAGTCAAGTTGCAGAAACAGGATGTAGACCGTAATCGCGAGTGAGCCAAGGGTTACAAAGAGATGATTCAGGCTGATGGCGAGACTGCGCCTGTTCGGGTAGAGCCGGAAGAGCATCGCATCTGTCACCGCCTCGAACACGCCGATACCGACTCCAATTCCCACCATGACAAGTGCGTTCAGGATAAACGAGGGGTGGGCGTAGAACAGGCCAAGCCCGATCCCCATGGCAACGCAGCCGACAATGAGCAGCCGCGTATGCGACCGGACGTCCGCGAGATAGCCGAATACGATAACCGCCGCGGCGAATCCGACATTCTGCAGTCCCTGCAACAGGCCAATTTCGCGGGTGGAGAGGCCGATGGCTGGTGCCGCTGCACCAATAATGGCGACGCCGATACCGAGAAACAGCATAGACGCGAATGAAGAGGCGGTAAGCGCCGCGGTACGAACGCGCTGCGGATGCGGTCTGCTCATGCCTGACAGCATAGCACAATCCGGACGTTTTTCAGTACGCTGTTGGCATGAACGCCGACAGAACCGAGCAGTTATACGATTTTCTCTTTGAGCACGAGGAAGGCAGAGCGTGCGAGGCTATTTCCGAAAGAGCGTGCACCGATCTTCCGTCAAACGCGATCCGGAATATCGCGAGCGGCACCTTCTCCAAGCTTGCCGAGCAGCTCGCGCACCCCGGACTCACGATCCCGTGGCTCCTGAGCTCGCTCGGCGTACCGGCGGCGATCTCATCGCTGCCGCTTCCGTTGAAGGACGCCGGGTCTCTTGCGCCTCAGCTTTTCCTGGCTCAATGGGTCAGGAGCAGACCACGTCGAAACAGGATCTGGGCCTCCGTCGCTATGCTTCAGGCCCTTATCCTCCTTACCATGGCAGGTGCATTGCTGCTACTTCCCGCACTCGCCGGCGGTATCATGACCGCAGCGCTTTTTCTGGCATTCGGCGTCGCGAGCGGGCTTGCGTCGCTGAGCTTCAAGGATACTGTGGCCAAAACCGTTCCCAAACCGCGACGCGGGACGCTTCTGGGTCTGCGCGCGTCGATCGGTGGCGGGGTGGCCCTCCTCGCCGGAGCGCTTTTCAGTCTGCTGGGAACCGATGGGGCACCTGCGGAGGCTCTGCTGACACTCCTCGCCGCCGCGGCTGCGTGCTGGGTCGTATCGGGTCTTCTCTTTCTGCGCATAGAGGAAGAAGCGGGGAGCACGTCCGGCGGGAAGAATCCTTTTGATTCGATTCGGGAGGCGCGTGCGCTGTTCAGCGAGAACGACAATATGCGTCGCTTCGTCGCTGCCCGAAGCCTTGATCTTTCGATCACGCTCCTGCAGCCGCTGTACGTTGTTATCGCCGCCGACCGACTGGGTTTCTCCTTTTCCGGTCTCGGAACACTTCTGATCGCAAGCGCAGGAGCGCAGCTGGTGTCCGGTTATGTGTGGGGACGGCTTACTGATCGCTCTGCAAGGTGGGTGCTTGTCATAGCTCCGGTCCTCGGCGTAGCGGTCGGCGTCCTGTTCTTTCTTCTCCCGGTTGTCGGCGGATGGGCAGTCGGAACCGTCGCGCACGGTGTGGTTCTGTTTCTGCACAATATCGCCTACGCCGGAGCCCGGGTCGGCCGGAAGACCTATCTGGTAAACGCGGCCTCCGACGAGAATCGCGCCGTATTTGCGGCGGGCGCAAATACGGCCATAGGGCTCGTGACCCTGCTCATGTCAGCGCTCGTGTCGACGGTCACCGGCCTTGCCGGGGCCATATCTTCGGCGCTGATGCTCCTCGTGCTGCTTTCGGCAGGAGCCATGCTCGCTACCCGCCTGCGCGAGGTATAGGCGCTCTTGAGTTCATGATCGAGCGGCGTCGTGATCGCGACGTTCCGACCGATACGCAGAGGGTGAAACCCCGACAAGGCGAGAAAACTGCCGTGAGAAGTGAGACTGGTCGTGAAAGCCAAGTTCGTCTGCGACTCGCTTCAACGGGAGGGAGGTACCGTGCAGGTACGCCTTTGCCGCAGCTATCCTCGCGTGCACAATAAACGCACGCGGCGAGAATCCGGTGCTTTTCATAAAAAGGCGGCTGAGATGCTGTTGAGACAGGCCTAACGAGACTGCGAGGTCTGCCACCCTCCAGTCGTCACCCGGGCAATCGCGTATGCGATCGCATACCGAGAGCACCCTTTCGGTCAACGTCCCGGACACCGGTGCGACGTCCGCCGTCCGGATTTCTGAAAGGCCGACGGCGAGCCACTGCCGAGCCTCGTTGCCCGGCCGCATAAAAGTGCAACGGATTACGCGGTCCAGAATTCCGGCGAGAAACTCGACCGGAACGACTCTGACGTGAAGTGGAAGATCGCCTCCCCCCGAAAAATGGATGCCAACGACAACCAGTGGTTGTGATGGATCATGGCGCCCGATGATCCGTACGCGTGGAGGGAGTATGAACACGTCACCGCGGCGGACCTCAAACGTCGTGTGTCCGACCTTGAGCGTACCCACACCGTCTAGAACAGCCCACAGGTCACGATCGGACAGGCCGTCCGGTCCGGTATCCCAGCTCCAGTCGGCTGAACAGTAGAATCGTGCCGCGCTGTTGATCGAAAGATCCACTCGTGACATGTTCAATTTTTACATGTATCGGTTCGAGGAGTCTATTGGCACCGGGCCTGTATGGATATATCGTCGTATGGAGGAAGGATTATCCGTATGGTACATAAAATCGTCTTCGAGAAATCGATCCCCGACCACGACGCGGACCTTTATACGAGCCATGGCAATTTTGCCCCGTTGATCGGATGGGACTCAATTGGCCCGGAGGCACGGGCTCAGTACGACCGCGACGGGTTTCTCGTCGTGCAGCAGGCTATTCCGGATTCCATGGTTGCGGATGCGCTTACGGAGTTGCAGTCTATGTGCCGGTCAGATGATCCTGATTGCGTGAACGTCGCCTACGAGGGGGCCATGCGTGAACGCGTCGAAAGCATTCTCGGCACGTCGTTCGACGACGCAGAGCCGGAGCAGCGTGCGGCTGCCATCAGCGCTATACCGGCACACGAACGCGCAGCGCTTGTGCGCAAGTTCATGGGTTTTACCCGCACGCACAAACCACTCGCGGCGGTCGCGAACTATCGTCCGCTTCGCGACACAATCGAGCTGCTCGCCGGAGAGCCGACACGAATATTTCAGGCGATGGCCCTTGTAAAACCGCCGTTCGGGCGTGAGAAACCGTGGCACCAGGACCATGCGTACTTTGATCTCCCCATAGATTCAAGAATCTGTGGCGTATGGATCGCGCTTGGAACGGTGACGCCGGAGAACGGAGCCATGTTCATGCTGCGCGGCGGCCATGCCGGTGGCCCGATCGTTCATTTCAAGCGCCGAGACTGGCAGATCTGCGATACCGAAATCGCCGGAAAGCAGCCGGTCGCGCTCCCGATGAACCCGGGAGACCTTGTGATCTTTGACGCAAAGATCCCGCACGGTACACCCAAAAACACTACCGACCAGCAGCGCTGGGCCCTGCAGTTTCATTACGTCCCCCGGAGCGTTGAAAAGGTAGCCGAGGCTCAACGCCTTGCGATCTTCGGTGAAGAAGGCAAGGATGTGAGCTGTTGATCAGGAACGATGATCAGGACTCGCCGATTCTGTTCGGCCGTGTCCGGCGCAGTTCGCGGTCGAGGATCACTCGAATGCGCTCATCGCGTACGGCGCGGTACTCATCGACCTGCCACAGATTGTGAATCTGGTTCGGGTCCCGCTTCATGTCATAGAGTTCCCCGAGCGGACGACCGGCGTAATAGACGGTTTTGTACTGTTCGTCGATCAGGATCCGTTGAACGAAGTCGGTATCGGCAGGCTGCTCCTCGACCACTACGGAATCACGGACAGATTCGGCCTTCCCTGTCCATACCTCGCGCTGGCTCAGGCCTTCAAAGGTCCGGGGAGCCCGAGCGCCGATCAGCTCCAGCAGAGTCGGGTAGACATCAAGCAGCGAGTGCAGGGCATCGGTTGATCGTCCCGCAGGAATAACGCCGGGTGCTCGGACCAGGAAGGGAACCCGCATCGATTCCTCGAATGCAGCGACGCCCTTCCAGAACAGCCCGTGGTCACCAAGAAGGTCACCGTGGTCGGACGCATATATGACGATCGTGTTCTCCGCGATACCGAGGCTGTCGAGGGCATCAAGCATTCTTCCGACATGTTTGTCGATCAGCGAGACCATGCCGTAGTAATGTGCTGCGTTCTCCCTTACCTTATCCGGTGGCCAGTCGAAACTCGAGGTATTGCTGACGCCTGGAAGCCCGGGGTCACTCGGGCGGCACGCATACTCGCCAGGCTGTTCCAGGAGCTCCTGATAGAACGCCGGCTTCTGCTGAAAGCTTTCGGGTTCTCCGTCGAAAAAGCCGTGATCCGGAATCGGTGCATCCCGGTACATCGACGCCCAGGGTTCCGGCACCATGCAGGGATTGTGAGGGTCCTGAAAATTGACCCATTGAAAAAAAGGTCTGCCTTCCGTGCACGCCTGTCTCATGGATGCAATGGATGTTTCGGCCACCCAGGTGCTTGAATGGTGTTCCTCGGGCAAGTCCCATGTCCCATAGTCTGTATACGCCCCGATGCCAAAGTACTTTTGTATATCGACCCCACGGTCCTCGAGCCAGGCCCCGTAATGCATGCTCGCCGCATGCTTCTCGGTCGAATGGCCAACGTTTATGTCGGCACGTTCAAAGCCGTACCACGGGCCGTGCCACTGCCGGTAATGTGCGAAATTATAGATGTCCGGGGCCGATTCGGGACTGGACGGATTATGGACCGATGATATGTGGCTTTTACCGATCATGTGCGTGAAGTAGCCGGCGCGTTGAAACGCCGACGCCGAGGTAACCGGATAGTCGAGCGGAAGACCCGATTCGTTGTGTCGTGCGCCGTGGGTCGAGGGAAACTGACCGGTGGCCATCGAGGCCCGGCACGGCAGGCACACCGGTGTCGGGGGATAGCAGCGGTTAACCGACAGTCCCTCGTTCGCGAGGCGGTCGAGCGCCGGTGTCTTGAGCCACGGTCGATGTATGCCCAGCGCGTCTGCACGCTGCTGGTCGGCCATGATAAGCAGGATGTTTGGACGGTTCATGGGTTTA
>JBKHAN010000142.1:0-2681 GCA_046542845.1 Spirochaetaceae bacterium
TTGGTCGCATTAGAACCCGTACTGTTCCTCCTGCATCGCTCGCACACCTTCGTAGACCTGTGCGAGCGTCAGCGCGTCGTCAATGAGTCGCTGCAGGCGAAAATGGACATCGTCGTCGACGATCGTGCTCCCCTGAAAGTCGCGCTCCTCAATGAACACGTAGGTCTCAACGATATGAGCTTTCAGATATGAGAGTATCGGCTTCAGCTGCATCTCGGGAATCAGGTTGTGCCGCTGGGAGCCCGCGGTTATGAACATGCCGACGACTTTGTCCCGCAGACCGTCTGTGGGGAGCAGGTCAAACACGTTCTTCAGTGCACCGGGAATCGAAGCCTGATACACCGGAGAGCCGACGAGCAGAATGTCTGATTCCATTATGGTTCGCACAACTGTGGCGGTATCGCCGGTGTAATCGAGATAGTTCCTGCCGTCGCTGAAGGAAACTGAGTACTGAGCCAGGTCGATCAGCGTCGTCTCATGGTTCTCGTAGTGAGTCTTCAGGTACTCGCTCGTGTACTGTGCCGCGGCACGCGTCTTGCGTCCGGCAACCGATCCGGAGAGAACGCAGACCTTCATGCTGCCTCCCGTCTGGTGTGCTTTCGCACCTCAGGTAGAATCTCCGTGGCAATAAGATCGATGTTTCGCCTGAGTCGATCGAAGGGGACACCACCGAAATCCATTTGTGCGATGTAGCGCTGATGGCCGAACACTTCGTGCTGGTACAGAATCTTCTCGATGATCTGCTGCGGACTCCCGATGTTCATGACGTTATGGGGGTCGGCACCCTGTGCAAACAACTGCCTGGGGAAGCCCTGACCGTTGGTAATCTTCATGCCTTCGTTTATGTGCGGGTACAGCTCGCGCAGCGCCTGCTGAGAGGTTTCAGCGGCGTGGAAGAATCCGGCCGTTGCGACGGGCAGGTCCGCCGGATCGTGACCGTTTTCACGCGCGGAATCGCGGTACGCGTCGATAAGACGCTTGAATGAGGTCACTGGGCCTCCAAGGTGCGCGAGCACCATCGGTACCCCCAGTCGGCCGGCATTGACTGCACTGCCTGTCGACCCGCCGACCGCGCGCCAGATCGGGAGGGTGCCCTCCGTCGGACGAGGGAGCACTCTGGCGTTGCGTAACGGCGGACGAAACCGACCTTCCCAGTTTACGATCTCGTCCCGGTTAATCTGAAGCAGCAGCTCGAATTTCTCCTCGTAAAGCTCTTCGTAGTCCCGCAGATCGTAACCCAGCAGGTCAAACAGCCCGACGCGTGACGCGCGTCCGGCGACGAGTTCCGCCCGTCCACCGGAGATCAGATCTATTGTCGCAAAGTTTTCGTACACCCGGACTGGATCCGATGTGCTGATGATCGTCGAGCTGCTTGAAACGTGAATGCGTTCGGTCGCCTGTGCAATGGCCGCGAGTATGATTGCGTGCGCCTGACTGACAAAGCCTTCCTGGTGGCTTTCGCCTACACTGAAAAAATCGAGCCCCGCCTGGTCTGCGAGTTGCGCAAGCTCAATGAAGTCCTTAAGACGTTGTTGTGCGCTTACCCGTTGCCCTGTCGTGGGGTCGGGCAAATGGTCGCCGAGCGTATACAGTCCAAACTGAAGGCCATGTTCGGGATTAAAGGATAATTTCATGGTGCGTAATATAAATATTTCGTGATCTATCGGTAAGTGCCGACGGACCGTGAAACACGGGGTGTTATCCTTTGTCGCTCTGCTGCTACGATAACAACGTCATGAGTACGAACACACACTATGTCATTGTCGGTGGTGATGCAGCCGGAATGAGTGCTGCCTCGAAGATTCGACGTGAACAGCCCGACTCCGAAATCATCGTTTTCGAGAAGGGCGAATACACCTCCTACTCTGCCTGTGGTATGCCCTACTATGTCTCGGGCGTTGTTTCGGGATTCCAAGAGCTTATCGCCCGCAGCCCTGAGGTGTTCCGCGAGAAAATGGGTATAGATGTTCGGACACAGCAGGAGGTTGTTGCGATTGACCCGCAGGCGCAGACGGTGCGGGCTCGACCGACGGGCGGGGACGCAACTGAGGAGTACGAGCAGCCCTACGGGAAACTGCTTATCGCAACCGGAGCCTCTCCGGTCCGGCCTCCGGTGGAAGGAATCGACGCTCCGGGAATCATGGGGCTTTCCTCGCTTCAGAGCGGGATAGACATGCGGGCGGCAGTCGACCGGACGAAGCCAAAGCGAGCTGTCGTTGTCGGGGGCGGATATATTGGACTTGAGATGGTTGAATCGCTTCTCGACATCGGCTGCGATGTAGCGCTCATAGATCAGGCTCCTCAGGTTATGCCTACCATCGACCCCGATATGGCAGCGTTAATTCAGGAGCATCTTGAGGCCGCAGGTGCACGGGTATTTCTGAACGAGCCGCTGCGTGAATTTGCCCTCCGCGACGATGGGCATGTGGAAGCCGTTGTGACCGACGAGCATACCCTGCCGGCGGATCTTGTAATTCTGGGCCTCGGTGTTCGGCCAAATTCAGAGCTCGCCCGCAGCGCCGGGATCTCGCTCGGTGCCCGCGACGCGATTCGTGTAAACCGTCGCATGGAAACCTCGGTCCCCGGTATCTGGTCGGCAGGCGACTGCGCCGAATCGTTCCACCGGGTGCTCGAGAAGCCGGTACATATAGCGCTTGGAACTGTAGCGAACAAGCATGGGG
>JBKHAN010000143.1:0-2661 GCA_046542845.1 Spirochaetaceae bacterium
AGGTGTTCACGTAATGCGCTCATCAGTCTTGACCGGTTAATTCCGCCGGGTATAGAATCTGCAAATCTTACCGACGCAGGAGGTCGTTCATGACAGCTATTGTAATCAGGATGCTCCTGTTCCGGGGCCGCGCCGCATAGCCCGTCGGGCACACGTCGACGCGAACCTTCGCGAGTAATCCTTTCAGTCACAGCGCACACCGGTCACATGACACGGACTGCGTAACTCCTTCGAACAGGACATCCCCCAAACCAGCACACAACTCGTGACACATGAGGGCTAACCCCATGTCCAGAGATGTCGTACGCATACGACACGCGAGCGAGAGCTTTGTCTGTGTCCATTGCGGCCGAACCATTGCGCCGGCGGAGTCCGGTACGTCCAATCGGAACCACTGTCCCTATTGCCTGCGATCGCGACACGTGGATCTGAAATCGGGTGACCGACGCAGCGGCTGTCGCGCAGTCATGGAACCCATCGGAATCTGGGTTCAGGCAAACGGCGAATGGAGCATTCTGCATCGATGTGAGCGATGCGGCTTCATTCGTTCGAACAGAATTGCAGGTGATGATAACGAGGCAATGCTCCTCGGGATCGCGGCACGCCCGCTGTCGAGGCTGCCCTTCCCGCTTGAGAGCCTCATGAGGAAAACGTATGAGTAACATGAACGACTGGGGATGGAACCAGGCCGGCCATGCCGAGAGTCTCGGGGTAAATGGCAACCCACCCGACGACGGAAAGGGGCACAGCGGGGACGGACACGCCGCGGCACTCGTGCCCGCTCGCGTGGTGCGGCACGTGCACCATTCCTACGATCTTGTCTGCGCGCCCGACGCTCGGGTTGTGCGCGGACAGGTATCCGGTGCCTTTGAGTTCGCGACGGCCGGCCCCGCCGACTTTCCGACCGCGGGCGACTGGGTGCTCGTTGAGCCCGACTCCGGTCGCATACAACGGCTCCTGCCGCGTCGCACCGCAGTGTCGCGGCACGTAGCCGGCGACGAAACGCTCGAACAGGTCGTTGTCGCGAACGTCGACGTACTGTTGCTGATCTTCGCGCTCGACGGCGGTCGCGGGTTCACGATCGGCCTGCTCGAGCGCTCGCTCACCACCGCCTGGAACTCGGGTGCGCGCCCGATTGTGGTACTGAACAAGGCCGATATAGCGGACCCGGAGACACAGGAGCAGGCGCTTCGCGACGTAGAGGCGAACGCACCGGGCGTGCCGGTGCACCTCGTAAGCGCCCACAACGGCGCCGGCGTGCGCGACCTCCTTGAGGAGGCGAAGCGCGACGAAACGGTGGGTATGCTCGGCAAGAGCGGCGTCGGGAAGTCGGCGCTGCTGAATGCGTTCGCGCGTGAACGCGGTGCTGATCCGACTGCGGTCGAAGGTGCATTGCGTCGGAGCGACAGTCAGGGCCGCCACACCACCACGGACAAGCGACTCTACCGGCTTCCGGGCGGGCCGATCATTGCCGATGTTCCCGGCCTGCGGGAGCTGCAACTGTGGGCAGATCACGACAGCCTCGAGGCGACCTTTCCCGACGTTGAGAGCTTGTCGGCTGAATGTCGCTTTCGCGACTGCAATCACCACGGCGAGCCAGGGTGCAGGATTGCCGAGGCGCTCGCGACCGGCGAGCTTCCGATGGAGCGTTACGAGCGCTATCTCGATCTTCAGCGCGAACTCGCATTCCTCGCACGAAAGAAGGACATCCGGGCGGCACAGGAGGAGAAACTCAAGTGGAAGCAGATCGCGGAGCACCAGCGGGCTGCGAAGAAGCACCGGAGGTAGTTGTGTTGTAAAGGACAGGTAACTTGACGGGACGTCAACGCTTCAATATGTTATCTTTTATTCACGTGACTATATAGTCACTTAATACGGTTCGTTCATAAGGAGACTCGGTGATGTTTGCAGTAAACCCCCTCGCCCTCGCGATTACAGGTCTGATCCCAACGGTGCTTGGGATGCTCTGGTACTCCCCGCTTCTGTTTGCCGACCCCTGGATGAAGTCCATGGGAATACAAATCGATGATATTCAGGATTCCGGTGTGAATCCCGCCTGGGGCTACGCCGCGAGCGCGGTTCTCGGCTACGTGCTGACCTACGGCATGGCGGTGCTCGTCGGAGCCATGGGAATCAACTCGTTCGTGGTCGGCGCACTTCTGGGCGCCGGCGTCTGGCTTGTTTTTAATTTCACGGCTGTAGCAAAGTACATCTTCTTCGAGGACCGCCCGTTGCTTCTTGTTCTGATCGACGGCGCCTACGACGTACTTACATATGCGCTCGTCGGGGGCGTGCTCAGTGTCTGGATATAGTCCGTGAGTAATCTGACTGACCGGGTATTCAAGGCCCTCGGAGACACAAACAGGCGCAGAATTCTGGAGATTCTCACCAGCACGCCCGGCGCGACGGTCCAGGAAATCTGCAGCCAGTTTCCGACGTCGCGATTCGCGGTCATGAAGCATCTGAATATCCTCGAAACAGCCGGCTTGATACAACGCGTGCGTGATGGAGCAAGCAAGCGGGTCTACCTTCGCATGGACCAGTTGGAGCCAGTCGTCATGGACTGGCTTCGAAGCCTCAAAGATGGCAGATAGACCCGGCGGGGCGCGTCACCGGGCTTGATATGACATCGCCATAGTCTCAGAACGTCCGTATCCGCTT
>JBKHAN010000144.1:0-2636 GCA_046542845.1 Spirochaetaceae bacterium
ATGGCCGCGAAGTGCGCGTCGCGGTGGAGGAGCGTCGCCCCGGCGCACTGCGCTGCTGCGGCAATAAGGCTGTCGAGGAGCGGTATCCGCCGCTTCGCCCCCTGGGACAACTCGAACGCGCGCGTTGCACACGCGGTGTCGACCGGTACCACCTCGTCGGACATGCTCGCGTAGGCGAGCGCTCGCTGCCGCGCGTCTTCCACCGTTTCGCCGAGAGCGACGAGGCGACGGGCAAACTCTGCCACCGACAGCGCAGAGATCAGAATTTCTGCGTCTGTATCTTCAAGATGATGATGAACGACCTCGGCGCCTGCTTCGTCGAGGTAGTGCGCGAGAAGCGCGGTGGTATCGAGAAGCACCCGCGTCACCGCGCATCCCGCTCCCGTTCGGCAACAAGGTCAGCGACCGCCTCGGGCGCCCCGGTAAGTGCCCGCCCCGCTCCACGTAGACGCCGCGCCTGCGCTCCCCTGCCCGGAACCAGACGAACGACAAGCGTGTCGGGTTCCTTCCCCGGTGTCCAGTCGAGTTTCCAGCCCGGCTCTATGCCGTACTGCTCGGCAACGCCACGCGGTATGGATATCATATTTTTCCCGGTTACGGTTGTAATCATGGAAATGAATATATTCCATGATTCAGGTTTTGTCAATGTTTACGAGCTCTCGGGAGCTCGCAGACCCGCCCCGCTCCGCAAGCCAGTTTGGGATGGTTGTCTTTCACCGCCTCGAGTACTGAAAACTCCCGGTACGTCAGCGGATGTATCTGAAAATTTACGTAGCGTCCGTCAATAAGCGCAGGAGGCGATGAAAGGAGTGATACGGGACAGCCAGGCCGGCAGCGTCGCGCCTCAGCGCGCCTGCTCGACGAGCGCCTCGTTTACGCGGACCGCGAAGTCGGCGTTGGCCGATATGTCTCTGAGCGTATCCACGGTAATGTCCCACTCGTGTTCCAGGTTGCCGTTACGGTCGTAGACCGCGAGGGTCACGTCGTACTCGCTTTCATCGATTCGGTCGAACAGCTCCGACTCGAACTGCTCGAAATCATCCGCTTCCACGTAGATGTCGTCGCCGTAATCGACAGTCAGCAGCATGTTCGCGCCCCGGTGCTCCCCGTCCACCTCGGCTTCCACGGTCAGCGCTGCGGACACTCCGAGCGATGCCGCATACGCAAGGCGAACGTACTCGACGTCTTCATCATCCCGCTCAGACTCCATAGCCGCATTCACGTTCGCAGCCGCGTAGTAGTGACCGTCGAGTTCAACCCAGTCGTCGTCCACCGCTTCCGCGCGAATGGTCTCGGTGACGTCGATATCGAGCGATCCGGTGTTTTCGCTATCAAACGAATACTCGGTTTCCGACTCGGAGACCTCGGAGAAAAGATCAAGCTCGAGGTCCGTATCGACCTCGCCGCTGGTAAAAGGCTCTTCAGAACCCACGTCCGCGGTGTCGGTGGTCGAGCCTGAAAGGACAAAGCGATCGTCTTCGTTGACATAGGTGAAGCCGTTTTCATCAAGCCATTCTTCAAAAGGATCGCTCTCATCGGATGAAGCCATGACCGATGAATCGACCGAACTGCCGTCGACCTCTCCCGAGGCAGACGAGAGGAGCTCGATTGCCTCTTCTTCGGTGTCAGGGGTCTCCGCGTCCTCTGAAAGCGTACCAAAATCATCTGTACTGGCGGTTCCCGAAAGCGAAGCTTCGTCGACCGGATCGACCGAAAGCGGCAGTTCGTCCGGGCCGAACATGCCACACGAGGCGACAAGTACCGTCGCTGCTATTGCGAGCAGCGTGTTTCGTATCTGATGTATGTTCATAGCAGTACCTCCACCTCCGAAGGTACCCCGGATATAGTTCATTATCAAATATTTCGGCAATGAAATAATAGGTGTTGGGTTTCGTGGTGGGGATGACAGCAAAAAAAAAGCCGCCGGCGTGTGCCGGCGACTTAAACGGTGTGCGAATGCGTGAACTATACCGGATTCGAATGACCGCTGCGCGTCAATCCACATACTGGCTGCAGCGAGATGATTACACTGTGTCCTTAATGACTCCTGTCCTAGCGCCGCAGCGCATCCACCGGGCTCGTCCGCCCGGCGCGAACACTTGCCCGCATGGCACCCAGCGTACCGGCTGAAACAGTCAGTACGGCGATCGCACCAAGCCCACCGGCGGGCAACTGCCAGATAAGCCTGCCACCGCGAAGAAAAAGGTCGGTTACGCCACCGGGTGCATAACTCAATTGCGATGAGACGATCGCCAGGATGCCGACACCGACGACCATGCCCAGCGCGAGTCCTGCAAGCGAGAGTGTCACAGCCTCGGCTACGAACACGAAAACCGCATCGCGTGCCTGCATACCGAGCGCTCTGAGCGTGCCGATTTCCCGCGTACGCTCAAAAGTGATCATTGTGTAAGTGTTGGCCACACCAATCATGGTAATAGCGAGGAACATGATGATAATGACCCCTGCTATCGCGGTCATTGCAAACAGCAGATCGTTAATTTCGGCGAGCTGTGCGGCAAGGGTTACGACGCCGTAGTGCCGCTCGGATCGCCGGAGACTCGACTCTGCACTCAGTGTTTCGCGGTCGGTAATGACAGGGAACGTTGGATAATGTTCGCTTAACAGGCGGGTGACTT
>JBKHAN010000145.1:0-2584 GCA_046542845.1 Spirochaetaceae bacterium
TAGGCGAAAGCTATCCTGACAGGTAAGCGCGCCCCCTCACTGGAGCCGATGCGATCGCGGTTTTTGACACGATTCTGGCTCCGATGTGGCGCGTGTATCCGTCGGCCGAGCACGGTCCGTTAGAGGTCGTGCCTCCAGCTTCTTTTTGATAGGCTGGCGATTATGCGAGTTCAGATAAACGGCGTGTCGCACGACTACGCCGGCACGGAAGTCCTTACCGGTGTTACCGCCGCGGTGCTCCCCGGTCAGCATATCGGGATAGTCGGAGCCAACGGCTGCGGTAAGACGACCCTCGTGCGGATACTCTGCGGCGAGCTTGAACCGACAGGCGGCAGCGTTTCGAGCGACGCCGCCACACGCATCGGGTACGTTCCGCAGTCCATGGATTTTGCCGGTGCACGGACGGTCGGTGAGTACCTGCTCGCCGATATTCTGCCGCTGCGCGCGGAGCTTCGACGTCTCGAGAGCGCCATGAGCGAGGAGCCGGACCGGCTTGATCGCGTCCTTGCCGAGTACGAGGCTGCACGCGATGCGTACGATACGGCCAACGGCGACACCGCCGAAGAGCGTGCCGAGCGTCTGCTCGGTGAGCTCGGCCTGGTAGCCGCGCTCGAACAGGATCTGACCACGCTCTCCGGCGGTGAGCAGAATGTGCTCGCACTCGGTCGGGCGGTGATCTCCCGACCCGATCTGCTCATTCTCGATGAACCGGGTAACCACCTCGACTTTGCCGGCCTCGCGTGGCTTGAGGAGTATCTGCGTCGCTACCCGGGGGCGGTCTGCATTGTCTCGCACAATCGCTACCTTCTCGACCGCGTCGCCGAGACGATCTGGGAGATCGAGCGCGGTGCTCTGAGCGAGTATACGGGCAACTACTCTGACTACCGTTTCACCAGACTCGCTCAGGCCTTAAGCGACCAGGCAACCTACGCGGTACAGCAGCGGAAGCTCGCGCGGCTGACCGAGCTTGTGCGGGTGTTCGAAGAACGCGCTCGCGTCACCGGAGACCCGAAGTGGGGCAAGCGACTCCGTGCCCGGAGGACGATGCTCGAGAAGTCACGTGAACAGGCAATGGATATCCCGACCATAGGCGACAGCCGGATCGAAGTCGCCTTTCAGCGCACAGGGGTAAAAGCGGATATCGCAGTGGATATTTCCGGGTACAGCAAGGCCTTCGGCCGGCGAGTGCTTTTCGAGGACGCGGGTCTCACCGTTCACGTGGGCGAGCGCATCGGAATCGTCGGGCCGAACGGCAGCGGAAAAACCACGCTGCTTGAAGAGCTTGTCGCGACCGGCTCGTGGGACAACACACAGCTGCGCGTCGGGCCGAGTATGCGGATCGGCTACTGCGCGCAAAAGCGAGAGCGCTTCGCACCTGGAACATCGGTCACCGACGCCATGCTGACGCCCGGGCACAGTACCCGAAACGAAATCTTCGGAGTTCTTACGCGGCTGAACTTTGTGTGGGAGGATCTGGACCGCCCTGTGGAGTCGCTCTCCGGAGGCGAGTGGAACCGCCTGCAGCTTGGTATCGCAATCATCGCGAAAGCGAATCTTCTGATTCTTGACGAGCCGACGAACCATCTCGACATTCCGAGCCGCGAGGCGGTGGAAGAGGCGCTGCATGACTTTGACGGGACGATTATCGCTGTTTCGCACGACCGGTATTTCCTCGACGCCATTGCCGATACGATTGTCGTACTCGACGACCTGAAGCTACAGAGGCATCAGGGAAGCTTCTCCGAGTTCTGGATGCGTCACCGCCCGCGCTCAGGCCCCGCTTCGGGTCAGGCAGACCTCAACCGTCGACGGTCGGCCGTGCGCAACGGATCGCCGAAGAAGCGCGAACCGAACGTCGCACACGAGAAAGTTCAGGCGGGAGAATCGAAGGCGACCGAAAAGAAGATCATTGCCCTGGAAGCGAAGCAGAACGAACTTGAGGCGCAGATGGCAGACGCCTTCGCCTCCGGCGACTACAGAAAAGGTCGGAAGCTTGGTTCAGACCTGAGTGAGGTTCGAAAACGAATCGAGGAGCTCTACGCCCGCTGGGGAGGGTAGCTACTATTTTCTGTGCAGGAAGATGGGGCTGTGGTAGACTGCGTGTATCTGCAGAAATCTGGGTATCGGGAGGTGCGGCATGAAACGCACACGGCAGCACGTTGTCCCCTGTGTCTGGTTTGACGACCAGGCCCGCGAAGCAGCCCGGTTCTACGAACGCGTCTTTCCGGATGTTTCAATCGGGCCGATAGATTACTACGACGAGGCGAGTTCGGCAGTGTCGGGAAAGCCTGTGGGAAGTATCCTGACTGTCGAGTTCACGATTCAGGGGTTCGAGATTGTCGCGCTCAACGGCGGACCGGGGTTCACCGTAAACCCCTCGATATCCTTCATGGTAAACTTTGACCCCTTGCGTTTTGGTGGAGCAGACCACAAGAGCGAGGCGAAGGCGAAACTCGAGGCAGCATGGAATCAGCTGACCGTCGGGGGTTCTGTCCTTATGCCGCTCGGTGAGTATCCCTTCTGCGAATGGTACGGCTGGGTTCAGGACTCTTTTGGAGTGTCGTGGGAGCTTATGCTTACCGAC
>JBKHAN010000021.1:0-49444 GCA_046542845.1 Spirochaetaceae bacterium
TGGTGCACGACCTGACGTGCCATCCCGACGTTTTTCGTCTCTGGCCGCCGGAGAGACGTTTTTTTATCGCGACACGGTTCGCCGACATTCACCTGTTTGACCGGATTCGCAGTCTTTTGGCGCGTGGGATCTATCTTCCGGGTCTCGGATCTGTCGGAATAACGTCGTGCGCAATCGCCTCGCGTCTTACCGAAGGGAACATTATTTTGTCGGGATTCGATTTTTCCTACGTCCCGGGTAAACCTCATGCGAAGCACTCACTCTCGTTCGAGCTGTCACACATGAGTGCCAAGCGACTGGCGCCCGATATTCTGTTCGAGCTTGCGATGGCCCGCCCGCTCATACGCGGTACGGGACAGGACGGATCGAGCTACACGAGTGACTCGGTCCTTATGTCCTACTGCCCGCATCTGGGGAAGGTTCTGGACACTGAAAGAGCCAGTACGCTGCCCCGAACCGGGCCTGACCTTGCTATACCGTCAGCTGCCACGGAGATGGTGTCAACGCTTTTCAGACGCACAATCCGACCGGATCGGCCGCTTTCCTCAATAGTTCGGGATGTCCACGCAGCGCACGGAGACCCTTCGTACTGGCATTCCCGCACACGCTCTTTTATTACGCATGAACGGTTACTGCTGAAGCAGGCTCGGAGCGCCAGTTCCGCACTACAGACGCTTCGCGACGTCGATTATGCATGGATAGACTTCCCCGACGCCCTGGATCCGCAGCTACCTGAAAGCGAACACGGAAAGGCGAGAATACGAAGTCGTATCGAGAGCTATACGCGGTATCTCGATTATCTGTCGACGTAGACAGAAATGCCGTACGTTCTTCAGCTGTCTTCACCCTTAAGGGCGGAGAGAAACGCGCTCTGTGGCAGTTCGACGTTGCCCACCATTTTCATTCGCTTCTTCCCCTCTTTCTGTTTCTCCAGCAGTTTACGCTTTCGAGTAATATCACCGCCGTAGCACTTGGCGGTCACATCCTTCCGAAGCGCAGGTATCGTCTCACGGGCAACAATCGTGCCTCCTATGGCACCCTGTAGAGGAATCTTGAACTGATGGCGGGGTATCTCTTCCTTTAACTTTTTGCAGATAATACGAGCGCGCGCAGCCGCATGATCGCGGAATAGAAGCTGGCTAAGCGCATCGACGGAGTTGCCGTTCACCAGTATATCGAGCTTTGCCAACTGTGTTGGCCGGTAATCCGCAAGGTCGTAGTCGAACGAAGCGTAGCCCCTGCTGCAGGACTTGAGCTTGTCGTAGAAATCATACAAGACTTCGGCTAGTGGCATCTCGTAGATAATTTCAACGCGCTTGGAATCGAGATAATGCATCCCGGTCTGTATACCACGTTTCTCAACGCACAGGCTCATGACGTTGCCAACGTATTCGGTCGGGGTCATTATCGAGGCCTTGATGTACGGTTCCCATGCGGCCTCAATAACCCCTGGATCAGGAAAATCATGGGGGCTTTCCACCATAACTTCTTCTCCACTTTTCAGTTTTATTCGGTATCGAACACTCGGTGCAGTCAGCACGATGTTCAGGTCGAACTCCCGCTCAAGTCGCTCCTGTACAACCTCCAGATGAAGCAGCCCGAGAAAACCGCATTTAAAACCGAATCCAAGCGCAGCTGAATTGTCTTTCTCGTAGGTTAAACTCGCATCGTTCAACTTCAGTTTTTCCATGCCTTTGATCAGCTCGTCGTATCCGTTGGCGTCAACGGGAAAAATCGAAGAAAACACAACCGGCTTCACCGCCCTGTAGCCCGGCATTGGTGCATCGCAGGGACGTTTGCGGCTGGTTATGGTATCGCCGACGCGAACGTCGGAAATATTCTTGATTCCCGCAAACATGTAGCCGACATCGCCCGCGTAAAGCTTCGAGACTTTTTCGAGACCGATTCTGAACTTTCCAAGTTCTTCGACCTCGTACTCCGATTCGTTCGACCACATTCGTATCGCTTCATTCCCGTGTATCGTGCCGTCAAAAACCCGAACGTGCATAATAACGCCGCGATAAGGATCATAGTTGCTGTCGAAAATAATAGACTTCAGCGCTGCGTCAGGATCACCCGTGGGTGGCGGTATACGGGCAACAATGGCTTCGAGCAGATCATCCACCCCTGTGCCCATTTTCGCACTGACCTGCACGATCTGATCGGTGTCGAGGCCGAGTTCGTGTTCGATCTGGTACACAACTCCTGGAATATCTGCGCCGGGAAGATCGATTTTGTTTATAACGGGTATAATCTCAAGATCGTGGTCAAGTGCAAGATACAGGTTGGACAGCGTCTGCGCTTCAACCCCCTGCGTGGCGTCGACCAGCAACAAAGCGCCCTCACAGGATGAAATTGCCCGACTTACTTCGTAGGTAAAATCCACGTGCCCGGGGGTGTCGACGAGGTTCAGCTCGTAGAGCCGTCCATCCTGTGCTTCGTAGGGAAGTGACACAGCCTGACTTTTTATCGTTATACCGCGCTCGCGTTCGATATCCATTGAGTCAAGCACCTGGTCGTGCCAGTCGCGGTCGGTGACCAGCTTTGCTCGTTGTATAAAACGGTCGGCAAGCGTCGACTTGCCGTGATCAATATGTGCAATAATGCAGAAATTACGTATTCCGGATCGAGTCATATGTACCTTTTTCTCAATAGGATAGATGTCTTGGCAGCTGTGTCTGTCAGCTGTCGAGTATCTGCCGGATGGTCTGCAGCAACTCACCAGGTTCGAACGGTTTCTGGAGCACCGGCAGCCCGAGTTTCCGCTCGTCCGATTTCAGATTAGACAGCTCTTCCGCGTATCCCGTTATAAGTAACACTTTCATGGCAGGTCTGACTACCATCAGGCGCTGCGCAAGCGTTATACCCGTGACATGCGGCATGAGTACATCAGAAACGAGGATATCGATCTTTTCTTCCGTCCGCTCGCTGATGAGCAGCGCTTCTCCGGCATTCTGCGCGGAATGGACCTTATAGCCGTGCCGAATAAGTATCCGTACCACAAGATCCCTGACAGGCTCCTCATCTTCGACGAGAAGAACCGTCTCCGTTCCGGACAGCGAGATGTTAACTTTAGCTTCCGCCTCCGGCGCGTGCATTTCCTCCTGCGACTCCGGAAGATAGACCATGAACTGTGAGCCGGTGTCTATTTCACTCTCAACATGAATGTGCCCCTCAAGTTGGCGAACGATTCCGTACACCGTTGCAAGACCAAGACCGGTTCCCTTACCGATAGACTTCGTGGAATAAAAAGGCTCAAATATCCTTGAGTAGTCGGCTTCGGGTATACCGTGCCCGGTGTCACGGACCTTCAGAACTACCCAGTTTCCGGGAACCAGCTCTCCAGTGGTCACACGAGTCGGTTCGTCGAACCTCTCAATATGCACCGACACGGTAATTGTTCCGGTGTCGCTCATCGCATCGCGCGCGTTCACTACAAGATTCAACAGAACCTGTTCCATCTGGCCCTGGTCAACAAGCACCGAAGGGTCCTCCGGGGCTGACACAACCTGCAGGCTGATTCTGTCATCGAGAAGCCGCTTCAGCATCTTCTCCATATCAGCAATGATCGAGTTGATTTTCAGTGTCTGCGGGTTAATGACCTGATTTCTGCTGAATGCAAGGAGTTGCCGGGTCAGACCAACCGATCGGTATGCGGCTTTCTGTATCCCTCGAATATCGGTCAGGATCTGATCGGGTTTCATCCCCCCCGCGCTGTTCAAGCCTTCGATAATTAGTTTGGAGTAACCAAGCATAACGGTCAAAAGGTTATTGAAATCGTGAGCAATACCGCCCGATAGTCTGCCGACGGCCTCCATCTTCTGCGCCTGACGCAGCTGGGCTTCACGCTCACGGAGTGTCTGTTCGTGTAAACGCCGTTCACTGAGATCCCGGAGAACGAACACACTTCCCCTTTGCGATGCCTCTTGTGCGGCCATGCCCGAAACCTCAGATAGCTCGCTCTCGTTCAATTCCACTGGAAGTACCGTACCGTCATTTCGCTTCAAAGAGAACTCGTGCGTGCGTCCAGGAGCATCCACTGCGGCATCCGAATCGGGTACAAGATCATAGACGCGATCAAAGGTCTTTCCAACGACATCCTCGCCGTCCAACCCGGCCATGGTGCAAGCCACGGGGTTCGCAAACTCTATCCGCCGTTGCGTGTCACAGACGACAACGCCGTCTGCAATACTGTTAAGCGTGGTGTCGAGAAGCTGCTCCCGTGAAGCAAGCTTCTGCTCCATTTCGTGCCGATACAGGGCTATTACAATAGCGGTCCGCAGTTCGCGCTCTTCAAACGGTTTTATGATGTAGGCAAACGGTTGTGTAAGTTTGGCGCGTTCTATGGTCGCATCATCCGCATACGCAGTAAGCAGAATCACCGGGATATCGTAAGTGGTATGGATACGCTCGGCGGTCTCGACACCGTCAAGCCTGCCCTGAAGCTGTATGTCCATGAGAACAAGGTGTGGCGAATCGCTTTCTATGTTCTCGAGTACTGCTTCGCCCGAGGCGTATATCGCAGCTACGTCGTAGCCGAACCGCTGTAAATGAGCACGGATATCGAGCGCTACAATGCGTTCGTCTTCTACGACTACAATCCGGACGTTCTTCTCAGACGATCCATCTCCAACGACCTGTCTCCCGTCGTGGTCCATATATGCTCCATGCGGCCGTTATCAGCGCACGCCTAAGAGGCCAAGGCGCTCCAGTTCGGCTTTCAGAGTATTCTTCTCAATTGGTTTCACGAGATACGATGTCGCGCCGCCCTGATAAAAGGCTTCTACAACATTTTTCGGATCTTCGAGCGCGGTGGTCATAACCACTTTCACCTCGCCATGCCCGTCGATACCCAGTTCCTTTTCTATCGCGCGGATCTGTCGCAGCGCTTCCTGACCGTCCAGGTTCGGCATCATTATATCAAGAAAAATCGCGTTATAGGGCTCATTATCTTCCCAAGCCAACCGAAACGCTTCCACCGCCTCGACTCCGTCCATGACCACATCGCAATCACCATAAGGGTTCAGCAATACCTGTAACAGCCGTCGACTGCCGAAATCATCTTCAGCTAAGAGAAATTTCATAACACTCCTTCCATTTCCGTCAGGGTCAACTCCCGCACCAGCCCGCTGACCGTCTCAATATCCCGCCGCCGTGACGCCAGTACCAAGCGAAAAAGCTTCCTGCGCAGACTGCCGAAATCCTCCGGCAGTCGATCTCGTATAGCGGCGGCCCGGCGCTCGATGGTCCCGAACGCCGGCAGCATGTCGGCAAGTTCGCGTCCACACGCGCGCGCAATCGCACCCTCGCCTGCGTGTGCCGTGTTGATCGCCAGGGCCTCAAACAGCGCCGCGAGCGACGACACGGCAACGGTGCCGCTTTCCGTATCAGCATGCCCGAGATTCCCGGGGTCGACAAGCATGAAAACCCGATCACGGTTCCTGTCGTTCAGGTCCTGAAAACGCGATACCAGGTCACGGGCTCCATCATCCAGAGTTGAATCGACGACTACAAGTACGTCGTATTCATGCTCGTTCAAAAAGGTTTCGCTATCGTATTCGACCGCCACCGGGAGATGGCCGGCCGAGCTGAGGGCATCGACAACTGAGGAGACAACGGGGTTTCGCCCAAGAACTCCCGTTCGAAGCGGAACGACCGTTATCTCTTCCGGAGATTCGGTGATACGCCCGGACGGCACAAAGGTTATGACCGACTGCGATCCATGTGATCGCACCGGCGCTGTCGCGACAGGGACCGTTATACGTACCGTTGTGCCATCCGCATCCGACGAGGAGATCTTCACCGATCCACCGAGCGCTTTCGATAGCCTCCGAGCCATAGGAAGGCCCAGACCAAGCCCACCGTGCCCGCGGTTCAAGGTATAATCGAGTTGGGTAAACGGTTCAAAAACTCGCGTTAGCTCCGCCTCAGGAATACCCGGTCCGGTATCCGACACAAAAATGTCGAGCATCGACGCTTCGTCCATGCAGCAGCGTATGCGCACGGAGCCCGCATCAGTGAACTTGACGGCGTTCGAAAGAACGTGAGACACAATTTGCTTAAGAGGTGATGCGTTAACCATCACCGAACCGGGACACGCTTTCTCCCGCAAAAATTCAACCGAGATGCCCTTCCTTTGGGCCTCGGCTTTCACCGACTCGATTACCGGTTCCAACAGCTCACGAACCGAAACCTCACGCAGCTCATCAGCATGTACGTCGAGCTCATTCTTCGAAAAGTCAAGAACCGACTGAAGCAGTGACGAGAGACGATGCGTCGACTCGGAAAGAATGCTGAGATACTCTCTCTGTGCATCGCTTTCGGCTTCTTCGAGAGCGAGTTCGGCCATTCCCAGGATGCTGTTCAGCGGTGTTCGAAGCTCATGCCGTATGTTGCCCAGAAACTCCGCGCGCTCGGTATTCAAAGCGCGCGCCTGCTGTCGTGCCTGAATCAGGGCATGTTCGTAGTCCACCCGTTTCTGTACATCCGTCAACACCATGACCTTGCCACCACGGTTCTCGTAGGCTCTCTCGAAAACATCAACCTGCATCACCGCGCCGTGGGACGTGCGCATTTCAGCACGGCGGCTTCCGTCCTCAGCCTGTTCTTCCTGCGTGAGCACCAGTACGTCGGACAGGGGCTTTCCAAGAAGCCCGGTGTCTCCTCCGAGCAACTCACACGCGGGCTCATTCGCGTACACGATACGGTCATCCTCGTCAATCGAGAGCACGAAACGCTCAAGATGATCCACCACCGCCGAGAGCAGGTCGCGCTGCCTTTCAAGATCCTGTTCGAGCCGTATTCGCTCCAACGCCATTTCGATGGCAATCTCAACCGCGTGGTCCTGAAACGGTTTGAGGATGTAACCGTGAGGGCGAGCTTCCTTTGCACGAGCATAACTTTCCGGATCCGAACTTGCGGTCAGAAAGATGATGGGCAGATCAAAGTCCTGCCTGAATCGCAGGGCAACTTCGATTCCGTCGACCGCACCCTGTATCCTGATATCCATAAGGGCAATATCAGGCTGATGTCTGACGAGTTCTGAGTACGCAGCCTCTGCATTCGTTGCAATCGCACAGACCTCGTGTCCGGCAGATTCCAGGCGCACCTTTATATCGATGGCAATGAGTCGTTCGTCCTCTACCAGCAGTACTCGTGCCATATTGCTCCGTCAGCTCTTCTCTCCGGCCACTCTCAGGATTCCCGCGGCGATGGATTCAAGCGGAAGCTGTTTATCAACGGCCCCTCTTTTGAATGCCTCATGCGGCATCCCGTAGACAACGCATGTCTGTTCATCCTGTCCTATATTGTACGCACCGGCTTCTTTCATCTCAAGCATGCCTCGTGCACCGTCGTCGCCCATACCGGTGAGAATAACGCCAATGGCATTTGACCCGGCGTACCGGGCAGCTGAACGGAACAGAACGTCGACCGAAGGGCGGTGCCTGCTCACAAGCGGGCCATCCTTGACCTCGACGTAGTACCGCGCTCCTGAACGTTTGAGAAGCACGTGCTTGTTCCCGGGAGCAATTAACACCTGACCCCGTATGACCGAGTCGTTCTGTTCGGCTTCCTTGACCGTCACCCGACACAGTTCATTCAGTCGCTTCGCGAAGGAAGCGGTAAAATGCTCGGGCATATGTTGAACCACGACAGTACCGGGAGCGTCCATCGGGAGTCCTTCGAGGAGAATGCGAAGTGCCTCGGTGCCGCCGGTCGACGCACCGATCGCGACGACCTTTTCGGTGGTCTCAATTGTATGATGGCCCCCGCGCGGCAGATCAAGAACCACCCCGGCGTCGTACTTCGGTTGCGGCGCGTTGTGTACGGTACGTCCGAGATGCTTTTTCAGACTCGCAAGACGGGCGGCCTTGACTGCGTCGCAGATACGGACCTTGGACTCTTCAAGAAACTGCTTCGTTCCCATCTTGGGCTTTTCGATGATATCAACGGCCCCGTACTCCAGCGCGCGCAACGCGTTCATGGAGCCCGCACCTGCCTGACTCGAACATATGACCACCGGAATCGGGCGTTGCGCCATGAGCTTTCGAAGAAAGGTGATTCCATCCATCCGAGGCATTTCGACGTCCAGCGTCAAAACGTCGGGATCAAGACTTTCAAGCTTTTTCGCTGCAATTATCGGATCCGAGGCGGTTGCGATCACCTCGATTCCCGGATCGCCGTCGAGAATCTGTCGCAAGGTCTCCCGAACCACGGCCGAGTCGTCGATAATCATAACCTTCACTGAGTCTGCCATAGCGTGTCTCCTGTACCTGTCAGTCAATGCGCTGATAAATTGTCGGCGCGACGGTTCTGTACGGCAGATCGGCGCCGGCAAGTGTTTCTGAATGGCCAAGGATCAGATAGCCGCTCGGACGCAGATATCGGTACAGATGCTCGACCAGTTTCAGTTGACGGGGTCTGTCGAAGTAAATAATGACATTCCTGCAGAAAATAACATGAAACGTCTGTCGAAGTCCGAAATCGTCGTCCATGAGATTCAGACGCTGATAGCGCACCGCCCGTCGCAGCTCGGGTTTCACCCGTGCGAGACTCTTCGTCGCGTCCTTACTTTTGAGAAAGTACCGTTTCTTCAGGTCCGCACTGACCGGGGCAAGCCGATCGACCGGATACACCGCCTGCCGAGCGCGTTCGAGCACACGAGTTGAAATGTCGGTGCCAAGCACATCGTATTGAAAGCCGCTGTTCTGCCGGGCAAACTCCTGCAGCACCATAGCGAGGGTATACGGCTCTTCACCGCTCGATGCTGCTGCCGACCAGGTGTGAAGTGGTTCGTCATAGCCCCACCCGTCGTGTTCAACATGCCGCGGAAGAATTTTCTCCTGCAGATACCTGAAATGGTCCGGTTCCCGGAAAAAGTCCGTCTTGTTCGTTGTCACCGCGTCGATCATGTGAACAAGTTCATCGCTCGCGGTTCCCTCAGCGAAAACGTGGTCGAGATAATCGGTGTATGAGTCGTAGTCCAGGATTCGAAGCCGCTTGTGAAGCCGGCTCTCAAGCATGACCTTCTTCGTTGGCGGCATCCGAATTCCGAGGTTGCCCTCAATGAACTCCGCGAGCCGCCTGAATTCCCGTTCCGAGAGATGCGCTATTGCCATGGGTTATCGATCGCTGGCGCTGTGCACACGATTCGAACCTTCGCGTACGGCGATTCGTCCGAGACGTGCCAGATCCAGTACGAGCGCTACACTGCCGTCTCCGAGTATTGTGGCACCGGAAACCCCCTCAACCGCCCGAAACATTCGTCCGAGGTCCTTGATTACGGTCTGATGATCCCCGAGCACAGCGTCTACAACGATGCCGACCGGCCCGTCGGCGAGCTGTACCACAACAATCTGTTCATACTCCGGCCGCTCCTGCTGAACTCTGAAAACGTCGCGCAGGTGTATGTAGGGCAACACCTCGCCCCTGTTACTGATGTAGCTGTCACGCGTCTCCTGCCTGCCGCTATTGTGAAGTTCGATGCATTCAGATACGGAGGACAGCGGGAACACATAATGGTTATCGCCAAGTCGGACGAGCAGTCCGTCAATAATAGCGAGCGTCAAAGGAATAACGAGTGAGAATTCCGACCCCTGTCCAGACGTACTCTGAACGCGGATCGACCCGCCGAAGGCTTCAACCTGTCGCTTTACAACATCCATACCGACGCCACGCCCGCTGACCTCTGTAACAGCCTGAGCGGTGGAGAAGCCGGCATGAAATAAAAGGTCGTATATCGCCTCGTCCGCGAGAATGTCCTCCTCGGAAATGAGACCCCGCTCGATTGCTTTTTCGCGCACCCGAACCGTGTCTATGCCGGCGCCATCGTCCTTGACCGAAATGACCACGGTTGCGCCCACGTGGCGGGCGCCAAGGGTAACACGGGCCGTTTCTGCCTTTCCTGCCTCGCGCCGCTGCGACGGACCTTCAATGCCATGATCAACGGCATTCCTCACAAGGTGTACGAGGGGATCGTTAAGCCGCTCGATCACGGTCTTGTCGAGCTCCGTCTCCCCTCCCTCGGTCACCAGTTCAACGCTTTTCCCCATGTCCGAAGACAGGTCACGCACCAGTCGCTTGAACCTGCTGAATGTGGACCCGACAGGAACCATGCGGACGCTCATAGTCCGGTCCCGAAGCTCATCGACCAGACGTTCAAGATTTTCGGAGATCGATACCACCTCGGGATCGTCCGACCGCGCGACGGTGCTGCTCAGACGCGCTTGCAGCGTCACCAGCTCGCCGACCAGATCAACAAGATGATCGAGCTTGTCGGAGCTTACCCGTATGCTCGAAGACGACAGTTCGCTCTGAAACCGCTCCCGGCTCTTTCGGACATGTTCCTGCTCGGTTAACGCCGACTGCACGTCCGACTCGGAGACGCCCTCGTCTACGAATATTTCACCGATCCGACGTTGTGTCTGCGCGGCGCGTTCGGCCATCATAGCGTCGATAACGCCCCGCTCGGAGAGAATCTGACCAATGCGCTTGTACCCCTGCTCCTCGACAGCGTCGTCGAGATTCTCAATGATCTGTATTTCTATCTCCGCGGAGTCTTCGACAAACATGAAAACGTCACGAACCTGCTCCAGCGCCGCCTTGGTGGTAAGAAACACGAACCAGCCAATATAGCAGCGCTCGGGGTCCATTTCCGACAGTGGAGGAATCTGATCGAGATACGGCACCGCGCTGTATAGACCCAGCTCTGAGAGTTCCTGCAGAAGCAGAAGAGGATTGGTCCCATTGAGATAAATATCCGGTCTGGGCATGAAGTGAATGCGGTATGTAACGAGCGATCCCGTGGCGGGAGCGTGCTGTACGGGGGCATTTCGTGCGGGCTGCGGTGCCTGCTTCTTCTCGGACCCGGCGGGCGCTACTGCCGCCTGAAACTTCTGCGAGAGAATCGCGCTGTAGGCCGCAAGATCATCCGGCGGCGGTTCGGGGGCATCAAGAAGTTCCCGTATGTGGTCGCGGGCAGCCAGCGTAAGCCCCGCAAGCTCAGGACTGAAGGAGATGTTGCCCGACTTCACGTCTTCCAGCGACGTTTCAAGCGTGTGGGCAAACCCGCCTATATGATCAAACCCGAACATGCCCGCAGAGCCTTTGATGGTGTGCATTGTTCTGAACACGCTCATGATCTGCTCGGAGTCTTCAGGATCTGCCTCAAGCTCAAGGAGTGTGGCCTCAAGCCTGTTCAGCAGTTCGAGTGCCTCGTCACGGAACGCTTCTCTAAAATTTTCCACGCTGGTGCCTCTCTTGTCCGCGGTTATGCCTTGTCGGCCGAATTGCCCGGTTCGACCTTGTCGTTCCCGGCAAACTCAAGCAGCAGAGCCTCCAGCTCGGGAGCTCCATGAGGTACACTCACACAGAATCCGCCGGTCACGAGCGCTGTTCCCAGAGCTTCGGGAACATCTCCGGACAGAAGCATAGTGCGCCCTCGACGGACCGCTTCGCGTTTCGCGGAATACAGAAGGTGTACGCCGGCCAGGTCGATGCGCTCGACCTGAGACACAGATACGAGCACCGTGGAGGAAGCCTGAAATGCTTCGAGTATCTCTTCCCGAACGGCGGCCACACGGTCAACGGTACACGCCGGTGGCAGAGACACCACCTTCATATCGAGACCGGACGTTGAAGGCGACTCTTTTTCTCGCGTTACTTTTTTACGTGCCATAACTCCATTATATAAAGTTATCCGGGTCAAGCAAAGCTGCTAATTGTATTCCGCGCGTAATGAATCCCGCTCTTCGAGGGCGGATCGCGATCCTGAGTACCGCAACGCGTCGTTCCTCGTCTACTATCCAATCCTGCAGCGTAAACGGATCCTGCACCGAAAGACCGGTGTCGTCAGCGACTGTGCCGGGGAACACGCGTTCAATTCGGTATTCGCGACGCCAGATAGAGGCGGAAAGTTCCTGTACATGCATGCCAAACAGCGCGCCGAACAGGGCGGTTTCACGGTCGCGCTCGAGCGCATACTCGACCGGTTGAACTGGTCGTTCCGCGGTAGATGCCAGCGTATGGCGCATACGTCCCTCACGCCGAAACTCAAGGGAGACGAGCGTATTCACCGGCAAGCTCATGATCAGATCCTGGGCGTCGACAAGCTCCTCCACCGGCACACCATCGATTCGTTCAATCCGGTCGCCCCGGGCCAATCCGGCTTCAGCAGCCGATGAACCGGGTAGAACGTAGGCAACCTCGAGACCGCCCCGAACAGGTTGCAGTCCCAGGCCAAGCCATCCATGACGTACCTGGCCCTCGGCATACAGATCAACGAGTACGTGCTGTATCCAGCGACTCGGAACGGCAAAGTTAACGTTCTCGAACTGCGCGATCCCGGCAAACGCTACCCCGACCAGCGTGCCGTCGCCGTGTACCACCGGCCCGCCGGAATTGCCGGGGTTCAGTGCTGCATCAATCTGCATTGCTTCTCCGAGCTGCAGATACCGTCGTCCGGTCGCAGAGATGATGCCGGAGCTGATAGAACTCGACAGTCCTCCGGGCGAACCCATCGCAAACACGACACTTCCGGGCCGAAGAGCTCGCACATCCGGCACCGAGAAGATGTATTCCGGCTCGACTTCCGCTTTCAGAAGCGCGACGTCAAGTATTTCGTCGTATCCGACCACCCGCGCAGGAACTCTCGACGTGGGATTGTCGGGCAGGCGGATAAAGAGTCTGCTATACCCGTCGTGAGCAGGGTCGACCTGACTTTCGATCACATGATAGTTGGTAATCAGGTATCCGCCGGGATCGATGAAGAATCCGCTGCCTATAACCTGATCACGCACACCCACGCCCCCGCGAATGCGTATGCCCTGGTCCACAAGTATTGTGGCCGTACCCGAAAGCATGTCCGCCAGCGACGTCTCGACGGCGAGAAAATTCCTCGCGTCGTCCGGAACCTCAACGTCTTCGCTGCGGTACACCTCCGAAATTGCCTCGACTGCATATCGGTGGTTGATCCGAATAGCGACATCCAGGAAGGGGGACAGCACGTCAGGTTCGAGACTGTCAAAGCCCGGTGCTCTGAGGAGCACCTGAAGCGCCGCGACAGGGTTTTCTTCCCGACGCAGGTGTTCCGCCCACTCCAGATAGAGCGTATCAAGAGCAACGATATCATTGACCAGAGGATTGTTTCGCTCGCTGAATCTCCCTTCGATCTCCGGCGATCGTATAGGCTCGCTCTCGCGTGCCTCTTCAGGTCGGATTGTCTCGGGCTCTTCCACGGGCTCGATATCGGGTGCATCCGGAGCAGGAGCCGGGTCGCTTCCACTTTGCAGCGCGTGTATAGCGGCGAGACTCCGCCATCTCGCAATCGCCTGATCAAACTCACCATTACCGCGGAGTTCGCGCAGCTCCACCTGCAAGGCGCCGATAATTTCTTCCCGAAACGCGCTCGCTTCGGCAGGTGACAGCACCCCATCGTCAAGACCCAGGAGTCGGGGCAAAGCCCGGCCGGAGGAATCGCTCTCGATACGTGATCTGAGGTCCCGTCGAACGACGTCCTCCCGCTGCGAAACGGATGCCGGTTCCGGAACTGAACTCGCACATCCTGCATACACGATCCCGACGACCACGACCGCGAGCGCTCTAAAAAACCGGCGGCAGAATGCTCCACAGGCGGTCGATTCGCGGGGCAGGTGCTTCGAGAAACCGAAGAAACTCCGCGCGTCGTGTCGAATCGCTGAACGACTGCTCACGGATGTCGACACGCCGATCCGCGCTGATATCCCATTCTCTGAGGACTCCGTCTTCATAGCGTTCAATATAGTCATAGATGCCGTCCCGAGTGTTGTCCAGGCCAACCATAAAGAGAAGACCGTCACGGTACTCCTCTAACACTTCAAAATACCCGTCCCCGAGCACGTCACGGATTGCCCGTACCGCTACTCCTGACTCGTAGTAGGTCACCACGTCTGTGCGACCGTTTCCATCCGTATCCTCCATGCGCATAAGCACCTGTCCGTTAAAGAGCCTGTCTACGGTCGTCACGCCACCATCAGATTCGATCTCCCTCAAGTATGAAGTCCGCACGATGGTATCGATATCCGGCACATCGATCTCCGTCGCTTCGGGAAACCGTGCCGACAGGCTTACAGGCGTCTGCGCGAAAAACGAATCAGATGAGAATACCCGGACGCGAAGCAAGCCCGGCCTGACGGCGTAACGCTCGTTTTCGATACGGACGCTCTCGACTTCCGGGTACCGTCGATACTCGAATACCTCGTCTCGTGTCGGAAGCGCAACTTCGACGGGGAGTCCGGATTGCGGGTCGATTCGAAGCTCCAGATCTCGAATCCCGTCGTTGTTATCATCAAAATGCATGCGCACGAGACTGCCGTTGTCAAACTCCACCTCGACACGCTCGGATCCTGAACGTTCGGGGTCCACGAAAAAACGTCCGGTTGCGTTACGTGTCTGCCGGCGCAGGTCATCTACCTGCTCGTTGTCTTCAAGCCGCTCAAGGAAGACGCCGAATGCATAGGGATCCCGCAACCCGTCGGAAGCGATAAACGCCTCGACGCGCTCCTCCTCGTCACGCCGCACGTCGAAGGCGTGAACAAGCGGATCCGTGCCACCGGCTGCTTCATACAGTTCGAGTGCCTGCGTCCGGTCAGGTCGGGCGGCGGCCTGTCGTACGTAATGAAGCACGGCGCGTCGATACAGTTCGTCTTCGTGTCCCTCGTGGTATGACAACTCGTCGAGACGCATCGCTGAGGGCGCATTATCATGAAGCACAAGCAGAGAGACAAAACGGGGATCATCGGCGAAAACCTGTCTGCCAAACTCGGCAAACTCCTGTCCGCTCCGTATGTCACCGAGATCAAAAAACGCCTGTGCGAGCTGAGCGATTACCTCCGAATCGGGGTTGTTTGCCTCGTACAGGGGCTCAACGACATCGATCGTTCGCGCAGGCCTGCCGGTTTCAAGCATCATGCGTCCAAGAAGCAGGATCGCGTCGCGCTCACTCGTGTGGCGAAAGCCCGAGACCGAGAGCGCCTGTTCGAGCGCTTCGATACCACGGGCACGCGGTTCATCGCGAAGCCGTCCAAGAACGGCAGTCAGATGCAGAGCGTCCGGATGCGATGAGTCGAACTCGAGCGCCCGCGCGACAAGGTCTTCGACCGCGTCAATGTCCTCCGGGAGGTCAGCGCTGAGTAACGCGGCCTCACGGGCGTACACGTCTGCGATGCCGCGTGAAACAGCGTCCTGTGCATACACGAATGAAGAACCTGCGAGCACAAGCGCCAGACACAGAACTCCTGTACGGTTCACTGTGCACCTCGTCGAAGAACGCTCAAACGGCGGTTCCGTTCCGGTCTTCGCGACTCGGCATCGGGGTGGTTGTCCAGCGATGCCCGGAGACAGGGTTCGTAGGGATTCCGGAGATCGAGTATTGCGACGGGACCAAAGGCGTCTTCGAAGGTGTAATACGCATCCGGCTTCGGCTGCAGTCTGCGCTTGAAACCGGCTCGGGAACCGTCAAAAAACGACCAGTCCGAAAGAACGGTATCGCGAAGAAGCAGACGGTCGGACCATAGAACCTCACCATCCGGGTTCGCCTGCGGGCCGGTCAGAACAAGGGTCGGAGCATATTCAGGAGGAACGGTCGTCCGTGGAAGCACGTCACTCAGGGGAACGGTCAGTATCTCTCCCGCGGCTTCTGGTATTGCCTGCACAACATGACAATATCGCGGATGATCCCGGCGAACAAGGGATCTCGATTCGCACACAAGATTCGCGCCTTCGCCACGAATTCGCACCCCGTGCGCGTCCACGCGCGGAAGCTTGTTTTGCGGCGGAGGCTCGCCGAGGAGAGGTCGGAACATGTCGGTCGGGAGTCTGTGCGGGACCGATTCAAGCCGGGCGCATGCGTCGCGAAGTCGCTCCAGTCGCACCGGACCCGGCGCAGAGAAGAACCGCTCCTTATCGATATACACGCGTGAACTGCTGCCGCTCATGGGTATAGTATCGGCGGGTACGCGCAGAAGCTCATGGTGCGCTTCTCGTAACTCCCGGGCGGTGCGGCTGACAGCTTCCCGGACACCGGGACGAACTGACGTGATGGCTGGAATGACCCTTCGACGAAGGCGATTTCGGAGAAAGCGGGTGTTCCTGTTGCTTCGATCGCGGTGGGGCTTGAGCTTTCGGATCCTGACGTAGCGGTCAATACTGCGACGATCTACAAGAAGCATGGGGCGAACGACCGGGCAGCCGTACAGGACGGTCGAGTCGTGTATACCGCCGAGTCCGGCGAGCGAAGACCCCTGCAGCAGCCGCATGAGCACGGTCTCAACCTGATCATCGAGGTGATGCGCCGTGCAGACAGCACAGGCACCCCGTTCTTCACGAAGCTGTGCCAGCGCTTTATACCGTGCTCTTCTCGCGGCAGCCTCCGTACCGGTGCCTCTGTCCGCGTCGACGGTCACCGGCCGGATGTGTACGGCCATGCCAAGTCGGTGGCCGAGATCGTCGACCGCCGCACGCTCGGCACGTCTTTGGCCCGCTGACTGCAGGCCGTGATCGATGTATGCGAGCTCAAGGTACAGGCGACCGGCCTCGTGCAGGGGGGCAAGTGCAGCGGCGAGAGCGCAGCTGTCGGGACCACCCGAACAGGCCAGGAGCAGGCGGCGAGGATTGGTCGGTGTCGGTGTGTCCGGTATCAGCCGTTTCAGTTCGCCTGCGACCGACTTTTCCACCCGGGAGACAATCGCCTCACGATCTGCGGTTAACCTCATTCATGAGTTCCTCAGGGCGCTTCGTACACAACGCGGTAATCGTGTGTGCGGCAGCGGCTACGGCGGTCTCGATGAGTGCCCTCGATGATTCATCAGGCACCGATAGAACATGATCGACAACACTCTCGCCGGGCGACGGCCGCCCTACACCGACGGCGAGTTTCCAGACGTCGACCGTTCCCGCATGCTGAAATATACTTCTGAGTCCGCGGTGGCCGCCATCTGAGCCGCCCCGTTTCAGACGTATTGAACCGGGGGGCAGGTCCATCTGGTCAAACACCACAACCAGCGTATAATCCTCGATACCAAGACGCGCGCACACCGGTTCAATGACATCACCGCTTCTGTTCATGTAGGTCAGCGGTTTGACAAGGATCAGGCAGTCATATCGCGCCACACTGTAGCGGGAGAACAGCCGACGTCGGAAGCGTACCCCGAGACGATCCTCGAGATAGTCGGCCACAAAAAACCCGGCATTGTGCCGGGTTTTTTCATAGGATCTGCCCGGATTTCCCAGACAAAGGACAAGTATGGAGCGGGAATTCACCCCTCAGCGTCCTCAGCACCTCCACCGTGATCGGACGGAACTTCAGCGCCATGTTCTCCCTCGCCCTCTTCGCCCTCTGCGACTTCGGCAGCCGGGACAGTACAGACTGCGACAACCTGGTCGGCATTGTTCAGAATCGCAACACCCTCCGGTGCGACCATATCAGCGATATGAATTGATTCACCGATTCCCAGGTTTGAAACGTCGAGTGTAAGATGCTCGACCAGATCTTTCGGAAGGCATTCGATCTCCACCTCGTACATGGGGTGCTCGAGGATACCACCTTCACGCGTTCCCTTCGCCGAACCGGTAATATGAAGCGGAACGTGCGTGCGAACGAGCTTACCACGCTCGATTTCGTAAAAGTCGATATGAAGCATCTTGCCCGTCAGGATGTCTTCCTGGTAGTCCTTGATCAGCACATCATAGCTGTCGGTGCCGACCTTCAGCGTAATAATGGTACTCTCCGACTTATGCTTGAACTTTCGTGCAAACTCGACCTCGTCTATTGTGACGGCGACAGGTTCCTGATGCCCGTAAATAATACCCGGTATCTTTCCCGCTTTTCTCAGTCGCCTTGCGCTCGAACTCTTTCGTTCGGTACGAATAGCTGTTTCCAGAGTCTTTTGTTCCATGATTTTACCAATCTCCTTAACAATACCTGTTCAACGACACCGACGGCGGCACAAGCCCCCTTTCGGGTTGTTTTTGGCTGGTAGCTGGGACGGCAGGATTCGAACCTGCGAATGCCTGGATCAAAACCAGGTGGCTTAACCGCTTGCCGACGTCCCAAGTATATCGTTTTACGACGGTGCAGAGCTATACCTTCAGGCAATGTCCATGTCGGAACAGCGCGTGCTAATCGTCTATAAGTTCGGCTTCGAGCTCTTCTGAATCAGACGAGGTTTCGTAGGCCTGCAGTATCCTGAACTGCAGGTCATTCCGAAAATCCGAGTGTATAGGATGGGCAACATCCTTGTATTCACCTGTCTTGGTTTTCCTGCTCGGCATCGCAATGAATACGCCGGTTTTACCCTCAATGACCTTCACGTTATGAACCACGAAACAGTCGTCGAAGGTAACGGTCACGTATGCTTTCAGCTTGCCTTCAGCGACCACCCTGCGGACACGAATATCGGTGACTTTCACTTTTTCTACCTCCGCCTTACGCTTCGAGACCAGAACACATGAAGGCCCAGCGATCTAAAGCGGATTCTGCTGACGTTCGTACCGTTCACGAGCCGATCTCTCGATGCCTTACCTGAAGCCACACCCGATCTTCAGGTCTTATGAAAACGTTTGATTGCCGGCCCATACACTACAGGTCGATGCACAGACCCACCCGCTGCAAGTCCCCCGACGTGCAGACGTCTCAAACGCTTACACAATTGCGTGCCATCCGGAAGAAAGAAACTGCCAAAGAGCTGAAGCCCGAGACCGAAGTCTTGACGCATTATACCGGATTGAAGCGTCATGTCAAACCGCCAGAAAAGCGTTGACGCAGTCGTTTCATGGTTCTACAGTTATCGGTGTGAGGGTATACATGAACCGCTTCGCAGATAGTCCCGATCCCGAAGACGACTACGACGACGACCCGGATCCATTCGACGACGACGAGGATCTGGAAGACGAGGAGTTTGACGACGACGACGAGTACTCACCGGTCGACGACGACGAACCCGACTTCGATATCGACGACGATTTCATGGACGACGACGATTATCTGGATGACGAACCGGACGACGACTGGCCGGCAGACGACGACGACTGACCGCCGGTGCCGTAGATCTTCGGGCTGTGGAACCACAGACGCTCAAGGTCGTAGAAGTTCCGCAACTCTCTCGTCATAAGGTGCACAACGAACCACCTCCCGTCGATAACGGTCCAACCGGCTTCGTCCGGCCGACGGTCCCGAACCAGTACGGGCATGTCGTGTTCGTCTCCATACTCGTCTACCGCTTCGATGAGGCCCCGGAGATACGCTGCACTCGTTACGGTGGCGATCACGAAATAGTCGGCAATAGATGATTGTTCCCGTATATCGAGAACGAGGACATCGCCTGCATTTCGTTCCTCGAGCATACGCGCGAGTTCAACGATCGATTTCTTATTGTCGTACATATCTTCCATCAAAATCCTGTCCCAGCACTATGGTCACATCGTACTCCCAGCCCGGTTCCTCGGGAATCTCGGTTCGTATTCGGTCTGCCCGTATGACTTCCGCGACACGCCGCACCATGCGGTCGTCCCCACGGTGATCGATAATTTCCGTCGACCGGTACTGGTCGTCTTCGGCGTTACCGAACTCGCGTACGTCAAACACACCAAGCGCCTGATACAGTTCCCGCGTACGACGCGCAAGCCCGTTTACATCCGTACCGTTCAGAATGCGAACAACCACCACATCCCGGTCACCGACGACGTGGTCCGCATTCCGTATGCTCTCGCGCACCTGACTCACGGTCTCTCTGAGCCATTGTCCTTCGAAATGCGGGAACAGAAGCAGCCGCTGTTCGGTTCCCACCTCCACATTCCGGTATGCGCCAATTACTCGCTGGCGTATCATCCGTTCTGTATCAATGCGCGAAAGCTGTGCGCTGAGTGACAACAGCGCTCGCTCGTCGAGATTGCTGTGGACTGACTCATTGAGAATGGTCGCACCGACCTCAGTCTGAATCAGATGGTCTGAACGCGCAAACGCCTGAATCAAAGCCTCGGTGAAACCCTGACGCCTCCCTCCGATATCGACGGGTCGCTCTTCAAACCGTTCGTACTCCAGGTGAATCAGCGCCTTGCGCCCCTCGAGGGTCACGTTGCCTCCGGGAAGCAGCACCGGCTGCGGATTCTCGAAATCCTCCACGGACTCGCCGAGAAACAGTTCGAGACCTCCGAGAAAATCGATCAACCGTCGAGCGCCGTCTCTCTCCCAGTGAAGATAAAACGGGATGTCAAGAGACATGGTATCCTCGATTTGCCGGAGATACGGCTCGACCCCCTCGACCCGAAAAAGCTCGTCAATGCGATCGGTTCGACCAAGACGGGACATGACCGCTCCCGTCTCGCCGGGGACGTCAAAAATGGCCGCGCGGTACGTCGTCGTGTCGTACACCAGCACCTGTGTCAGAAGCGGTGTTTCTCCGTCGTCACCTACCACGAGCAGCACAGGAATCTGTTCCGACTGTGCAGCGAGATCAGAGATAGCATCGCCACGAACCTGTAGAAAAACGTAGTAGAACGTACCCGAGAGCAAGGCGAGAATAAAGAGGATAAAAACAACGGATGTATCAACGTGCGCTCGCATCTATCGTCGTCCTTTATTGGTGAAAGTCTACCGGGCACCTGCGTGACAGGCAATACGCCTCACCAGCCGCTGTGCGATTCACCATATCCGTACAGTCCCTCCTGCTCAATTACCGTCCACGCCCCCGGCGGCACAAGATCGCGACACCTCGCGTGAGCCCGGACCCTGTCGCGTATCAGGGTCGAGGAAACCGGCAACCACACGTGTTCAATGACCTCCGCCTCGCGAATCGCTTTACGAAGCGCATCCGGGGCAGTCACGCAATCGCCTGATTCGGCGAACTCGCGCGGGTCCGTACCTTCGGGGTGCCGGGTCAACAAAAGGGTAACCACCGAAAGCAGATCTTCCCAGTTCTTCCAGCTGGTGAATCGCAATAACAGATCGGTGCCCACGATGAGCCCGATACGCTCCCCGTTCGGCAGCTCATTCATGAGGCGCGTAACAGTTGGATACGTATACGAGGTTTCGGCTGCCAGGAGCTCCCAGTCGAGTACGGTAATTTCCGGGCGCATTGAAACCGATCGGGTCACCATGGAAAGGCGTTGAGCCGCGGAGGCTCCACCGCTGAGCGACTTGTGGGGTGGTCGTCCAGCGGGAACCATATACACACGTTCTACCCATGGTATGGCAAGGGCAGAGTCTGCGACATGTAGATGTCCTACGTGAACCGGGTCAAAGGACCCGCCGAAAACGGCTGCTCCCATCGGATCAGCGATCCTGTTGCGCGTACACAAACTCGACCATTTTTGCGGTCAGCTCCGACAGACCGGCCCGGGTCGCGACGCTCACACAAAAAACCGGTTCCCCGGGGAACGCGCTCCGCAGCTCCTCGCAGGCTGTGCGGTCAGCAATGTCCGTCTTGTTTCCGACCAGGATCCGATCTTTCTCGGCAAGACCATTGCCGTAGCGAGAAAGTTCGTCCTGCAGCAAACCCACCGTCCGCACCGGATCGGGATCACTCAGGTCGATCAGGTAGACGATATTTCTCGCCCTTGAAATGTGTTTCAGAAACTTCGTACCAAGCCCGTGACCTTCGGCCGCCCCCTCGATGATACCGGGGATATCGGCGAGTACAATGTCACGATCGGCGTAGCTGACAACGCCGAGTTGAGGCGTAAGCGTAGTGAACGGGTACGACGCGATGCGCGGCCGTGCGTTGCTGAGCGCAGAGAGGAGACTGGACTTTCCGGCGTTCGGCAGACCCAGCAGACCGATATCCGCCATGAGTCGCAGCTCGATGCGACAGTTCATCGAACGCCCGGGTTCACCCTTCTGCGCGAAGCGCGGTGCCTGATGCCGTGAGGTGGCAAAATGGGCATTGCCCTTGCCGCCCCGACCGCCCTCGAGAAGATGAACAGACTCCGTTTCGGCGAAATCGACCACCGTCTGCCCCGTGTCGACGTCTATAACGATCGTGCCAGGTGGCACCTCGACGACCAGATCGTCGCCATCGGAGCCGTGACGATTCCGCTTCTGGCCGGCCCGACCGTCCATTGCAGAGAGCGATGGTTTTCCTGTCAGGTGAACCAGGGTTCGGAGATCACGGCGCCGACGGATATGAACGTCGCCGCCCTTGCCGCCGTCGCCACCATCCGGCCCGCCCCGCGGGACGTATTTCTCACGATGGAAGCTGACCGCCCCGGGCCCGCCGTGACCGGATGAGAGTGTAAGGACTATTTCGTCTACGAATGAACTCATACGAGCGCCACCCTCAGAACAAGCCGCCGTGGCGCACAATCGCGTTCCAGGTCCAGGCGGACCCTACTCAGCGACCACCTCTGCTGGAGTCGGGGCAATGTTCACAAGACGTTTTCCTCGGCGTTGGGAAAAAACAACTTTACCCGCCTCGGTCGCAAAAAGGGTATGATCGCGGCCGATGCCGACAAACGCTCCGGGGTGAAACTGTGTGCCGCGCTGCCGAACGATGATTTCACCTGCTTTGACGGTCTGACCGCCGAAACGCTTTACACCGAGCCGCTGGGAATTACTGTCACGCCCGTTTTTTGAACTGCCACCACCTTTCTTATGTGCCATACTCTTGTTCCTTGTTTCTTATGTCGATCAATCACCGACAGTCTATCCGACCGCGGCAAAACCTTCAACTTCACACACATCCAGCGTTACCCGTTCCGGGTAATCCCTTTGAACCGATCGCAGCGATGTCATAAGCAGATCGCTGACCCCCTGATACCACGAGGGAGAGTCAACGGCGTGCGCGAAAAACCGAAATACTCCCGGCTCGGGTGCTTCACCCTCGGCATGCATATCCAGGCGTGTACCTGTAAGCTCCGCAAACGCTCGCAGTGCCGACGATACCGCTGCGCAGGCGATTCGATAATCACCGGAACTACCCGCAGTGAATGCATGCCCCTGGGAATGAAGAGCTACGATCATGTGATTGTGCACACGGATCTGTATGCCGATCACCCTTGCACCTCTCAGGCTCCGGGGGTTACCTCTTGGATCGAAATTACCGCAAAATGCTGCCGGTGACCGCGTGTTCGCTTGTATCGCTTTCTTTTTTTGTACTTGAAAACGGTAATTTTTGGTTCCCGACCAAAATGATCGATGGTCCCTGTAACCTTTGCGCCGTTCACAAAGGGAGCACCGACTGTGACCTTCTCCCCGTCCGACAACATAAGCACAGAATCAAACGTCACGGAGTCACCGGCGTTTCCGGATAACTTGTCGACTTTGAGCTGATTCCCTGCCTCGGCCTTATATTGTTTTCCTGCTATTTCTACGAGTGCGTACATAATTCCTCACAATTCGATTAACGAGAACGGTAGCCGACTGTATACAACAATCGCCGCGGTGTGGTCAACAGCGTGTTCGATCGGACGACGGCTTGTGCATGCCTTGTCGGCGGAAGAAATTGTATGTTAAGAGTCGGGTAATGGACCTACAACCGCAGGTCGTGGCGACCCCGTCAAGCCCGCTTGCCGATCAGACTCCCAAAGCAACGATTACCGCAATACTGATCGCCGTCTTTTTACTCGGAACCGGATCTGCACTGCAGGGTACGATCGTGTCACTGCGGGCGGGAAGCGAGGGTTTCAGCGATCTGGCGATAGGCACCATTATGTCTGCTTTTTATCTGGGATTCATTGTAGGAAGCCTGATCGGCGTTCGATTCATAGGGTCAGTTGGTTATATTCGGACCTTTGCCGGTTTTGCGAGCATCGCATCCGCGGCTGCGCTCGCCCACGTTCTCATCGTGCATCCGGTTGCCTGGGTCATAATACGTGCTGCACATGGTCTGTGCACTGCAACGCTTCTCGTCGTCGTCGAAAGCTGGCTGAACACGGGGAGCCCCACCAGGAGCCGGGGCAGGATCCTGTCCTTGTACAGTCTGATTTACCTGACATCCATGGGTATCGGGCAGCCCCTGCTCTCGCTGTTTCCCGAAACGGGCTTTGAAGTATTCATCCTCGTGAGTATTCTCGTATCGATTTCGCTTGTACCGATTGTGCTCGCGAACACGGGAGCGCCCGCTGTTACCGAACGACGTCCGCTGAACGTATCCCGGGCGTTCAAAGCTTCTGCGTTTGCATCGGTCGGCATATTTGTCAGCGGGCTCAGCACCGGTGCGCTGTGGAGTATGGGTCCGCGCTTCGCGCAGCTGACAGGGCTGAACAGCTCTGAAATCGGTTTTTTCATGCTCATGATCAGTTTCGGATCGCTCCTTGCGATGGCACCGCTCGGATACATCAGCGATCGGGTCGATCGGCGGTGGGTAGCCTTTTTCAGCTCCGTAATGGGGACACTCGTAGCCGCCGGCATTGCACTGACGGGCGAAAGCGCAGCATCATCTCTGTGGATACTCGCTTTTACGTTTGGAGCCTTCACCTTACCGCAGTATTCGGTCTGCCTTGCCTACGCAAATGACCAGCTTAAACCGAGTGAGATGGTCGCGGCGTCCGGGGCGTACATTATTTTTTACGGGGTCGGTTCGAGCATAGGACCCTTGGTTTCAGGTATGTTTGTGAGCTTCATGGGACCATCCGGTCTCTTTGCGCTTCTCGCTTTGACACACGGTGGCTTTGCAGTGTGGAGTATCCTCCGTGTTCTCGCCCGACCGTCGGTACGGCTTGCACACAAGGAACGCTTCCACCCCTGGCCACGCACTACGGCGACGGCGTTTCGAATGATACGCAAGGTGAACAGGGGCGGCAGTACCAGCGCTGAAACCGTCTGATTACCGCACCCTTCCTAGTGCCGACCAGACATCACGGTTACTATATTAGTTGTATAATCCGCACTGGAGGTGTCGTACTGTGCCATCCCTGACGGCAACCGGACTGTCGAAGTCGTTTGAGACCGTTGCAGCGCTTCAGAATGTTACTCTGGACATCGATGATCAGGAGTTCCTTGTGGTACTCGGTCCGTCGGGCTGTGGCAAGACCACGCTGCTCCGTTGTCTTGCCGGTCTTGAATACCCTGACTCGGGCGAAATACACATTGGCGATACCTGCGTTTTCTCCGCGCGTTCCGGAATTGCCCTGAGCCCGCGCGAACGCAGTATCGGGATGGTATTTCAGAATTACGCTCTGTACCCGCACATGTCGGTTCGCGAGAACGTCGCCTTCGGATTGCGAATGCGGAAGACCTCGAAAAATGAGATGTGGGACCGCGTCGGAAAAGCCCTGCGCATGGTCGATCTCGAGGGTTTCGAGAATCGCAGTCCCAAGACATTGAGCGGGGGACAACGACAGCGAGTCGCGCTTGCTCGCACGCTCGTTACCGAGCCGGCGATTCTTCTGTTTGACGAACCATTATCGAACCTGGACCCAAAACTGCGCGTAGGCCTTCGTGCCCAGCTGAAACGGATACACCGGGAGATCGGCGCCACCTCGGTGTTCGTGACCCACGATCAGAGCGAGGCCATGGTACTCGGCGACAGAATCGCCGTCATTCAGAACGGTATCCTCGCGCAGATCGACGAGCCGCAACGTCTGTATCACTGCCCGGTCAATATCGACGTGGCGCTGTTTACCGGGAATCCGCACACCAACGCAATTTCCGGTGAAGTACACAGGACACCCGAGCAGGTACTGCTGATCCCCGAAGCCGATCCGTATTGCTTTCTCGGGCTTCCGGACGACTTTGCTCCCTACGCCGGTGATTCGGTCACGCTCACATGCAGACCGGAGGACGTGGACCTGATCGCCGACCCTGCCGAGGACGAAGGGACGCTGGAGGTTATAACCTCCATACCCGATGGAAGCCGCGCGTATGTTCATCTGAAACTCGGCAACGATCCCCGGCAGCTCGTTGTCGTGGCACCACAGAACCAGCTTTCGAGGCTGACCCGGAACACCAGAGTCGGTGTTCGCATTAACCGTGGAAACCTGTACGAACGTGCTACGGGACTGCATTCGGCGAGCTTCGGCGTGCCCCGGCTGCCACAGCGCAGGCGGGCATCGGTCACCGACTAGTCGGGACGACCGCCCCGATTGGCTGCACCCGTTACACAACGGCGGCTGCTACTCCTGGACCGACTCGCGGCGTCGCAGCGGATCTTCGCGGGACCGGCGGGAGGCACTCGCTGAGCGGTTGAACATAAGCGCGACTGACCCAATGTCTTCCCATCGGTACTGTCCCTCAATCGCTCCATCGGCCGTGATAATAACCGGATCGTGATGGGGCGCCACGTAAAACACCGCGTCGGCGTTACGCGCAGCATCCTGTACCCGGGGCTTCAGATCTATGAATCTCGGTACCGGGTGGGGGCTGTCGTCGACCGAGATCGAGACTCGGAGCAGGTCACTTTCGTCTACAAGCAGAATTGTCCGCATACGGCCTCCGGGTGCAACAACAACGGAACGTTTGATCAAAGGACTACTATTACAAACGTTACGGCATACGTCTACCCGTCGAGAGGCCCTGCATGCGGCATAACAGGCTTTACTGAACGGTTCCTGTCTCGATCTCCTGCTCGGACGCCTCACGGACGTCTTTTATATCAACCTCGAAGGTCAGGGTAACGCCGGCGAGGGGATGATTCGCGTCGACCGTCACGGTGTCGTCCGTTGCACTCTGCACGGTCAGGATCTGGGTTCCTCCATCGACCTGGGCCTGAAACTGCATACCCGGCTCGATGCTTTCAACACCCGAGAAACGATCCCGCGGCAGATCGACAACACGACTCTCGTCCCGCTCGCCGTACGCATCCTTCGCTTCTACGACGGCATTGACGTGATCCCCCTGCGACTTGCCTTCGAGCGCTCTCTCAAGGCCGGGAATAATATTTCCGGCACCGTGAAGATAGCTCAAAGGTCCACGACCGTCCGAAGAGTCAAGAACAACCCCGTCCGGATCGGTCAATGAATAGTCCACGGTAACAACTGCATTCTTGGTAACTGTCATGAAGTCACCCTAACATACCTGAACGTGATTCATGCAATACCTTGACAGGCGGAACGTATGCCCGCAGGCACGTACAAGGACAGCGAAGGATCTACAGCGTGCTTCCGGGCACGTAGTGAGCATCCAATACCATGCGGATCGGAGCACTGTCGGCCTTAATAATACTCGAGTGAAGCCATTCCGCTGCCACACCGGCGAGGGTTCCCGCACCGAGGTCAACGGTATCGATGGTTCGATCGAGGAGTTGCCTGACGGGTGAATTGTCGAATCCGGTCAAAGACAGGTTCTCGGGAATGCGGATTCCTCGGTGCAAAGCCCCCTGATACACGTACACCGCGACGACATCGTTGAAGCACATCACAGAACCAACTGATCGCATTTCGAGCTCTTTGAACAGGCGATCGTTGATCTGACTGAGGTGGTCTATCTCGAATACATGTATGTGTTCGGGGTCCATTCCCTGCGCGGCTGTACCGCTGAGAAAACCGGCACGACGCTCTCGCGCAACGGGCGGAATGCCTCGATAGTCAATATAGGCTATCGCGTGCTCGCGCCCCCTGATGCGGGTGACCTGCTCGACGAGCAGCTCCATTCCATTCCGGTTGTCGCAGCTGACATAGTTCCTGTTCGCGTAAATTCTGTTCAGCGAGACCGTGGGTATCGCGTTCTCCTCGAGATGTCGTTCGAGATCCGGTCCCGGGTCGGTGAAGGCGAGAATGCACCCGTCAAGGTCACCCATTTTTTTCTGCTCGAAGGTACTGCGCCAGCGCGAAGCCGTCACTACGACCACGTTCAACCTCGTCTGCCCGAAAGCCGCGTGCACACTGTCTACGAGTTCCCCCGCATCGTAAAACAGATGAAGCGGACCCGGTGAGTTGTCGGGTAGTACGAGCGCTACGGTGAGTATGGTACGCCCGGCTTGCCTGCGCCTCTGCCGTTTCTGGTAGCCGAGGCGCTCGGCCGCTTCAAGAATACGATGCCGCTGATTCGATGCGACGAGGCCTGAACCATTCAGAACCCTGCTTACCGTGCTCGTTGATACACCCACCTGCTTCGCAATATCGCTTATTGTGATGCTGGAACGGGCCATGAACGCTAGGCCTCGGTTCCGGTTGAGTTCAGTAACGCTACAAGGACATCCCGGTCGCTGCAGGCCTGCGCGAAAAGATGTTCGGGTTCGTCGTTCGCCGTTCCGGTTCCATGAACGAACTCGATCGTCCAGGTGCCATGAAAACCATTGCGCACGAGCGTCTCTGTCTGTGACCGCAGGTACGGACTCGCATCGTCGAGTCGGACAATTGCTCGCTCGTTGTCTCTCAACTGTACGTGCATATGCGCAACCCTGTTCCCGAAGGCGTCAAGCCATCGCTTTAGCTTCGCCGCACCAATAAGAAACGGGTGACAGATAATCTGTATGTCCTCGAGACCCGGCCGGGAAAGCAGGGACAGGGCTTGCTCAGGCTGCTCCGCGATCGTTCCCGGATGGCATTCGCAGAGGAAACCGACAGATGGCGGAAAGTACTGCCTGACACGATTGAGGACCTCGACGTACTCTGCCGAGCGGGATTCATCTGCGCCGAAATTGTATTTCAACGCCCGCACCTGCAGCCTGCGACAGGTCGCAGCACAGGCCTTCCAGGCAGCGTCGCTACCGGTTTCGGGAACAAGATACGTGTTGTACACGGCCACCGACGAACGCAGGCCGTCGATGGACTCACGCGTCGCGGGGTCGGCTTTGTCGTAATGGGGTCCCCATAGTTCGACACCGCTGAAGCCGTGCGCTACCGCGCGTTCTATCCAGCGCGGCGTGTCGATAGACGGCGTTCGGCTGCTCCATCTGTTTGGCTCAAGCGCGATCGTACCAAGCATTACGGAGTCTCTCATAATGTTCACGTCATCCTTTCGTAGATCAGCTCGTCCACCACGAACTTCAGCTGTCGACCTTCTGCGAAGCGAACCAGATTCTCTCGCGCCGTCGCCCAGATCCTCGCAAACTGGTTACCCACCACACCGGCAGAGTGTGGTGTACAGATTACCTGTAGCGACGACACAAGCGGAGACGCGCGACTCAGGGGTTCTTTATGAAATACATCCAGACCGAAGCGCAGCCCGGTCTCCTGTACCGCCTTAAGCAGCGATTCTTCCTCTATGATTCCCGCGCGCGCGGTATTTATGACAATACCGTCCTCGGGAAGCATGGACAGAAGCCGAAAATCGACGGATGACTCCGTTTCCGGGGTAAGCCCGGCGTGAATCGAAATGATGTCGCTCGACTGAAACAAGGCTTCGAGCGACGAAACGGTCTGAATCGGGAGGGTAAGCGAGGCAGCGTCGATATAGGGGTCGAAGACATAGACATCCATGCCGAACGGCTCAATGAGTTTATGGAACTCGCGGGCTATAAAGCCGTAGCCGTACAGACCAATTCGCTTGCCGAAGAGGCTTGTCCCGGGCGGCAGTTCCCTTTTCCAGCCGTCTCCGGTCTCCATGATTCGACGCGTCTGAGGGAATCGCCGCGAGACCCCGAGCAGCAGTGCGAGGTTCATTTCCGAGACAAACCTGGAAATCGACGTACCCCAGTTGGTTACAGCCCAGTTCGAACTCTGCACGAGTGACCGTGGAATCATGGCCCGGAGCGTTCCAGTCAGGTGACACACATAGCGCTTTCGGTCGCTGAGCTGTGAAAGCGACTCGGGCAGCCTGGGTGTGCGCCACCCTGTCAGCAGCACGTCGTAGTTCTGAAGCTGTTCCACGTCGAACCCGCCGGCGACAGGATCGAGTTGATCGACCGTGATGCCCGCCCCGGAGCTGTGTATAACATTGTCTGTCTCGGCGAGCCTGGACACGACATACGATCGCAACTCTTCATCCGGCAGAATCAGTGCTGCCCTGAGTGCAGGATTCCCCCTGTTGTGCATGTTTTCCTCCTCGGTTACAGAACGTCAGGTATATCAACCCACGTCCGTTCTTTCCAGCTCTGTAAACCAAGTTCCGCACACTGTACACCTTTTGCGCCTTCGCGCAGATCCCAGGGAAAGGCACCGCCTTCCACGACATGCCGCAGAAACAGCTCCCACTGTCTTCGAAAGGCGTTCGGGAACGGATCTCTCGTCGGCATCTGATCCCAGTTCTCATAAAAATCGATGGGCTGGTCAACATCGGGGTTCCAGACCGGTTTCGGCGTCATTGCATCCGACTGCACGTGGCAATCCCGGAGCCCGGCAACGGCCGACCCCCGCGTACCGTCGACCTGGAGGGTCAACAGATCGTCACGGCGAACCCGAACCGCCCATGAGCTGTTGAACTGGCAGATAACGCCGTTCTTGAGCTCGAAAATCCCGTATGCTGCGTCGTCTGCGGTACAGGTGTAGGTCTTCCCGGTCTCGTCTACACGCTCGGGTATGTGAGTCGCTCCAAGGGCGACGAGTCTGCTGATAGGGCCAAAGAGATTGTCGATTACGTAGCGCCAGTGGCAGAACATGTCGACCATTATGCCGCCACCGTCTTCCTCGCGATAATTCCAGCTCGGTCGCTGCACCGGTTGATGGAAACCGTCGAAGACCCAATATCCGAACTCGCCACGCACAGAAAGTATCTCGCCGAAGAATCCCGTATCTATGAGGTACTTGAGTTTCATGAGGCCGGGGAGCCACAACTTGTCCTGGACGACGCCATTCTTTACTCCCGCCTTCTCGGCGTACTCGGCAAGCCGAACAGCTTCAGAGGTCTTTGTCGCAGTCGGTTTTTCACAGTATACGGCTTTTCCGGCGTCTATTGCTTTCATGACCGCATCGACTCTGAGCTGCGTCTGCTGACTGTCAAAATAAATCTGCACGTCAGGATCCGACAGAACGGCGTCGAGGTCCGTACTATACCTGGATACGTTATTCTGAGCCGCAAGCCGGGCAAGCTTGGTCTCGTTTCGTCCGATAAGAACCGGTTCCGGTATCAGCCGGCTTCCGTCGGCAAGCGTAATGCCGCCGTCGTCCCGTATCGCGCACAACGAACGAATCAGGTGCTGATTTGTTCCCATGCGTCCGGTTACCCCGTTCATCGCCACGCGTATTGATGTATCACCCATTCCATGCCTCCATTATTCTTTTCAGGACCGTGTCCTGATCCTGCGACCACAAACGGGTCGAGAAAATTTCTACTTCGTCAAAGCCCTGAAATCCCGTCGCCCGCACCCACTCGCTGATAGTGGAGATGGGTATACAGCCCTCGCCCATGATGCCACGATCGGTCAGCATGTGTTCGGTGGGCACCCGCCAGTCGCAGATGTGATATCCAAACAGCCGTTCGTTTCCAAGAGCCGTCAGCTCGGTCTGCAAGTCAGGGTCCCACCAGACATGGTAGACGTCGACTACCACACCCACATTCGTCTCGCCAACCTGCTCGGCGAGCAGCCGGGCATCGCGGACCGTGTTGACCGCACTTCGCGTATCAGCGTACATGGGGTGAAGCGGCTCGATTCCGAGTCTTACACCACGCTCAGCCGCGTAAGGGGCCAGTTCCGATAAAGCGTCCCCAATCTGTGTTCGCGAATCAAAAAGACTCTGCCGGGGATCCGCACCGCAGACGAGGACCACCAGGGGCGCACCGAGCTGCGCGGCAAGGTCTATGACCTCCCGGTTGTCCTCCAGAGCCGCAGCGCGTTCGGATGCCTCGCGGGACGCGAAGAAGCCGCCCCGACACAGCGAGACAATTTTCAGGCCGGCATCGCGGATCCGGGTCCGGATATGCCCTGGGTCCCGTCCTTCCACCGCGTCCCGCCAGATCGTTATTCCACCGAGTCCCGCTGCGGCGTATCGCTCCACAGCAACCTCAATATCCCACGGCTTTGTTGTCACGGTGTGCAGACACAAACCGGCGTAAGGGCGATCGGGGTCGGTATCCGGTATCGCCTCAGCTGCAACCGGCGACCCGTCAAACATTAAAGAAGACAAGATATTCACCCTCCTCTATCTCCCGTTTCACGTACAGCGCGAGCTCAAGAAGGTGGTAGTCGCCCCACATGCACGACTCTCCACGGGGAACGCGGCTCTGATCGGGTTCGTAGTCCCACCCGTTGGGTCTGTGATAGACCGAATGAAGCAGAATACCCTGGTGGTCGGTATCTTCGGGCAGATACGGCGCCTGAAACAGCGTGTTCGCTGCGGTGAGCCCCGCCTGGTAATAGCGGCGACCAAGTTCCGTCTCGCTCGAGTCACGCCCCGGCTGCATGAGGTAGCGCCCAAGACGCAGCAATCCCTGTGCGGCAATAGCCGCAGAGGAGCTGTCAACAGGTTCGTATGAATTAAAAGGATCGGCCGGCTCTGCTCGCCAGTCACCGAGATGCACGAGCCCGGGAGCCCCGGTATCCCAGTACGGAATGCCGTCTGTGGGCGTGTGTTCGAGATAAAAGTCGGCCGCTGCCCTGGCAACGTCGGTAAATCGTGTCCGGGCTTCGTCGAGGGTCGACAGATACTCGGGTCCTTCGTACTCGGACGCATCGATCGTATCGAGAAACTCGAGCAACTCCGGATAACCGCACAGCACCCAGGCGTGACCGCGCGTCCAGGTGGTAAACGGCGAGTATCCCTGCTGGCTTGACGGAGCACGGTAGCTGCCGCTTTCGACATTAAACAGTGACTCGTGCACGACCCGTCCGCGTACGTCGTAGGTGTCCCGTCCTGTGCCGTAGTAGACATTGTACCGGGCCGTCGTTTCCGCGTGCACAATGATGCGGGTGAGCAGGTTCACGCGCTCGTCCTGCTCGCCGATCAGCACGCCACCGAGACGGTGTGAAACCGCGAGCGCGCGCATGGAACGTATGGTATCGGAAAACAGCGAATGCGCGCCGTTAAACGACGGCACGTATCCGAGACCTCCCGGAAGCCTCGTGAAGCGGGCAGCCTGTACTGCGCCGGTTACGCGAAGCGCAAGACGGTAATATTCGGCTTCCCACTCGGAATAGTCGATCCTGCCCTCTTTCATGAGCCGCAGCAGGTTGCCGTAGGTCGAGACATTATTGAACCCGTGATCGTGGACACCGGTATGGGTAAGATGCGGATACATGAGCCTGACAACCGCCTCGCGGGCGCGATCGAGCCAGGTGGAACGCCCCAAAGCGTCGTACAGGTAGATCTGGTTCCCGAACTGAAACCCCTGCGTCCACTCTGTCCAGCCGCGAGTCGTATAAATCCCCTTTTCGGTAAATACCGGCGCTCCGCGCGACGGATCCCAGTATCGGTGCAGGTTTTCCGTCGATCGGTCTGCGACGGCGAACACCGTATCGATCGACGACCGCAGATCTTCGGGTTGAAGTGTGTCGGAAACAATCATGGCGTATATAACTCCTGTTAAGTGTGTTCTGTCTCTACAGTTGCGAAATGTGAAATCCACCGTCCGAATACAGTACGGCGCCGGATGAGAAGTCCAGATCACCCCTCGCGAGGGCGCTTGTTATTCGAGCTATGTCTTCGGGACTCCCCCAGCGCCGCTGCGGAACCAGACCGGCTGCGATCTTCGCGTCATACACGTCCTGCACTGCGCTTGTCATGTCGGTCTTCATGATGCCCGGCCGGACCTCGATCACTGGTATCCGATACGGTGCAAGTCGCGCCGCCCAGAGTTTACTGGCCATCGCGATTCCTGCTTTGCTGACGCAATACTCGCCGCGATTGAGCGAGACGGTTTCCGCGGATACGGATGAAATAAACGCCACCGCGCGCCCCGGCTGTGGCTGCACCGAATCCAGACCCGAAATCCAGCGCCGTGCTACGGCTTGTGTCAAAAAATACGGACCGGCGAGGTTCACGGATAGAAGCTCGTCGAAGCTCTCCCTGCTTGCGTCGAGGATATCGGCTCGCGTGGAGGGTGCCCGACCCGCGTTGTTAATGAGTACGTCCACAATACCAAGCTTCGCCTCGACAGCCGCGAGCATGGCTTCGGTCTGGGCCGGATTCGCGATGTCTGCCTGCACGGCAATCGCCTTCGGTGCCCCTGCTTCAAGGCATAGTCGAAGCGCCTCTTCGGCCGCCACGCTGTTGGAATGGTAGTTAATTGCTACCTGAAGCCCCTCGGCCGCGAGTCCAACCGCTATTGCCCGTCCGATTCCGCGTCCCGCCCCGCTTACCAGCGCTGTCCGTGTCTGCTGCATGGAAAACCTCTTGTTGCATGTTTTTATCTATTTTTGCATGCAATAAGAATAGTATTATGTACATCCGTTCATGTCAAGCAGCAATTGCGTTCCGTGTCGTGCCTGAGGTATTCTGACCGCGAGAGAACCATGAGCGACCGCACACCCGACGACAACGTCAACTCCATCTCACTCCTGAATATGCAGCGCATCAGGCAGCTTCGGGATGCCGACGAGAATGAACGGCTGGACAACGAGCTGTTTGCAGTTTTCCGTACCGACGGCGCACAAGAACTCGAACTGCTCGAGCACGCGTGCGCGGACCGGGATGCAGAACGACTCGCACGTCACGCGCACAGGCTCCGCGGTATGAGCGCAAATCTTGGCATGCACGCGTTACAGCAACAGCTGGGTGTCGTAGAGGCCGAAGCAGGCAATCCCCGTCTGGACCTTGACTTCGACTCAATACACACAGATTTGAGACTGCTGTTTCAGCGCACGGTAGAAGCCTTTGAGGCCTATATCGTTGAAAGCAGCTAAAGCGTCCACAGCAATTTTGATCAGAACAGAACGTAGGAAAACTCCGCTCTCCATATGTTTTCGGTAATCTCGGTGGACTGTTCGCCTGCCGTTTGAGTACGTGTCGGCCTCCATTCCACGCCCATCCTGAAATACGGTCCTATCGATGCGTCCACTGAGAGCGCCGCGTACACGGTATTCTCAAGCGATGTCCGCAGCCCCGTATCCGGGTTCAGCGGCCGCGCCTGTCGACTGTCAACACCCGTCTCTGCTCCGATCCGCAGAAACGGAAACGGACGATACAGAGCACTCCCGCGCAAGCCCAGGTAGTGCACAGGGGGAACATCCGTAATGGTCTGAGGCAGGCGATAACCGAGGGATGCGTTGAATCTCGGAAGGTATGGCCTGCCACCACTGTCTACAACATGAAGCCAGAGCACCGGGCGGTGTGCAATGTCGGACAGTTCAGAGGCGCTGGATGATGTGCCCGTGACCCATTGTTCCCAGTTCCATTCAAGCCCAGCCCCGAATAGCACATCTGAACCGTAGGCAACCGAGGCCCGGCTGTACATCGCGTGTACGGTCGAACGGTCTTCGTCCGCTCCGATGCGCAGGGGCCGCCATGCGCGATAGCCCAACTGCCCCGTAAGCCACCAACGCGGGAGCAGCGTCTCACCCCTGACCCTGATCCGGTTTTCGGAAGCAAGTGCAACGCCGGTCGACGAACGCCCGGTGACGTCAAGCGGCAGATCTGCGTGAAGAATAATCCGGTCGGTCAGCTCGCCGGCGGACGGTCCGACGGTCTGCCCTCGCGCGCGGCGTGTACCGATCCGAGCGCCCACCGTGGACGATATCGCTTCCCGGTCACCCCCGAGTGAAAAAATCAACGCTTCCTGAGCAAGCGCGACCGGTGGATTCACGTGACCGCCTGGGTATTCGCGATACAGCACCTCCCCACCTGCGTCTTCGAGCCGGGTCCGTGCGAGATTGAGACCGTCGAAGCGTTGTGGAGAGTCGCCTGCTCCGATCAGGAACGCACCGCGAAACGAGTTTTCCACGAGCTCCTGAAGCACCCCGCCCCCCACAGGGTAACTGCTGCGGGAACCGCCAACGACAGCCCCTGCGAACAAGCTCGGGTTTCGGACACTGAGAGCCCAGGCGAGGTCTCCGCCGAGCGAGTACCCTGCAAGTACGATACGGGCGGAATCTATCGAATGGGACCGCTCGAGTTCTTCGAGGTCGGCAAGCAGACGCTCTTCATACCATTCGACAAAGCTCAGAAAGTCGGGAAGATAGTCGTCGGTTGAGAATCGCCCGGGAGGCAGTACTATGACCGATCCGGTATGCTCGCCAGGACGGAACCCAAACGCGCGGGCCTGCTCTTCGGAATCGCCATTCGTGTACGGCAGGAACACGACGACGGGAAAGACCGAGTCGGTCGAATAGTCTTCAGGAAGAACGATGCGGGACGGAGTGTCAAAAACTGCGGATCGCGTCTGCGCGTACGCGCCGTTACTGACAGCACACAACAGAACAACTGCGGAACATAGAACTCTCATATATATCCCTTTATCGGATATACCGTTCACGTGGTCGAATTCCGATCGGAAAATTCCGACGGTATGCAGAAACGCAGGCACACTCCAGGATTCTCCCCATCAGGTAACAGAACACCCCCGGAGACCTGGGCGGTCAATCCGCTCAAGAGCTCAACACTGTCCTGAGGAATGCTGTCGGAATTCCCAAGCAGAGGGTTGCGGAGCTCTACGAGTATCGCGTCCTCCTTTCGATAGACACGCAGCGCGAAACGCGCATCGCCTCGTCCAAAGCGCTCAAGAACCTGCATGGCGATTGACAGCACTTCGCTGGTGCCCAGGGATACAGGGACCCGAAGTTCGTCGCATAAGGGTGCACCACCGAGGTCAATTTCGACGTCGAGGGAGCCCCCGCCAAGCGCGATGAAAGGCTCATAGGTGCGAATGAGTTCCTCCAGCACGGGAGTGATAGAGCGAACCGGGTCATCCCGCAGAGAAAGAGCATCTCGATACATGGCGGAGTTGGCAAGCGCCAGCGCTCTGATTCGTTGCTGACTCACGCCGAGAGCATCGTACACGTCCGGCGACCGGGACGAACTCCGCTGTATACCAAGCATACTGATGACGAACTGGAGATTGTTTTTGATTCTGTGATGCATTTCACGCAGGAGAAGATCCCGGTCTTTCTGTATACCACGATTCCTTCCACGCACCTCCTCGTTCACAAGTAGCAACCGGTACACGATTACAAAAAAAAGAAGAGCGGTCAGGAACACAAACACGAGTCCCTTCACCGACTGCAATGCCGTCTGAGACTCGTAGAGCGGGTAGACGGTTGCAAGCAGTGCATCAGAGAACAATATCCACAGCGAACCGACCACGAGATACGCGGTGCTTACGCCACCCGCCCAGTATCTCGCACGATACCGCCGCTTGTCCGGAATGCTTGTTGTCTGACCCATGGATCGAAAGTATACACCGAAACAGACAGGTTTTCACAGATTCACCGCCGGGAGGCAGTTGACCTTGTAAGTCGACGCCACTACCTTCTTCTATCGTGTTACACGAACGCTACTGCGAGTTTCGACCGGGCGCTGACGATACGGGGAAACGACTGGACAGGGTGCTCAGGCGCATGTTGCCGGACGTGCGCCTCGGCGATATTTTTGCCCTGATCCGCAGCGGCAAGGTCAGAGTCAACGGCCGAAGGGTCAAGGGACAGCACCGCCTGTCTGCGTCCGACACGCTGCAACTTGAGCGGTCACTTTCCGGGTCGGTCTCATCGTCGGCAAAAACGTCGCAGACAGCCATGAAGGACACACAGACTGCGGCGAGGCGCCCCCGCATCGAAAGAAATGAAGGCCCGCGCGTCACCATCCCCTCATCTGCTGAACTGAGCGGACTGTCCGATCGGATTATTTTCGAGAACGAACACCTGTTATGTCTGAACAAACCTCGGGGCATAACCGTGCACGGGCCGTCGAGCGCACATTCCTGGGTGAAGCGCTACCTGTCAGACCGGATACAGCCTTCACTCAGTTTTCGTGTCGGCCCGCTTCACCGTCTCGACAGAAATACCACGGGAATACTTTTTTTCAGTAAATCAGCCGTCGGTGCGCGCCGTTTTACATCGCTTATGCGACGCGGAGTGCCGCGAAAGGTCTATCTCGCGATTCTGAGCGGCAGTTTGAGGACACCGCAGGTCTGGGAGGATATGGTGGTCCGCGATCGCGAGGCTCGAAGAACTGCCGTCGCCGAGTCGGGGTCACGTGCGATCACGGCCGTCTACCCCGTCCTCTGGACGGAGCAACAGACGCTCGCACTCTGCACGATACAAACCGGCCGTACCCACCAGATCCGCAGCCAGACAGCTCACCACGGGTACCCTCTCGTCGGCGACGGAAAGTACGGAGGCGGGCCGGGAACCTACGCCCTCCACGCGCTCGCATTTATGCTGCCGCAGCGGGACGACGAACTCGGTTTTCTGCATGTCTACGCCGAGCCTCCCGAGAGCGTCATGTCGATGGTGCGTAAGTACTTCGGAACGATACCGAATGAACTTATGTTGCAATCGCTTGAGTCCGCGGCGTCGCTGATTTAGCAATCGTGTCTGGCGCCTCCGCCGCGCATCGGATATGATATTCCCCGATATGGTATGGTTGCAGAACCTGCGGCTGCGCATGCGAGGTGTGCACGTCGTTGCTCTGGTCGGCAAGAGCGGCACGGGAAAGAGTTTCCGCGCACGACTTGTCTCCCAGAAAGAAAACATTGATCTCATGATAGACGACGGACTGCTGATCCGAGGTCAGAAAATTCTCGCGGGAAAGAGCGCAAAGCGCGAGAAAAACTACCTGTCCGCCGTCCGAACTGCGCTCTTCACCGACCCCGAGCACCTGAAACAGGTGCAGGAAGCCCTCAAGCGGGAGCACTTCAAGGGCATCCTCATTATAGGAACGAGCGACCGCATGGTTCAGAAGATCGCAAAGACGCTGTCACTTCCTGCGCCGGGTCGTATTATCCGGATCGAGGACATTGCCACAGCAGACGAAATCGCGACAGCCATGCACATGCGACAGTCTCAGGGACGTCACGTAATCCCGGTGCCTGCTATCGAGGTTCGCAATAACAACTCGGGTTTTGTAGCCGAATCGCTGAAAGTCTTTTTTCGCAAAGGTGCCGGACTTTTCCGGCGCAGGCAGGTCTACGAGAAGGCCGTCGTGCGTCCGGAGTTCGCCCGGAAAGGAACCATATCGATTTCCGAGGCTGCGCTCGGGCAGATGATATTGCATTGTGTCGACGAGTTCGGGGTGAACGCAGAGGTCAGGAAGGTCAAGGCGCTCAATGACGCCGGTGGATACCGTCTGAAACTCGACCTTGAAGTCCCCTACGGCGAAGAGATTATTAACCCGGTTCACGAACTGCAAAGTTACATCGTGGACAGCATAGAGCGTTTTACCGGAATCATGATTCACGAGCTCAGCATTTCGATAGAAAGCGTTCGCGAGCGCAAGAAGCGCAGCGAGACAACACGCGCCCCGCGCCCGCGCCGAGGTTCGGCACGCGTAGGCGACGATGCAGACGATGCGTCGATTACCGACGATCCGCGAAACGACGGTAAACCGCTGAAGACACACCCGTACCTCGCCACGCCGGCGCACGAACGGTCCCGGGGTGGAAAATCTCATCATCATCATAATCATAGTGACCAGAATCGCCGTGACTGAAAGTTTGACATACGCAACGCAGCGGACTACGCTTAAGATCGGAGGATTAAGGATGCAAAAAACACTCCTTTTGTGCCTTGTGCTGCTCGGCGGCCTGTCAGGGCTGTTCGGACAGGACATGTACGAGGCACAGACCGAGCACTACAGGGTGCTTTCATCAGTTTCTCCTGAACACGCGGAGGAGACGGCCACAGCCGCAGAGGCGCTTGCGCACCTGTACAACGAGCATTTCCGTTTCGAGATGGATGAGCTGCCATCGCGAATGACCGTGAGAATATTTGCCGACCGACGTGATTTTGACCGTCACCTCACAAGGATCATAGGAGAAACCCGTGACGAACCGGTATATCTGCACTTTACCGATCATGCACGGAGCGAACTGGTCGGCTTCGTTATGGATGATTTTGATCAGTACCGAGCGTCCCTGACGCACCAGAGCGTGATTCAGTTTTTCCGCGCGTTTGTGCAGAACCCACCGCTGTGGATGCGGGAAGGGTTCGCCGTCTACTTCGAGGACTCGTACTACGACGAAGAACGCGGGCACGCTGTCTACCGTGCGAATACCGCATGGCTTGAGACCCTGCAGGAGCTGGTAGCCGGAAACACGTCGATAATGCCGTTGGAAGAGGTTCTTACCGCGGATGTAGAGACGGCGAGTGATCAGCTTGAGACCTTCTATCCGCAGACCTGGGGCATGATAACCTTCCTTACCGACAGCGAGGACCGCAATTACAATCGGATGCTGTGGGACGCTATCGGAGTCCTCGAACCGCAGGCAACCCTTCAGGAGAATGTCGAGGCAATTGATCGTCGGGTTCTTGCCTGGGTTGACACGGACGAACTGGTAACCGCGTTCGAGACGCACGTCACAGAGATGCGCAGCTTCCGGCAGCTCGTGGAAGGTGGGATAGACGACTACGGCGAAGGTCTTTATGAGGAGTCGGAAGAACATTTCAGGCGTGCCCTCGAACAGCGCGACGACAATCATGTTCCGTATTACTACATAGGCCTGATCCATTACAGCCGGGGCGACTACGAAACGGCGGACATGTACTACCGTGAAGCGCTCGATCGCGGAGGTCCGGAAGGACTCATGTACTTTGCGCTTGGAGTAAACGCTTTTGCCGACGAGATGTTCGATAGCGCAGTAGAGTTTCTCGAACGCGCCACGGATCGCGATCCGGAGTCATTCGAAGAGCGGGCACAGCAACTGATTGCCCGAATCGGCGACTGATTACAGGCTGTTCCTGCGCGGCATGCAGATTGCATCCGCGCAGGCCTGGCTCTTAGTCAAAAACTCCTTCGCTCAGATACCGGCGTTTTCTCTTCAGCAGGAACGCCACCGCGTGCTCTACGTCTCTGTTCGCCGGTACAAGCGGTCGGAGAAAAGCCTTAACCGAGGCAAATGCGTCGGGAAACGCGACCCGTCGCTCGATATCGATGCCCGAATACCCGAGCAGATAATCGCCGCACAGATACGCGATGCACAGATCGCGTCCCGGCGTTTCTACAGCCGCACGCGAGTCGAGCCTGCCTGCGGAATACAGAAGCCTCCGTCGAAACTCCTTCTGTGCGAGATACGTCCCACAGCCCGGCAGAAGATACTGCAGCATATCGTACCTGATCGCCTGTTCGAACACGTCTCGTGACCGTCCCGATTGAAGGATCTTGAACAGCTCCTCGGTCATGCGGGATGGAGAGACTCCCTGGAGGAGATGGACGGACTTTACGAGTGCGCGATTCAACGGCCGAACGATACGAAACCCCGTCGAAACCGAATACTTCACAGCGCGGATCATACGGACGGGATCCTCGGTAAAAATACGGTCAACGGGAATGACGGGTTTGAGTTTACGGGCCTGGACGTCTTTGAATCCGCCAACATAGTCAATGATCGTGTTTTCCACAGGGCTGTAATACAGCGCGTTCAGGCTGAAATCACGCCGCAGCGCATCCTCTTCGATATCGCCGTAGATATTCTGAAACCCTTCGCTGTCGCGCGACCGAAAAGTGGAAACCTCGATGATTTTATCGTCGCTGAAATACACGTGTACGAGCCGAAATCGCTTGCCTATGACTCGCGAGTTACGGAACAGCTTGCGTATTCGACCCGGAGCGGCGTCAGTCGCAATGTCAAAATCCTTGGGAATACTGCCGACGAGAAGATCGCGGACCGCGCCGCCGACAATATAGGCTTCATGTCCCTGGGAACTGAGGCGGCGTACGATCTTTATCGCATCCGGATCGATCAGCGTCGCGTCTATTCCGTGTTCTGAAGATGTGTAAATGTCCGCCTGACGTGTAACCGTACCGTCTTCTAATGTTTTATATCGTGTTAACAAGGAGTGCCCGTGCCTGTATCAAAATTAGCGTATCACTGCGGAACATAGTACACCGTCCCCGGTCGGCACGGTCAAGGAAGCATATCCCGCTGCGACTTCAGGATCTTTTCGCAAGTTCGAGCCGTATGCTGTTGGTCAGACCGTGTATGGCAAGCGCCGCCGGGCCGTCCGGGCTGCGACGAACAACAGGTGTACCTGCGTCCCCTGCCGGCACAACCTCGCCGTCCATGGGTATGGTTCCAAGAAACGGAATATCGAGCTCTGCTGCCGCTTTCCGTCCGCCGCCACTGCCGAACAGCTTTGGACCATCGACCGGATCACTCATGTTCTCGACCATTCCAAGTACAGGTACACCGGCTTTCTGCGCAAAATCAACGCTCTTTCGCGCATCAAGTACCGATACCGCCTGCGGTGTTGTAACGACGACCGCTCCGGAAAGCTCCGGTATGTACTGACAGACGGTCATGACTTCGTCCCCTGTGCCCGGTGGCGTATCTATGATCAGGTAATCAAGCTCGCCCCACTCGACGTCTTCGAGAAACTGCTTTATCAGCCCCAGCTTCATTGGACCACGCCAGACGAGCGCGCTGTCCCGGTCGTAGCCTATGAGTCCCACGCTCGCCAGTCGAATTTCTCCCTCCGCAACGATCGGTTCGATAATCGTCGTCTCACCATCGTCCTGATCGCGGGTCGTAAAACGCTGACCCTCGACGCCCATCATGGTTGGGACGTTCGGTCCGTGAATATCGACGTCGAGCACCCCTACCTTGGCTCCGCTCTCGGCGAGGGCTTCGGCGATATTGACGGATACGGTGCTCTTTCCCACCCCCCCCTTGCCGCTCATAACGGCAATTTTGTAGGTGATGCGGGACATTCGTTCGGTGATTTTCGGGGTTGGTCGAGGTACCATGATTCAGCTCCGGTCAGGATCAGGAATTAACGTTCGAGTGAAGCCATACGCGAAAGCGCCTGCGAAACGAACGTTCACGGGCCAGCAGCATATACGACAGCGCTGTAAACAGAAGATACCCACTGACCACCAGGACCGCCAACCAGAACCAGCGTGTATCTCCGCTGGTATACGCGAGCACCGGGAGGTTAATGCTGAGGATGAGCGGTATAACCAGGGCAAATACCAGCCCCGAGGCGTAGGCGTAGTCTGTAGCTACCGGGGTTTCAAAATCAGGATCAAGCACGCGCAGCAGTGCGAGACCGGTCGTGAGTGTCCCTGTACTCGCACCGTAGATCATGAGCATACGCAGAAAACGATGATCATCGGGTTTGAATATCCTCGAACAGACCCAGGGAACGAGCGTTATGGTCAGGATAGCTCCGACGGTAGCGAGTATGGTAATCGGAACAATGTACTCGAGCACCACGAGAAGCGAAATGGCGCCTATCGAAGCGGTCACGAGAACATCAACTGAGAAGCCGTTGATGCGGTTCAGCATCTGTGTGTCGGTCAAGTGCTGAAGATGCAAAGCATGTATAACGTGTTTTACGAGAATCGCCATGAGCGCCGCAAAAATAAACGACAAGCCCCAGAGATTGGTGGCAAGTTCATTTCCGAGCGGGCCAATAAACGACAAGGCGTACTGCAGACCGCTGAGCAGAAGAAAGGTAAGCAGATATATGACAAACAGTATCGCCGCCGTAAACGACAGACTGTCAACCGCCTCGCTTTCGGTCACCAGTTTTGCGCCTGTGGGTTGTTTATCACGCGGATACACCCCGGTTCTGACACGCTCAGTGTCGAGCACCCCGCTCTCCGCACGGGAAATCCAGCCGTGTCGAATACCGTAGTTGATCAGGTATACCCCTCCAAAACACGCGAGAAGGAAGCCGATCGCAGCAAATGTAAGACCGACGCTTCCGGCGCCCTGTATTCCGGCGCTCCGCCAGCCTTCTCCGATCGAGAGAGCCTGACCAGGTCCGAGCGCGTATCCCAGGGGAAGCAGGAAACCGAAGCTGTGGTATAAATCAGGCATAAAGGTCGATATCAGGATGAAGGTAATCATGAGGCCCGCGAAAGCCTGCAGCGCGTACTGCGAAAGGATGCCGATCGACATCGCGAAGACCCGTCCGTCGCCCCTGTGACCGGTTCGACTCGTAGGGCGAAGCGTCATGGCAATAAATGCAATACTGAGCAGGTGATATGAAAGCTCTTCGAGATTTCTCGTGCCAAGTCCGAAGGCGGGCATAAGAAAATTATATACCGGCAGCAGGATCAAGCCCGCCGTCAGCGCGTTCGGTATCAGATAGCGCTGGAAAAAGCGTACACGCGACCGGATCAAAGTCGACACAAGCAGTCCGATACCTACCACACCCAGATCAACGAAGAACGCCCAGTTAAACGACATGGGGACGTTATACCCCGATTTCGTTAATGTGGAAACCGTTTTTCTGATGCGAAAAAAAACGCTGGCCTGTATACTGCCTCGCGTAATGCGAAAGAAAACGAAAAAGCTCATAGCTTCCCCGAAGTTTGTACGATTGCTTCAACTGACCCTTGGCCCGTGGCTCCGATGGAAGTTCCGGTTTACCGTGGAAAACAGATACCTTACCCGGAAGGTATCGCCCCCGTATCTGGTGATCCCGAATCACATAGGATTCTGGGATCCCTTCCAGATCGGCATTGCGATACCGCATCCGGTACACTACGTCGTGGCCGACGCAAATTTCCGATCGCCCGTGCTCCGCTTTCTTCTTGGTCTCGTCGGATCCATTCCAATAACAAAATCCATGAGCGACCGGGACGCCGTCAAACTTATTATGGACGTCCGCCGAGACGGTGGGGTCATGTGCCTGTTCGCCGAAGGACGACGAACCTGGGACGGCCGCACCCTCCCGGTTATTCCGTCTACAGCGAAGCTTATCAAGCTGCTCAAGATTCCAGTTCTGGTCCCGCTGCTTGAGGGAGCATACTTTGCGCACCCGTGCTGGGCAAAAGAGATCCGGGCGGGAAAGCTCAATATACGTTTCGAGAAACTGTTTGACGGCCCGGAACTCCGCACTATGCCTGCAGATGAAATCCACGAGCGACTGGAGAAGGCGCTGTCTCACGACGCGTACGAATGGCAGGCGAAGAATCGAATCCCCTTTTACGGTTCGCGAAAAGCCGAAACGATAGAACGCGTACTGTACATGTGCGATTCCTGCGGCACCATAGGTTCGATGGAATCGTCCGGAAACGAGGTCGCGTGCACACACTGCGACGCGCGGATCGAGGTAGACGACTACGGGTTTCTCAAGCACAAAAAGGGTTCAGGCACATCCGATACGATTGCCGCCTGGAACGACCGGCAGACAGCCCGCCTCCGCGAGCGTATGAGCCACCTACGGGAAGAAGCAGCGCGAACCGGCGAAGAAAGCGCAATCTTCGTCGACGCACCGGTCAGGCTCTACCTTGGATCGCGGCGACGTCCGCTGGTGAAGGCAGGGAGCGGTCGTCTGTCAATGTTTGCCGATCGCATTGAATACATATTACGGCGGAGGTCCGCGCGTGGTCCTGCCGGATTGTTTATGGAGATTTCTGACGACTCGCGGGTCCCGGTTATGAGCCGGAACGGCGATATGAAGATCGTGTTCCCGCTTCCCGAGCTTGCCGGGGTTGGCGTGAATAATCATGAGCGCCTGGAATGGTATTTCCGGCGGCGACTCTATCATTTTCGGAGCTATGGCGATACGTTATCCGGCTACAAGTGGTACAGCGCGATTAAAATAGCCCTCGAGCTTAAAAGCCACATCCCGGCCTCCTAGGCTGAGCTTGTAAGACATACGACGCTACCGTACATTGAACACAGGAGACAGCAATGATTCGCATAGAACCGCGCGTACTCAAGGGGTTTCGGGATGTTTTGCCCGAACAGGAGCTTGTCCGGCGTCGACTGACGGCCGACCTTGAGAAAGGTTTTCGCAGCTTCGGCTATGTGCCCATCGACACCCCGATTCTCGAGTATACCGAGATACTGCTCGGAAAAGGCGGCGGCGAGACCGACAAGCAGATTTTTCGATTTACTGATCACGGGCAGCGGGATGTAGCCTTGCGTTTTGACCTTACGGTCCCGTTCGCCCGATACATGGCGGCGCATCAGAACGAGTTGTATCTCCCCTTCCGGCGATACCACATAGGAAAGGCGTACCGCGGAGAGAATACACAGCGGGGGCGCTTCCGTGAGTTCGTCCAATGCGATTTCGACATTGTCGGAACCGATACGGCGAGCGCCGACACCGATATTCTCCTGACGGTGAGCCGCGCCTTTGAAATACTCGGGGTGCCCGACATAACGGTGCACGTCGCACACAGAGGCTTGTTCAACCGATTTCTAAGTCGTATCGAGGCGGCGGAACACAGCGAAGAGGTCCTGCGAACGGTCGACAAGCTTCGTAAGGTGGGGGTGGAACAGACGGAACAGTCGCTCGCGGAACTGCTTGACCCGGATCGTGCCCGGTTGGTAATGGAATACGTGACCGCCGGCGGGACCTTCGAAATAACGCTTGGACGACTCGAAGAGCTGGCTGGAGGCCCGGGTGAAGATACCGCGCGCATGCGGACAGTGTTTGAGGCGCTGTCGGAGACAGGGACAGCGGGAACAATCCGGTACGACCCGTCAATCACCCGTGGCCTCGACTACTACACGGGCATCGTATTCGAAACCTTTCTGAATGACCTTCCGTCAATCGGGAGTGTCTGCTCGGGCGGGCGATACAACGATCTGGCGAGCCTCTACACCCGACAGGATCTACCCGGGGTGGGCGGTTCAATTGGCCTTGACAGACTGCTCGCCGCGCTCGACGAACTCGACGCGACGCGCTCCTCAGAATCGGCGGCAGACGTACTTGTTTTCTGCCTCGATGAGCGACTGATCGGGTACTATCACAAACTCGCGACGGTGTTCCGCCGGGAGGGTCTGTCGTGTGAGGTCTATCCGGAGCCGCGCAAAATCTCGGCCCAGTTCAGCTTCGCGGAAAAGAAAGGAATCCCCTTCGCCATTATCTGCGGGGCCGACGAACGGGATTCAGGCGTCATAAACGCAAAGAACCTGGTAAACCGCGAAAGCTTTACCGCCGACACGGTACAGGCGGCAGCCGACACCATACGCACGATGATCCGGGACTCATGAGACCTCACGAGCTGCCCGTTTACCGTGAACGCAATCGCATTCTCGAATGCATTGCCTCCTCCCCGGTCATTGTCGTGGAAAGCCCGACGGGAAGCGGAAAAACGACACAGATCCCGCTTATACTCCACGAGGCGGGCTATTCTTCGCGCGGGATCATAGGCGTAACACAACCGCGCCGAATCGCCGCCGTTTCAGTGTGCGACTATATTGCGAAGCAGACCGGAAGCACCCCGCCGGAGCTCGTCGGTTTCAAGATGCGCTTCGACGATCAGACAGATGTATCGACCCGCATTAAAATCATGACCGACGGAATTCTCCTTCAGGAAATGAAAGCAAGGCCGGAGCTCTCCGACTACAGCGTGATCGTGGTGGACGAGGCACACGAACGAAGTCTCAATATCGATTTTATACTCGGGCTGCTCAAGTCGGTTCTGAAGGAACGACCCGACTTCCGGCTGATTATCAGCAGTGCAACGATCAACTCCGCGGTGTTCAGTCAGTATTTTGACGATTGTCCGGTTATACACATTGACAGCCCCATGTATCCGGTAGAAGTGAAATACACCCCGCCACCTCAAGAGAACAGTGAAGAGTCGCTCCTGTACCGGATCAGCACGGTCGTGGGAGAAATCGTCGAATCCGGCCGGCAGGGTGACGTACTGGTGTTTCTGAGCGGAGAAATGGCCATCAGGAACTGCATAGCCGAACTCGCCCGACAACCGTACGCAGCGGAGCTTCATCTGCTGCCGCTCTACGGTCGACTGTCCCGCGAGGAACAGGAACGGGTGTTCGATCCCGCACCTGCCGGAAAACGAAAAGTCGTCGTATCGACCAACATTGCAGAAACAAGCGTAACAATCGATGGTATCACCTCGGTTATCGACGCCGGTCTCGCCAAGCTGAACTATTACAATCCTCGCACAGCGACGTCGAGTCTCGTAGAGGGCCCCATTTCGCGGGCAAGCGCGAATCAGCGCAAAGGACGCGCCGGTCGCACGCAACCTGGTATCTGCTATCGTCTGTACAGCGAAGATTCCTTTAACTCACGGGAGCTCTTTACCACCGAGGAGATATACCGAACCGATTTGTCGGAAGTCGTCCTCCGAATGGCCGAACTCGGTATCCGTGACTTCTCGGCATTCGACTTTCTCTCACCTCCACCCTCACGCGCGCTCACGGCAGCCATAGAGACGCTGGAACTGCTTGAGGCCCTTGATGCTGGAAATGCGCTGACCGAAATCGGCTCGCGAATGGCACGGTTCCCCTTATCACCCCGGCACAGCCGAATGATCGTAGAGGCGATTAGAACCTACCCCGACGTCGTCGAAGAAACAATTATTGCCGCCGCCTTCCTTACGAGTCAGACCCCGTTTTTGCTGCCGGAAGGCGAAGAGATGGAGGCGAGACAGGCACACCACACCTTTCGCCACGATTATGGCGATTTCGTCAGTTACCTTCTGTTGCTGCGCGCCTACGAAAAGGCGAAGCGGAAGGAGCGTTTCTGCGCGACACACTATCTTGACGCACGGGCTATGGCGGAGATCCGTAACGTAGCATCACAGCTATCCGAGATTGTGAGCGCGATGGATGTACCCGTCTCAAGCGGCGGTCGTATCGCCGACTACCTCTGCGCCGTAGCAACGGGTCTGATACAGTACGTATGCGTTCGGGACCAGAAGTACTCCTATGCAAGCCTCACCGCCGAGCGCATACAGATACACCCGGGCAGCGTCATGTTTCGCCAGACACCCGACTACATTGTGGCCGGAGAGATCGTGCGTACCTCAAGAACATTTGCACGATCGGTTTCACTGCTTGAGCGCAGCTGGCTGCCCCGTATATCGCGCGATCTTTCCATTGGTCTGAACGAGATCGGGAAAGGCTCCGACAAAGCCCGCAATCGCAAAGCTTCGGGGAAGAAAACTCAGAAACGCGACACAAGCTGGCAGATAACCATCGCAGGCAGGACATTCCCCCTGAAAAAGGTCAAGGGAACGAAAAAGACGGCGGTCGTATCCTGGGAGGCCTTGAATGAGCTGGCAGGCGGGCGCAGGCTGGAAGTACCCGGCTCGCAGGGGAATCTGCGCTGCGTCCTGACGTACAGGGGCATGCAGCTCCTGTCCGGGGAAAAGCTCGATACGGTACTTCGCCTGGTTCGGCATATACGACTGCCGGCCGATCTGGGTTCGCAGCGGACGCTGCGTCCTTCCTACAGTTCTCACGACGACCTTGCGGGTCTGCTTGACGTTATACCGGAGGCGCTGACGTTTGCCCCCTTGAGAAAGTCAAAAAAACAACTCGGGGTTCGCGCGCTGTGCACCGACGGCCATGGGACGTACTGGATGCGGACGTTCGGCAGGTACGTGCAGGCAGTCGAAGAGACCCTCGCGAGCCTTGAGTATCTGACCGACGAGATCAGAGGGATAGATGGCCCGAACGATTCGGATGACGCCGGCTTCGCAGCCCTTGGGGCGATGTATCGTCGCGCGACGAGAATCTATGAAGACCTGTAACGACAACGGCAGGGGCGCGCCACGGCTTCACGACCGGAAAAATATACGATTGCCCGCCGCTCATAACGACAGCGCTCATAACGACAGCGCTCATAACGACAGC
>JBKHAN010000146.1:0-2531 GCA_046542845.1 Spirochaetaceae bacterium
CACGGATTCGAGCCCTCCTGCCTGCCGTATACACAATCAAAGCGAACCGCCTCGAACAGGAAGCAGGAAAATCATGAATTACGAGCAATATATGGATGTACACCCGGACGTTGCGCGTGCGCTTTCCGCAGGAAAGCCTGTGGTCGCACTCGAGTCAACGATTATCTCACACGGCATGCCCTACCCGGATAATATTCGGATGGCGGCAGAAGTTGAAAAAATAATCCGTGACGCAGGTGCGGTTCCGGCAACGATAGGGATCATACAGGGCCGCCTCAAGGCAGGGCTCACCTCCGCTGAGATCGACCATCTCGGAAAAAATGCCGATACCGCCAAGGTATCGCGGCGCGACCTGCCGGTGATCGTGGCTACGGGGCAGAGTGGAGCGACGACGGTGGCAGCGACCATGATCATCGCTGAAATGGCCGGAATACGCGTCTTCGTGACCGGTGGCATAGGCGGGGTACACCGTGGTGCCGAGACGACGATGGACATTTCTGCTGATCTCGAAGAACTCGCACAAAGCGATGTCGCGGTCGTCTGCGCCGGGGCGAAATCGATTCTTGATATAGGGCTTACCCTCGAGTACCTCGAAACCAGGGGCGTTCCGGTCCTTGGATACCAGACCGGGGACTTTCCCGCGTTTTATACCCGTACAAGCGGTTTCAGGGTTGACTACACGGTTGACAGCGCTGCGGAAACAGCGGCGATCCTGCGTGCGAAATGGGGTATGGGTCTGCGAGGCGGGGTCATTGTCGCGAATCCTGTACCGGAAGCGCACGAGATGGACGTCGTGGTGGTCGATACCGCCATACACACGGCACTCGAAGAAGCGGCCGGACGAGGCATTGCTGGAAAGGGTGTTACCCCCTTCCTTCTGGCTCGTGTCGTCGAACTGACCGGGGGTGCGAGTCTGAGAACCAACATTCAACTGGTGTACAGCAACGCCCGGGTTGGGGCAAAGATAGCGTGTGCGTACTCGACGATGTTATGATAGTATCGCAGAATAAGATATTATGAAAAAGATTGGGGACGTTTTTTCAGCACTCGCCGATATGGGCCATTCTGCTGCTGTTGATGGCCTGGGGCTTTTCTACGCGGATATCGGACGTAACACCGGGCATACGAGCCAGGTCCTTCGAGAATACGGGTTTTCCGATGAGGAACTGCGTAACGGTGGCTACCAGGCGAGGATTCATCCTGACGATGTAACCGCCTATCTCGAGTCCTGGCGGCGCGTGAATGAAGGCTGGGAGGATGAACTGTTCTGCGAGTACCGGGTACTTGCCGGAGACGGGGCATGGCGCTGGATAGAGACCCACGCGGTGGTACTGGATCGTGCACCTGACAATTCCTGGAACATCATTGTCGGCGTGGATCGTGCCATTGACGCACGGCGCCGCTCCTATGAAGCGCTTGAGCGGCGGTACCGGGATGCTCGGCGAAAGCTCTACGTAGTCGAGAAGCTCAGCAATAATGACTTGGTTCTGCGTTCGGACAGAGATCTTTCAGACAGTTTGTGCGACGCCGCGAAGCAGCTGTCCGATATCCTGGCTTTCGACCGCATTGCGCTCTTTGTTACCCGAGGCAATGGCACTGCCAAAAACGGGATCAAGTGGCACAGAGTCTGGTCGAGCCACCCGAAAGCTCCTTCGAACGACGAGCTTCTGGCCGCGCCGTTCCACACGGTGCAGCACGAGCATCACCCCATGATCGTTGACCGGACTGCAGGTGAGGGACCGTATGCATCGCTCATTGTCATTCCGATACGAATTGACGGAGTGCTGATCGCGGTCATGTCTGTCGAGTGCGCTGCCGAAAACGCGTATCGAAGCGAAGATATTTATCCCGTAGAAGCCTTTTCCCGAATCGTCGGAATTCTTCTGGGGAATCAGCGGTTCATCGAACGGAAGGTCTCCTACCTGAAAAAAGATACGCTTACCGGTTTTTTTACAAGGGCCGCGCTCGAAAACGACGCACCGCGCCTGTGGAGCGAGTACAGCAGCCTGTATGCAGCGAACGCGGTCGCCATGATCGACATAGACCACTTCAAGCGAATTAACGATACCTACGGACACCAGGCCGGAGACGCGATCATACGCCGCGTCGCCGATGCTATTCTTCGGAGTCTCCGGCGCGACGACCTGATCATCCGCTACGGGGGAGAAGAGTTCCTCGTGATACTTCCGAATGCGGACAGGGTCGCTGCTGAGCAGATCATGAATCGACTTCGTGCCGAGTGCGAGTCGCTCCACTTCTTCGAAGGCAGCGAAACCGTTACCGTCAGCATAGGCGTCGCTCCCGCCACACGCGAATCGCAGCGTACGCTTGAAGACAACATTGCGCTCGCCGATTCCGCTTTATACGAGGCCAAGCGAAGCGGCCGGAACAGGGTAACCGTCTTTTTGTCCAAAGATCAGAGTTTCGCTACAGTCCGAAATTCTGCGTCATGAAAAACGTCGGCATACCGTGAAAGCTCGGATCGGTTTCGTACGCGGCTCCTATGCCGATGTAGCGAAACTCGGGTCGGA
>JBKHAN010000065.1:0-13714 GCA_046542845.1 Spirochaetaceae bacterium
GATGGCCGCGGCAGCCGTCTATGCTACGACGCCCTACTCCGCATAGAACACGAGCTCCAGGGGCTTCACGACCGGTGAGTTGTCAGGGTTTACGTCCATGAGGGGCGCCATGAAATCCCACCACTTTCGAACGATCGGAAGGCTTGCGAGCTGATCGGAGGTATTTCCTTCCGTCAGCAGCTGATGCGCGAAGAGCGTTCCGCTCTCGCGATCGAGATAAATAGCGTAATCCCGAACACCGGCTGCGGCAAGCTCGCGGGATAGTTCATCCCAGATTTCATCGTGGCGTCGTTTATATTCAGCTTCGTTCCCGGGCTTCAGCTTCATGGTAAATCCGTTCGGTCGCATGATTCCTCCTTCTGTTCTGTATCGCACTGTACTCGATCCCGGTGTGGCCGGGGAATTATGCCCGAGCGGATGAACAGGTCAATGATACACGCATCGTCATCGCGGGACCATGTTCTTTGCTTTCCGTCCGCATCCGTTCGTATACTCGAACTGTAAAGGACCTGCTATATGACACAGCGCGCAGCTTCTTCAGCCGAATCTGCTCCGACGAACGAGTCCTCGTTCCTGAGCCTGCTCTTCGTAGCAATCACTGCCGTATTCTGGGGGCTGTCCGGAGGAATCGGTGGCGTTCTCATAGAGCGTGACTGGAACCCCTTCGTCGTCGCGTTCTACAGAGGTTTCGTGGGCCTGCTGTTCTTCCTCCTCTGGCTCGCGCTGCGTCCACGCCGAAGTGGTATGGCAAATGCTCACATGTGGTTCTGGGCTGTGCTTGCCGGTCTCAGCGTCGCCGGTAACTTCAGTTTCTATCTGATAAGCGTAGCCGAGGGGGGTGTTGCGGTGGCGGCGACCCTCATGTATTGCGCCCCGGTGTTTGTATACATTGCCTCATTTGCGCTCGGGCTCGAGCGGTCGAGTCCGCCAAAATGGGCTGCAATTGCATTCGTTCTTCTGGGGATTGTGTTGCTGACCGGGATATACGAGGTCGAAACGGTTCGGGTCACGCGAGTCGGGATTGCGGCGGGGCTGCTGTCAGGATTGTCCTACGCGGTATTTATTTTCAGCTTCAAGTCTGCGGCACGCAAGGGCAGCCCGCAGTCGATCCTCGCTGTCGCGTTCGCCACACTGTGCGTGACACTCATCTGGCCCGCGAGCGGACGCGAAATTGCTCGTGTCGTCACTACATCGAGCTGGCCACTTTTTGTCGCCCTCGGCATACTCGGGGCAGGCATTTCGTTTTTTCTCTATATCGTTGGACTGAGAAACACCGCGCCTGCCCCGGCCTCGATTGTGGCTATGGTCGAGCCGGTTACGGCTTCGATTTTCGGGGTTTTTGTGCTCAACGAGCAGATTGACGCACCGCAGGTCGTCGGGATGCTGCTGATCCTGTATACGGTTACGAAGCTGAGCCTTTACTCAAGCCAGGGGAATGTTTCGATCTATCGGTGGCTGACAGCGCACGCACACCTGCGGAAAAACCCGCTCAAGATCCGCCGTGGCAGGTAACATGCCTCTCAGCGGATATACGCGCCCGGGTCCCGGTAGATGCGACGTTCGTACTCGGGAAGCGTGCACGGCGTAAAGACCTCCAGAAAATGGATCGTCTCCCCCTGTGCGGAAAACGCTACTCCCTGTTCCGCATACACCCAGAGATGAGCCGTTTTCCCGGCGCGCGAGCGCAGCCTGACAGGACCGTCGCCGAGATGTGCCTGAAGTGCTTCCGGGTCAAGCTCCGTGAGGTCGCCTTGGTCAACCCTGACGAGCACGGCCGCATCGTCCTCAAGATATACGGTCCCCGACAGAACCTGAGGATTTTCGATGGACGTGAGATCCTTCATGGCTCCGTACTCGTCACCCGGCACCGCGCGCGCGTCTTCGCCGAGGATCTGTTGCACGGCGTCGCGACTCAGACCGAGTACGGAGCGCGCGCTTTCAAGCAGCCCTGCGAGTGGGGATGTGTCTTGCATAGGATCTCCTGGGCAATGGTAGCACGATTCACGGTAGAACACGGCTGTAAAAATAAACTTGCCGCGTCTGTCCGCCGCGTAATACCATACGCCAACGGTCATGGAAGAGAACAGAGCGAAGACTATACTCCTTGTCGAGGACGAGGCGATCATCGCCATATCCGAAGACCGTATGCTCAGGCGACACGGCTACGAGGTTGTCACGGCGAGCAGTGGCGAAGCAGCAATCGCCGCGATCACCAGGTATCCGGATATCTCCCTGATTCTAATGGATATCGATCTGGGACCGGGAATAGACGGAACTGAGGCGGCCAATCGAATACTCGCGATACGCAATCTCCCGGTCGTGTTTCTCTCCTCACACACGGACCCCGAGATAGTAGAAAAGACGGAGGGCATTACCTCCTACGGCTACATCGTAAAGAACTCAGGCGAGACCGTGCTGATCGCGTCGATACGGATGGCATTCCGCCTCCACGACGCGCGAGCGGAACTCGATCGCTATTTCAACTCGAGTCTCGATCTCCTGTGCATCGCGAACACCTCGGGCGAATTTATCCGACTGAATCCGGAGTGGGAACGGGTCCTCGGGTACCCGATTGAAGAACTGACAGGTCGTTCATTTTTCGACTTCGTGCATCCGGAGGATCAGGAAGCGACCATGAGGGCTGTTTCCAGACTCGCTGCCGGAGAGGATGTGACCAGTTTCGTAAACCGTTACTGCCATAGCGACGGCTCGTACCGGTACATAGAATGGCGCTCAAGACCGGTAGACTCGGAAATCTATGCCGCAGCCCGGGACGTGACCGACCAGAAGCAGGTCGAGGCATCGCTTCGGGGAAGCGTGAAGCGCTTCGAAGAGCTCGTCCGCATGGTCCCCGTCGGCGTCTACGTTCTCTGTCTGCGACCTGATCGACGATTCCAGTTCGATTACGTCAGCGACGGGTGGTGTGCAATCCACCGGGTAAGCAGGGAATATGCGCTCTGGCCGATATTGAGATCGTCGATAGCCAATCGCACCCGGATGAGCAGACAGCGTTTCGCTCGCTCAACCGGAAAACCGCGCGCGATCGAACACCCTTTCTCTGGGAGGGGAGGTTTATCGTCGGGGACGGACAGCTGCGGTGGCTGCGAATCGAGTCAACTCCCGTCGTGTCCGCGAATGGTGATACTCACTGGTTCGGCGTGACGCAGGACATAAGCGAACGCAAGCGCGCCGAAGAAGAGATACAGCGCCAGCTTTCGGAAAAAGAGACGCTCCTGACGGAGGTCCACCATCGCATCAAAAACAACATGGCCCAGGTCGAAGGTATATTGATGATGCAAGCAGACTCCGCAAAAAGCCCTGACGTTGTGTACGCGCTCAACGACGCAATTTCCCGGGTGCGGAGCATTCGTTCCATCTATGAAAAGCTCCTCGCAGGTAACCGCTACGACGAGGTTTCCATGAAAGACTATCTTGAAAGTCTGATCGACTCGGTCGTGCAGGTATTCAGGGCACGACCTGGCGTTACGGTAGAAAAGCGGCTTGCCGATTTTCCCCTCGGGACCGGTACAGCGATACCCATTGGTATCATCATCAATGAACTTCTTACGAATGCTTTCAAATACGCCTTCGCGGGCAGGAGCGAAGGTCGGATTCTGATCGAACTGGAGAGGACCGACTCGCGCGCGACGCTTGCCGTCAGGGACGACGGCATAGGCATGGAAGGAGTAGAGGCTCTCGACGAGGTGTCCGGATTCGGGCTTACCATAGTCAGGATGCTCGCTGAGCAACTCGGGGGTGCCTTAACCGTGACAGCCGACAACGGAACTACGTGCAGGCTTGAGTTCGAATGCTGAGAACAGCCGTAGCGACGGTATGGACCTCCCCCGCCGCCCGTTTACCGGGTGCTGCTCCAGGACCTTTTCATCAGGCTTATCTTGACAGTTGGTGAGCACAAACGTATGTTTCGGGCAGACATATTAGTTCCGTCGAGAGAGCGCATTCCCAGCCGAATGCCGCCGAAGGTGCAAGGGCAGCGTCTGTTGAAAACGGCGCTTCCGAATCTCTCAGGCCACAGGATCGATGGTACGGGTAACGCTCTGGAGAGCCACCGCGAAACGTCGCGGTGCACCGAAGGGGAACGCCTGACGCGGTGAGTACCGCGCGGACAAATCTCTCAGGTTCCAGGACAGGGCGTATTTCAGAAGGGAGACCTCATGAACCGTACCAGCCTGTACCAGTGGCACGCCGACGCCGGCGCCCGCTTCATCACCTTTTCCGATTGGGAAATGCCGCTCAACTACCGCGCCGGGACAATCCGCGAACATATGGCAACGCGAAACTCGGCCGGGCTCTTTGATGTCTCCCACATGGGACGGCTCATGGTACGGGGACGGGGTGCCGCGGCGTGGCTCGAGCAGCAGGTGACAGCCGGCGTTTCCTCGCTCGCCGAGGGCATGAGTACCTACGCGCTGCTCTGTCGCGAGGACGGGGGCATTATAGACGACCTGTTTATATACCGCACCGGGGAGGCACGCTATCTGGTGGTGATAAACGCCGCCCGCCGCAGTCGCGACATTGCATGGCTGACCGCCCGCCTGCCCTCACCGGACGGCGGCCTCGATGTGACGCTTGAGGATGTCTCTTCGGACCTCGACATGATTGCGCTACAGGGGCCGCGGGCCGAGGCGATACTCACGGCCTGCGTTCCCGGTTTCACCGGAGACCTTCCCCGCTTCGGCGTGACACGCCTGGGAATCGAAGGCACCGAGGTCCTCGTCGGGCGAACCGGTTACACCGGAGAAGACGGGTTTGAGCTCTTTCCTGAGGCCGAGGCAACGGTTTCGATCTGGGAAGGCCTTCTTGAGACAGCGAAACGTATCGGAGTAGAAGCGCTTCCGGTCGGACTCGGAGCCCGCGACAGCCTGCGCCTCGAGTCGGGCTTTGCCTTGTACGGGCACGAACTGACCGAAGAACTGACGCCCGTTGAAGCGCGCCTGCTGTGGGCCTGCGACCTTGAGCACGAGTTCTGCGGACGCGAGGCGATCATCGCGCGGAAAAAAGCGAAACCCGCGCGCACGCTTCGCCGTCTCGTCATGGAGCAGTCGGCTGTCCCGCGCGAGGGATATCCGGTTCTTGACCAGACGGGCACCGACGTCGGCGTCGTCGTCTCCGGCGGTAAGGCGCCCTCACTCGACGCGTTTATCGCAAACGCGTATGTGGACGCCTCGGTCCCGGCATCCGCGCCCCTCAAGATACAGATTCACCGTCGAACCGCGCAGGCCAGACAGAACCGGGGACCGGTCTACCGGCCGCAGTACCGGACCGCGCCACCGGTTGGTGAGCTTTTCGACCGGCACCGTGAGTACGCGGGAAGGCACATCGGCCCCGGCGCGACCGAGCGTCAGGAAATGCTCGCCGCGATCGGTGCTGCGTCCATGGAAGAGCTCATAGCCGAGACCATTCCGAGCAGCATACATCGACCTGTTCCACTCGCGCTTCCGCAGGCGCTGACCGAGGAGCAGCTTCAGGCCTCGCTGAAAGGAATCGGCTCGCACAACAGCGTCCTGCGCAGCCTCATCGGCATGGGATACGCCGACACCATTACCCCTGCGATCGTCCGCCGGATGATCCTCGAGAACCCGGGATGGTACACGCAGTACACCCCCTACCAGGCAGAGATTTCGCAGGGAAGGCTTGAGGCGCTCCTGAACTTCCAGACCATGGTGACAGACCTCACCGCCATGGAGATCGCGAACTCGTCCATGCTCGACGAAGCGACGACGACAGCCGAAGCGATGGTCATGGCCGTACGCGCGGTGAAGCGACGATCAGGCGCCGACGAGCGCACCCGCGTGTGGGTCAGCACCGGGCTCCACCCTCAGATTATCGCGCACCTGCGGGTCCGGGCCGAGCCGCTGTCCATCGATCTGATCGAAGCAGCAGAACAGGACTGGAAGATCGAACAGGGTGATGTCGCGGGCATCCTCGCGTATCCGGCAACCGACGGACTCGTGCGCGACCACCGCCGCATCGTCGAAGATCTGCACTCAGCATCGGCGCTCGCCATCGTATCCACCGACCTGCTCGCGCTCACGCTTCTCACGCCACCGGGGGAATGGGGTGCCGACATTGTGGTTGGAAACAGCCAGCGCTTCGGTGTCCCGCTCGGCTACGGGGGGCCTCACGCGGCCTTTCTCGCAACCAGAGAAGCCCACAAGCGGCTCATGCCGGGACGACTCGTCGGGGTCAGCACCGACCGCCGCGGCCGCCCGGCGATGCGCCTCGCGCTACAGACGCGCGAGCAGCACATCAGGCGGGACAAGGCGACGAGTAACATCTGCACTGCGCAGGTGCTCCTCGCCATCATGGCATCCATGTACGCGGTATACCACGGGCCGGAGGGACTGCGCCGCATCGCAAGCCGCATTTCGCTGCTGACAGCGACGCTCAAAGAGATCCTGCGGGAACACGGGTTTTCGGTTCTCGAGGGAACGAGCTTTGACACCGTGCTGATACAGAGCGACGCTGTCGCGCAGCAGCGGCTTCTTACTGCAGCGCTCAAGCGTGGGTTTAACCTGCGGCCCCACGCCAACGGCAGCCTGGGTATAAGCCTCGACGAGCGCACCGACGTCGCCGAGCTCTCGACACTCCTTGAGGCGCTCGGCATCTCCCTCGGTGTAGACCGCCTGACCGAGCGAATGAGCTCAACCGTCTGGCGACCATCCATAGCACTTGAACGGTCAAGCCCTTACCTCGAACAGCGCGTGTTCAATACGTACCACAGTGAAACATCGCTACTTCGCTACATTACCGAGCTGCAGAACCGCGACCTCTCGCTCGCGCATTCGATGATCGCCCTCGGCAGTTGCACCATGAAGCTCAACCCCGCGGCGGCAATGGAGCCGATCTCGTGGCCCGAGTTCGCCTCCATTCACCCCTACGCGCCGGCGTGGCAGGCCGGCGGATACACGATCCTCGCCGACGAGCTGTCCGCGTGGCTCAAGGACATTACCGGTTTTCACGGCTGTACGCTTCAGCCGAACAGCGGCGCTCACGGGGAGTTCACGGGACTGCTCGTGATCCGCGCGTGGCACCGAAGCCGCGGCGATATGCAGCGAACCGTGTGTCTCGTGCCCGACTCCGCCCACGGGACCAACCCGGCGAGCGCGATCATTGCAGGAATGGAAGTCGTCGTCGTCAAAAGCGCCGACAACGGAGACATTGACCTCGAAGATCTGAAAGCGAAGGCAGACGAACATGGGGATCGCCTCGCTGCCATGATGGTCACCTACCCCTCGACGCACGGCGTCTTTGAAGAGAAAATTCGCGACGCGATCGGGATCGTCCACGAGCACGGCGGGCAGGTCTACATGGACGGTGCAAACATGAACGCGCAGGTAGGAATCACGAGCCCCGGCGAAATCGGCGCGGACGTCTGCCACCTGAACCTGCACAAGACCTTCGCGATACCACACGGTGGCGGCGGCCCCGGCATTGGCCCGGTTCTCACCGCGAGCCATCTGACCCCCTTCCTTCCCGGAACCCTCGATAAGCCGGGCCCGACCGGTGTCATTGTCGGCGCACCGCTTGGAAGCGCCGGGGTCCTCCCGATTGCCTACGGGTACATCGCAATGATGGGGAGCGACGGCCTGCGCGCAGCGACCGAACAGGCGATCCTCAACGCGAACTACATCGCGACCCGCCTCGCGCCGCACATACCGATCGCCTACACCGGCAAGAGCGGACGCGTCGCCCACGAGTGCATCCTCGACTTCCGGGCCATGGAAAAAGAAACCGGCATTACGGTCGAGGATATAGCCAAGCGTCTGGCGGACTACGGCTTTCACGCGCCGACCATGTCCTGGCCGGTACACGGGTCGCTCATGGTCGAGCCGACCGAGAGCGAGAACCGCGCGGAGCTCGACCGCTTCTGCGACGCGATGATCAGCATAGTCGGCGAGATAGACCGGATCCGCCGCGGCGACATAGCGCTGGAAGAGAGCCCGCTTCGCATGGCACCGCACACCCTCGAAGACGTAACCTCCACGGAGTGGGACAGACCGTATACGCGCGAAGAAGGCGCGTACCCGGATCCGTGGACGCGCACCAACAAGTTCTGGCCCGCGGTGGGCCGGGTGGACAACGTGCAGGGAGATCGCAACCTCGTGTGCAGCTGCGCTCCGCTCGAGGCGTATCGGTAGACACAAGCAGTATTGAAGATCTTTTGATCGTCGGTTATACTAAAAGTATGAAAACTGCTGTATCGATTCCGGATGAGCTGTTCGATGAGGTCGAGCAGCTCGCGGCCCTCCGGAACGCATCCAGAAGCAAAGTATTCAGCCAAGCACTAAGGGAGTACGTAGACAGGCACGCCCCGCAGCGTGTAACGGAGGCCATGAACACGGTCGTTGATACACTCAACGAGCAACCAGATCAGGCTGTGAAAGCATCCACAGCCGCAACGCTCAAGCGAAGCGAGTGGTGATCGTTCAAGGAGAAATCTGGTGGGCAGAGCTTGCTGAACCTTCAGGATCTGAACCGGGGTTCCGCCGACCAGTCGTAGTTGTGCAGGGCAATCCTCTGAACAGAAGTCGGATCGCTACTGTCGTGTGCGTCGTTCTTACCAGTAATCTTCGCTGGGCAGACGCTCCAGGGAACGTGCTTTTACCGTGCTCGGTCACCGGCCTGGATCGAGATTCCGTCGCAAATGTTTCTCAGATTGTTACGGTCGACCGATTCGATCTGACCACTCGTGTCGGCATACTCGCGCCTGGCTATATAGAACAGATACTCACGGGCATCGACGTTATAGTCGGAAGGTAAACCTGATCGCAGAACGGATCGCAGCCCCGAAACCGACAAGCCCCGCACCGGCGAGCGCGGTGACAAGCTGCATCGTTCCCATGGAGTTTACCATGGCCCCGGGGATCAACCCGCTGCGGGCAAGAAGCAAGGCCGAGGCGTAGAGAAACGCGACCTTGACCACGCACGAGGCAATGATTGCAACAGCGGCTGGACACCGGCCACGCGAACAGAAACGTATGCCCGAGACGAGAATTACGTTGCTGATCCAGATGTAGGGCATGAGTACCAGGAGAAACGGTGTCAGGCCACCAAATATCACGCCGCGTGACAGTACCGCTATGCTCGGCAGCATCACGACCGGAAGCGCCTGCGTCCATCGTCCGCGCAGAGCGGCGTAGATGAGCGCTCCGTTGACGACCGTCCCGACGAGGATCTGCGGGCCTCCAAGAAGGAAGGGTACGAGAAACGCGATCGATGCGATCCCGAGCATTTCAAGCGTTCGGGATTCCTCGGTATTATGAGCAACGGGTATTACAGTGGTCATATCAGTGCCTCCTGCTAGCGGTGCTTACCGCTTGTATTTCCTTCGAGCGGTATACGTTGTGTGCAGCAACTCGTGAGCCTTCGGGCCCATGGGTTCTCCGAGAAAATCGCGGTAGAGTTTCTTGATCGCCGGGTTCTCGTGCGCGAAGCGAAGCTCGCGGTCGCGATCGTCCTGATACAGGCCCTCCATTCGCTGTATGCGGATATTCTCGCTGATGTTGTAGGGCTGTCCGCCGCCGCCGAGGCAGCCTCCCGGGCAGGCCATGACCTCGATCATGTCATACAGCGACTCGCCGCGTGAGCGGGCTTCGCGAACTTTTCCGAGCAGAGCGTCGACGTTGCCCATGCCGTGTGCAATGGCCACCCGTACGGTCGTTCCGGCGATATCGATCTCCGCTTCTTTAACGCCCTTCATTCCCCGGACCGGCAGGATTTCAAGCGCATCTTTGGCAAGATTTTCTCCGGTCACCATGTAGTGCGCAGTCCGCAGCGCCGCTTCCATGACGCCCCCGGTGGTACCGAAAATGGTGCCCGCGCCGGAGTACTGACCGAGGAGCGAGTCGGCAGCTTCCTCGGGCATGTCCCGAAACACGAGTCCCGACTGCTTGATCAGGCGCGCGATTTCCCTCGTCGTAAGGGTCACATCGACATCCTGATACCCGGAGGCAAACATTTCATCGGTACGTTCGAGTTCGTACTTCTTCGCCGTGCAAGGCATGATAGAGACCTGGAAATGCTTCGCCGGATCTATGCCCTTCTTCTCGGAGTAGTAGGTTTTGGCGAGCACTCCGAGCATCTGCTGGGGGCTCTTCGCTGTGGAGAAGTTCTCTATGAAATCCTGATGATTCTTCTCCATGTAGTCGGTCCACGCAGGACAGCAAGAGGTAATAATCGGCAGGGGACCCGAGCCCTCGGTGAAGCGCTTCATGAACTCGGTCGCTTCCTCCATTATGGTCAGGTCCGCGGTCACCGGTGTCTCGAACACCGCGTCAAAGCCGACACGACGCAGCGCGGCGTGAATCTGACCCGTAAGGTTCGTCCCGGGCGGATACCCGAACTCTTCGCCGAGTGCTACACGGACCGCCGGAGCGATCTGCGCCGACACGAAGAGCTCCGGATCGCGCAGCGCATCCCATACTGTTGAGGTCTCGTCGTGTTCCACGATGGCCCCGGTCGGACAGTGGGCAGCGCACTGGCCACACTTGATGCACGGGGACTGCGCGAGCAAAATGTCGCCGGCGGGCGCGATGCGGGTGTGTATGCCTCTGTTCAGAGATGACAGGGCCCAGACGTTCTGAACCTGCTGACATACCTGGACGCAGCGCCCGCAGTTGATGCACTTGCTGAAGTCTATGGTGATGGACCCGTTGGAGCGGTCCGCAGGAAGGTCGCAGATCCGCTTTTCAAGCCGGTCTTCCGGGACACCGAACTCGCCAAGGAGGGTCTGAAGCTCACAGCTCCCGTTGCGACCGCACGTAAGGCAGGAGTTCGGGTGCGTCGAGAGAATCAGCTCGAGCACGGTTCGCCTGACGCGTGTCAGGTCCCCGTCGTGCGTTATGACCTCCATTCCGTCCTGCAGAGCTGTCGCGCACGCGCGTGGATGCTTGTTGCTCCCGGCGATCTTCACGATACACAGCCCGCATGCGGAGGTCGGAAGAAGATCAGGATCCGAACAGAGGGTCGGAATGCGGACCCCCGCCATGCGCGCAGCATCGAGAATACTCGTCCCTGCGGGCACCTCAACGGGTGAGCCGTTGATCTTTGCTTTTACCGTTGTCGCAGCTTCAACCATGGTGTCGTCCTTTGCCCGATGGCGTGACTGTTTCGGGTGTCGTGACCAGATCGAGATACTCATTCTCAAAATATTTCAGGGTAGAGAGCACCGGATTCGGCGCGGTCTGACCGAGCCCGCACAGGGAGGCTGTCTGCATGCAGACGCAGATATCGCGCAGGGTATCGAGATCGCTCACCACTCCGTCCCCCGCATGAATTTTCTTCAAAAGGCTCAGCATCTGGAACCCGCCGACGCGACAGGGAGCACACTTCCCGCATGACTCCTCGACGCAGAAACCAAGATAGAACTTCGCCACATCGACCATGGAGTCGCTTTCGTCCATGACGAGCATCCCGCCGGAACCCATGATCGAACCGAGCTCGAGCAGCGCTTCGTAGGTAACCGGGGTGTCCATCCTATCCACGGGAATCACTCCACCGGACGGTCCGCCGGTCTGCACGGCCTTGATCGGTGACCCGTGCCCGGCACCTCCGCAGATGTCCTCGATAATAGTGCGGATAGGAGTTCCCATAGGAACTTCGACAAGCTGGGGATTCCTGACTTTGCCGGTAACGGCGAATACTTTGGTCCCGCGTGACTGCTCGGTCCCGAATCCCGCGTACCAGTTTCCGTCCTTTTCGAGAATAGCCGAGACGGTGGCGAGGGTCTCGACGTTGTTGATACTCGTCGGCTTGCCCCACAGCCCCTTGATCGACGGATACGGAGGACGGGGTTCGGGACTTCCACGACGGCCCTCAATGGAGGCAATCAGCGCGGTTTCTTCGCCGCAGACAAAGGCGCCCGCGCCAAATCTCACCTTCGCATCAAAAGAGAAGCCGCTTCCAAGAATGTTCTCTCCGAGTAACCCGACCTCCCGACACTGCTTGATCGCCTTCTGCACGCGTTTCACAGCCAACGGATACTCTACACGAATGTAGAAGAATCCGGTGTCGGCTCCTATGGCGTAGGCAGCAATCAGCATTCCTTCGAGAACCGAATGAGGATCGCCTTCGAGTATGCTGCGGTCCATGAACGCGCCAGGGTCTCCCTCGTCCGCGTTGCAGATGACGATCCGCCGGTCCGCATCCTGCCTGCGGGTGTTCTGCCACTTGAGCCAGGTCGGAAACCCGGCTCCGCCCCGGCCGCGCAGGCCGCTGGTCTTCAGCTCTTCTATGACCTGCTCTGGAGTCATCTCCACAAGCGCGCGCTTCAATCCCTGGTAGCCGCCGGCGCGAAGGTAGGACTCGAGTTCAGATGGATCGATGGTGCCGCAGTTGCGCATGGAAATGCGTTCCTGCGGGTCGCTCCCAGGTTCCAGTACATCGTCGAGCACGATTCCGTTGCGCAGGCTTTCGTCGACTACCCGCCGGATATCAGCTCCCGTGACCGAAGCGTAGGTGACCCGCGACGGCAGCATCTGAATGCACACGCCGCGCTGATACAGGCCTATATCAAGAGCACGGTATACGGCAACCTTGTGCTCCATCCCGCGAGCCGCAAGTTCTTCGCGGATCAGATTCTGAAAGATCGTGGTCCGGTGATGGCTGTCACCGTCGCCGGTGTCTTTTACCAGGATCACCGTTTGACGGGTGCCTTCGAAGCTCGTGCTACGGTCCTTCGTCGCGATTACCCGGTCTTCGAGCAGTCGCCCGTCACGAAAATACCCGGTGAACAGTTCGCGGGCCGATTCGGCATCCATATCACCGAGCACAAGCGTCGGTATATCCGCACCTCCGACGAGGACCACCGGATCCGCGTAGGACAGCCCGATAGAACCTGTCTGCTGTATATCGATATCCAGTCCGCCCGCGTTCCGTGCATCAAGGAGCGCGTCGTATACATCCTCGGCACCCGCGGCAATACCCCCGGTATCCATGCCGACCCGTATCCAGCGCTCTGCCGCAGACGCCTCCTGTACAAAGGTGTCGAGTTCACGCGCGGTTATCGCTTGCTTGTCCATATGATTACACCCCCGGCTTCTGCTTAAGGATTTCGGGCGAGTCTTCCGGATTCAGACGTCCGTAGGTCTTTCCGTCCATAACAACAGCGGGAGACAGTCCGCAGCAGCCGATACAGCGCACGCAGTCGACCTGGAATTCGTCTATAGCCCCACCTGCGGCTTTCATGAGGTCGATCTGCTGCAACAGGTTCGCCTGAATCGACTCAGCGCCTCGCAGGTAACACGCTGTGCCCATGCACACGTGTATCTCGTGATTCCCGGGCGGGGTGAGCCGGAAGTAGGTATAAAAGGTGATGACTTCGTATATCCGTGCGAGACTTATACCGGTCGCCTTGGAAAGCTCGTTTGCGACACCGCGCGGAATATACCCAAGCTCGTCCTGTATTGCGTGCAGGATCATGATCAGGCTGCCCTCTTCGTCCTGCCATTCGCCCGCGATCTCGTGTACCCGCCTGCGTACGCCTTCGACCCATTCGACAAGTTTCTCAAGTTCCCCGGCTGCGTTCATGGTAATACCTCACGCTTTATGGGTATTAATTTATCGGTATTTATTTATCTTGTCTACGCGTGAAGAAGGGGGGTGGCGCGCGATTAAAAAAGCAGCGTGAGTTTGAGGCCGGGAAAGCGCTGGAAATCGCGATCGCCGGTCACGACCGTCGCATCGTTTTCCA
>JBKHAN010000022.1:0-47032 GCA_046542845.1 Spirochaetaceae bacterium
ATGAAGTCAACGACCGCCGCCGTGCCGTCCGGCACGGCATTACAGATTGGTCAGAAACCTTGTTTCCGCCTCCTCTGAGTGATAGTCTTTGTCGTCTATGAACTATCGAATGTCCGCACTGATACCATGCATTGTGCTGTTCTGTGCGTTTGCTGTGCCGTTCGCAGCGGCGAGCGATTTCACTGAGACTGAAAGTCGGGACATACTCGCGCGTGTTGACGCGCTTGTCAGTTTCGACGACAGCGACTTTTCCGCCGAGTATACAATAACCCAGGAGCGCCCCGGGCAGGGTGCGAGCGTCACGCGCACAACGATGTTTCGAAGGGATCGTGTCGACAGCTACACGATTTTGATTATGGAACCCGCGGTAGACCGGGGCAAGGGTTATCTCCGCAGAGGCAATACCCTGTCCCTGTACGACCCGGCCGACGGACGCTGGACAACGACCAGCGCCCGGGATCGCTTTCAGAACACCAACGCGCGCAATTCCGATTTTACGCAATCGACCCTCGCCGAGGATTACCGGATTGTCGACCACACGACCGAACAGCTCGGTGCGTTTGCAACCGACGTCTATGACCTCGAGGCGATCACCGACGACGTGTCGTTCCCGCGCATGCGCATCTGGATCGATGAAAACGAGCTGGTCAGAAAGTTCGAAGACTATTCACTGAGCGGGCAGCACATGCGCACCACGGCGATTCCGAGCTATCGTCGTCTTGGCGACGATACCTTCGTACCGGTACGCATTGTCATTCAGGACGAGCTTCGCGGACGCACCGTGGACGGCAGATTTCGCAATGAGCGCACGATCATTTCTGTCGAGAGACCATCGCTGCAGTCGGTTCCCGACATGGTCTTTTCCCGTGCGTTTCTTGAACGGACCGCGGACTGATGCGATTCAGACACGCCGCGCTCGCTCTGGTCTTGCTGGTAGCAGCGGGTCCGGCTTCTATCAGGCTTTCAGCGTCCGACGACATAGATGACTTGTTCGACGATCCGGATCAGGGCATCGTTGAGGAAGATGGCGAAACGCCCGAGCCGGATGCACCGGACCGCGAAGAAGACGACGGCTCAGCAGCGGTACAGCCGCCTGATGCCGGTGGGGTAGACATCGAAGCGCTGACAACGAGTCCAACGACCTTCTCCGGCGCGGTTTCGGCGGGCCTCGGGGCTGGAGTATCGCTTCTCGAGTGGTCGCGGGAAGGCGACGGCGAGCAGAGCGTATTCGACTGGATCGCCGGCTACAGCATGAGTTCGACGCTCCGCGTTGACTCGCGGCCGCGCGGAAACATACGATTTTCCGGCGCGCTCTCGACGAGCCTCCAACCGGAGGAGATGAGCTTCGGAACGCCCTCGGTCAGCACGCTGTTCATGGACTACACCCTCGCAGATACGGTCCTGTTTCGGCTCGGTCGCTTCAGTACAACCTGGGGACAGGGGCGAATACTGGGGAACCCGGCGAATTTCGTTTCGGAGACTTCAGGCGGTGCCGCCGTTCGAACGACCGTACCCGTCGCGCGTGGAACGGCGACCGGGGTCATTTTCAGTCAGGGCTCATGGGCTTCCGAGTACGGTGCAGAGGACCCGCGTGCATTCGCCTACGCGGCACAGTTTGAAACGACAATCGGCTCCGTAGCCACCGCTCTGTCTGTGCGTCGTCGGGTAACCGAGCCATGGAAGACGGCGATCCACACGACCGCCGGTCTCGGCGACTTCGACGTTACCGTTGAGGCAACGAGCGACTGGGGATTTACCGCACCGTTTTACCCCGAGGAGGAGTTTTCGCTGAACCTGCTGACACAGCTTGCCTGGACCGGTGGCGATCCCGCGTGGGTCGTGGGTGCTGAACACCGCTACGACTCCACGGTACCCGGTTTCATGGGCCACCGCTTCGGGGCTGCCGTTCGCATGCCTCAGGTAAGCGCGCTCGGCTATCGCTGGCGACCGAACGTGCAGTGGCGACACGCGATTGTCGATCATTCCGGTGACGTGACTGCCGGGTTTTCTGCGACGGTGGCGAGGGACGTGAGCCTGTCGGTGGGGCTGCCGGTACAGTACGGGCCACCATCATCGACCTATAGAACCGGCTCCCTGAGTCTCGGTACTGCGGGGTCTCTGCCTGGGGTAGCTGCTGCTGGACTCATAGCGGAAGTATCATTCGGGTATTAAAAGTTCATAACAATCCTCGGTTCTTTTTTGCGAATCGGTGATTTTGATTGTATGTTAGCGCTACGAGAGGCCTCAATAATATGAAAACGACAGAAGAATCGGCGGCAGTCCCGGCGGTACGCCTGAAAGACGCATGGAAAGTGTACGACCTCGGACGAACCAAGGTCGAGGCGGTGAAAGGGGTAAATATTGCCATACAGCAAGGTGATTTCGCCTCGATCGCGGGGCCGAGTGGCAGCGGCAAGTCCACAATCCTGAACCTGATCGGCTGCATCGACGTGGCGACACGCGGGGTTGTCGAGGTTAACGGGCAGGAAACGTCGGGCCTGAGCGACCGCGACATTACGCGGTTGCGGCACGAGACCATCGGTTTCATATTTCAGTCCTTCAATCTGATTCCCGTACTGAACGTGTACGAGAACATCGAGTTCCCGCTGCTGCTCGGAAAGAAGCCGCCGCCGAAGGCAGAGCGTCGCGAGTACGTTGACTATCTGATCGAGGCGGTCGGGCTCACTGACTGGCGTACCCACCGCTCAAACGAGCTGTCGGGCGGACAACGCCAGCGGGTTGCGGTCGCGCGAGCGCTGGTAACCCGCCCGCGAATCGTGCTCGCAGACGAGCCGACGGCAAACCTCGATTCAGAGACCGGTTCCTCGATTATCGAACTCATGAAACGCATCAATCGGGAGCTCTCGACCACCTTCATTTTCTCGACCCACGATCCGACGATCGTCGACATCGCCGACCACGTTATACGTCTGCACGACGGCCAGGTTGCCGAGGACACAAAGAGCGCTGTCAGCGCTGCGCCGTCCTGACCCTGTTTCTGCCCGCGTTTTTAGCCGCGTAGAGTGCCATGTCGGCGTGGTGAACGAGTGTTTCCGGCTCGTCGCCGGACACGTAGGATGCCACGCCGAAGCTCGCGGTCACCGTGTGGTCAAAGCCGAACGGGTGGTTCTCTACTCGCTCGCGCAAGACTTCGGCGAGTGTTGCGCACTCGTCTGCGGCCGTCAGCGGACATACGATCAGGAACTCTTCGCCACCCCAGCGCCCGACGGTGTCGGTCTCCCGAATACGCGACTGAAGGACGTCGGCAATGCCCGCCAGCACTGAGTCGCCGATCCCGTGACCAAGGGTGTCGTTGACGCGCTTGAAATGGTCTATGTCCATTAGAATGATCGAGAGCGGCACTTCATGCCGACGTACACGCTGCAGTTCGTGCCTGAGTACATGCTCGATTTTCATGCGGTTATTGAGTCCGGTCAGCGAATCGGTAATGGAGCGGTGCGTGAGTTCTGCGTTTTTCCGCTGCAAATCGCGGGTTTTTTCGGCGACCAGGCGTTCGAGGACCCGGGTGCGCTCCTCGATCTCCTTGAGGGGATACGGCTCGTGTTCTCCGTGAACGGTGGTTGGCATGGACACATGCTGATGTACAAGCAGCCACCTCGCGCCGGCGCGTCGGAAGACCATCGACTGCCTGATCCCGTACATCTGCACGCGCTGCTCGAGAATCGTGAGGTCAAGATTGAGCTCAAGAGCGACGAGGCCGGCATCCGGTCCAAGCATTTCCACGTGTTTTTGCAGCACGTCGTATTCTATGGATGCAGGAAGCTCGTTGATATCGCGCTGGAAGAGGCGATAGGAAGCGTCTCCACTGAAGCCGATCTCGTCGCGCGCGGTACCGAACCCGGTCATATCCGGATCGATCACGCGCAGCGTCGCGGCGAGATCACGACTGCCGAGATACACATCGAGATAATGCGAAGCGGCTTGCTCGAGTTCGGCAAACGTGCATGAGGGTTCCACTGCGGGAACGCTATCCCGAAGATCGTTTTGTGGTCAATGATCTGCTCCCGGGCTTTACCACAGCAGCCCCCCGATCAGCGCGACAAGGCTTCCGACGACCACGCCGGCGATGATCTCCGGGACGGTGTGCCCGTGCAGGAGCGGAAGCGGTTCGAGTCCCCGTTCGCGGCGGTCTTCGTTGTAGGCGGTGCCGAGGCGCTGTACGCCACCGCGCACTCGTACTGCGTCGTGCAGGACGATTGTGGTGAGTACGAGGCTCACCGCAAACACCGCCGAGTCGAAACCCGCCTGCATACCGGCGCCCACGGTCACCGAGGCGGTGAACGCGGCGTGGCCGCTCGGGAACCCACCGAAGCTGAACAGCGGTGCGAGGGCGATGCGACGAGTGCGTATGCCGGCCGCGACGGCTTTCCATATCTGACAGCTGATCTGAGAAACAAGCGCCAGAATAAGGACGTGTGGAAGTGCTTCCATAGGCTTGAGTGTAGCGCAGTCTTGACGAAACCGCGATATGCGATCAGCGTTCAGGTATGGCGATGAACGAGCAGAAACTGGGCCAGTATTCGTGGAAGGTGAGCACACAAAGCATCACCGCGTGGGTTACCGAGAAGGGCGGCATGATGGCTCCGGTCGAGTTCCGCCTGCCGTCGGGGAAGACGGTCGAACCATACTATGTCGCTCCCTGGTATGGCGAGGACCGCGAGTTCTACCCTCCGGTTCTCCAGCCGCTGCGCGGAGACTTTTTCTGTCTTCCCTTCGGCGCGGATAACGAGGTTGCCTCGGAGTCGCACGAGCCTCATGGAGAGGCATCCTACGCGTCCTGGAAGTTGCTGGAGCTCGCGACGGACGGGGACACTCGTACGCTGTCGCTTTCACTGGACTACGAGGCCTGCTCAGGCTCTATCACGAAACATCTTCGCTTCAGCGAGGCGTACCCGGTTGTGTGCACCGAACACGTGCTTCAGGGGTTCTCGGGGCGCTATCCACTGGGGCACCACGCGATTCTGTACGGCGGTGACCGCGAGGGAATATGGCGCATCTATACCGCAGCGTTCGATTACGGAGCGATCGATCCTTCTTTCGCGGAGCACAGTTCCGGAGGCGAGTATTATTCACTCGAAGCAGGGGCACGGTTCGAAACGCTCGACCGCATTCCCACGCGTTGGAAGGCAGAACCTGACACCGACGGATCGATTTTTCCTGCGCGACGTGGCTTTATCGACCTCTACGCGATCTATCGCAGGCCGCCCCGGGAGCCACAGAAGCGCCTCGCGTGGACGGCCGCGTACAACAGGGACGATCAGTATCTCTGGTTCTCGGTAAAGGATGCTGCAGTATTGCCCGCGACGGTGTTCTGGGCGGAAAACGCCGGCAGGCATCAGGCACCCTGGGACGGGCGGAACAGCTGTATCGGGATCGAAGAAACCTGCACCTATTTCGCCTCCGGTCGCCGGGAATCGCTTCATGAAAACGAGCTGAACAGACAGGGCATTCCGACGTCGGTTTCGCTGAGCCCCGACTCGAATGCGCATATTCGTACGGTTCAGGGCGTGGTTGAACTGCCCGACGAACCAGATTCCGTCGACATTCTGACCGACGCAGCCGGTATGATTGTGTGCCGTATCAACGGGACCCGGATCTACCCGACGGGCGTGCAGCGGTCCAGGGCGCTTTCGTCGGTATGAGTACAGCGGGGTACCCATCGGACGGGCCATCCCTGTACTCTGCTGCGGTGCTTCGCCGTGCGATACGCGATTATCAGGGGCTCCTCGATCGGGGTTATCCGGAGAAACCGGTGCAGTCGCTTGTCGGGGACCGCTACCGCCTTTCCCGCGACGTGCGGGGAATGCTTCAGCGTGGGGTGTTCAGTACAGCCGCTTCGGCAGAACGCGCTGAGCGCCGTGTCTCCCGCATTCAGTGCACACGGTTGTGCACCCAGGCAAACCGCGAAGGGCGCCCCGGGGAACTGCTCGTCGACGGTCATAACGTCCTGTTCACCATGTGGAACTGCCGAGCGGGGCGCCCGATAATTCGCGCGACCGACAGCTTTATTCGCGACGTCGGAGGAACCGCGGCACGACTCCCGCACAACGAGCAGTTCACCCGCCTCGCAGTCGAACTGTGCGAGGTGATAGCGAGTCTCGAGATACCCCGGGTCCGCGTTCTTCTCGACGAGCAGCTGCCGTGGAGCGGGGAGCAGCGGGCAGAGCTCGCGGCGATCTGGGAGCGACGTCTTGAGTGGTCGTCCGACGACGACGGGCCGCCCGGAGCGGACACACGCCCCATGGCCGACGCGGATGTGACCGGGGGCGTCGACTGCACCTTCATGACGCACCGGTCGGTGGACGCGACGATAGTCGAGAGCGGGACCGAAGTCGAGGTTATCGCCACAAGCGATACAGGAATTATAGACCGCTGTTCGATACCGGTTTTTGATCTCGGAGGCTACGTGGTGGAGCAGATTTATCGTCGAGTGCCTCGACGGCTGTAAGCGGGGGGTTCAGGATGAGCTCGTGCAGCGCGGTGACTGCTGCCGGAATTTCCTCGTTTCGGATCAGTACGGCGATGTTTATTTCCGTCGCGCTCTGCGACACCATGCGCGCCTTGATCCCCTTCGCACCGAGCAGGCGGAACACCGCTTCGAGCGCACGCACCCGGCCTTTCAGTTCTTCGCCAATGACGCAGACAATGGCCTGACCACGATATATCTGCACCGTTCCAAGGTCCTTGAGGTCCCGTGTCGCCTGCGAGATAGTCGTCGCGTCGTAGTCGCGGTCGGTAACCAGGGATACCGTAGCCTCCGAGGTCGTGGCCATGTGTACGCCTATCCCGGCGTCGGCGAGTATACCGAATGCCTTCGACAGAATCTCCACTGCCGACAAAATACGTGCCGATGCCACGGTAATAAGGCAGACGTCTTCCTTGTACACGACCGATTTTGCGGCCGAGTCTGTCAGCACGCTGTCGGGAAGAATAATGCTTCCGGCGTTCTGTGGGTGCATGGTATTCAGGACGCGAACGGGAATGCCCTTCCGGATCGCGGGCACGAGCGTAGCCGGGTGCAGAACCTCTGCGCCGTAGTACGCAAGTTCGCTCGCTTCCTCGAAGGAAAGCTGGGCGAGACTGCGGGCGCGAGGGTCAACCGAGGGATCGCAGGTCATGACTCCGGACACATCGGTCCATATCTGCACCTCATCCGCCTCGAGTGCAGCACCCATGATAGAGGCGGTATAGTCGGACCCGGAGCGACCGAGGGTCGTTATACTGCCCGACGCGTCCCGGCCGAGAAAGCCGGTAACAACCGGGATACCGTCAACGGCTCGCACATTCGAGGCTATCGCGGCGTCGATCCCGGGCAGTGGCGCCGCCGCTCCATGCCGGGAGTCGGTCTCAAGCCCTATCTCGAAGCTGTTGACGGCCGCCGCGGGTAGCCCCTGAGCTCGCATGCAGGCTGCGACAATGCGGGTCGAGCATTGCTCGCCGAATGCGAGGATCTGATCGACCGTTCGCGGGGTAAGCTCCCGGATCAGGCTCACCCCCCGGACAAAGCCTGCGAGCCGCTCGAACAGCGAGTCACATAATGACGGATCGAGCCCCAGGTCGCTGAGGAGATGTCGATGAAAACCGGTGATTCCGGATATATCGATGGCCCCGGTGCCCGCCGCCCGGGCGGCTTCGAGCAGTCTGTCGGTCGTTTTGCCGTGGGCGGATACGACCACGACCGGCTTCCGATCCCGCGCCGCGGCGACAAGGTCGACCACGCGGCGTACCTTCTCCGCATCGGCGATTGAGCTGCCACCGAACTTCATGATGATCATCTGTGTATCCCCATGATCGCTTCATACCACGTATGGGAGCGGGGATTCAAATCCAGGCAATCACCTTCCAGTATACGAAGGCGCCGGTAAATCAGTATCTTCTCGTTGCATATGTTTCCAGTAGCTCGCCTCGCCCTGCGCAACCTCGCGCAGCACCGGGCCAAAACCATAATCGTCGGCAGCATTATTTCACTCGGTGTGGCTGTGCTTATAGTCGGTAACAGCTTTATGGAAACCGCGCGTCTCGGCATCGAACGTGCCTTCATAAACAACTACACAGGCCACGTCATGGTGAGCGGGCTCTCGAGAGGCGACATTTCCCTTTTTGGCGTGCAATCCCCGGGCGGCGTCGAGCAGACTCCGGTGCTGCCCTCCGCCGCCGCTATAGGCGAGTTTATCGAAACGCTTCCGCAGGCCCGGGAACAGACTCCTCAGCTTACCACGATAGGCCAGTTCGGTCTCGACGGGGTCGACGGTCGAACGGTCGGGCTGTTTTTCGGAATCAACCCCGAAAGTTATTTCGATATGTTCAGCGGCGTGCGGGTTGTCGAGGGGCGCCTCCCGCAGCCGGGCGAACGCGCTATGCTCATGAGTGTGCAGCGGGCCGAAGCGCTCGTTGAGGCGATAGAACGCGACGCCGAACGCGAAGGCCGTGAGCCCGAGCGGACGGAAATTAACCCTGGAGACCGGATTGCGCTGTCGAGTTTCGGCAACGGCGGATTCCGCATACGGCTTGTTCCACTGGTCGGGATGTACGAACCGACGAGTGGTGAAGCGGTCGGAAGCGAGTTCGTGAGCTACGTGGACGCCGGAACCATCCGCTCGTTGACCGGTCTCAGTACCGGAAGCGCTGCAGATATCGAGCTCCTCGAAGAAGAACGCGAGTTGCTTGACGCGGACGATTTTGACGTGCTCTTTTCGGACGATGCAGACGCCTTCGACGCAGACCTGCCGGAAGCCGACGCGCAGGACGAGGTCGAGTGGGATCAGATCCTCGAGCAGGACATTGACGAACGCGAGGCCACAGACGAGCAGGCCACAGACGAGCAGGCCACAGACGAACCGGATAGCGGACCGTGGAACTTTCTGTTGCTTCGTCTCGACCGCACGCAGAGCATTCCATCGGTGATCGCACGAATTAACGCGTTTCTCGAAGAGGAACGTATTGCCGCTCGCGCCTGGGACTGGGAGCAGGCCGCGGGGCCCTTTGCCACCACCGCAGACGTCGTTCGCATCGTATTCAACGTCGCAATTATTATCGTCGGCGTCGTCGCGGCCATTATCATCATGAACACCCTGGTGATTTCGGTCATGGAGCGAACCGCAGAAATCGGTACCATGCGGGCGCTCGGAGCGGGCAGGTTTTTCGTGTGGAAACTCTTCTTTACCGAGAGTCTGTTCATAACCGGGCTGTTCGGCTTCATTGGCATGGGTCTCGGGAGTCTCGTAACAGGAATCCTGTATCTCATAGGTATCCCTGCGACGACCACCTTCCTCGAAGTCCTGTTCGCCGGGCCCGAGTTGCGCCCGGTCGTTTCCTGGGTGTCTCTGCTCGGTTCGGTCGGAATCGTCGCGGCAGTGGCCATACTCGCCCACATCTATCCGGTCGTGGTTGCCTTGCGCATACAGCCGGTCAGGGCAATGAAGGTTGACTAATGGGTAGCTTACTACGAACAGCATTACGAAATCTTTCCCGACAGAAACGACGCACCGTTCTCCTTTCCGGAGCGATCGCCTTTGGCGTCATGATTGTCACAGTCATAAACGGGTTCGCCGGAAGCTTTCTCGAGAATGTCACCCAGAATTTCGGCCAGCTGCTCGCCGGGCACATCTTTATCGAGGGTGTCGAGCGCGCCGAGCCGGGCGAAGAGATTCAGATTATCCGGGATGATGAAGCACTCCTTGCCGCAATCGAGCGGTCCGGCATAGACACGAGATTTATCACGCGGCGGAGCGACGTCCGGGGAACCCTCGTGTTCGGGGGGCGAACGGCATCCCAGCAGATCGTCGGCGCGGACTGGGATGTGGAGTCTGCGCTTACCGATCGTATTATTCTCGAAGAAGGAGACTTCGATGGCGTGCGCGACGGTAACGGGCTCATAGTCGGACGACCGACCGCGGATCTCCTGCGCCTTGAGATTGGTGACCCGGTGCTCGTACGGCTCCGTACTGTTACCGGACAACAGAACGTCGGGGAGTTCCGTATCGCCGGTATTTCCTTTGACCCGGGGTTCATAGCGGGACTGACCGCCTACGCAGACCGAGGCTACATAAACGAACTTATTCAGATACGGCCCGCCGAATATCAGCAGCTCGGGATTCTACTCTCCTCCCTGACACAGATCGACGAGTCGGCAGATCGTCTGTTCGAAGAGATCGCAGCAGATCTTAACGTGTTCGAACGCGGCACCGAGGACGAGGACACCAACCCCATATCCGCGCTGTTCGAGCAGGCGCGTACCGAGCAGTGGCAGGGTGTCCGTTACCGGCTGTACACGCTCAACGAGATCGTTGCCGACGCCCAGCAGATCGTGATTGTACTGAACCAGGTAAGCATTATCGTCCTCGTTGTCCTGCTCGCGATTATCATGATCGGCATTACGAACACCTTTCGCATGGTCATGTTCGAACGCATCCGTGAGATCGGAACCATACGCGCACTCGGAATGCAGAAGTCGCAGGTGCTGCAGCTGTTTCTCACGGAAGCGCTGATGCTTGCGGTAATCGGTGTTCTGTCGGGACTCGCCGCTGCGGCGCTGGTCATGGCCCTGCTCTCGCAGATATACATAGGAATCGATACACCAATATTTGTGCTTCTGAATGATGGGTATTTTACCTTTCGGGTTCGTTTCTGGCAGGCGGTCCTGCACACCAGCCTGGTTGTCCTGTTTACCGTCTCGGCGGCATGGTTTCCCGCACGAAGGGCATCAGAGTTGCCGCCGGTAGAAGCACTGCGCAGCGCACATTGAAGGAGAACTTCATGCGACGTCACATTTTTATTTTCAGATTATGTCTCACACTTGCGTACGTCCTTGCCGGGCACGGGCTTGTCGCACAGACGCCCGACTTTGATGCCATGCTCGAAGAGATCGATGAGCTTGGTCAGTTCGGAGATCGGGACTTTTCCGCGGTGTACACGATCGTGTCGCAGGTCCCGGGACAGGACGACTCGGTCACACAGGCCAGGCTCTTTCGCCGGGACCGTTCCGACGAATTTGTTCTGATTATTCTTCAGCCGCAGATACAGCGCGGGCAGGGATACCTCCAGACAGGCGATACGGTGTTCTTCTACGATCCGGAGAGCAGGCGCTTCGAGCGCACAACGCTTCGGGACTCAATACAGGGCAGCGATGCGCAGAACCGAGATCTCGTCCGGGGCACCCTCTCGGAAGACTATCAAGTCGTGTCGTGGGAGGAAGGCAGGCTCGGGAACTTCGATACCTACATCCTCGATCTCGAAGCGACCGGCACCAACGTCGACTACGACCGCATACGACTCTGGGTCCGGACCGACCGTCCCGTTATCCTGCGGGAGGAGAACTACAGCGTATCGGGCCGACTGCTCCGGACGTCCCTGTTCCCGCGATACGCGAACATAGGAGGTCAGGCGGTTCCGACCCAGATTCTTATTGTCGACGGGATAAACGAGGGTGAACGGACGCAGATCACGCTCCGCGACCCGAGTGTCGCCGATATCCCGGACGGAGTGTTTACCCGTGACTACCTTGAACGTGTCAGCCGTTAGGCGAAGGGTCTTCTGTGCAGTCTTCCTCTGTGTGATTCTTGCGGGAGCGCAGGCGCAGGATTCATCCGACGACGATTCATCCGACTTTGGAGACTTCGGCGATCTCGACAGTCTTGGCGGCACGGAAGACTCGGAAGACTCGGAAGACACCGACGACTCGGACGAAGCCGACAGCTTCGACGACGAGTTTGAGTCGCTGTTTGAGAGCGAGGAGATGTTCGACGAGATCGACGAAGCGTTTGACCCCTTCGCCGCGCCCGAAGACGACCCGCTTGTCTCAGAGCTCATTGTCTGGAGCGGCCGCTTTCTCGGCTCGCTCGGGGGTGCCTGGAACTGGACTGACCCGTGGAACGAAGGGCTGTTGGAGCCCGACCTCGGCCCACTCACCACGACAGTCGGTGCGGACCTGCGCTTTGACGCGAGGCCCGCGCGGGATTACCGCGTGCTCGGGTCGTTTCAGATTCGCGCCGACGCAGCAGCGGCAGACGGCGCTGCTCTGCCCGACGGGGTAGGCATCGGCGAGAATGATGCCGACCAGCTGGAAGAACAGCTGGTCGACGACGAAGATAACCCGCTTATTCCGGATGGTGTTCTGGACGACGCGGACGGCGCGGACGGCGCGGACGACGACGCCCCCGCCGGTGGAAGTCCTGCGCTTGAGCTTTCGGTGTTCGAGCTGTTCGCGGACTTCAACTGGGACGAGCGGGTCTTCTTCCGCTTCGGAAAACACACAATCAGCTGGGGTGTCGGCTTTCTGTTCAGCCCGGCGGATGTACTGAACCTGACCTCCATAGATCCGCAGGACCCTGACGGGGATATCGAAGGTCCGGTGAGCCTGCGGACCCGGGTGCCGTTTGCTCAGAATAGCGCGACGGTATACCTCGTCGTGCCGGATGGCGGAGAAGTCCTCGATATTGCGGTCGCGCCGCAGCTTCTCCTCGAGCTCGGGGAGTCGGAACTGGGGATTGCCGGCTGGTATCAGCGCAGGCGCCCGCCGCGCGGCATCCTGACACTACGCCGCGGCCTCGGTGAGTTCGACATCTTCGCAGAAGGCGTGCTCGCATGGGGCTCGGAGCGCACCTTTCTCGAAGCTCGTGAGCTCGACGAGGACCCTCCGTTTCGCACCTTCGAGCAGGACTCCGGGCTTTTCCCGAGCGCGACGGCGGGCTTTCGCCGTATCGACGATATCGAAGGTCTCGGGAGCCTCCTCTTCGCAGGTCAGTATCTGTATAACGGCGACGGCTACGCGACAAACGAGCTGCCGGGCCGCGAGGAGACGCTTCTGCAGATCGCAAGCGCGGTACTGATACAGCAGACGACGGCCGCGGGTCTGGACGGAGCGGGACCAGGAACACTGCCACCAGATACAGAGCCAGACGATTTCATAACCCTCGTGTCGCCCGAAGACCCGACGCTCACCGTCGACGACATAGCACCCCTGACGACGGGCAGGCACTACGCCGCAGTGACCTTCGGACTTTCCGATATTTCCGGGTCGCGCCTGGGCGCGAACATGTTCGCTGTCGTGAACCTGAGCGATTTCTCGGGATTCGTGACGCCGGGATTCAGCTATCGTCTCACCGATCGTCTGGACCTGTCGACGAACGTCGCCCTGAACTTCGGACGGTCTGGAACCGAGTTCGGTAACCCTGCCACGCGCATTCCGAGCGACGGACTTGCAGGTGGCGACCTTGTGTTCCCCGACCTGGGACCTGTTATCAGCCTGAGTGTCTCTATGAGTCTCGGTGGGGGTAGCTTTTAGCATACACGCTCCGTACAATATCCCCACAGGCAAGGGGGCATGGCATGAGACGAAAATGGTTTGTACCGGTTGTTGCGCTGGTGGTATTGGTCGGGTGTATAGATTATGAAGATGAAATGATAATTTCAGCCGACCGCAGCGCGGAACATCGTGTTGCCGTGGCCGTTTCGAGAGAGTTCAGCGAAATGGACGATGCTCCCGAGGGCATGGGTGCTGATGCGAGAGGCGATCTCTTCGAAGGCTTCGCCGGCGAGGGCATTACCGTTCTCTCACAGGAGAGCTACGAGGAATCGAAAACGAACGTCTACGGCCAGGAAGAAATCTACGATGTCGAAGAGATCACCGTCCGCTACGACGACGTCGCGCAGGCGTCGAACCTCGACGCAGATGGTAACTCGTTCACCTTCGAGCAACGAAGCGACGGCAGCTACGTTATGCGCAGGCGCCTCGAGATGGAGGGTGCAGGCGACAGGGGCTCCGAGATGGACGAAATGATGGAGCTCATGCGAGTGCTCTTTGCCGGGAACGGATTCTCCTTCGCAGTAGAAATGCCGGGCGATGTGCGGATCGCTCGGGTTGAGGGAGCGCCCGATCATCTGCAGCCGACCTGGCAGGGGAGCCGGGTCGAGTGGTATCTTCCCTTTGTTGAAATGATGGGTGCGAAGGAAGACTTCTGGCTTGTCGTCGAGACTGCAGCGCGCTAAAAGACCCCTCGGGAGATGCAGTACGTCCTATGGTTTTGAGACTCAAGAATCAGCTGAAAGCATACGACTGGGGTGACCGCGTGGCGATTCCACGCTTTCTCGGACTGAAACCGTCCGATGGACCGGTTGCCGAGATGTGGATGGGTGCTCATCCCGCCGGATCGAGCGTCGTGGAAACCGCCGAAGGGCGGGAGGTGCCGCTCGTTGAACTGATTGCAGCGCAGCCGGCTGAAACGCTCGGGCGGATGTCCGGATCTGCTGTTCACGAGCTGCCGTTTCTCTTCAAACTGCTCGCAGCGGAACGCGCGTTGAGCATTCAGGTTCACCCGAGCCGCGAGCAGGCGGCTGTGGGATACGCCTGGGAAAACTCGAGAGGCATAGCACTCGACGCTCGGGAGCGCACGTACAAGGATAGTAATCACAAGCCGGAGCTTATACGCGCCGCCGGACCATTCTGGGCAATGAGTGGTTTCCGCGACCCGTACGACAGCCTGCCGCTCATTCGCGCCGCCGGCATTACAGCGGCCGATACCCGGGGCGTCCTGAGGGAAGTCCTCGCAATGTCGTCTGCCGAGGTAACCGCTGCGCATTCCCGTTTGTCGCTTCCACCGGTTGATCCGGAAGAACTGTACCGGGATCACGGCGAGCTTACCGACGAGATCAGGCTTGCCTGGGTCCGTGAACTTCAGCAGCAGTACGGACCCGACCCGGGTACCCTCGCACCGCTGTTTCTGAACATCGTACGGCTTGACACAGGAGAGGCGCTTTTTCAGGGCGCGGGTCTTGTACACGCGTATCTCAGAGGCTTCGGATTTGAGGTTATGGCTAATTGTGACAATGTGCTCCGGGCAGGGCTCACGTCGAAGTACATGAACGTCAACGAGCTGCTCGATATCGTCAATTTCGATTCCGCGCCCCCGGCACGCGTCGTTCCACGCGAGACAGGGCCGGGTGTCGAGGAGTACGTCTGCCCGGTGCCGGATTTCAGGCTCCTGCAGGCGCGCGTGGCTGAGGGGCCCCGCGAAATAACGACCGGGGGGTGCCCCGCAATCGTGCTGTGCGTCGAGGGCTCGGTCACCGCAGGCGGTGCGGAGGCACTGACACTCAAGCGCGGCGAGAGCGCTTTTATCGGCGGTGCACACGAAGGGTTTACGCTGGCGCCTGCGTCGTCGGGGACACCGGCACGTGCACTCGTCGCCACCTGCAGTGCCCCGTCGTTTCCATGAAAATCTGGGTCGATGCGGACAGCTGTCCCAGATCGGTGCGAGAGATAATCTGCCGCGCCTCAAGACGCACCGGCGTGGCGGCGCTTTTTGTCGCAAACAGGGAGATTCCGCTACCCCGCGAAAACAACATTGAACTGGTACTGCACCCGGATGCAGACAGTCACATTCTGGCGAGCATAGCCGAGAACGATATGGTCGTAACGAGAGACATTCCCCTCGCGGCACGTATCGTCGACCGCGGCGTCTGTGTCATGAACGACCGTGGAACGCTGTACACCGCAGAGAATGTCCGGGAACGCTTGAGTATCCGTGATTATATGAAAGAACTCAGGGATTCGGGCGCCGTGCTCTCGCAGAGAGACCGCTTCGGTAAGGACGAGCGGGCGGCGTTTGCAGCGACCTTTGACCGCGAGCTGACGCGGCTGCTTTCCCGATCATCACAACAAGGACATACACAATGAGCGATACACAGAGACGAGATCCCCACCGCGAACGCCTCGAAATCCTGCTGGATTCAGGACCGCTTGGCGCCTACCTCGCGCGCGCCGGCGTGATCGAGGCAGACCCTTCCGAGCCGCTGGTCGCCGAGTATCACGCGCTCCACGCCGCCGGTGAACTCGACGCGGAAGCGACGTTCGAGGATTTCTGGCGGGCAGCCAGGCTCAACGGCCGCCCCGTGAGCGCCGGGGTCGAGAGACTCGTCGGCGATTCAGTCCGTGCTCGAGCCGCGGCCGACCTGACCGAAGCCTGGCCGCAGGTTCCTGCGGCAGAGCGGGAGCGTGTTGCGCTTGTGCGCGACGCGCTGCTTGATCCCTCGGTCACGTCGGTGTTTCTGGGCCTGTTTCACGCACCGCTTGTTGCGAGTCTGAAAGCAGCGTCCGAGGTGCGGGCACAGCAGATGGATCGTGACGACGGAAACTACGTTGCGCTGAGCGCTGCCCTGCGCACACGCATGGCAGGCAGGGACGGGTTCGGCGGGAGCGATCCGGAGGCTGCAGACGCATCCGCCCCGCTTGCCGGAACGCTCGAAGCACGGGCGCTGTCGGAGCCCATCCCCTCCGCCCCGACGGCGCTCGCCGAGGCGGAGTACCTGAGCGTGCGCGCAGTGCTCACAAACGAGGGCGAGGCGTGGGCGGCGCTGAAGCACGGAGGCGCTGCTGCGGAAGCCTGGATTATGCGATCGATCGAGAGCGCATATGTACTCGACGAGCGCATGATACGCTGCGTGGACGTGCTTCTGAGCCTGAATCCGGCCCGCGCCCTGCGTATCGCAGGCGGGCTGTTTCGGACCGACGAGGCAGCCGGCGGTGCCGACAGTACGTCCACCCCGCGCGCTGAGCTGTACCGGGCGCTCCTCGACATGGTTCTTGCCCGTAGCGAGGCGGAGGTGCTGCCGCTCCTTATTTTCATTATGGAGCCGCAGGGAAAGCTTCGTGCGGATCGCGAGACCGCGGCGTCCCTGCGCGCATTGATCCGGGAGTCGGGCTGGTTCCGGAAGGTCAGGAGAATGTTGAGGCGGCTGCAGGCGGGCGAGCCGGTGCTGGTTCCGGCGGGCGTCGACTTCGAGGGCTTCGTCCGATCCGAGCTTTCCCGCCTGGGCTACACAGAGGGTACACCGGACCCCGAGGTCCTGACCGCGATACGCACGCGATGGCTCCATGCGATGCACGAGGATCTGCTCTACCATTCGCCGGCGGACATTCCCGAGGTATCCTTTGCGGAGGCGCTCGGAGAGGCCGGTGAATCGGAGCGAAATCCAGGCGATATTGTCACAGACAGAACCACCGACGATCCGGACTGGATCCTCAAGCCTGCGGACGGGGACCCGGAGGGAAAGCCGCGGATCGTGCGCGCCTACGACGCGCAGTCGGCGGTATACGAAGCGGCAGGGCTTGGCAGGGTGCAGCAGCGACAGCTCGATATGACGGTGAGGGATCTTGTTATGCGTGCTGCGCGCAGCTGGAACGAGAACGAGCGCGAGCGGGCCGTGTTGCTTATGTCGGCCGCACGAGGGCTGTCGGCCGATCATCCGGCGGTGGCGGCCCTGTCGGAACTCGTGTCAACAACCTGACACCGGCCGTCCCGGGCGCCTGTCGAATCGGGTACTCAGTACCGCAGGCTCCCGACGGTCCGGGGGAAGGGAATCACGTCGCGAATATTCTGCATGCCGGTCACGTACATCAGCAGACGTTCGAATCCGAGACCAAAACCGGAGTGCGGGACCGTGCCGTACTTTCGCAGATCCAGATACCACCCGTACATATCAGGATCGAGTCCGAGGTCGGTCATGCGCTGCGAAAGCAGCTCGTAGCGGTCTTCACGCTCACTCCCGCCTATGATTTCCCCGAGTCCGGGGACCAGCACATCCATGGCCCGCACGGTCGTGCGACCCTCAGAGTCGGGAGCGTTCTGCTTCATATAGAACGCCTTGATCTCCGCGGGATAGTCGGTCACCACGACCGGGCTGCCGTAGCGTTCCTCGGTCAGAAATCGCTCGTGTTCGCTTTGCAGATCGGCGCCCCAGTGAACGGGATACTCGAAATCTTTCCCGGATTTCTCGAGCTCGGATACAGCCTCGCTGTAACTGATTCGCACAAAGGGCTTCTCGATCACCGTTTTTAGCGTTTCAAGCAGCCCTTGCCGGATTCTCAGGTCGAAAAAAGCCATATCTTCCGGGCATTTCTCGAGCAGGCCGGTCAGCACGGTCTTGAGAAACGACTCCGCGAGGTCCATGTTGCCCTCTATGTCGCAGAAGGCGAGCTCCGGCTCTACCATCCAGAACTCCGCGAGGTGCCTGCTGGTGTTCGAGTTCTCCGCGCGGAAGGTCGGACCAAAGGTATAGACCCGTTCGTGTGAGCTCGCGTAGGCCTCCACGTGCAACTGTCCCGTTACGGTCAGAAACGAGGGGCGCTCGAAAAAGTCCTCCCTGTAGTCGACCTCACCGTTCTCGTTCCGCGGCACCGCAGCCGGATCGAGCGACGTGACCTGAAACAGGTTGCCCGCACCCTCACCGTCGAGGGAGGTAATAATGGGCGTATGTATCCAGAGGAAGTCGCGTGCCTGAAAGAAGGCGTGAATTTCGGACGACAGCGCGTTTCTGACCCGTGCAACAGCCCCGAAGGTATTCGTTCGCGGTCTGAGGTGGGCGATCTCGCGAAGGAACTCAAAGCTGTGCCGTTTTTTCTGCAGCGGGTAACTGTCTGCCGGGGCGCCGCCGACAATGCGCACCCGCCGTGCGAGGAGCTCCACCGCCTGCTTTCCGCCCGGGCTCTCGGTGAGTGTACCCTGGACTTCCAGACTCGCGCCGGTCTGCAGCGCGTGTCTGTCGGCATCGGCGAACGAGGTCTCTTCGTTGCAGACAATCTGCAGATTCGACAGGCAGGAGCCATCGTTCAGTTCGACAAAGGAAACGTGTTTCGTGTGGCGCGATGTGCGTACCCACCCCTGTACGGTGCATTCACTGCCCGGGGTCTGGTGCAGTATGTGTCTGATTCGTGCTTCGTCCATAACCTGCACAGATATAGCACGCCGACACGGGGACGGTCAAAATAGCCGAAGCCTGTCAGATGGAGTATCATGGACGTGTTATGAGCATCGAAGCACCCCTGCAGATTCATTCGGAAATTGCTCCGCTCGAGGCGGTAATCGTGCACACCCCAGGCCTCGAAATCGAACGAATGACGCCCGCTCGGGCGGAAGAGCTTCTGTACAACGATATTGTTCCAATGTCGGTGGTGCAGCGCGAGCATCGGGTGCTCTCGGGAGTGCTCGGATCGCTGTGCGAGTGTTACGAACTGTCCGATCTGCTCGTGCGGGCACTGGAGCCCGAACGAGCGCGTGCAGAGCTGCTTGACGCGGTCTGTTCGCGGGAGCCGGCCGCAGGCAGACGCGAAGAGCTCGACGCCATGCCTCTGCTGGAACTGGCGAACGTTCTCGTGACCGGTATGCCGATCCGGCGCGACAGTCTGTCCTCCTGGCTCGAGCCACGGGGATGGGATCTTCCGCCGCTTCCAAATCAGTATTTCATGCGGGACGCCGGTTTTGTGGTCGACAACTGTCCCGTGTCCGGTTCCATGGCGCACGAGATCCGGTACCGCGAATCGCTCATTATGAAAACGGTTTTCGGCTGGCTCCAGACCAGCGGGGCCGGCCCGACCAGCGGGACCGGCCAGACCAGCGGGACGGGTCCGACCAGCGGGACCCTGAGCCTTGACAGCGCGAGCTTTGCCGGGCGCATAGAAGGGGGCGACATTGTCGTGTTGCGGGACGATCTGATCGCCGCGGGAATCGGAAGCCGGACGTCCTCGGAGGCGCTCGATCAGCTCGCGCGTGCGCTCGCACAGCATCGCGGTTCACCGGTCACCGTGATCGCATGCCTCCTGCCCGAGGAGCGCTATGCGATACACCTTGACATGATTTTTACCCGCATCGACGAGGGCTCCGCGCTGGTTCACGCGCCGGCTGTGGTCGGTCACCGGGCCTCGCGCTGCGTGCGGCTCGATGTGGATCCGACGGGGCGTACGAGCGTTCGCGAGGCGGGGTTTCTGCTTGACGCGCTCGCGGAGGCAGGGGTCGATCTCGAGCCGGTCTTCTGCGGCGGCCCGGATTACACGCACCAGGTTCGCGAACAGTGGCTCAGCGGTACGAACTCCTTCGCGGTCGCCCCCGGGAAGATTCTGGTCTACGACTGCAACCGCTATACCCTCGACGAACTCTCACGTCACGGCTACGAGGTCATCCCGGCCGAGACCTACGATCACCTCCGAGCCGGGGACCGAAAGGTCGCGATTGCGCTTCCCGGAGTGGAACTTGCACGCGGAGGCGGTGGGCCGCGCTGCATGACACTGCCTCTGAGACGGGCGTAGCCAGCCGGACCGTTGACCGGTATAATCGCGCACTATGTCCCGTACCGATGATATACGCATTCTTGAGCAGCATATGCTCGTTCCGCCGAGGCAGCTGAAGTCGGACATAATGCTGACCCCGCGGCAGGAACGGGTTGTCGCAGAGGCGAGAAACGAGATCGAGGCGGTCATGAGCGGAGCCGATTCCCGATTCCTCATGATAGTCGGCCCCTGCTCGATCCACGACCCGGATTCGGCACGCGCATACGCAGAAAAACTCGCACGACTTCGCGAAGAGGTGAGTGATCAGATTCTTCTTGTCATGCGAGTGTATTTCGAAAAGCCCCGAACGAGGCTGGGCTGGCGTGGTCTTATCCTCGACCCGCATCTCGACGGAAGTTACGACATACACACGGGACTGCGCCTTGCCCGTGCACTCCTGCGCGACATTACCGACATGGGACTCCCGGCCGGCAGTGAGGTTCTTGACCCCATCGTGCCGCAGTATCTCTCGGATTTTGTCAGCTGGGCCAGCATAGGAGCACGTACGACCGAAAGCCAGACGCATCGTGAAATAGCCAGCGGCCTGTCGATGCCGGTCGGCTTCAAGAACGGCACCGACGGGAGCCTCGACGTCGCGGTCAACGCAATGGCGTCCAGTTCGCATGCTCACAGTTTTATCGGTATTGACCAGGAGGGCCGCACCTGCGTCCTTCGTACCGCCGGGAACGCCGCCTGTCACCTGATTCTGCGCGGCGGTCGGAACGGGCCCAACTATCACGAAGAGGACGTGGAAGAAGCCGGTGCCGTGCTGCGCGCAGCGTCGCTGCCGGAATCGGTGGTTGTCGACTGCAGTCACGGGAACAGCCGGAAGGACCACGCGCGTCAGCGCATCGTTCTCAGAAGCCTGCTTCGGCAGCGTCACGACGGGAGCACGCTTGTCAGGGGGTGTATGCTCGAGAGCAATCTTGAGGCCGGGTGTCAGCCGTTGTCGAGCAGCCTGTCGTGGGGCGTTTCAATAACCGATGCGTGTATAGGTTGGGATGAAACGGTCGAGCTTGTCCGGGCCGCCGCGGCCGCAGAGGCCGGCAGCGACATCCGCGTGGCCTCTCGCTGACACCTGCGGCCGGTATGCTCAGTCTCGGCGTCGGGCGAAATTGACGTTGAGTTTTCGACCGCGATACTCGGTACCGTCAAGCTTCGCAATGACCTGATCGGCCTTTCCGGAGGTAATCTCCGCGAAGCTGTAGTTGTCGAGGATCTTGATTTCGCCAATATCTTCCGCGCTTACCGAATCGACCGTGCCGAAGAGCTGAATAAGGTCACGGGGAAAGACGCGACGATTTTTTCCGACCCCGATAAATATGCTCGCGAACTCCCCGTCTTTCGGTGTCCCGGTCTTCCCTGCGCCTTTTGCGGTACTGTGCCGCAGCAGGTACGCTGCGAAATACCCGCGACTGAACAACGGCACATGTTTCCGTACCATTTTTCGGAGGTAATTCAGTTCATCCGGGTCGGCTTCGTCGTGAATCAGGCGGAGAATTTCCGCAATGCGATCCTGTATCTGCTCCTCGGCAGGCAGGCTCTTTTTCTTTTCCTGTGGGCTCATCTGTGGCTCCTTTCGTGTTCGCGAACGGGGCAGGCGTGAACTTTGCCAGAACTCCTGTTCGATCACACGGGGACGCCGGAGTAGCGATAAAACGGTGTCCAGTTCTTCGTGAAGATGCGGGCTGAACGCGACAATGAACGGACGACCGGTGATTTTTGACAGAATAAACTGCAAGTCAAGGTTGAACGCTCCAGCCACGTCTCGTTCAGGTTCGTCGACGACCACAGTATGTACGCTCGAGAGATCGATGTTCTCCCGCCTGAGGTGGTCAATAATACGCGAGCCCGTCGCTACCACGATTCCCGGCCTGCCGTTCAGTACATCAGCTTCCTTGCGGGTTGCATCTCCCGAATCAAGCACTGCAACGCGAACGCCGTCTCCAAAATGTGGCTCAAGGCGCGACTGCCCGTTGCCCGCAGCTCCGACCCGGTCGGTCGTGGAAGCAATAACGAGTGCCCGGATACCCTTCTGCTTGCGTTTCACTCGCGTGAGCGCAGGGATCAGAAGGAAATGCGGGTTGCCGGCATCAGACCCGGTTTCGATGACAATGTCACGCGAACCGTGACAGTGCGAGTGCACGAAGCGCTCGAATACGGGAAGAGACTGGTGCCGTCTCCGTCTGTTGCCGGAATCCGCCGATGCGCCTGAGTGTTCACTGGAATGCTGTAACCCCACTAGATTATCCTGCTCAAGCTGCCGCTACTCCGGTTCCTTAATTATCTGTAATTTATCGAAACGATAGCTACTCGGCATATCTTTGTCAAGAAAAGCGCGATACACTTTGTCGGTACTATGAAAAAGCCTTTCTACACACTGCGCCGATACGGCCTCGTAACCGCACTTCTGTTGCTCACCGTCCCTGTTGTCCTGTCTGCAAACGAAGCGCAGCAGTTTCGTTTTCTGTTCCTCGACGGAGAGCAGTACCGTATCCTCAGCGTCGTGGAACAGGATGTGTTCGTCAACGAGCGCTTTTCCCACAGCGCCGAAATTCTGAACCGGATTTCTGTCGACGTAACCGACCTTGAGGACGGAATTGGACGCCTGCACGTCACCTACGACGTGTCCGAAGAGAACATGCAGCCGGACGAGGTCTTCGAACTCTCGCGCAGCTACGAGACCGAGTACAGACAGAATGAGCTCGGGTTCATGGATGTGCCCGAGGATTTCGTGCGCCCGATGGTGCGGGACGTCCCGGTGTTTCCGGAGTATCCGATAGAGCCCGGAACAGCGTGGAGCAACAGCGGGACCGAGGTACACGATCTTTCGGAGAGCTTTGGAATCGACGAGCGATTTGAGTTCAGCATTCCAGTCGTGTACCAGTACCTGGGTGTCGAGGAACGGGACGGTCGCGACATGGATGTGCTTACGGTTCGCTACAGCATGTTCCACCGGTTTCCCCGTAATCTCGAAGGACTGCACCCGGTTGCGATATCCGGTTTTTCCGATCAGCGTCACTACTGGGACAGGCTCAGGGGCCGCATTCACGCCTACGAAGAGGAATACGAGATTCTCTATACCTTGAGTTCAGGAGATACCGTCAGCTATCAGGGGACCGCCGAAGCCCGGGTGGTGGAAACGAACCTTCCCGATCGCGAGGAGGTACTTGAGCGTCTGAGGGAACGGCTGCAGGATCTTGATATTCCCGACACCGACGTGCGCGAGTCCGAGCGCGGGGTCACCATCAGTCTTGAGGATATACAGTTTCCACCCGAATCCGACGAGCTTCTTCCGTCGGAAACGGCGAAGCTCGACCGGATTATCGAACTGCTCTCCGAGTACCCCGACGCGGACCTTCTCATAACCGGACATACGGCGCTCGCAGGAACACCCGAAGGGCGCCGGCGCCTGAGCGAGGCTCGGGCAGCGTCGGTTGGTAACTACCTGCTCGAGATGGGTGTTCGAAGCAGGGACCAGTTAATTATCCGCGGTGTCGGTGCCGAGGAGCCTCTCGCACCGAACACGACCGAAGCGGGACGGCGACGGAACCGACGCGTGGAGTTCACCATCCTACAGGATTGAACAGAAAAAGCTCACGTGATATAGTCGCTTACTTAATGTCAAGTATATGAATTGGAATAATCCGGTTAGTATGCTCACGAAGGAGGCGTACATCCATGCCTGTACACGACGACATGACTTCGGTCATCGGAAAGACACCCCTTGTGCGTTTGAACCGCATGGCCCGGGATTTACCGGGTACCGTCGTAGTCAAACTCGAAACCATGAATCCGACATCCAGCGTGAAAGACCGCATAGGGCTTGGCATGGTGCAGGCCGGAGAACGCGCCGGCGTTATTGGCCCCGGATCGATCCTCGTAGAAGCGACCAGCGGTAACACCGGTATCGCACTCGCCTGCGTGGGGGCTGTCAGGGGGTACCGCGTCATCCTGACCATGCCGGAAACAATGAGCGTCGAACGGCGTCGCCTGCTGCAGGCTTTCGGTGCGGAGTTACAGCTTACCCCTGGACCCGAAGGCATGACAGGTGCCGTTGCCCGGGCGGAGGAAATCGTAGCCGAGAACCCCAATGCGGTTCTCATGCGGCAATTTGCAAACCCTTCCAATCCGCAGACCCATTACGACACCACCGCGCGGGAAATATGGGGCGATACCGGCGGCATGGTGGACGTCTTTGTAGCGGGCGTCGGCACCGGTGGTACGATCACCGGTGTAGCCGGTCGCATCAAATCGGAATGGAACTCCTCGCTCTACGCCGTTGCGGTTGAGCCGCAGGACAGCGCTGTGCTCTCCGGTGGGCGTCCCGGTCCCCATCGTATACAGGGAATCGGCGCCGGCTTTATCCCGGAGATTCTCGATCGAGAGCTCATTGACGAAGTGATCAGTGTTTCGACCGACGACGCCGCGCTCGCCGCGCAACGGCTTGCGCGGGAGGAGGGGATCTTTTGCGGGGTGTCGGCGGGTGCGAACGTGCATGCGGCCTGCGAAATCGCCGCGCGGACGGAGATGCAGGGTAAGACGATCGTGACGATCATTTGTGATACCGGCGAACGGTATCTGAGTACCTGGTTGTTCGAAGAAACAGGCGACAGCTAGACCGACAATACACAGGAAATCAGCAAACAAGGAGAAACGGCATGGCAGACTATCGATTCGAGACAAAGGCATTGCACGCAGCGCAGTCGAGAGACGGGGCCGACCCCGGACGAGCTGTGTCCATTGCGCGGACAACCGCCTACAATTTTCGCGACACTGAGCACGCGGCAAATCTGTTTGCGCTCAAAGAGCTTGGTTTTATTTACACGCGTATCATGAATCCTACGCAGGATATACTCGAACGACGCATCGCCGAACTCGATGGAGGCGCGGCAGCGCTCGCGCTCGCCTCGGGTACGAGCGCAATCTTTTACTCCATAATCAACGTGTGTATAGCCGGGGACGAAGTCGTATCGAGCAGTAATCTCTACGGCGGTACCTACACTATGTTTTCGTCAATTCTGCCCGACTACGGGATTACGGTGAAGTTTGCCGACCCGCTCGACATTGATGCCGTTCGAGCTCAGATTACCGAAAAGACGCGGGCGCTGTACGTTGAAAGCATCGGTAATCCCGCCTTGAGCGTGCCGGACTTTGAGGCGTGGTCTGCGCTCGCGGAGGAATACCATCTGCCGCTCATAGTCGATTCCACCTTCACCACGCCGTATCTGTTCCGCCCCATAGAACATGGCGCACACGTAGTCGTACACAGCCTCACGAAGTGGATCGGCGGGCACGGGACGGGCATTGGAGGTATTGTCGTCGATTCGGGCACCTTCGACTGGACCGATCCCAAGTTCACCACCTTTAACCGCCCCGACGGCAGCTATCACGGCGTTCGCTACGCCCACGATCTCGGAGATCTGAATCCCGTCGCCTTCGCCATGCGCATGCGGCTGGTCCCTCTGCGGAATCTCGGTGCCGCGATAGCTCCGGACAATGCGTGGCTGTTCCTGCAGGGTACGGAGACGCTGTCGCTTCGGATGGAACGGCACTCCGAGAATGCGCGGAAGGTTGCCGAGTACCTCGGGAATCACTCCGGCGTGTCCTGGGTCCGGTATCCTGGCCTTTTCGACGACCCCGCGGCAGAACGCGTCGCGCGGTACTTTCCTCGCGGGGCAGGGGGTATGGTTGTCTTCGGTATCAAGGGCGGAAGGGAGTCGGGCGAACGCTTTATCAACTCGCTGAAACTTGTGTCGCACCTGGCGAATGTCGGCGACGCAAAAAGCCTCGCGATACACCCAGGGAGTACGACGCATAGCCAGCTGAGCGACGAACAGCAACGAGAGGCCGGACTTTCGCCCGAGTTCGTTCGCCTGTCGATCGGACTTGAGCACATCGACGATATTATCGAGGACATTGAACAGGCGCTGAAGCAGGCTTGAGCCGACCGCCGACCGGGAGCGGTAGCACGCTCTCGGTTGCCGACCGACAAAGTTGACAGCGGGGAATACTGCGGTCTATAGTCGTTTGGGGTGGGTTGAGCGGTGAAGCAGGACGTTCGAAACAGCACGCGCGATAACAGAGAGCGTATCATTCAGACTGCAGCGAAGCTCATTATCGAGCGGGGCATCGCGAATACGTCGCTCGCCGACATAGCCGGCGCAGCTCGGATAAGCAAAGGGACGCTTTTCTATTACTACCCGACCAAAGGCGACCTTATCTTCGACATTACCGAACGGCACATGAAGCACATGTCCGGCAAGATACTTCGATGGGTCGACGATGCAGCCCGGGACGTGCCTCCCGAGAAGATTCTGAAACTCGTGTTCGAGACAATAACTGCCGCCGAAGCTCGCGGGGAAATACATCTTTACCTGATACAGGAAGCGTTGACGAATAACCCCAGCCTTCGAAGCAGGTTTGGCGAAGAGTATCGCCGCTGGCGCGATGTCATAGAAACGGGCATCAAGCGACTGTTTCCCGACGAAGAGGAATACTCCACTGTCGCGTGGATTATTCTTGCGCTGATCGACGGCTGCCTGCTTCACAGTCTGCTGGGAACCGACGAGCTGCCGCTTGAGGAAATGGCGCGATTCCTCAATCGTTGCTCCGGATCGTGAACGACGCATCGGCTCGCGCATGAACCGAATGCTGTTTGAAGCTCATGAGCTTGACGGACGGGTGTTATCGTTCAATGGACACGACCGCCGAACAAAGCACATACGCTCCATCCTTCGCCTGGAACCGGGTGATACCCTCCGCGCGGGCATCGTAAACGGCCCTCCGGGTACCGTAACGCTGGAGTCGGTGGGCGAGAACGGGGTCTCGGGGACCTTTGTGCCCGATACGCCTTCTGATGCCCCGCAGGCGGGTATCGGTGGCACCCTGCTTCTCGCAGCGGTGAGGCCGATCGTTTTCAAGCGGCTTATCAAGGATCTCGCGACGCTCGGGCTCGATCGGGTGTTCGTCTGCGCCTCCGATCTGACCGAGAAGTCGTACCTCAGCGCGTCGGTGTGGACATCCGATGCGCTGCGCGAACGGCTTGTAGCCGGCGCCGAGCAGGGCGGGCTCACGAGTATTCCCGAGGTCCGCGTTTTTCATTCCGTTCGTTCGGCGATGGAGCACATTCCGGCTGGAACACGTGTGCTGGCCGACCAGGACGGCGCCTCGCCGGCGGAGCTGTTGCGCGACTACTCGCCGTGGACGCCTGAGTGGACCGCTGCGGTCGGACCCGAACGGGGGTTTACCGAACAGGAGCGGGACACCTTTCTCAACGCAGGATTTATCGCGGTATCGCTCGGACCGTCGGTGTTGCGCAGTGAAACCGCTGCACAGACGCTGCCGCTTGTGGTATATGCGCTTTGTCGCAATTCCTGTCAGCCGTTTTGACCCTCCACACTGGAATGACTATTATTCGAGTAATGGTATCCTCAGACGCGCCTCGTATCCTGATAGTGGACGACGACCAAACGACTCTTATACTTGTTGAGCGAATGCTCAGCCGTCACGACATGCACGTTACAACCTTCAGCAACCCGAAGGACGCGCTCGACAGCTTCTCGCATCGGGACTACGACTTTGTTCTGAGCGACTATTTCATGCCCGAAATGAACGGCGAAGAACTCATGTCGGCGCTTCGCGCTGTTGACCCCTTTGTTCCCCTTGTCTTTCTCACGGCAAACGAGGACATACGCACCGCGATCGAGCTGGTTAAGTCGGGTGCCGACGACTATCTGACCAAACCGGTCGTCGAAGACGCGCTGCTCCTTCGCATTCACAAGACAATACGCGACAAGGAACAGCAGCGGCAGATCGAGCGAATCGAGAAAGAGCGGGAGCTGCTGAGACTCGAGCACGAGAAGCTCGTGAACTGGCGAGCACTGTACGCCTCCAAGGACATTCATCAGACCGAGCAGATGATCGATCTTTTGTCCCGTACAATTAATCAGGCCGGCGGCTTCATGTGGGTCGACCTGCTGCGCATGACCGCCGAACCGATAGACGACGAAAACGTGAAAGTGTCGCAGGGGCTCGTTGATACGATCCTGACCTCGGCGACAAGCCAGAAAGAAATTTTTGACTACATTACCTTCATAAGCCGCGTGGACACCTTCGATCTCGAGATCGAGCGCTACGAGCTTGATGCGCTGATCGGTCGTATTCGCTCCTTTCTCGAGAGCGATCTCGGGACCTTGTGTGCCCGGTACGACAGGACGAAGTACGTTCGTCTTTCGGACAAAGAACTTCACGGCGCGGTGGCGGTGGACGAGGAGTACCTGAAGCGCATCATTCATGAGCTTCTGGTCAACGCGGTAAAGTATTCGCCGACCGGTAGCCGTGTGGTAGCCTCGGTGGAGGAGAGCACGTCGGAACCCGGTGGCATCGATATAACCGTGCGAAACAGTCCGAAGCACGCGAGGGCGCGCGATACCTCGGGGGAGCACATATACGGAATACCCTACGATTACAGTGAGCTCGTTTTTGACCTGTTCTACACGATAGAAGGCTTCCCGACCGAGCTTGAGGAAGAAGAGTGGGGTGACGGTACCGGATTGTACGTATGCAGACGAATCATTCAACGCATGAATGGACGCATAACAACCGCAAATGGTGTTGACTATACCGGTGAGACCCCTGACCCTTTCATACGGTTTACGGTTACCATACCCTCGGCCGAAAAAAAGACCGGTGTCTCGGGACGGCCGTATCGACATGGAGAGGAATGAGTTTATGGCAGATAAGGTGCTGATAGTAGATGATTCGGTTTCAATGAGACAGATGGAAACGCTTATTCTCAAAGCCGGCGGATACGAAGTGGTTGAAGCAGCGGACGGGAAGGAAGGAATCGAAAAACTGACCGATGACGTGGCGGTTGTGATAACCGACTACAATATGCCGGTAATGAACGGCATAGAGTTCATAGAGGCCGTTCGAGGAGGGTCGGTGAACAAGTCCGTACCCATTCTGATCGTGACGACCGAGTCGGAGGCGGAGAAGAAGCAGGAAGGAAAGCGCGCCGGTGCTACCGGCTGGCTTACCAAACCCTTTGAGCAGGATCAGCTGCTGGGGGCCATTAAAAAGGTCGCCTCGTCGGGGGATTTCTGAGCCTATGGCACAACGGAACACCGGCGAACCGCGAACACTGTCTCTCAGCGGTCCTCTGACTTTTCAGACGGTTGGAAAGAATCGCGATACACTTCTCGAGGCTCTTGAGACACCGGGTGAGATTGTCCTCGATCTCTCGGGACTTGAGTCGATTGATCTTGCCGGAGCCCAGATGCTCGTCTCGGCTCACAAGTCGCTTGAAGCCGCCGGTGGCACTCTTCGTGTGAGGAACGCGGAACGATATCGGCGTATCTGCGATTTTGCCGGCATTCGCATGCCCGGAGTCGTTGAGTGAGCGCGTCTGCCGATCCTCTCGAAACGTTTCGCGAAGAAGTCGCCGAGCTCCTCTCTTCGCTTGAGCGCGCGCTCATGCAGCTTGAGGAAGATCCGACCGACGCCGGAATGATCGACGAAGCGTTCCGGAACATGCACACGATCAAGGGTTCGGGAAACATGCTCGGACTCACGGCGCTCGGCGAGTTCACGCACATCGTCGAGGCGGTGTTCGCCCGTGTGCGTGACGGACACGCGACGGTGAGCCCCCGCCTTATTGAGCTCGGACTCGCCGCTCGTGATCACATAGAGGCGCTGCTTGCCTCGGTTGATCCTGACCCCGCACTTCTCGCCGAGGGAGAGCGCATCGTAGCTGCGCTGTTGCAGGAGTATCCTGTTGACGGTCAGCAGAAGGTTTCTGATGCCGGCGGGACGGTACCTGCGGCAGCAGCCGATCCGGAGGATGCACCGCAGGAAACCACCTGGCGAATTCAGCTTCGCCCTTCGATTGAAGCCTTTAAAACGGGTAACAATCCCATTCCCCTCATTCGCGAGCTGAGCGAACTCGGGGACGCTCTTATCGTCGGGTTCACCGACCACGTCCCCGCCCTGGAGCAGCTTGATCCCGAGCAGTGTTTTCTGTCGTGGGATATTCTGCTGACGACCGACGAAGGTGAAAACGCCGTCCGGGACGTGTTCATTTTCGTCGAGGACGACTGGGATATCAAAATTGCGGCGATCGATACGTCAAATCTTGAATCGACCGATCTCGACTATAAGCGTCTGGGCGAAATCCTCGTGGAGCGGGGAGACATCGCTGCGGAAGACCTGGCCGCTGCAGTCAACGCCCGATCCTACATTGGCGACGCACTGGTACAGCAGGGCTTTGTGACCTCGGAGCGGGTCGACGCCGCACTCCGTGAACAGGAGCTGGTCCGCAGACGGCGCGAAAGCAGGCGCGCGCTCGAGTCCTCCGGGACCATAAAGGTGCGAACCGAAAAACTGGATATGCTCGTGAATCTGGTCGGCGAGTTCGTGTCCGAGCACGCAACGCTTCAGCGACTGGCCGTGGAATCCGATAACCCGGACATTCTGTCCACCGCTGAGCGTCTCGAAGGTCTGATTCGCGACACCCGGGATCTGGCGATGCAGCTTCACATGGTACCGGTAGAGGTCCTGTTCTCCAGCTTCCGCCGGCTCGTACGCGATCTCGCGAAGGAACTGGACAAGGATGTGAATCTGGTGCTCGAGGGGGTGGATACCGAGCTCGATAAAAACATCGTCGAACGTCTCAAGGATCCGCTGTTGCACATTATTCGCAACTCGCTCGACCACGGGCTCGAGACAGCCGCCGAACGTCGTTCCTCCGGAAAGCGTCCCCAGGGTACCCTGACCATGAAAGCCTTCTACTCGGGCGCGCACGTCGGGATACGGGTTTCCGACGACGGACGCGGGATAGACACGAATGCGGTCAGAGAGAAGGCTGTTGCGCAAGGTCTTATATCCGCCGACGCGCAGCTCGGCGAGCGGGAGATACATGAACTGATATTTGCGCCCGGTTTTTCGACAGCGAAGAAGGCGACGAACGTCAGCGGTCGCGGTGTGGGCATGGATGTTGTCAAGCAGAATATCGAAGGCCTTGGCGGGTCGATACGGCTCGAAAGCGAACCGGGCAAGGGCAGCAGCATAAATCTGCGCATTCCGCTGACCCTTGCCATAGTCGAAGGCCTGCTGGTAAATGTCGGCAGTCAGGTGTACATGGCAACCATGTCCAGTGTTGTCGAATGTCTCGAACTCGACCAGACGACCCGTCGCGGTGAGCAGAAACTCGTCGAGTACCGGGGCAGCCTCGTGCCCTTTATTGACCTGCGCGAGTATTTCCAGCTCGACGCCGACCAGACCCAGGCCGCGGGCGAGCACCGGCAGCTCCTCATGGTGACCAGCGACCAGCAGATGATCGGGCTTATTGTCGACGGCATACAGGATACCTTTCAGAGCGTCGTAAAGGCGCTGGGCAAGATGTACGAGGGAGTCGAAGGTGTCTCCGGCGCTGTCGTGCTCGGCGACGGCAGACTTGCGCTCATGCTCGATCTCGACCGTCTCGCGCGCCTCGCAGCAAAAGCCCAGTAGTCGCCTGGCCATGCTGCGCGTCACACCGTGCGAGGTCTTCTGACACCCTGAGGTTTTCTGCTACACTCCGGCAGATATGGGCCAATTGACATCGTTCGCAGGCGCACGTGTTCACCTTACCGGGATAAAAGGGTCGGGGATGGTCGCACTCGCGCAGGTACTTGCCTCCCGCGGCGCCGACGTGCTCGGGACGGACACAACCGAGCGCTTCTACACCGACCTTATCCTGAGGGATCTGAATATTCCCGTGGTCGAACGTTTTTCGGCGGACAACATAAGACCGGAGACGCGGGCGCTGTTTTACTCAGCGGCCTACGACCCGCACAGTCATCCCGAAATAGTCGCCGCAGTCCGCGCAGGTATGCCCGTGTACACCTACACACAGGCGCTGGGCATGCTGTCCGAGGGCGTCGACGCAACGGCTGTTGCCGGGGTTCACGGAAAGTCGACGACCACAGCGATTCTCGGAACCATGGTTCGCGCTCTCGAGCTCCCGTTGACCGCGATTGTCGGCAGCAGCGTGCCGGATTTTGATCGTCGGGCTGCCTGGGTCGGCGGCACCACCGGACTTATCGCCGAGACCTGCGAGTACCGCCGGCACTTCCTCGCGTTCAACCCCGACAGAATTCTTGTCACAAGCATAGAGGCTGACCATCTGGATTACTACGCCGACTACCACGACGTGGCAGGGGCATTTCTCGAGTTTGCCCACAGACTGCCTTCCGGAGGTGCGCTTGTCGTCTGCGCCGACGACTCGGGCGCCGCGGCACTTGCGAAGGAGGTCTCGAGGACCCGGCCCGACGTACGGATTGTGGAATACGGCGCCTCCGCGAACGGGCCGTTTCGGGTTACCGACGTCGACAAAGAGCCCGGAGTGACCCTGCTGCGCCTCGCCGGATTCGAGGGTACGATTCGCGTGCCGCTTCCCGGCAGGCACAACGCCCTGAACGTCGCGGGTGCGTTGGCGCTGCTCGACGACATTCTCGCCGCTACCGGCACCCGGGACGGCCTTACCGGGTCGGCATTCACGAACGCCGCATTGAGTGTGGCGTCCTTTAAGGGGCTTGCCCGACGCAGCGAGCGTATCGGCGAGGCGTCGGGTGTACTGGTCATCGACGACTACGCGCATCATCCGACTGCCATAGAGGCAGAGCTTGCCGCGCTCCGGGACTTTTATCCCGGGCGGCGTATCGTACTTGACTTCATGAGCCACACCTATTCCAGAACCGAAGCACTGCTTGACCGCTTCGCCCGGGCGATTGCACACGCAGACCTCGTGATTCTGCACAAGATTTACGCCAGCGCTCGCGAACAGTTTTCGGGTGAGGTCACCGGGCGCACGCTTGCCGATGCGGTGAGCCGACTTCATGGGGATGTCACCTATATTGAAGAGCACGAAGACGCCCTTGAGTACGCGTTGGGACGACTGCGGGACGGTGACATCTTTCTGACGATGGGCGCAGGAAACAACTGGGAACTCGGCCGTCGCGTCCTCGCCGGCCTCGATACGGAGCAGAGCATAAAGCCATGACGGGAATGACCGGTTACGCATACACGGAGTTTCAATCTGATCGGCGAAGCGGCAGTGTCGAGATCAAGGGATATAACAATCGCTATCTCGATGTATCGGTGAATCTCCCGGGAAAGCTATCGCAGCTCGAGCCACAAATACGCGACATGGTAACTACACAGGTTGCGCGCGGACGGGTCGACGTGTCGGTACGCATCAGGGACCGCTCCGAGGTGGCAGAGGTGTCAGTCGATTACGAACTCGCTCGCACCTATGCGACACAACTGCGAAAACTCGCAGACGCGACAGGCATCGCCGATTCGCTCACGGTGTCGGATCTGCTCGGACTCGAGGGGATCCTGAGCGTAGAGCGAACGGTCGACGCGGAGGAATACTATGCTTTTCTCCTGCCGTCTCTGCAGGAGGCCCTGAGGGTGTTTGTCCAGACCCGGGAGTCGGAAGGGATTGCCGTGAAGCGTATGGTCGAGGTGCAGATCCAGGATATCGAGTCCCTCGTGGGTCGGCTCGTCGAGCACGCGGCCGAACTTGAAGCGCATGTGTCCGGTACGATCCGCAAGCGTTTCGAAGAGCTCGTACCGGAAACCGTTGACGACTCGCGAATATTGAGTGAGACTGCAGTTCTCCTCGTCAAGTATTCGATACAGGAAGAGATCGACCGCCTCCGGTTCCATCTCGACGCGTGCCGAAGGCTGCTGGAGGAGCCGAGCGCTGTCGGCAAAAAAATGGATTTTCTCTGTCAGGAGATTGGACGGGAAATCAACACGATCGGTTCAAAGAGTATTATTCCGGAGATCAACTCCTGCGTGGTCGACGCGAAAAACGCCCTGGAGAATATCCGGGAACAGATCAGGAATGTTGAGTAGTGAGTGACGAAGAGACACAGATCAAAATAGCTATCAGCGGGAAAAGCGGCTGTGGCAACTCCACCACCAGCCGCCGTGTCGCGGCGTTGCTCGGGTTCCCCATGATCAATTACACCTTCCACACCATTGCCGACGAACGTAACATGGACTTTCAGGAAGTCTGCCGGCTTGCAGAACAGGACTCTTCGTGGGACCTGTACGTCGACCGACGGCAGATAGAAATGGCTCACGAGGCGGGTAATTGCGTCTTGGGGTCCCGACTTGCTATCTGGATTCTCGAGGAAGCGGATCTTACCGTATATCTGACCGCTCCCACGCATATTCGCGCCGAACGGATCCACCGTCGCGAAGGCGGAGAGTACGAACGGGTTGCCCGCGAGACCGAGGAACGTGACCGCCGCGATCATGAACGCTATATGCGACTCTACGGGATAGACAACGACGATTACGCGTTTTGTGATCTGATTATCGACACGACGAATCTTCCACCCGAAGCGGTGGCAGATCATATCGTGACCGAAGTCAGACGCCGTTTCTACCGGAACGACAGCGCGGGAACGAGTCAGGTATGAGTGGCTGTCTGACGGTTGCCGCACGGCTCGCATCCGATATGCGCGAACTCTCCTTTGCCGACCCGGTCGCGGCTGTTTACAACACCCTCGATTACGCCTGGCCACCTCACGCGACCTATCTGTCCCGTTTCGCGAGCAGCCCGAAGCGCGTGCTCTTTCTTGGCATGAATCCCGGCCCCTTCGGCATGGCGCAGACCGGTATTCCCTTCGGAGACATTACCTTTGTCAGGGAATGGCTTCGAATCACCGATGCTGTCGGCAGACCGCCTGTGGAGCACGAGAAAAGGCCGGTGCTCGGCATGCACTCTGTCCGCGCCGAGATTTCCGGAACCCGCCTCTGGGGTCTCATGGCACAACGATTCGGTACCGCCAGTTCCTTCTTTACCGATCACATTGTCATGAATTACTGTCCGCTCCTGTTTCTCGACCACGGCGGACGAAACCTGACCCCGGACAAGTTGCCCAAGAACGAACGTGAACCCCTGTTCGCTGCATGCGATAAAGCGCTTGGTGATTTTATTCGTGAGTTGCGGCCGGAGTGGGTCGTCGGGGTCGGACGCTTTGCAGAGATGCGTGCGACGGCTGTCTGTAACCGACTGGCCGACACTCCGCGCGTCCCGCAGGTCGCTCGGATTCTGCACCCCAGCCCCGCAAGCCCGGCCGCAAACGCCGGGTGGGCAGAGGCAGCGACCCTGCAACTCGTGGAAGCGGGTATCTGGAAAGCCTGAGTAATCAAGTATTTACAGACGCTTCGGTTGTTTTGTATAATGGAAGTACTACGCTATGATATTACCATTAGACAAACTCACCGACTACGACAAGAACATTTATAAGCTCACCGTCGCATCCATACGTCGCGCCTACCAGATAACCATGACGGGGGACGAAGAACTCGAGGAAGGAAACGACAAAGTCGTTTCGACGGCGATCCGGCAAATACTGACCGACAAAGTCCAGTACCAGATCGAGGAGTAGCGCGGAGCTTTTGGACTCGACAGGTTCTCCGCATACACTGCCTCCTTTTGTGGTTCTGTTCGGCCCGACGGCCTCGGGGAAAACGTCGCTCCTTTTCGAGCTCGCGCACCGGGGGCACGACGCGTTTCCCGGGGGCGGCGCGTGGTTCGAAGTTGTCAGCGCGGACAGCATGCAGGTCTACCGGGGAATGGACATCGGCACCGCCAAACCCTCCGCCGACGAGCGACGCGAGCTCCCTCATCATCTTATAGACATCCGAAACCCCGACGAGCAGTTTACCGTGGGCGACTTCGTACGCGAAGCTGAGGCCCGCATACGCGAGATCGCTTCGCGAGGCAGACTCCCCGTCGTCAGTGGCGGGACAGCCTTCTATCTTCGCGCATTGCTGTGCGGGATGCCGCCGACACCGCCGACGGACCCGGCGGTCCGCGCCGGAATCGAGGGTGAACTCGAGGCGAGCAGCCTTCCCGAGCTGTACCATCAGCTTGAACAATGCGACCCGGTAAGCGCCGCCAACATAGACCCGCACGATGCGTTTCGCATTGTCCGGGCGCTCGAGGTGTACCGCGTGTCGGGCCGGCCTCGAAGCAGCTTTCTCGAGCCGCGAACGCTGCGAGCCGGCCTGACATGCCGCGTATACGCGGTGACACTCGACCGTTCGCGGCTGTACGAAAACATCGACACGCGTGTCGAGCGTATGTTCGACGCAGGTCTGCTCGAGGAGGTCGACCGCCTCAAACAGGCCGGATACGGAGCGGACACACAGGCGCTTCGAGCGATCGGGTACCGGGAGTTCTTTGCCGACACGGATACGTCCCGAATACGCGCAGCGATACAGCGGAACTCCCGCCGGTACGCCAAGCGGCAGATTACCTTCTCGCACCTGATCCCCGGACGCGTTGAAATTGGCCCCGGCGATGTGCAGACGCTGTTTCAGGGATGCGCGCAGACGCTTCGGCTATTGCTGAATAGCCGGGAAAACCGTTGACCAATGCCCGACGTGGCCGGTATAGTGGCTGTCTTCAGAAATTGTAATACCGAATCACCATTGAAAACGATGGAAAGGAGAGCTTTGTGCCCTGTGGACGAAAGCGAAAGCGCAAAAAGATAGCAACGCACAAGCGCAAGAAAAAACTGCGCAAGAACCGCCACAAGAAGAAAGGCAAATAACGCCATCCTTCCCCTGACCGGCCCGAGGCACGCGGCACGTTGTCGTGTGCCACCGAATGCCGGTCATATCACGACCTGCACATACAGTATGTCGAGTGTACTGGAATCACTCCCCGAGCGCGTGATACCGTACGATATGCGTGCACATATCGGTGTATACTCTCGGGAGGGACGTGGTGGCCTTGCAGATACCCCTTCGAAATAATCGAACGCTCGAGACAGATACCGTCCCGCTTGTAATGGGAATACTCAATATCACGCCCGACAGCTTTTACGCCGGCAGTCGCCTCGGGACCGTGTCGGCTGCGGTCGACGCTGCGTTGGAGATGGAGCGCACCGGAGCCGCCATCCTCGATATAGGCGGTGAGAGCACGCGTCCCGGCGCAGAGGCGGTGTCCCCGCAGGAAGAGGCCGACCGTGTTATCCCGGTGATCACGGCAATCCGGGAGCGCTCGGATATCGCGCTGAGCGTCGATACCCGAAATGCGATCGTTGCGCGCGAAGCCCTGAATCAGGGCGCCGACATCGTCAACGATGTTTCTGCACTCCGTCACGACCCTGCCATGCTCCCGCTCGTTGCAGAGTACGACGTTCCGGTGGTCATAATGCATATGCGGGGAACGCCCGAGACCATGCAGAATAACCCGGTCTATGACGACGTCGTGGGGGAGATTTTTACATGGCTCAAGGACCGCGCGCACGCGCTCGTGACCGCCGGTGTCCAGCCGTCGAAGATCATCGTGGACCCGGGCATTGGTTTCGGCAAGACACTCGAGCATAACCTGCGCATCCTCCGGGAGCTGCCGACCTTCTGTACCCTCGGATACCCGGTCCTGCTCGGAGCATCGCGCAAGCGGTTCATTGGTCGCGTTCTTGAGACACGGAATCCCGATGGTTCGCAGGTTCCTCCCGAGCGACGAGGAGCAGGAAGTCTCGCGATCCACTGTCACGCTGCGCAAGCCGGGGCGTCAATTCTGCGTGTTCACGACGTAGCCGAGACGGTGGACGCAATGCGTATCCTCAACGCGCTCTGGGATCGGGAGTACACACATGCCTGAGCTTGCCGTGGTCCTCGGCGCTCTGCGACCAACGATCGATATTCTGCTTCTGGCCTTTCTGATTTACAAGGTGTATCAGATCCTCGTCCAGACCCGGGCGATACAGCTTCTTCGCGGCGCCATGGTGCTCGTTTTCGTCTACGCGCTCGCGTTTTTCCTGCAGCTGCAGACCGTGCTCTGGATCATGAATCTGCTGGCGCCGAGTCTGGTCATTGGCATTGCCATTATCTTCCAGCCCGAACTCCGAAAGATATTCACGCGCATCGGTCAGGGAAGCCTCTTTGGTCTGGCAACCACGCGACGCCCGCTGCAGATCGAGTCGGTCATAAGCGCTGCCGAGGTGCTTTCCTTCCGGAAACGCGGTGCGCTGATCGTATTCTCGCGGACCGTTGGTCAAAAAGCCATTATCGAATCCGGAACCAGGCTTGATGCGGAGCTCTCGTCGCAGCTGATCATAACGATTTTCGGTCACGACACACCGCTGCACGACGGAGCGCTTGTCATATCGGAAGACCGCGCCGTCGCGGCCGGATGCTTTCTGCCCTTGTCGGAACAGCTCGATATCCGGCGCAGCTTCGGGACGCGACACCGGGCGGCTCTGGGTCTTGTGGAAGAAACTGACGCGGTGGTGCTGGTCGTCAGCGAGGAGTCCGGCGCAATATCGCTCGCCTACGACGCAAATCTGTTTTACGGACTGACCATCGACGGCGCGAGACGCAAGCTCAAGGAGCTTCTCAATATTGCAGACGATGATCCGGACGAGGAGGCGGTACGCGTTGAGGATTAATCGCTTCGTGCAGGGATTCGCTGAACACTGGCCGGTAAAGATTCTCGCGCTTGCCGTGGCAGTTCTGCTGTTCTTCTTCAATCAGATTCTCAGCCTTGACGAAACGGTGCTGCAGCTGGACCTTGAGGTTCAAACGGCCGACCATCTGGCGGTCGCCGATGAGCACGCCGAGAGCGTTCGCGTTCGCGTGCGCGGCGAGCAGTCGATCGTCCAGTCACTTTCGCCGTCCGACTTCCGCGCGGTCGTTCGTGCAGGCGAGGAAAGCGCGACCGGGCGATACAATTTGCCGGTTCATGTGGAACGCCGCTCGTCCGCCGTCGATTACGGCCCGCTCGATTTCGTCGTTGAACCGGACACCATTCAGGTGACCCTCGATGAGCGAAGGAGCGGCACCGTCAGGGTTGTTCCCGATGTGGAGGGCTTCGCCGCCCGGGGATACGAGCTGGTAGAGTCCTTCGTGACTCCGGCGGAAGTCGAGATAGAAGGCCCGCGACGTCACGTGGAAGGTATCGAGACGGTAGAAACCGAAACGGTAGATCTCTCAGGGCGTACAAACAGTTTCTCTACGCGGCTCGCACTGCGGTCCCCGAACGAGTTTATCGAGTTCAGTGGCGGAGCTACGATCGAATATCGTGCGGTTTTTCGCGAGCGGATCGAGACATTCACCATGGCGGGCGTTTCGGTTGACACCGTCAATCTTTTCCCGGACCTGAATCTGAGCGGGATCGATGAGCTGCCGAGCCTGCAGATCGAAGGCCCGCTCCTGGAACTTGAAGTGCTGACCCGGGAGGAGGTCGACGTCACCGCTGACCTTGGGCGTATTACCGAACCGGGCACCTACACCGTACCTCTGGAAGTGGAGCTTCCCGAGCGACTGAGCCTTATACAGATTACGCCCGAAGAGATTACCGTCACGGTCACCGGAAGCGATCCGGAAACTGAGGCAGGAGAGTAGGCCTATATGATTCGTGGCATTGGTATCGACATCGTACGCACCTCCAGGCTTGATCCATGGCTGAACGATGAAGGGCTGCTCGCGCGATTCTTCCATCCCGAAGAACTCGCGTCGGTTTTCGGACGCGGATCGGACAAAGTGTTAAGCCTCGCGGCTCGATTTGCCGCCAAAGAAGCGTTCGGAAAAGCGCTGGGCACCGGGCTTATGCACTTCAATCTGCGCGAGGTGCAGGTGCGAAACGATGAACTGGGCAAACCCGATATGGTTCTGCACGGCCGCGCCCGCGAGGCATTCGATGCGATGGGTGGCGTGACAGCGTTTGTCAGCCTCGCACACGAGCGGGATAATGCGATTGCGGTTGTTGTGATCGAGGGGAATTAAGCTATGGCGAGCGAAACGATCTCGTTTTTTTCGAAGAAACCAATAAGCTGTCCCGTATGTGAATCGTCGATATACCGGGAAGAACTGCGGACGGGACGGGGACGGCTTAACGCGGGCAATCTGACCGACGAGCTCAGACGCGAGTACATTCCATCAAAAAAGTACGGAGCGGTGTACCCCCTGATCTATTCGGTCACTGCGTGCTCCGACTGCGGATACGCGGCGTTGTCGCAGGACTTTGAAACCATAGACGGAACCACCGTTGAGCGCGTTCGCATGGCTTCGGAGGAGCGCATGAACGCGCTGAAACCCATTTTTGGACGCCCCGATTTTACCGCTCCCCGCAACCTTGAGACAGGCTGCGCGGCCTACTTCCTTGCGATGAGCTGCTACGACCACTTCGACCGCGACGCTGCGCCGACGATCAAGCGTGGCCTGTGTGCCCTCCGCGCAGCATGGTTGTGCAACGACCTGCACCACAACAGGCCGAGCGAGAACTACGATTACCTGGCTGCAGTCTTTTATCGCAAGGCACGATTTTACTACGCTCTCGCGGTCGAGCGGGAACAGGACGGCAGCGAGTCTATCGGAAACGCGGGGCACCTCGGACCGGATCTCGACAAGAATTACGGGTATGACGGCGCGCTCTACATTGCCGCGCTGCTTGAGTATCGCTACGGGCCGACGTCCGACGAATCGTATCGGAAACACGCGCTCGACCGTTCAAAGCGCACCGTCGCCCGCCTCTTTGGCATGGGTAAAGCGAGCAAGAACAAACCGACGGCCATTCTCGACAACGCGCGCGAGGTATACGAACGGATAACCCGCGAACTGGAAGCGAAGGAAGGCTGAGTACTATCGCTATGACAGGGACCGAGGAACGCGTCGTTGGTGTCCGCATTGCCTACGACGGAACCGACTTTGCCGGCTATCAGGTGCAGCCCGGACAGCGTACGGTGCAGGCGGAAATCGAGAAGGGCCTCGCTCGTCTGTTCGGCGAACCGATCCGTATCGCAAGCGCCGGAAGGACCGACGCCGGCGTTCACGCGCGGGGACAGTTTATAAGCTTCCGACTGAATAACCGGACCATTCCCGCCGAACGTGTTGCCGTGGCACTGAATACCCGCCTCCCGAGGGATGTATCGGCCCTCAGCAGCGAGGATATGGGAATGGACTTCCACGCCCGGTACAGCGCACTGCAACGAGTCTACCGGTACTACTTGTTTCCGAGTGCAATGCGCGATCCCCTGAACGACCGCTACGTCTGGAGAATCAAGCAAACGCCGTCGATTGCCGGCCTGAACCGATACGCTGCCTGTATCGTCGGGCATCACGATTTTACGATTTTCGCCTCCTCTCGGGACACCTCCGGACGTCGGGAGCGAAGCGTGGATCACGCCGTGTTCTTTCCCGAAGGCCCGGCAATCGTATTCGAGATCGCCGCAAAGAGTTTCATGTGGCACATGGTCCGCTCGATCGTCGGCACCCTCCTGTCGCTCGAACGAAGCGGCGCACCCGCATCGGAACTGAGATCGATGATTGCAGCGGGAGACCGATCGCTTGCCGGGGAGACCGCTCCCGCGCGAGGGCTGGTATTTCACCGCGTCATCTACGATCCCGCGGACATGCTTGCCCCGGGGAGGGTGCCCTCCGTTGCCGGGACGGCGGCGCGTGTGCAAGAATAACGGCTGGACACCATGGAAGCGAGTTTAGACGGGCTCCACGCCCTCATAGAAGATTATATACGCTCAGGATACCGCAACCCCGCGCGTGCGGGAACCGAAACACCGGAACGAGCGTCGTCCCAACAGCCGGGTGGGGGGACAGAGTCCGTACCCGACCGACTGGTCACCGGCGAAGAACGCGAGCGCCGCCTGCAGGAGGTCGTCGACGCGATCCGTACGTGCAACCAGTGTCCGCTGAGCGCGGTGCGAAACAGAGCCGTCCCCGGCACGGGCGTGCTGGATCCGCTGGTTATGGTCATAGGCGAAGGACCTGGTGCCGACGAAGATCGAACTGGAATGCCCTTTGTCGGACGGGCAGGGCAGTTTCTCGATAAATGGCTGGAAGCCATTGGCCTTTCGCGCGAAACCAACGCCTACATTACCAATATCGTAAAGTGCAGACCTCCCCAGAACCGCGATCCGCTCCCGGACGAACGAGCTGCCTGCATACCGTATCTCGAACGGCAGATTGCACTCGTTCGTCCCCGGGCGCTTCTGACCGTGGGACGTATTTCCAGCAGGGTGATCTGCGGCGTCGACACGAGCATGGGCGAACTGCGGAAGCAGTCTCACCAGTATCGCGGTGTACCTGTCGTCGCTACCTACCACCCCAGCGCAGTGCTTCGAAACGAGACCCTGAAACGACCCGTCTGGGAAGACCTGAAGCGGTTGCGCGAAATCTGCGAGCGGAGCTGAGCGGCGCATGTGCGGCTCCTCCCCCGGATACGTCGACATCGTCTTTTCGGTGCCCGTGGAAGGCCCGTTTACCTACGCCGTGCCCGCCGGAGTTTCCTGCCCGGCAGGCGTGCGGGTGGTAGCACCGTTCGGTCGACGGACGCTCACAGGGTTTGTTATCGCCGAACGATCCGAAGCATCGCGAAGCGATATACGCGAGATACAGCGGGTTATCGATGCGGAGCCGATCTTCGGCGACGAGCAGATCGAGCTTGCCCGCTGGATCAGCCGCCTGTATCTCTGCACGACCGGCGAGGCGCTGAGTGCGATGCTTCCCGGTGGTCGTCGGGAGAAGGAACTACCGCTTGCAGGCTTCGCCGACGACCCGGGTGGTGACGCGACCCTCGACCTGAGCGACGAACAGATTCACGCCTTGTCACGGATCACCTCCGCACCCGACGGGCGCTATTACGTCGACGGCGTAACCGGAAGCGGGAAGACCGAAGTCTTTCTCCGCGCAGCGGAACAGACCATCGCCGAGGGGCGAAGCGTCATGTACCTTGTCCCCGAAATTGCGCTGACCCATCAGCTTGAAGTGCTCGTTCGCTCACGCTTCGGTAGCGAGGTGGCTCTCCTTCACTCAAGGCTTACCCCGAGCGAGCGGCTGTCGCAGTGGCAACGCGCGCGAAACGGCACCGCCCGGTTTGCCTTGGGCGCTCGAAGTGCGGTCTTCGCACCGCTTTCCGACCTCGGACTCGTGATCGTGGATGAAGAGCACGAGGGCAGTTACAAAAGTGGCTCAACGCCGCGGTATCACGCCCGACAGGTGGCAATGTACCGCGCCCGTCGGCACGGTGCCCGTCTGGTACTCGGAAGCGCTACTCCCAGCGTAGAGGCCATGAGACTCATGACGCAGGGCAGCCCGCCGTACTTCGAGCGCCTTCGCCTGACCCGGCGGCTCGCCGGCGGGGCTCCACCCGATATCTCAGTCATCGATCTGAAAGAATCACCTGCCATTCTCTCCCCGAAACTGAGGACCGCGATACGTGACACGCACAGCGCCGGCAAACAGACCATCCTGTTCCTGAACCGCCGCGGTTTTTCGCATTTCTTTCACTGTCGCTCCTGCGGCTATCAGATGAACTGCAGGCGCTGCTCGGTAGGTATGACCTACCACAAGTCGAGAAACCGCATGATCTGCCACTACTGCGGTTCGAGTGCCCAACCCATGCAGACCTGCCCGGAATGCGGAAGCCTTGACGTGGGGTACGGCGGATTCGGCACCGAACAGGTGGAGGAAGCGGTTCGGGCACATTTCCCCGATCTTCGTGTCGCCCGGCTCGACACCGACATAGCCGCGAAGAAGCACGCGGTAAAAGAAGTCCTTGAGAGCTTTCACGCAGGAGCGTTCGATATACTGCTCGGGACACAGATGGTCGCGAAGGGACTGAACTTTCCGCGAGTTGGGCTCGTGGGAATAGTCCTCGCCGATGTCGGTCTGTCTCTCCCGGACTTTCGCGCCGCCGAACGGACCTTCAGCCTCATAACCCAGGTCGCAGGTCGTGCAGGCCGCTATCTGCCCGACGGGGTCGTCCTTGTCCAGACATACCATCCGCAGCACAGCGCAATTAAAGCCGCCGTTGAGGGCAACGCCGAAGGCTGGTACCGTGCCGAGCTCGCGGAGCGGAAACTCCTCGGATTCCCCCCGTACTCCCGCCTGATTCGTATCGTCTTTCGCGGCAGACGCGCGGATCGTGTACGCCTGGACGCCGAAACCTTTGCCGCCGAGGCGGCCGGACTGCTGAACCAGGACGCTGAAATCCTCGGGCCAAGCGAGTGTCCGCTTTCCATCGTCAACGGTTCCTACCGCCGTCATATACTCTTTCGTACGACCGCCTTTGACGGGACGCACCACTCAGTCGCACGGCTGCTCGCACAGGTCCCCGGAACAGCCACGGTCTACCGGGAGGTCGACGTCGACCCCGTTGCCTTGTTGTGAGCAGCCTGCCTATACTGAATTGACCATGTTGAATCTTGTATACCACCCCGACGAACTCCTGCGCGAGCCGTCCCTGCCGGTTGAAAACCTGAACGGCGACATCGCAGCATACGCCCGGGAAATGGTCGACACCATGCGCGAAGAACACGGAATAGGCCTCGCATCGGTGCAGGTTGGTCAACTCCTGCGAATATTCGTAACCGACGTAACGGGAGATGAACCTCGAGTCTTTATTAACCCCGAGATAACCGCGCTCAGCGACCGGCAAACGAATATAGAGGAAGGATGCCTGAGCATCCCCGGCATATACTCGGACGTGAAACGCGCAGACGCCTGCACTGTGTCCGCGTGGGACGAGCACGGCAAAGCATTTACGCTCGAAGCCGACGGTATGCTCGCTCGAGTCATAATGCACGAACTCGACCACCTGAATGGAATCCTGTTCTTTGACCACCTGCGCGCCGGGCGACGCCGACGACTCCTTGATCGCTACGAAAAGAGCCGGCAGAAGGACACCTGACCCTATGCGACTTCTGTTTGCCGGGACACCGGCGTTCGCGGTGCCGACACTCCGACTTCTCGCTGAAGATCAGCTGGTCGCTGCGGTGCTGACCGCGCCCGACAAACCTGCAGGGCGGGGGAAACGCCTTACTCCGAGCCCCGTCGCACAGGAAGCGCTCGCGCTCGGCATTCCCGTCCTGAAACCAGAGCGTCTGGGCGCCTCGGCCCGTGAGGCTGTTCGGGAAACTGGTGCCGACCTGCTCGTATGCGTCGCATACGGCAAAATCTTTGGCCCTCGTTTCCTGGCGATCTTTCCCCATGGAGGAATCAACCTGCATCCGAGCCTCCTCCCGAAGTACCGCGGTCCGGCGCCAATACCGGCTGCCATTCTCGCGGGAGACACCAGTACGGGGCTCACCGTGCAGTACCTTGCCGAGCGGATGGACGCCGGTGACATTATACTGCAGGACGTTATTGAGCTTGACGGCAGCGAGACCACCGGTTCGCTGACTGACTACTGCGCTCGCGAAGGAGCCGTCCTCGTTCGTCGCGCAGTCGAGGCTATTCGGTCCGGGACCGTGGAGGCACGACCACAGAACGAGGCGGAGGCGAGTTACTGCAGGCTTCTTCAGAGCAGCGACGCGTGGGTGGACTGGCACACGTCTGCGGTGCAGATTGACAGACAGATCAGAGCATATGACCCGTGGCCCGGTGCTCGAACCTCCTTCGGCGGCTCCTGGCTTCGGATACACGAAGCCACCCCCCTCGCGAGCGCGCCGGTCCCTGACATTGACCCCGGGACTCGACCGGGCACCGTGGTCGGTGTGGACAGTAGGTACGGAATTCTGGTACAAACCGGGAACGGCATTCTCGGAATACAGCGCCTGCAGATGGCGGCACGCGCGTCGCTGATCTGGAAGGATTTCCTGAACGGTGTCGATTTGCCGGTCGGCACGGTCCTCCACGCACAAGAGAACTAAGTACATGAGCAGATTCGGACAGAAATTGAGAGACCTTTTGCCCAGTGTGAACGACACACCCGAGACGCGATATGTGAAAACCATGACGTATTCGGTGCTGTTCATGATAATCTTTCTCTCGGTCGCAGGCCTGGCCGCATTCCTGACGACGCTTGAGGGAGACGCACAGACAAGCGTCCCCGACATGGTCGGCATGGAACTGCCCCAGGCGCTTATCGAGCTGCAGGAACGCGAGCTTTTTCCACTTGTGCAGCTCAGGACAACCGACGACCCGGGGCAGAGAGGCTACGTGGTTGATCATGTCCCAGCCGCCGGTGCCCTTGTTCGAAGCGGACGGCGAATTGAAGTTGTCGTCAGCCGGGGCGCGGTTCTCGATCAGGTACCGGACTTTATTGGAGATCAGATCGATGACGTACGCCTTGAAGTGCGCGCCCTCAGCGGCGCTGGAGCGCCCCTCATCGAAATCGGAGTCGTACAACGCATCTTTGACGATGCACCCGCGGGAACCGTGCTCGAGCAGGACCCGGTCGCCGGAAGCGACGTCACCGGTCCCCTTGAGGTAGACCTTGTCGTGAGCAGGGGTGACGAACTCGAACAGATCGTTATACCCGAGTTTTCCGGACTCCAATACGACGATGTAATCGCCGAACTGAGCGAGCTGGGCCTCGCCTTCGCCTTCGAGTCTGTGCCGCCACCACCGAACGCCGACGGCGGCGACGTCGTTGCCCAGACCCCGCGACCAGGAGAGACCGTGCAGGTCGGAAGCGTCGTGAACCTGACCATGAACGAACCCGCAGACGTTGAAGAAGGGGACGTGTTCGGCATTCTCCGCCGTTCCCTGCCCGAATACCCGCTGCTTGTGGAGCTGACCCTCGAAGCCATTTACCCGGACGGAGCCCGGGAAGAGATCGCCTCGATCCGTCACCCCGGTGGCCTCATCGGCATTCCATTCGTTGTACCCGACGGTACTACGCTCGTTCTGTCACGATCAGACGAAACCCTTGTGCGCCAGCAGGTCGAGTCGGAATCGGACCCGGATTCAGATTCAGACTGATGAAGCTAAACAGGCTGCACGCGAGTTGACACAACTCCGACGCGGGTCTACCCTCACCATGAAACCCGCGAGCGTCGTATAATGGTTATTACCCCAGCTTCCCAAGCTGGTGACGTGGGTTCGATTCCCATCGCTCGCTGATAGAAAAGCCCCACTTAGTGTGGGGCTTTTCTATTA
>JBKHAN010000066.1:0-12799 GCA_046542845.1 Spirochaetaceae bacterium
CCGCCGCAGGTGCCGGAACCCGTACAGAACCGGAAGTTCCTCAAAGCGCTCGGCGATATTATTCCTGAGTCGCGGCAGTCGGACGACGACGAAACGCGTCTTCGGCGCGGCCACGGACACACGCAGGAAGACATATGGGCAATCCGGTACGGCTCGATACCCCGCGTACCCGACCTTGTGGTCTGGCCCGAGACCGACGAAGAAGTGGAAGCCCTCGTGCAGTGTGCGCTGACGCACGACGTGACCCTCATTCCCTACGGTGGCGGATCCAACGTCTCGGAAGCGCTTCGCTGCGATCGAGGCGAAAAGCGCATGATTATCTCGGTCGACCTGGGCCGCATGAACCGCATACTCTGGGTGGATCCGGAAAATCACACCGCGTGTATACAGGCGGGCGCCTACGGGCGGCACATACACACAGCGTTGAAGGCTCATGGGTACACCATGGGGCACGAGCCGGACAGCGTGGAGTTTTCCACGCTTGGCGGGTGGATCGCGACCAACGCGAGCGGAATGAAGAAAAACCGCTATGGGAATATTGAAGACATTGTTCGCGACGTCACGGCGATTACGGTGGACGGGAAGCTTCAGCGATACTCGGTGGGACCAAGAGAAAGCATCGGTTTGAATCCGCGGAATCTTCTGTTTGGTTCCGAGGGAAACATCGCGATCATAACAAGCGCGATCGTTTCCATTTTCCCGGTTCCCGAGGTGCGTGCTTTCGATTCGGTCCTGCTCCATACCTTCGAAGACGGTGTCGCAATGACCGAAGAGCTTATGAGACAGGGAAATATCCCCGCGAGCGTTCGACTGGTCGACAATATGCAGTTCCAGTTCAGCCAGGCTCTGAAGCCGGCAACAACCGGAAGGGTGGCGAAGCTGAAAAGCAGAATGCAGAAGTTCATGGTCACAAAGCTCTACGGATACGAGCCGGACGCCATGTGCGTTCTTACGCTGGTATACGAGGGGAGCGCTCGCGAGGTCGCCGATCAGCAGAAACGCGTGAAAAAACTCGCCAGGAAGTACCGTGGCCTCGCGGCGGGTGCAGAGAACGGTCAGCGCGGATACACCATGACCTTTGCGATCGCCTATATACGCGATTTCGTCATGAAACACTGGGTTATAGCCGAGTCTTTCGAAACATCGGTGCCGTGGAGTAACGTGGTCGAGCTCTGCGATCGCGTAAAACAGCGCGTGGTCGACGAGCACGCCGCGCGGAAGCTTCCGGGCCGTCCCTACGTTACGTGCCGGGTTACCCAGTTGTATCCGACTGGGGTCTGTGTGTACTTCTATCTTGCGTTCCACTACAAGGGCGTCGATCATCCGAGTGAGGTCTTCTCGGAAATCGAACGCGCCGCGCGAGACGAGATTCTGAAGTGCGGCGGTTCATTGTCGCACCATCACGGCATCGGCAAAATACGCGAGCAGTTCGTCGACCGCATTCATTCGAGTGCAGGGCGAAGCGCAGTTCAGAAAGTTGTACATGCCCTCGACCCGACTGGTGTGTTTGGCGCAGGCAATCATGGCGCCCGCAGTCTTAAGGGGTAATCGTTGACATCTGGTGAAACGGTTCTGATTACCGGAGCTACCGGTTTTCTCGGAAAAGTTGTCCTCGAAGAGCTTCTCCGAACCCGGGAGCATACGCGAGTTATCCTGATTGTACGGCAGCGAGGGAAGCTCACTGCCGAGGACAGGCTGCGCCAGCTTTCCACATCACCGTGTTTCGACGCCCTGCCCGACGCCTGGATCGAACAGGTGAGCGCGGTGCAGGGCGACCTTACAGAAACACGGTGCGGGGTTTCGGAGGAGGATCTCAAGCGGATCCGATCGACGGTTACTCGTGTCATTCACTGTGCCGCCTCAATCGAGTTTGACCTCCCGGTGGCAGATGCAGCCTCTGCGAACATAACCTCGACCCTGAATGTTATGGAACTCGCGAGAAGCTGTGCGCACCTTCGTTCCGTCGTCAGCGTCTCAACGGCGTATGTTACTCCGCACCTGCCGCACACGAGAATCGAAGAAACGCTTGTACCCGTCCCCTGGGACCCCGCAACCGTGTATCGCGATATACAGTCAGGCGCGGTGACAACTGAGGACCTGCTTCCACAAAGTGGTCATCCCAACAGCTATACCCTCACGAAGTGTCTGGCAGAGCATTTGCTTGTGTCGCGCTTTTCAGACCTTCCGCTTTCGATCGTGCGACCGAGCATCATTTCAGCGAGCCGCGCCTGGCCCGTGGCAGGATGGCTTGACAGCCGTGCGGCCTTTGCCGCGTTCGTCGCGCTGATCGGCTCGGGGCATCTTCGTGCGCTCATAGCCGATCTCGACACGCATATGGATATCGTGCCGTGCGACGTCGTTGCGCACGACATACTGACCGAGCTGTTTTCCGACGAACGCGCTACGGCGGAGCGCTCCGTACCTATCCGACACTCGACGGTCGGGCTTGATCAGGCAATTACGATTCGGGAAGCTCGGGACGAGATTCTGCGTTTCTTTGGTGAGTACCCGGTTGAGGAACCGCCCTCCCTGCGATACATCGGCCCTCCAGGGCGGGCCTTTCGCATCGCCGACTATCGGGAACATCATCGGCGCCTCGGATCGCGTGAAATGCCCATGTCCGAACGTCGTGCAGCCTTCATCCGGCAGCAGACAGACTATCTGAATACTGCGTTTCGCTATTTCACGCTGAACAGTTTCGATTTCAGGCGATCGCTCCCATGGCCCGGAGAGAAGCTCAACACCGCGGCGTATATACACACCATTTGCGCCGGCGTGTATCGCTACCTTATGCGCCGCAGCCGTCACGAGCTGCTGATCGGGGGGAACAGGTTGGGCCGCCTGCAGGAGCATCTCGGCGGGAAAATGCCATCGGTGTTTTCGCCCGACCGCTCGCGCCGCGTACTCCGCCTTGCCGGGACCGTCCTTTCGGAGCTCATTGAACGGGTCACCGTGGATGAGATGTCGTTGCGTGCGGTGCGCGATCGCGCTCCGGCGGGTTCGCTGATCCTGTTTGAGGCTGAAGAACGCGAGCAGACGGTGCTGGTATCGCTTATTACCGCTTACGCTTTGCTCATGCGACGAGCGCTCGGCTTCGGCTCGCTCTGGATCGTTCCGACGACCTTGCTGCCGGCCGAATACCGCGCATCGGGGGATGTGGTGACGCTTGCCCTGCGGAACAGCGTCAATTCCCTGTCGGGAGGGCGGATACACCGGAATACCCACACGCTCGCAGGTCTTCTCTCAAGCGGAGTACCGCTTACGAGGGTGCCGGTGAGACTCGACGCCGGGACCGACGAGCTGCCGGTCATTTCCGATATACCGACGCACACAACCGGCGTGCAGCTCCTGAGGCATCTCTCCGAACGATTTCGCGCCGCGGGCATGCGGTGCAGGCGACTTCATCTCGAGATCAGCATGAGCGCGGATTTCTGAGCCTTACAGCTCGATGCCCCGATCGGCGAGGCGTTCGCGCATCTGTCTGTAGCTCAGCCCGTGTTGCCGTGCGATATCCATAGCGTAGCTGCTGCCGTCCGGTGAGTCTTCTCTGATCCTGAACGTACGGCGGGCATGGTCTCCCGAAACGTCGGCTTCGGCGACCAGCGAACTCAAGCCCGCATACATCGCGCGGTCCTCGCATACCGAGTGCGCGAGGTCGTGGAGATGTGTTGCGAAAACGCCGCGCACACCGACAGCGGAAAATACGCGCAGCAGTTCTCCGGCAAGCACCCCTGCTTCCTGAGGACCGGTACTCGAGAGGCTTTCGTTGAGAAGGACCATGCTTCGGTTCGAGATTACGTCGATCAGCGCCGACAGGCGTGTGGTTTCCTCGCTCAGACGGCCTGTGTCGAGGCTTCCCGACTCTGCGCTGGGGAAGTGCGTTTCGATGCGATCCGCCGGCCGGAGGTGTGCCGAGCGCGCAGGGACAAACAGACCGCTCTGCGCCATGAGATACACGATGCCGATACCCTGGGTGAAGGTCGTCTTACCGCCCTGGTTGGGGCCGGTCAGGACGAAAAACTGTGCATCCGGTCGGAACGTCACGGTATTTGGTACCGGTTTCTCAGCTTCGCCCTGAAGATACCTGATCGCGAGGTGCAGGTTCACCATGTCGTCGATCCTGTCGTCCGCCGTGTCGGAGATTTCAGGTATGCACACAGCCACACCCGCCGATTCCAGTCGTTCAGCGAGATGAATCGCCCCGAGAAAAAATGCTGCCTCGCCGCGCAGGCTGTTCATCAGGCCGGTGTTGACGTCGACATACGTGCGAAGCGCCCTTTGTACCGGCCGCAAGCTGTCACCGATAAGCTGTTCGAGCTCCTGAAACAGTGGGGAGAGCGGAACCTTGCCTCGAGCCGCAGCGGTAATCTCCGGCGGGAGTGGGGTTGTAAAGATGGTCGAATCGGTCGAGTAGCCTCCGGCTTTGCCAAAAAGGCGGCCGATAATACTTCGTCCACGAAAGCGCTCAGCGTTGATCGAGAGCACTGCGACTTCAACGGGCCGAAGCCGTTCGTCGAGATTCACGCCAAGGGTCAGGCTCTGTCGTTTCAGGAGTCCCTCGCGCATGGCCGGAAGCTCCGAACGAAGCCTGGTAAAATCCGGGCCGGCCTGTATTGCCGACAGCCGCGCCGCTACTGCGGTAAGGCGATTCGACGACAGGTCGGCAGCTTCTGCGAACGCTGCCGCGAGGATATCGACACATTCGGTAAACAGCTCAAGTTCGCCGAGTCGCCAGATCGTCTGTTCGAGTATACTGCCCGATTCCCGGCGGGTCGTGGCGAAAGCCGACAGCTCGTCTATCTTCGGGATAACGCTGCGAAATGCGTCGCAGATGGCCGGGTGTCGTCGCAGATCCCGGAATACGCTCTGCCGCTCACGGATCTCTGTGGTATCGGCTGCAGGCTGTGCGAGAAGCCGTGCGATTCGGTGCTCGCTCAGGAACGCGAGATCGAATGAACGCGAAATATCCTCGACACCAAGATCGTGTGCACTGCGTCGCGGCAGCACCGTCCCGCTGTTCGTGTCTGCGTAAAGCAGACGAAGAGATTGGTCCACGCGATAAAGTAGCTATCCGCGGTCCGATTTGTCAAAGTCTGCAACTGGTCAACCCTTCGTGTGCAGGATACACTTGAGCTACCCATGAGACATACCACGCACATACTTTCGCTTACAGTCCTTGTTGTGGTAACCAGCGCATGCGTCACGACCGATACCGAAACGCCTCCCGACGCGGGATTCGGATACCAGTATGTCGAGCACGAGCTGAGCGAGATACAGCATGAACCGCAGATACCCGAGGAACAGCCGCTTGATCGGCTGCGGCCTGGAATGACGAGGCAACAGGTCCGCGACATGTTTGGTCCTCCTGACACGACAGCTCCATCGACCGTTCGGGACGAACGCTGGGACTACCCGTTCGGGGAACTGTATTTTCGAAACGGTCGCCTGCATATCTGGTTCAATCTCGACGAGGGACGTTCGTGAGTGAAGCCGTACCGACCACCGAGCGCCTGTATTACGATGATCCCTATATCCGGGAGTTTGAAGCGCGTGTTCTGGCCGTGGCGGAGGGTCACATTGTACTCGATCGTACCTGTTTCTATCCCTTGGGTGGTGGGCAGCCCGGGGACCAGGGTACCATAGGGGACGTTGAGGTACTCGATACCCGGAAAGGAACGTCCGGTGACGTACTTCACATCATCGATCCCCGCACTCCGCACAGCGTCCGGACGGGGGACAGCGTCCAATGTGCTCTTGACTGGCGCCGGCGCTTTGATTACATGCAGCAGCATACCGGTCAGCACGTGCTCAGCGCGAGTTTCCTGCGTGTTGCCGGACTCGCGACGGTGAGCGTGCACCAGGGGGCCGAGTATACGACCATTGAACTGGACGGCCGCGAACTCTCCGAGGATGCAGTCAGAGCCGTCGAAGACGAAGCGAACGCGATCATAGCCGGCAATCTGCCGGTCAACACCTACTGGGTGGACGAGACCGGGATCAATGAGCTGAACCTCCGTCGTTCACCGCAAGTCTCCGGGCGCATCCGCATCGTTGAGATTCCGGAAACGGACCGCGTCGCCTGCGGCGGGGTACATACATCGCGCACCGGTGAAATCGGGCTCGTTCGCTTGTGCGCGGTCGAACGCATCCGCGGCCGAATACGTTACGCCTGGTATATCGGTAACCGTGCGCACGCACACCACCGCTTCTCGCGTGATACGCTGTCGCGGCTCTCGGTGTTTCTATCGGTTCCGGCAGAAGCCGTTCCTGCGCGGGTCGAGGAACTCGATTTGAAGCTGAAAGAAGCCGAACGGCAGATATCGGTCATGCAGGAACGGCTCGCTCAGGCGCGGGCGGAGCAACTCCTGCGCGCAGCCGGGCCCGCGGGGAGCACCCCGCGGCGTGTCGTTGAAGATCTTGGCCAGGCAGATGCGGTTTTCCTTCGCACCGTCGTGGAAACCGTATCACGGGAGCCTGATACGGTGGCGGTCCTTATGGCGCGCTCGGAGCAACGCGTTATGTGGTGCGTCGCACACGGTCCCGGAGGCTCGATCGATGCGCAGGCAATGCGAACGGAGGCCTTTCCACTCGTTGGAGCTAAGGGGGGAGGCAAGCCCCCGGTCTGGCAGGGAGCGCTTGAAAATCCGGAACGCTTTTCAGAGTTCGCCGCCACCGTGCTGAATCTCTACAGGCCAACGGTCTAGGTCAGCTCGATCGCATTTCTTCGAGCGCCGTCGCAACGCTGTCGGTTAACGGAAGAAAACCGGTAAGTTTGGTCAGTTCGAGAACCTGTCTTGGGCTACCGTGAACCCCCGCGATACGCAGACTGGTTTCGTTGGAACGGTAGAGCGAGTTTGCGTACACCAGCACGCCGATACCGCTTGAGTCGAGATACGGAACTTCAGCCAGATCAATGACCACGCCTTCTGCCGTGCCGCCGGCGACCCTGGTGACGACCTCCTTGAGTTTATAGGCGCAGGACAGGTCAAGATTGCCGACGATATCGATAATAGAGAACCCGTTTTGCTGCCAGACCGTTATCTTAGTACCTGTACTCATTCTGCGGTGAACCTTATTACCAGCAGCGTCTGATCGTCGTGCTGCGGAGCGTGGCCGACAAAGTGGTCGAGTGTTTCCTGTATCCGCGTGCGGATCGCGTCCGCCGACTGGCCGTGTGTGTGCTGTATCGCATCCACCAGGCGGTCATTTGTGAACTGCTCGTCTGAACTGTTGATTGCCTCCACAATACCGTCGGTAAAGAAAACCAGCACATCCCCCTCTTTGAGCTCTGTCGTCGCGCATGCGTATTCCACGGAGGGCTCAATTCCAACCGGGATACCCGGCGTGTCCAGTTCTTCTATCTCGCCCGTTTCAGCCCGATAGATCATGACGGGATGATGCGCGGCGTTGCTGTATTCCATGTGTCCAGTGCGTCGATGTATCGTGCAGTAACTCATGGTCGCAAAGTGATCGACATCGAGCTGACCGGATATGCCCTGGTTAACCAGTTCCAGCGTCTCCGCGGCGCTACGGCCGGGGGCGGCGACCAGTTTCAGAATGCTGTGTATCATGACCATGACGAGCGCAGCGGGAATGCCCTTGCCCGCCACGTCGCATATCGCGCAGCCCAGCAGTTCGTCGGAGAGCCGAAAAAAGTTATAGTAGTCCCCGCTTACACCGCGGGCCGGGCGACTGAGGATGGAAATATCAAAACCTGCCCGTCTGGTGTCCGGACTCCCGACGAGGTCACCCTGTATCTCGGCAGCAATCTCAACTTCCCGCTCGATTCGTCGCTTGTCCATTGCCTCAAGATATCGGGCAAAATTCTCTATAGTGTTTGACGCCTGGTAGGCAAAGGTCTGGGCGTGGCCAAAATCCTCGTGTGTGAACAGGGGGCTTCCTTCAGTTCGAATCAGACTTATTACCCCGGTTACCGTTCCGTCTACTATGAGGGGGACCGCGATAAAACTCGATATCCTGAACTGCTCGGTCCCCGGGTTTCGGGCGAGCCGGTCGTCCTCGCGCGTATCAGGTATAAAAATCGCCTCACGCTCCCTGACGCAGCTTCCAACCACCGTAGACCGGAGCGGGACAGGCTGCGACTCCAGAAAGGCTCGAAACGACTCCGACCGATGCCGCACGGCCTCTGGAACGGGAATGGGAGGCGGGTAGAAGCCTGTCATGCTGCGTATCATCAGATGCGACATTGACTCGTCCATCATAACAAGCATTCCGCCGTCGGCGCCTATGGTCTTGACCGCATGCTCGGTGACCATATCGAGCAGCTGACTGATGTCGACCCGGTTTGCAATGCCCTCACCAAGCCCTTTGAGGAAACCGAAAAGATTCCGGTTCTGCCGGTGCAGGGACGCAATCGTGAGTTCATTCATCAGATGAAAAATCTGAAATTCGGTCAGAAGAATGAGCCAGATCGCAATGTAAAAGGCGATGATTGAAGCCTGGTGCATGGGCGTTCCCCGATAGCCTGTCAGTGTTCCCGCAGCCATGGCAAGACCAATGCCCACGATAAGATACCAGCGACCATCCTCGATTATTTCGGCACCGGGCGTGTTGTACACAGTTGTATACAGAAAGGCACGTGTCAGATAGGAGAACACATACAGGTTGACGATCAGGAAGAGCCAGTTCGTGTTCGCCTGCGGATGCAGCATCACGAGGAATGTAGCGGGGACGCTCAGGAGTACGAAGCCCAGAAACCAGCCATCGTCGCGACGAAAGCCTCCATATCTTCGAAGCCAGACGAGCACCCCGGTGAACAGCACAAGATCACCGAAGTACAGAAATGTCGGCTCACCGAGCAAGGCAAATGAAGTGTCGCGCACGACTGCAAGTATGAGAATAATCCGGATCGTGCTCAGCTCACGAATATCGAGTCGTGCCTTGATCGCCGTGAGGAACAGGAGCGAAAGCAGAAGGACGAGCACGTTTGGCCAGAAAAAGTGCCAGTTCATTACCAGAACAGCATGCAGAAACCGACACTATATGTCCATGTCCTCGGTAAGGTCGGCCATCTCAAACTGCTGTCTATACAGACGTGCATAATACCCCCCGTGCTCCATGAGCTCTTCGTGTGTTCCGTACTCGACGATTGCATGATCATGAATAACGGCGACCAGATCTGCGTGGCGTATCGTCGAAAGCCTGTGCGCAATGATAAAACTCGTGCGGCCCTTCATGAGTCGTGTGACGCTTTCACGGATGTTTTTTTCGGTAAGGCTGTCGACGCTCGATGTTGCTTCATCGAGAATCAGGAGACGAGGATCGGCAAGAACCGCTCGTGCAATGGCGAGCAGCTGGCGTTCTCCCTCGGACAGGTTGGCACCGCGTTCGACCAGCGGGGTGTCATAACCCTCCGGCAGTCTGCGGATAAAGTGGTCGGCTCCCGCTGTGCGCGCGGCGGCCGCGACTTCGTCTGCGGACGCATCGGGTTTTCCGTAGCGGAGATTTTCCAGGACCGTATCGGCGAAGAACCACGGCTCCTGCAGAACGACCCCCATGCGACTGCGCAGACTGTCGAGATCTATCTCCCGAACATCGACTCCATCGATCAGAATACGCCCTCCGGTTACATCGTAGAATCGCGATAGCAGGTTAACCAGCGTCGTTTTTCCTGCGCCGGTCGGCCCGACGAGCGCGACGACTTGCCCCGGTTGTACCGAGAGATTCAACCCGTTCAACACGGTGCGGCCCGGGGCGTACTCGAAGTGTACGTCCTCGAACGCAACTGCTCCGGCCGCCGGAAGACCATACTTCGGGGCGTCGGCGTTCACGATCTCCGGCTCTGAGTCGAGTATCTCAAAAACCCGCTCCGCACCGGCGAGCGAACGCTGAAGCAGGTTGTAGAGTTCGGAAAGCTGTCGCAAGGGCTCGAAAAACCGCCTGCTGTAGATAGCGAAAGTCGCTATCAGACCTACCGAATACGGGCTTCCGACCGTCACCGCAAGATAGCCGCCGATTCCGACAACCAGCCCGGCGGTGACCCCGTTAATGACGCGCATGACCGGGTGTACGGCAAACCCGTATACTTCTGCGCGTGTCCCCGCGCGGCGGGCTTCGCGGCTGAGGTCCTGAAAGCGTTCAAACGTATCGCGTTCGGAGTGGAACGACGTGATCACGCGCGCTGCGTGCACCGACTCGTTGACCATACCGGAGAGCCTGCCTATGAGCTTCTGGTTCTCCCGGTACGAGCGGCGTACCATTCTTCCGATAATCGTCGTGGTGACCATGAGAACCGGTAGCAGCCCGACGACGACGAGGCTCAGCCGCAGATCAAGAACAAGCATAGCGACAAGAATTCCGACTATCGACACAAGGCCGCCGAGCATATTCGCGAAACCGTTCGTAAGCGCGTTGTAGATCATTTCGATGTCATTGGTCACGCGCGACACGAGATCTCCGACTCCCACGCGGTCGAAGTAGCTCATCGAAAGATGCTGAAGGTGAGAAAATGTCGTCTGTCGAAGACGGTATACCAGGCGATTTGCCGCGCGCGTCATGAAGCCCCCGTTGACCGCGTCAGCGAACCACCCCAGAATAAACAGCCCCGCTACCCCGGCCATCGCGGCGGCGAAGGCTCCCGGGTCGGGATTTCGCTCTATGTGGTCGGTGATAGCCTGACCGAGAAACGCCGGTCCGAGTGCCTTGAAAACAGATCCTGCAACAATCGCAACACCGACGACGGTAAGCGACGGCCATTCACCTCCGAAGAAGCGCAGCAGGCGGTATGCGGACCTTCGCGCAGCCTTTGGCGACTCAATGGCAACGCCTCCCCGTAAAACCGTACCCCGCGGAGCTGCACTCATGCGTGCAACTCCATGCGTTGTGTCTCGGCGATCTGCCGATACACCGCATTATCCTGTAGCAGGTGCTCGTGCGTTCCGTCCCCGATTATTCGCCCTTCTTCCATAACGAGAATACGATGTGCCTGTCGGACCGTATGTACTTTCTGCGATATGATGATGAGCGTCGTATCGGCGCATTCGCGAAAAAGTGACTCAACGATACGGCGTTCGGTTGCGCCGTCGAGCGCCGACGTCACGTCATCGAGGATAAGAATGTCGGGTTGTGCAGCAATAGCGCGGGCAATCGCGATACGCTGTCTCTGCCCCCCCGACAATCCGGTACCACGCTCACCGACGGTTGACTGCCAGCCCTCAGTTCGTGTTTCAAGAATATCGTCGCCGGATGCCGTTCTGAGCGCAGCCTGGAGTCGTCGCTCGCGCTCCTTCGGCGTCAATGGGATGCGCCCGAGACTATAGGCGACGTTCTCTTCGATGGTTCCGCTTAAAAGCACCGCTTCCTGCAGCACCACCAGCGCCTTACGGCGCAGGTCGCCGAGACTGCTCGCGTCGACAGGCAGTCCGCCGACGAGGATCCCTCCTGCGGTAGCGTCGTAATATCGCGGAATCAGCGCCGCGAGGGTCGATTTTCCCGACCCGGTACGCCCGATGATACCGACCGTCTCACCGGTTTCGATGCGAAAAGAGACATCGTCTATGGCCGGTTCCCCTTTCCCGTAGTGAAACGAAACCCCCCGGAACTCCACCGAGGAGTCTCCGGGGAGAAAGGCGCGCGGTGTCGCCGGCTCGCGTACAGCCGGTTCCTCGTCAAGGATTTCCGTTATACGAACAGCCGACGCAGCCGCCCGTGCCATGAACTGGAGCGTCATTCCCAGTGCCAGGATGGGCCACATCGCGAGCATGGCGTATTCGTTGAACGCGACAAGCTGTCCCAGACTGATACCGTCGGCTATGCCGGTGGTGTTCGCGTCTATGACCGACAACCCCCCCAGCCACGAGACCGCAACGAGCGCGAGCTGCCCCAGAAGAAAGAGAAAGGGGAATGCCATTGCCATGATGTATCCGGCCCGGAGCGAAATTGCCAGGTACTCGTCGTTCCGGTCCCGAAAACGTGTCAGCTCCGACCCGCGGCGGCCAAAGGCGCGAATCAGCTTTGCGCCTGCGAGGTTTTCCTGCAGGGCGTTATTCAACTCGTCGAGCTTTTCACGAACCTTCATAATGAGCGGTCGAATCACCGACGCGAGTACAAGGAAGAGCGTAATGATCCCGAGAAATATCACCAACATGATTCGCGCGAGCGATACGTTCATGTCGAACATGAATACAAGGCTGCCCGACAGCGTGGCGATTGACTGCAGCATCATCATAAATCCCATGCGAACGAACATGCGTACCGTCGTCACGTCCGATGTATTCCGTACAATGAGCTCTCCGGTTCGGTGTGCGTCCAGATTCGAGAAGGACATCTCGAGGATACTCTGGAAAACGGCATTCCGGATTTCGTAACCCATGCCCTGGCTCGCCTGAGCGATCAGTATCCCGGACAACAGGTGCAGCGTGCCACCGGCCAGCGCGGCGGTTACGATCAGCAGTGTGCCGCGAACCACCGTTCGAGCGTCCTGCTCGCCTATGCCTGCGTCTATTGTCCACTGCACAATACGCGGTTGTACGAGCGTGAACGCCGTTGCGCACAGCATCAGACCAATGGATAAAAACAACGGCCCTCGGTATCGGGACAGATAACCGAACAGACGGACGAGCGAACCCATGTAACTGCTCCTTGTGTATCTCTCAGAATACCGTCGCAGCGCCTTGAGGGGCAAATCTGAAACACAAACGAGGCGGCTTCTTGGTTGTGCGCCGTATGGGGAGTCGGTACGCAGGCTCGGTGACTATAACTGAACCGCTGATTCAACTATACTGAAAAAAAAATGAAGCGCACGACCGCGGCTACCCTCATTGCAGCCATCGTAATTGTT
>JBKHAN010000067.1:0-12423 GCA_046542845.1 Spirochaetaceae bacterium
GGCAAAAGCCCGGTGAGACCCGCCGTAAAAGGTCTCGATCATGAGGATCATGGGGCACAGCATACCGAAGTCTTCGCTTGCTCGAAACGGATATTCTTTTTAGCTTATTTTCACGATGCTTGCAAAACTTACGGTGCGGAACCAGTTGACGATCCCGAAAGAAATCGCCCGACAGTCTCCCGGGGTGGAGTATCTCGATGTCGCCACCGATGGCGACAAAGTCGTTCTTACGCCCCTGAAGCAGAGTCGTGCGGACGAGGTGCGCGAGCGCCTCGCTTCATACGGGATCGCAGACGCAGACGTGGACAACGCGGTGGCATGGTCGCGGGGCCGTGAACGCTAAGCATGCGCTCAAAGCGGTATTTGAAGCGAACGTCGTAGTATCCGTGCTCATATTCGCATTCGGCCCAACGAGCCGGCTTCGCGCTGCGTGGAATACCGGGGCGATCATTCCACTCGCGAGCAGACCTACCCTGCAGGAGCTTCTGCGTGTTTTCGCGTATCCGAAATTCAGGCTCAGCGAACGCGACACCGAGGAGCTGCTTTCCGACTACGTCCCGTTTCTTGAAATGGTGGATGTCCCCGACCTACTCGCACGATATACCTCATAAAACCCTCACACGCCCGTCCTTGCCCGCCGGACGATCCCGGTGTACAAAAGAGACGCTATGAATGGAGCCTGGAAAGTGTTTATTATCGTTTGCGTCTTCATTGCTGTGGTCTGGGGTCTTGCCGCCGCGTTCGTCGGTGATCCTCGGGACACCTCGCCGCACTGGCTTGCCACCCCGGACGGCATGCCACGCGTCATCGCGCACCAGGGCGGAAACCAGGAGCGCCCGGCTCAGACCAATACCGCCTTTGCACACGCACACGAGATCGGCGTCGATATATTCGAGCTGGATGTCGTACTGACCGCCGACGACGAGCTGGCCGTGATTCATGACCTGACTGTCGACCGCACAACCAACGGTTCAGGCGCAGTATCGGAGATGACCTACGCTGAAATTCGCGCGCTTGACGCCGGCTTCGGTCTGGAAAACGAGCAGGGACAGCCCCTGCGTGACCCGGCCCGCAATCGCTTCATTGGGGCCGGTGCGTACGTGCCGAGCCTTCGCGAGCTCTTCGAAACCTATCCCGACACCCCTATGCTCATTGAAATCAAGGATGATGATGAGCGCGGCGACCGTGCAGCGGCGGTCCTGTGGAACCTCGTACAGGAGTTCAATCGCGAGGACCTCGTTGTCGTCGCGTCCTTCAACCGCCGCCCCCTTGCGACATTCCGGGACATCTCCGGCGGCCGCGTAACCATGTCAGGTTCCATGGACGAGGTTGTGCGCTTCTACGTACCACATCTTCTGGCATTACACGCGCTCAACCGCGGAACGCCGTTTCAGGTATTCAACCTGCCCACGAGCTTCGACGTCGGCCCCATCAGCCTGAACCTTACGTCGCAGCGCCTGCGCCGGGATATCGCCCGGCGCGGCATGGCGCTGCACTACTGGACCATTAATCGGGACGAAGACATGCAGACGCTCATCGAACTCGGAGTTGACGGTATCATTACCGACCGACCGACCCGGCTCCGGGAGCTGATTGAGACATCACGATAAAACGCTATTCTGCGACGAACTGCTCTATGCACTCGTGCCAGGCCTGACTCTGGTTCTTTGTGTCCTCACGAACGCCGAAAAACTGCAGCGCAAGGGTACCGTCCGGACTGTACACTTCGAGCGAAGTGACTGTGCCGTGAGCGGTCGGCTTCCTGACCACCCAGGACTCAGCAAGTTCGTCTTCGCGCATGTGCAGGTGAAACTCCGGGTCAAAGACGTTGAAGTAGTCCCCTGAGGTCATGAGCTTACGGACCGGACCCGAGTATATCTGCGTGCATCCCGGGCTCCGAACAAATATCATGACCGGGAGTCCGTTCTCACGCACGTACTCGAGCAGATCTTTCCACGCACCCGGCCGCGCGCGCTGGGCGAACTCCGGTCCTACGGCTCGAAGCGCCGCGATGCGCTGTACTTTGAGCTGACTGAGAAGCGCAACAAACTGGTGTGTATCGGTCAGCGCACTCCAGCGCCTTCGAAGCTCCTCGACGTCGACATCGCTGCCTCCACGATTGTCAACCGGCGGATCTGCCGGACGTACCTGGAGATCCTGCGCGTTCGCTGCAACCTGGTGTGTGCGAACGTAGGTTTCGTACAGGTCAACCACGCTGTCGTCCGTCAGGTAGGCTTTGTGCACCGCCTGCCCGTCGCAATCGAAGAACTGCAGACTGCGCAGGCATCGTTGTCCGCGATGCGTTTCGACGGCGACGGCGTGGTGCCAGTGATGGAAATCGACACGAAGGTCTATACCATCATGATGTACCATAGCGCGCTTGCCACTCACGGATATCTCTCCGAAGTGTCCGTAGGTTTCGGAGACAACCGCGTCATTCCTGGTCAGCGCCATAAGTCGCCCGAATCCCGACAAGGCCGAAAAGTGCGCTGCCGGATCGCCGCCGAGGACGGTTACCGCAATGCCTCGATTATTCTCCGGCGCTTCGGCTACCGCGTACAGCAGCTCGAGTTCGCTGACGCCGAGCCGGTGAGCCGCGTCGCGGACTCGAATCGAAGGAGTTTCCTCGGCGAGCGTATCCCACTGTTCAATAAGCGACCGACCATCGGTCGTACTCGATACCGTCATACATGCATCTCCTTGTGTGTCGTCTCGTTCTGTATCCGGTGCAGATCGGCAGGTCCGAGTGCTACGATTAGAGGGCAGTCGTAGCAGGGATGGTCCTGGACAATCGCATCTGTCTCGAATACATCGTGTATTAGATTTCTCGTGATTATTGACCGTGGCGCTCCTGTGGCGATCTGTCTGCCGCTGCACAGGACTGTCATGCGATCGGCGTATCGTGCGGCCAGATTCAGATCATGGAGTATCACGAGCACACCCAACCCCCTGGATGCCCACTGACGCGCCCACTGAAGAACAATATGCTGATGGGCAAGATCAAGACTGCTCGTCGGCTCGTCGAGTAACAGATAACGACTGCCTTCCGGCACCGGATCCCAGATCTGAGCTCCGGCCCGTGCGAGGCCTACGCGCTGCTGTTCGCCACCGGACAGCACCTGATACATCTTCTCCGAAAGCGTGTCCGCGTTCAGCTGCAGAAGCGCTTCGGACACTACGCGGTAGTCATACTCGGTCTCGCGCACCCGGACGTGCGGGGTCCGTCCAAGCATGGTCACGTCGAAGGCGCGCAGACCGAGCGCTGCAGCCTGTTTCTGCGAGACGACCGCGCGTCGCCTGGAAAGGTCACGGTTAAACCGGGGTGACAGCGGGTGAGAGTCGATGTGTACGCTCCCCGAGCTGGGGGTCAGATCGCCGCACAGAACCCGAAGCAGGGTCGACTTACCCGCTCCATTGGGCCCGGTTACCGCAAACACCTCTCCTGGTTTCACGTTCAGGCTTACGTCTGACAGTATCGTCGTTTCGCCGACATCGACACAGACGTTTCGGGCTTCAACCATGACCGCCCCCCCTGTGCCTCATAAGGAGCCAGAGGAAAAACGGCCCGCCGATCAGCGCGGTCACGATACCTATGGGTACCTCGGCAGGAGCGGCTATAGTGCGCGCAACCATATCTGCGCTCAACAGCAGCACGGCGCCGAGCAGGGCGGAAGCGGGAAGCAGGGTCCTGTGGTCCGGTCCCAGCAGGAGCCGAACGAGGTGGGGCGCGACCAGGCCTACAAACCCTATGGATCCGGAAATCGAGACCGCCGCGCCGACCCCCGCAGCCACACACACAATCGAGACAACTTTCAGCCGCTGCACCGGCACACCGAGATGCGCCGCATCCTGTTCACCGAGAAGGACACAGTTCAGGGAGCGGGCCAGGAAGACGGGCCCGATCATCGCGCATATCATTACGGGCCAGGAAAACCGGAGCGTATTCCAGGTAATTCCACCGAGACTACCCAACGACCAGAATGTTATGTCGCGCAGCTGTGCGTCATCGGCGAGAAATGTCATAAGTCCGGTTCCGGCGCCGGCGATCGAGTTGAATGCGACCCCGGCCAGCAGCATGGTCGCGACATCCGTGCGTCCCTTTCGGGTCGCGAGTATGTACACAGCGACCGTTACGAGTGCACTGCCGAGGAAGGCTACCACCGGCAGCACCCATATCGTAAGTGCGCCGCTGAACATCACGATGCTCACCGCCACAGCGAGGGCAGCTCCGCTCGAAACGCCAATGAGCCCCGGCCCCGCCAGCGGGTTTCGAAAGAGCCCCTGAAGTACAGCACCGGAGACCGCGAGCACGCTCCCGACAAGCGTCGCAGCGATGACCCGCGGAAACCGAATTGTCATGAGAACGGCTGCTTCGCGTCCGGTTGTCATGGTATCGACCGGGAAACCCGCCTCCGCGAGAAAAATTCTGACAACCTGCGAAGGAGTAATGGGCATTGCACCGGTACCGAGCGACAGAACTACGACCGCAACAAGTACAGCCCCGAGGACGGCAACCGCGTAGGCTGCCTTCGCCCTTCGAGTTTGCGCGTCCGTAACGATCTGACCGGCATACACAGCCTGTGAACTCATGGCGCTTCGCTGTGGATTGCCTCGGCAAGCTCAAGCACGGCCTCACCCATTCTGGGGCCGAATCCGAGCAGATAGGTTCCGTCGAACGCGAGCACACGGTCATTTTCGAACGCCGGTGTCTGCGAAAGCCCTGGAATGTTTGCGATCTCGTCGGGTCCGCCAATGCTGTCGAGACCGCTGTCCATAAACAGGAGGATGTCGGGCTCCGCGATTACCGCTGCCTCCGGCGTCAGTGGCCTGTACCCCGTGTACCCGTCGACGGCATTCGCACCACCGGCGAGCTCGATCATGGCGTGTGCGGACGTTCCGTGTCCCGATACGTTTACCGCACCCGGCCCGCGTGCATAAATGAACATGATACGCGGTCGCTCATTACCCGCATCGGGCTCGACAAACTCGCGCGCGCGACGAAGATCACGCTCCATGTCTGCAACGAGTTCTTCGGCAGTTTCGCCTTCGTCAAGGATCTCACCCATGAGTTGAATGCGTTCGATTGCGGCTTCGGCAGTGATATCCTCGGGTACAAAGAACACCGGGACGCCGGCATCCTCAATCTGAGCGATTACGTCGGGAGGTCCTGCACTCATGCTCGCGAGCACGATCCCCGGATTCAGCGCGATCACGCCTTCCGCGCTCAGATCACGTACATAACCGACACGTGGAACCCCCTCAAGTGCGTAGTCGGGGTACTCGCTCGAGGCGTCGACTCCCACCAGATCGTCGGCACGATCAAGCGCGTACACGATCTCGGTAATTGCCGAGCCGAGCGATAAAATGCGATCGGTGTCCTCTATCGAAATCGAACGACCTCGTCCGTCAACCGCAACGGTCTGTCCTGTGGCGACGGACAGTGGAACCAGCAGCATCACGAACAGGGGTACCACAGCGAAGGGGCGCAGACGTGCGCGTAGCGAGACAGCATTCCAGAGCATAAGAACATCCTCCATAAATATTAGTGTACTCTAACTTTTACAGGGTGGAGACTCTTATATTGCGCCGGCAATGTCAACAAGATGGACCCACAAATTGCAATCTCGCCTCCGGAATGAACCTCATCGGTGGCCTGAATTGCCCGGCGGGTGAAATTTCCCGTATTTTTAAGGAAGACATGCCATTAACAGACCAGCGTATACCCGAAAACCAGATCCGATTCCTCACGACGAGTGCCGACTATTTTGATGCGCTTGCCGCATCCTTACCGCTCGCGCGACGGAGCATACTCATAGTCGGCTGGAGTCTGGACGACAGGATCGTATTGAATCGCGTACAGGGTGGTGAAGAAAAACGCCTCGGCGATCTCCTGCTCGAGCAGGCGAGGACACGTCCGGAGCTGACAATACAGCTGCGAATCTGGGATGCGCCGCCCGTGTTTACGGCGGATCAGCATATATCGGACGAGTTCAGCGCTGCTGTTGAGCACACACCGAACATAGATCTGAAGTTTCTACCGTCAGCGTCCGCGTTTGCAGCGCGTCACGAGAAGTACGTCGTCCTTGATACCGCGATCGCGTTTCTCGGTGGCATTGATCTCACCCATAGCCGCTGGGATACCCGGTCACACACCGCAGACCGAGAGGAGCTTCACAACCCGAACGGACGGCGCTACGTTCCCTACCACGACGTACAGATGGCGGTCTCGGGACCACTGGTCCGAGCATTGCTTGAGGTCGCCCGCGACGACGGACTCATCGATGACCCGCCACAGGACCTGCAGCCCTGGTGGCCCGAGGGACTCGACACCGATGCGCGAAATGCGGAGATGTCGATTGCACGTACCAGGCTGTACCCTGACACGAGTCGACCTTCGGTGAACGAGATCCGCACTGCATATCTTGATATGATAGAAGCGGCACAAACGCGCATATACATCGAGAACCAGTATTTCAGCAGCGACGTGATAACCGACGCCGTCATCAGGCGCATACAGGCAGCCGACGCTCCCGAGGTCATCATCATCATGTCCCGGGAGCTCCCGGACACACTCGGTCGAGTGACCATGGGCGCAAACAACTCGCTGCAGCTCTCGCGCCTGCTCGACGAAGACACCAACAACAAGGTCGCGTTTTTCAGCCGCGTGGCACAGGATGATCCCTCGACCACCGTCAAGGTGCACTCGAAACTCATGATCGTCGACGGCCGATACCTCACGATCGGGTCGGCAAATATCAGTAAACGATCCTTCGGGATGGACAGCGAGCTCAACGTTCTCCTGGATGCGAAGAACACCGACACGCCGCAATGCGTGTCGGACCTGGAGGTGGAACTGATCTGCCAGCACACCGGGCTCGACCCGGAGGACTGGCGGAAAAGGGTACAGCAGCACGCAGGTTCATGGCGGGCCGCTCTTGCATCACGGGCTTCAGAGTGGTCCGGGCTCATGAACGGGGCGCAGGCGATAGACCCGGCACGGCTTCCAGCCGAGCTCGTCGAGAAGCTCGATATGGGCAAACCTCCCCAGGCCGAGTCTGCACTACAGGGGCTCGTACAGACCGGGCTGAAATCAATACTGTCAAGATTACGGCAGGCGGCGCTCGTGGTCCTGGCTATCGGCATCGTCTCAGGAATCGCGGTGCTTCTCGCACGGATCGACGTCGACATAGACGCGACACTCGAAAGCGTTCGAAACATCTATCGCGATCGGCGGATTCTGGGCATCATCCTGACCATCGGGAGTTACTGGCTCTCGATGTCCGTGTTCGTCTCGATACTGGTACCGGTCATCTTTTTCGCTGCAGTCTACGGTCCGCCGCTGGGTATACTGTTTTCGATCATAGGTCTGTTTTCAGGGGCGTTCGTGTATTACCGCATCGGGCTCCTGATCTACGATGCCGATTGGATCGACCGGTTCAAGGCGGTGCGCGCCGCCAAACGACAACTGGAGCGGGTAAAGCCGTACGGCGTCTGGGCCGTCGCTCTATCGCGCATGATCCCGTCCGGGCCATTTGCCGTCGTGAACTTCGTAACGGGGTTGCTCGGATTTACTTTCACTCAATTTTTCGTCGGGTCTCTGATCGGACTGTTACCGGGTATCGTCGCCTTTTCGGTATTCGGCGACATCGTACGGAAAGTGTTCTCGGACCCGAGCTGGGTCAACATCGGCCTGCTTGCAGCCTTTATTGTCGCGTACTTCGTCGCAGCCCGGCTGCTGCTGACCCTGATACGGAAAGTTGCGGGATGGGCGTCTGCGTCCGGAGACTCCTGAATCGTGCGCGTTGCAACGTACAACATACATGGCTGCGTCGGCACCGACGGATGCTACGATGTGACGCGCATCGTGCGCGTCGTTGAAGGTATCAATCCCGATATTATTGGCTTGCAGGAGGTCCGCCGAAACACCTCGAGCGGGCACGACATTGTTGAACAGCTCGCGCGTGCATTTCCGGCTCACTCAATCCTGTTCTCGAAAACGCTCGAGGATCGGCGCGGCGCCTACGGGAACGCGCTTGTTTCACGGTTTCCCATTATCGATTACCGCGATCTGAACCTGGAGATAAGCCGATCACTCTTTCCGAAGCACCGCGTGTCGGAAAACAGACGCGCCGTGATTGCACGCGTATCGCAGCCGGACGACAGTGAGTGCACCGTCGTCGTCACCCATCTTGGTCTTGAACGCTGGGCCCGAAAAATACAGGCCGAGCGACTGATTACGGCGATCAAGGATGCGGTCGATCTCAGAACAGAAACGGCGATCTTCCTTGGCGATTTCAACGAATGGTTTTTCGCCGACCGCTTTCTGCGTCACGTGGACCGGCAGTTTTCGAAGCACGTAGTCCGTCGAACCTTTCCGTCGCGATTTCCGATTTTACCGCTCGATCGGATATGGATAACAGCCCGACTTCGCCGCACCGCGACCTGGGTGTACCGCGGTTGGCCGGCACGAGTTGCGTCTGATCACCTGCCGCTGTGCGTCGATGTTGAAGAGGTACCGCACTGACAGATCTGTACCTGTATCGCCCTCACTTCGCCGCACACGCTCGCAGCCACTGAGCAGCGTTTGCCCGATATGGACGTTCTGTGTGGGACCCCGTATGCATCATGGAGACCCCGGCTTGTGCTGTCGGTCCCGTTCTTCGCGAGCGAAACGGTCAACCCGCTGCTCAATATATGACGCTTCGGAGCTTAACTTGAGGTACTGCTCGAAACGCTCCGGTTCGAGCGCCCCGTCTCTGATCGCCTGCTGAACAGCACATCCAGGTTCGTGCCGGTGCGTGCAGTTCCTGAACCGGCATCCCGAGGCAAGCGAACGAATATCGTCAAAAGAATATTCAACGGCATCGGTCCCGCTCCACAGATGGAGCTCGCGCATTCCAGGGACGTCGATGACCGCCGTTCCATCCGGCAGGCGAAAAAGCCTGCGAAACGTCGTGGTGTGACGCCCTTTATAGTCACCCCGGACCTCGCCCTCGCGGGCGAGAACCGCTCCAGCAAGCCTGTTCAGAAGGCTCGACTTGCCGACTCCCGAGGTCCCCAGCAGACAGATTGTCTCACCCGCAGTCCACAGCGCCCGCAGTTCGGGAATCCCCTCACCCGTTCGGGCGCTGACGACACAGACAGCCTCATGCGGAACAGCCGTCTGCGCGATCCGGATAATAGCCGCTCTACGATCGTTCTCAGCGAGATCGGCTTTGTTCAACACGATAAGCGGTCGCACCCGACCGGCTCTGACGGTCGTTACGAGCCGGGACAGAAGCCCCTCGGTAAACGCTCGACCACCGTCGAGGCCGAACACCAGCAAGGCGACATCGACGTGACTGGCGATAACCTGAGCCGCATCCCGGTCTCCGGGACGGCGCCTTTGGAGCACCGCCTTCCTCGGCAAGATCTCGTGTATATGTATGAGAACACCGGCATCGCTGTCGGGTTCCGAATCTACCCGGACGTAATCACCGACAACCGGATAATCGCTCGCTTCGACGACTCGATAGGAGTACGCGCCGGACACGCGTGCCTCTGAGCGTCGGCCGTCTTTAAACTCGACCGTATAGAAGTGATGATCCTGGGAAACAACTCGCGCGGTCTGCATGAGCTCCAACAGGATTACGGGAAATCCGGTGATACGGCGATCTCGGAAACGCGGTCACCCCGCACTACAAGTTCGATATTCATGGTATCGGTAGGACTGTCGCCAAAGGAGTACACATATGATGCTCCCTGTGTAAAAATCGGGCGCCCCAGAATATCGGCAACATCGGCGTGCAGCATGCCAACGCGCAGCCCGTTGTCTATGGCGACCTCAGGTGTCTTCAAAACGGTGGCGGCCATAACATTAAGCGCCTGCTCCGGCTCCTCGCTGTCTTGATCGGGACCTTCTTCGAAAAACACAAACTCAAAACCGTCGTACACCAGAGTCTCCCGGACGTTGTCCGCGTCGTCCCTGGCGCCGGTGCCCTGCACCCGTTCAGTAAGAACATCATCGGGTTCACCCCAGGCGGATCGTATGCCTTCCTGGGTTTGCCGAAAATCAAAGTCATCGGGATATGAAAAGGTATGTCGCACCGGGATATCGGTAAGCTGCCTGTCGCCCAGAACAGGATCATCGACCGCCTCTTCTACCGGCGTACACTGCATAAAAAGCAGGACAGTGATAAAAGGAAAAATAATATGGAGGATAGGGGATTTGAACCCCTGACCTGTTGATTGCGAACCAACCGCTCTAGCCAACTGAGCTAATCCCCCAGTCATTTCGTTGGACCTGTACTATATCGCGGGTCGAGGAACTGTTGCAAGTTACCACAAACCGTTCGCACAAACCCGGTTGCATTCTTAAAAGTGAGACTCGATAATACTGGTATCCGTATCATGGGGGAAACAATGAAAGTCTCGTGTCTGTCTGTTCCGATTCCCGACGTATACCTGATTGCGTCCGGCGTTCAAGACGTGCTCAGCAGAAGCACCCGCACTGACCTCCGCGGTCGGATATACCTGCACGCAGACGGGCCGTGCACCTATTCCGGCGTACCGGATTTTGGCGACCGCCCGCTCCCTGTTATCGCCGAGTTCAATCATCAGATGAACAGGATAGAGGAGCTCGAAGCAGAATCGCAGTTCATTCGTTTTCCTGAGCACGGCATACGGGTAGAACTCAAGAATGAAGACAAGCAGGACCCGGAAACCATCCATGAGTACAATCTCCTCGCCCGCGTGTACTCCCACTTCCGCAGAACCCCGGACACACCGTTCTTCGTTTCGGACGCGGTCATTGGACACGCCGAGCTTGTAGACGTCACGCACGCATCCAAGTCGCGCTGGGCGGAGCCGGACATGTTTCACTGGGTCTTTTCGGCCGCAACGCTGTACACACACCCTGTTTCCGGAGTGCGAAACAGACGCGGCGCCACGATCTGGGAATGGGAGCCCCCTCACGGAGTCAGCATATGATCCGCGAATAAATGTACGGGCGCGAGGCGACTGAAGAATCACGAACGGGAGTCCCGATTATGATGGAAAAAGCCGGTTTTCGATTTCGTGGAAGCTGCATGATGTTGATGCAGCGGCGAAACGGTTCAGTAGAATTTCTCGGAAGCTGTTTCCTCGTCAGATCAACCGGATACCTGCTTACGACCGCGCGCCTCCTGCCAACCGGCGTTGAGCTGCTTGTTGTTCCGCCGGAAACGGAGGATCGGTATCCGACCCTGACGCGAGACGACGTCACACCCATTCCGGTCGATATTATCGGAACCGATCATGAGCACGACATTGCGCTCCTGAAGCTGCAGCCTGAACTTACGATACAGATGCCATCGGATATCATTGGCGACGCGGATGACGCGCCACGCGGCTCTCTGCTTATGTCGATCGGTATTCCGTTCGGACACCAACACGTACACACCGTCCTGGCTCCCGGTTCACTGCTCGCCGGACGTGCGCGAACCGCAACCGGCAGTCATCTGCTGATCTTTGACCGCCGCGTACAATCGGGCGATTCCGGCGGACCGCTTATTCGGGTATCGGACGGCACGGTTATCGGGATTGTCGGTGGCGTCTATGACCCGGTACACTTCGGCGGCAGCCCTGCCCCCGACGCAGTGCACCCCCAACCGAATTTCTCGTACGCAATCTCAATGCAGCACGCCCTGGACCTCATGGGCAGGCACGAGGTATAGACCGGGACACTGTACTGTTAACCGGGACCGGAATGCTCAAGCGTATGCCGGATCTTTCGTATCCGGTCGCGGACCCTCTCGGCAAGCTTGCGCAGTGGAACATCGTCGGCAAGGCCCTCAAGCGCACCGAAGGCGGCTTCGATTCGCTCTCGTGTGAGCGGTGTGCCCCCCGGCCCGGAAGCAGAAGACGCCGCAACATCGCTATGCACCCCTTTCCTGCCGCGAAGATTATTTTTCAGGCGTTCGACACGAAGGGGCATTTCGCTCTCGAAGTAGGCGCTGGTCTTTTCCGGTGGAAGAAACTCGGCAAGACCTTCAAGATACTCGAACATGCGGGCCTGACGCTCTTTCCAGTCGATTTCGGGCGCCCGCGGTTTTCCCTCTTGAACACGTGTCGAAGCCGGTTCTTTCCTGGTGGTCGATGGTTTCGGCGCCTCGGGTGCCGGCTCCTGCGCCGGCTGCTCCGCAGTGGGCTCCTCTTCGTCGTCGAACGGCTCCCGATCGACCGGCTCCGAATCGCCGGGGTCGCCTGTTTCCATTAACTCGGCGAGGTCGTCCGGTTCCGGGGCAGGCTCCGGCTCATCGGCAGGCTCCGGCTCATCGACAGGCTCCGGCTCATCCACGAGAAAGTTGCCGAGGATACCTTCCTCGGGTTCTTCCTCGGGTTCTTCCTCGGGTTCTTCCTGGAACACTTCGTCGGGTGACTTTTCGGGAAAGCCCATGGAAAGAT
>JBKHAN010000002.1:0-103359 GCA_046542845.1 Spirochaetaceae bacterium
AGCGGCGCGGTCCCGACCATTACGTACACGCGGTGGCCGTCACGGTGAAGAAAATGCGCATCCATTTGCTCCGCGACACCGGTACGCCGCCGCTCTATTGCCTCGGTTATGAGCTGCTTTCCTTCATCATCCATGAAATCAGGAAGGGTTTTTCCCGATATCTCGTCGACTGAGTACCCGATCATGTCTGCCATAGGAGTATTTACGAAGGTAATGATGCCTTCGGCGTTGATCTGAATTATGCCTTCCTGAAGACTCTCAAGCATGGAACGATACTTCCGCTCGCTTGCCTGCAACGCGTACAAGGTCCGCTTCTGTTCGGTGCGGTCCATTACCGTGGAAATCATGCGTTTTTGTCCGGGAATTGGTATATTCTGCGCGCGAATAATTCGTTCTTCGCCGTCCCTGGTCGTAATGCGGACGTTATCCCAGATCATTTTACCGGGATCGCCAGTTGCAATATCATCCATGACCTTCGATCGGATCTGCGCCCGGTATTCCGGGTCGGGATAGACCGCCTCGAAGAAGCGGTCGACATCGGCAATGACCTCAAACGGCCAGCCGTAGATCTGCTCAAACGCTCGGTTCAAGTAGTCTGAAGTCCCGGACTGCAGGTCGGTTGTCGCAATGCCGACGGGCAGCACGTCGAGTACCGCCTCTATGAACTCCTTCCGCCGCGCCAGCCCGGTATGCGCTTCAAAAAGTTGCAAGGCCATGCGTATCGATTCGAGAAGGACGAACTCTCCTGAGCTTTTCACCACGTAGCCGTAGCTGCTGACCGCCTGCACCCGTTCCACGATGTCCTGACCGGTGTGACTCGTCAGGAACACGACCGGCAGTTGTCGAAACGACAGAAGTGCTTCGGCCGTTTCGACGCCGTCGGGACCGCTTCCAAGGTCGATGTCCATGAGAACGAGGTCCAGGTCCTCGTGCGTGCGCGCGAGCTCAATGGCCTCGGCTCCGTTTTGTGCCGTCGTTACGGCGTAGCCGCGCGCTTCGAGAATGCGGCGCTCTGTGAGCGCTATAATCGGTTCGTCTTCCACAAGTAGAATCGTGTGCATGTGTATAACGGAAAACTATTGCCTTCCTACGATATCACGTATCATCGTTCAGGTGCAAATCTTTTCATGCCGGCTTGAATGATCCACGCGATTCCCACTGCAATAAGCACGTCACCTATGCTGAAGGCGGTAGCCAGCGGTACCCATTCCGGGACGAACAGGCGGTCGCCGAGCAGGTTCAGTCGTGTGGTGTCCGTCATGAGGCGCACGTTCGCAAGAGTGCCGTCCGACGAAGCAGCAAGCGCTTCGGCGGCGCCGAGCTCGCCTGCGCGCCGCAGGGCGTCCGGATCGGACGGCATGTACCCTCCGTTCACAGCAATGACGAGTATGTTCAGGAAAGCGCCTGGAAGCACCGGCCAGAGGCGGCTGATGTTCAGGAGCAGGAAAAGCCCGGCAAGGGTGTAACTCACAAGGTGAAGAACAGCGGTCGCTTCGTCGACCACGACGGTACCGAGTATCCAGGGGAAAATGAGTATCTGTATAATAAGCGACAAGAACAGAACCCAGATCGCCGCGAATCGGAGCTCGGAGAGTTTGCCGGGCGTTCCTCCCCGGGCAAACCCTACGACGACACCAAGCAGTATTCCGGTTACGGGAATCATGAGTCGGTCACCACGCGGCGGAAAAAAACCTCGACCAGTCGCGGGTCAAGGACGGTTCCCGCCATGTCGACCATTATGGCTTTCGCCTCTGCGGTGGTGTATTGCAACGGCTTCCCCTGCGGCGGGCGGTATGCGCGTTTCGTAGTCAACGCGCTGTATACGTCGGCCACGGCTACTACCCGTGCAGACAGCGGTATCGCCTCGCCGGCGAGTCCGTGGGGGTACCCCCCTCCGTTCCAGTGCTCGTGTTCGTGCAGCACGATCGGAATCACATGACGATAGATGCTCAAGTCCTGTATGATCTGCGCCCCTATCGTCGTGTGCGTTTTCATGGTCTCGTATTCTTCACTGGTCAGACCGCCGCGTTTATGCAGAATCGAGTCGGGAATCGCGATCTTGCCTATGTCGTGAATCGCGGCGCCCGCGCGTAGTGCGTCGAGCTCCTCGTCGGCCATACCGAGTACGGTACCAAGCTGCGCGGCGAGTTCTTCGACTTCGTCTGAATGGTCACCGGTATACTGGTCGCGCTGTTCGAGGAGGTCGGTGATTTTCTTGAAGGCCAGATGCGATTCGCGGCCGAGTTTCAGATAGCCTTGCACCGAATAGTGCACGAGCGCTATGGGCACGAACACGAGCCCGAGGCTGTAGGGCGAGTCCTGATACAGGGTGTACATGAGTATTGCGAGGACGCCCATGGTCATAAACTGAAGCGGAAGGCGCTTCGAGCCGATTCGCATGACGGAGAAAAAGCGTTCATCCGAGGTCAGGGAGATGATGATGGCAACGAGGAACAGGTTCGCAATTGTATAGACGACGAAGGAGACCGACATCGCGAGGTAGGCGTGCGCGCTCAGCGGATCGCCCGCGGTGAACAGATCTAAGACCGCGGATGCGGCGGCGAGGCACAGCAGGATCTGCCCGACGTTGAACACCAGCACGTCAACGTAGCGCCCTGGGCCTTTCTCAAGCGCGCCGCGTCGAAGGATAATCTCCGCCGGAACGGTCGACGCGACCGCGACCCACAGCGCGAAGGGAAGGCCGCCGATAAACAGAGACGCGAGGCTTATCGCCATATGAGTCGACAGGGCGTGGTGTGGAAGAATTTCGAGTTCGTAGATCTGCGCGAAAAACGACGCGACGGTCAGCACTACAAAGGGCCACAGATACGCGCGAAGGTCGGCGTCCGGTGCGTGCACGATCAAAAGCGCAACGCTACCCGCGAGAATAAGCAGAAGATAGACCCGAACACGTGTGAACATCGGCAGATGCTACCACGGACTCGCGGGTGCGACAATCTTATGTTACGGGCAGGAAATCAAAAGCGAAAAAAAATGGCGCGATGCTGAAATATTGCCCGCGCCACTTACGGAGATTTTTACAGAGTGTCGGACGCGATCAACCGGTCCACTTATTCGAGGCAACAAGAACCATGGCGATACTCGCGATGGTAATAAGGGTAAACAGAAAGCGAGGACCGAATTTTCTGGTGATCCCGTCCGTTACGCGTTCGGCAGCCTTGTCAGCATATCCTGTCCACTTCATGAAAAACCTCCCGATTTCTCTTTTTTGCTGCATATCTACGTTTGTAGCAATGCAACTTCGAATAATGTACCTGAAAGATAGCATAGAAACAGGACGGCGTCAAATGCATATTTATGGTATCAACTACATTATCGCAGTTTTTTCGTGTTGAGGTGAGTAAAAATGGCAGGTAATACAACAATATGGCCCCGGCGGCCGGGCTTACGGGCCGAAGGCGTCGGGAATGTGTCCGTTGGTGCCGATTATTTCGCGTATGCGCCTGTTCAGGCGGAGGCGTTCGAGTGTTCCCTCGAGCGCTTCCACGCAGCGCTGCAGTCGCTCCCGCGTAGAGGAAATCTCAAGGAGGCGTTGTTTCTCGTGAGCTTCGAAGGCGTCCGTACCGGCGATCAGGAACGAGAGCGCGGTTGCGTCAAGCGACTCGAGCGTTACCATGTCGATGCTTCGCTCACCGAGATCCACGAAGGCCCGCAGGCGTTCAATCGCTTCATCGCGCAGATCGCTCAGATCATCGTCTATGTCAGAATCCGTATAGCGTTTGATGCGGGCCTGCATGTACGCAGCGCTTGTATCCATTTCTTCTACGCGGAATCGATCGGTCCCCACGGTAATGATATCGAGACGACCGTCATCGTAGGTCTTGAGTATCTGCTCTATACGCGCCAGACACCCGCGGCTCCTGAGTTTCGTGCCATCGTAAAACAACACCCCGAACTCGACGTTGTCGTCGAGGCAGCGCGCAACCATATCCTTGTAGCGATCCTCAAATATGTGGAGCGGAAGCGGGAGACCGGGAAGAAGGACCAGGCCAAGCGGAAATATCGGTAGCGTTTCGTCACTCATGGTATCCCGAAAGTATCACGAAAGACCCGGGTCCGGGTCAAGCTTGAACAGCCGCCGGAATACTTATAGCCTTGTGCAGAGGAGTACAATACCCATGACCGAAGATGGACGGGCACGCACGATTATCGAGAACATACACCCTCTCGTCGACGGAGGACGCTTTTGCGCAAAGCACGTCGCCGGACGGCCGCTTCGCGTAAGCGCGCATATATTCTGCGACGGCCATGACTTCGTTGCAGCAGAGCTTTCCTTCCGCCGCAGCGGGTCCGGACACAAAGGGTCGGCGCACACCGTCGCTATGGAGCCGGGCGACAACGATCTTTTTACCGCGTCGTTTATTCCGGAACAGATCGGTGCATGGGAGTTTACGATTACCGCCTGGGTGGATCATCCTTCGACGCTGTGCCATGCCATACAGAAAAAGCACGCTGCAGGGGTCGACTATTCTCTTGACGCGCAGGAGCTCGCGGAATGGTGTACGAAAGCATCCGCTGCTGTACGCGGGCGGTCAGCTGCCGCCGGACAGGCTCGCACGGTACTCAAGGAGGCACAGGGGGTGTTCAGCGCGTGTACCACGAACCATCCCTCAGACGAGGCGGATCGGCTCGTGCGCGATTCCAAACTCAAGGCAGCACTTTTTGCCCACGCCCCCAGGCGCTGGCCGACACAGGTTCGAGAACCGATTCGAGTCATCGTCGACCGGGCGCGAGCCGGGTTCAGTGCATGGTACGAGCTCTTTCCCCGCTCGACGGCTCAGGCGACGCAACACGGGACGTTTCGAGACGTTATCGAGCGACTCGCATACGTACGCGATCTCGGGTTTGATATCCTGTATCTCCCTCCGATACATCCGATTGGTACGGTACACCGAAAAGGACGGAACAATTCGCTGCACCCCGGTCCGGACGATCCGGGTTCACCGTGGGCTATCGGCAGCAGTCTCGGCGGACATACCTCCGTCCACCCCGAGCTTGGTACGATCGACGATTTCGATGCCCTGGTCAAAGCGGTACAGGAACACGACATGGAGCTGGCACTCGACATTGCCTTTCAATGTGCTCCTGATCATCCCTGGGTAACGGAGCACCCGGAGTGGTTCAATACGCGCCCGGACGGGTCGATCGCGTATGCTGAAAACCCGCCGAAGAAATACGAAGATATCTACCCGCTCAACTTCGAGTCGGACGACTGGAAGGGCTTATGGGAAGCGCTCCGGGACGTGTTTGTCTTCTGGATAGAGCGCGGTGTGCACGTGTTCCGGGTCGATAATCCCCACACAAAAGCCTTCGCCTTCTGGGAATGGTGTATCGCCGATCTCAAGGAGCGATGGCCCGACCTGATTTTTCTGAGCGAGGCTTTCGCGAGGCCGAACATCATGTACCGGCTTTCGAAGCTCGGGTTTACCCACGGGTACACCTACTTCACGTGGCGCAACAGTCCCGAAGAGTTTCGCACGTACATGAACGAACTCACCTCCCCGCCGGTCTCCGAGTTCTTCCGGCCCAACTTCTGGCCGAATACACCGGACATTCTGCACGAGGTACTTCAGACCGGCGGGCGTGCCGCGTTTATTGCCAGGCTCGTGCTGGCAGCCACGCTCAGCTCGAACTACGGTATCTACGGGCCGGCGTTCGAGCTGCTCGAACACGTGCCCCGGGAACCGGGAAGCGAAGAATACCTTCATTCCGAGAAGTACGAGATTCGCAACTGGGATCTGAATGCTCCGCACTCCATACGTGAAATCGTTACCCTGGTGAATCGACTTCGGCGGGGGCACCCGGCCCTGCAGCACAACGATGGACTTGCCTTCCATACCTGTGACAATCCCGCTCTGCTCTGCTACTCTAAAATTGATCGGGACCGCGGTGATCTCGTGTTCGTTGTGGTCAACTTCGACTTTTCGCACACACAGAGCGGCTGGGTCGAATTCTCTCCGGCCGCCGTTGCCCTTGGACACGCCGGTCCGTTCGGGCTCAGGGATATCATGACAGGAAACGAGTACATCTGGCGCGAAGCGTGGAACTTCGTCATGCTTGACCCGGCTACCATGCCTGTACACATATTCACCACCAACGTTCCCGGCTTTACCCGCACAAGGACTTAACGAATGACTCGAACGAACGACTGGTACAAGGACGCGGTAATATATGAGCTGCATGTCCGCGCATTTGCCGACTCGACCGGGGACGGTATGGGTGACTTCCAGGGGCTGACCGGCAAACTCGACTATCTTGCCGACCTCGGGGTTTCCGCGCTGTGGCTGCTTCCGTTCTATCCTTCGCCCTGGTTTGATGATGGCTACGACATCAGTGATTACACGCAGGTTCATCCGGCGTACGGAACGCTTCAGGACTTCAAGCGTTTTCTGAAAGAAGCGCACAAGCGCGACATGCAGGTAATTACGGAGCTGGTCATTAATCACACCTCGAACCAGCACCCCTGGTTTGAACGCGCCCGACGGGCAAAACCCGGTACGAAGTATCGTAACTATTATGTGTGGAGCGATTCCCCGGATAAGTACAGCGACGCCCGGATTATTTTCAAGGATACCGAGACCAGTAACTGGGCCTGGGATCCCGTGGCGAAGGCGTATTACTGGCATCGCTTCTATTCAAACCAGCCCGATCTGAACTTCGATAACATTGAGGTACAGAACGCGGTGCTCAAGGTCCTCGATTTCTGGTTTAATATGGGTGTCGATGGTTTGCGTCTGGATGCGGTTCCCTATCTGTTCGAGCGGGATGGAACCAATTGTGAAAACCTCCCCGAGACGCACGCGTTTCTGAAGAAAATGCGCGCTCACGTAGATGCGAACCACCCCGGCGGTATGCTCCTCGCCGAAGCCAACCAGTGGCCGGAAGACTCGGTCAAGTATTTCGGCGACGACGACGAGTGCCATATGAGCTTCCATTTCCCGCTGATGCCCCGCCTTTTCATGGGGGTGCGCCGGGAAGACCGCTTTCCGATTATCGATATACTCGAACAGACCCCGGAGATCCCGCCTTCGGCGCAGTGGGGAATCTTTCTGCGAAACCACGACGAACTCACGCTGGAAATGGTCACCGACGAAGAGCGCGACTATATGTATCAGGTGTACGCGCGCGACCCGAGACATCGACTGAATGTCGGCATACGCCGGAGGCTTGCTCCACTGCTGGACAACGATCGCAGACTCATCGAACTGCTGAACGTATTGCTCATGTCGCTGCCAGGCACTCCGGTGCTGTACTATGGCGACGAAATCGGGATGGGAGACAACGTCTATCTCGGTGATCGGGACGGGGTGCGCACGCCCATGCAGTGGAACCCCGATCGTAACGCGGGGTTCTCGGCAGCGAATCCACAAAGGCTCTATCTGCCCGTCAACATAGATCCTGAATATCACTACGAAAGCATAAACGTCGCGACGCAGCAGGAGAATTCGAGTTCGCTTCTGTGGTGGATGAAGCGCCTTCTTGCAACGCGCAAACGCTACAGAGCGTTCAGTCGCGGTCGACTGACCTTCGTGCAGTCGAACAACACACATGTCCTGAGCTACCTCCGTGAAACCGAGGAAGAGACGCTTCTCTGCATCATAAACCTGTCGCGGCACGTGCAGATGGTCGATCTCGATCTGCGAGATCACGCGGGTTCCCAACTGCTCGAAGTCTTTGGACAAAACGAGTTCAACCGTATTCCTGACGAAGACTTTGTCCTTACAATTGGCGGCTACGATTATTTCTGGTTCGAACTGATTGCGCCGGCTGAACACCGCGGTTCGGGTGGTACCCGGGACAGCGGCCTTACCATAGGCAAGACCGACTGGAAGCGCATGTCTCCGCGTCTTCGCGACGATCTCGGCTCGCGCATACTCCCCTCTTACGTGCAGTCCTGCAGGTGGTTTCGCAGTAAAAGCCGTAAGGTTCGTCGAACGACCATCAGTGATTTCATGGTGCTCGGTGAGAGCAAGGTGTGTATTCTTACCTACGAGTATGCGGACCGGGACGCAGAGCACTATCAGATTCCTCTCGCGATCGCTACCGACGAGCATGCCGACTACCTCGACAGTCACGTCCCGGAAGCGATTATCGCTCCGGTTCATTTCGGCGGCGCGGAAGGATACCTCTACGACGCAACCTTTTCCCCGGAGTTTCGCGCGGCGCTGCTTGAACTCCTGCTGCGAAAGCGCAAGATCAAGAGCAGTACGGGGGAACTTATTGGCCGTACCCCGAATCGCAGTCGCGCGCCTGAGGAGGCGCTCCGCGAGAGCAAGGTCCTCGGAGTCGAACAGTCGAATACGTCCATCATCTATGGAAACAGTCTGTTTCTGAAACTGTACCGGAAACTCGAACCGGGGGAGAATCCGGATGTCGAACTTATTCGCAAACTCAGCGCAACAGCTACGGCGAAAGGTCTTGTCCCGACCTATCGCGGGCACCTGTCGTACGAGCGGTCCGCCAGGAACGGCGGCACGTCGGCGGCGGGTCTTATGGTCGACCTTGTTGCCAATGAGGGCGATGCATGGGCCTTTACCCGAAATGCGGTGGACCGCTACCTCGAGTTTATGCTCAGTTCGTCGGTGACTCCGGAGCAGGCCGCCCCGAAGCAGAAGAGTATTTTTGACTCTGTCGACGGGCAGCTGACACACCCCTTCATTGACGCGATAGACGGGTACTTTCTCGAGATGATACGCACGCTCGGCCGGCAGACGGCTGAACTCCATAAAGCGCTGAGCTCTATCGGGAGCGACGATCAATCATCGCCCGAAGCGTTCAGCCTTCTGTATCAACGGGGAATGTATCAAAGCTCGCGGGCGCTTCTGAAGCAGGTACTGCAACGCGTTCGCAAGGCGGTCAGGAAAGTGGACGAAACTTCAGCAACTCAACTGGAATATATCCTTGCCCACGAGAGTGAGGTCGTCGAACGGCTCAGTCGCATTCGCGATCACAAAATCGATGCGCAGAAGGCGCGGGTGCACGGCGATTACCACCTCGGACAGGTGCTTTTTACCGGGCGTGACTTCGTCATAATCGACATGGAAGGAGAGCCGGCGCGCCCGATTTCGGAACGACGACTCAAATTTTCCCCGCTCCGCGACGTCGCCGGTATGCTGCGCAGTTTTCATTACGCAATCTGGGCGGGGTACCTGGGCACCAGCGGGCTCACCGAACAGCAGGAACTCTACCAGTGGCTTGAGCCCTGGTACCTCACCACGTCCAGTGTGTACCTCCAGTCGTATTTCGAGGAGATGGGTGAGTCCAACCTCATACCTCAGGACAAACAGGATCGGCGCGTGCTGCTGGAGCTGTTATTGCTGGATAAAGCCATCTACGAGCTGGGATACGAACTCGACAATCGTCCTGACTGGCTGCGTATACCCATCGAAGGGATGCGATATATCATCGGCTGACCGCAGGGTCTGGAGAACGGATGACGACAGGAAGTACATACCACGAGGGTTCAGGAACACAGTTTCGCGTCTGGGCCCCATTCAAAAAATCGATGGCAGTTAAAATCGTATCCCCGCAGGAACGCACCGTAGCCATGGTGCCTGCAGAACACGGGTACTGGACCGCGACTGTGCCGGATGCCGGTGCGGGCGCGGAGTATTTCTACCGCCTCGACGACTCGATCGACAGACCCGACCCGGCAAGCCGACTGCAGCAACGCGGTGTCCACGGCCCGTCCACGGTCGTCGACCTGTCGCTGCTGGAGCCGGACGACCCGGGTTACAGCCCGATTTCCTTTGCCGACCACGTCATCTACGAACTGCACGTCGGCACCTTTACTCAGGGTGGTACGCTCGACTCGGCTGTCGAGAAACTCGACTACCTGCGCGATCTTGGTATCACGGCGGTAGAGCTGATGCCGCTCGCTCATTTTCCCGGTACCCGCAACTGGGGCTACGACGGGGTCTATCCCTTTGCCGTACACGCGGCGTACGGCGGTCCCACGGGCCTGGCGTCGTTCGTCTCCGAGGCACACCGTCGCGGCATCGCGGTTATCCTCGATGTCGTCTACAATCATCTCGGGCCGGAAGGCAACTATCTGGCCGACTTCGCCCCCTACTTCGCCGCCCGGTATTCAACACCCTGGGGGGACGCCCTGAATTTCGATGGACCCCACAGCGACGAAGTGCGCAGGTTCTTTATCGATAACCTGACCCAGTGGCTTGAAGTGTTCCACATTGACGGCCTTCGACTCGATGCGGTGCACGCCATGTTCGATAAAGGTGCCACACCCATACTCGCCCAGCTGAGCGAGGAGGCGGAGCTCATTGGCTTGAGAACCGGCAGGGAGCGATATCTGATTGCGGAATCACTCATGAACGACAGCCGTGTCATACGACCGCGCAGCGAAGGCGGACTCGGTATGACAGCCGAGTGGCTTGACGACCTGCACCACGCGCTGCACGCCCGGGTCACCGGGGAACGAGGAAGCTATTACGCTGACTTCGGCGACAGCGCCATGGTCGAAGCTGCGCTGTCACAAGGCTACGCCCTGTCAAGAAAATACTCGAAGTACTGGCAGCGGACCTTCGGCAATTCCGCCGAGGACTGCGCGCCGCAGCAGTTTGTCGGCTACATACAGAACCACGACCAGATAGGAAACCGTGCAGACGGTGCGCGCATCACGAGGCTTGTTCACTTCGAGGTCCAGAAAATGCTCGCGTCGGTGCTGCTGCTCGGACCCTTCGTACCCATGCTCTTCATGGGCGAAGAGTACGGGGAGACCGCACCATTCGAGTACTTCGTCAGCCATTCCGATCCTGATCTTATTGCCGCCGTTCGCGCAGGGCGACAGTCCGAGTGTGTGGAAGGCTCGAACGGCCGTACACCTCCCGACCCGCAGGCGCCTTCGACCTACGCGGAGAGCAGACTGCAGCCGGATCACGCGAACACCAGGGAACAGCAGACGCTGCGAGCGCTGTATCGCCGTCTCATACAACTGCGGAAAGAAATTCGAGCGCGCGAGGCCGACGTATCCCTGGTACGCGACGCGAATGCACCGGTGTCACTGCGCGACGCGTACAGCGTCGAGCGTTACGCCGACGTAATTGCGCTGAGCCGACAGACGCGCGACGGTTTGAACGTCGTCCTCATGAATCTTGGCGAGCGCGACGGAACGGTAACCTTTGCCGCGGACACGACCGTGTTTCGCTGCGTACTCGATACCGCTTCGGGTCAGTGGGCGGGCCCCGGGTCGGCAAACGGTGAGCGCGTTTCCACAGACAGGCCCATTCGAATCCGTGCACAAAGCGTGATACTTTTGGCCCAGGACTAAAATGAAACGCTACGTATGCATACACGGACACTTCTATCAGCCGCCGCGTGAAAACCCGTGGCTTGAAGAAGTCGAGCTGCAGGAATCTGCGGCGCCCTACCACGACTGGAACGCCCGAATTAACGCCGAGTGTTACGAAGCAAACGCTTTTGCCCGCCTCCTCGGCGAGGACGGTACCATACGCGGTATTGTCAACAATTACGCGTGGATCAGCTTTAACTTCGGACCGACACTCCTGAGCTGGATGGAACGCCACCAGCCGGCAACCTATGCGGCCATCCTTGAGGCCGACAGCTCAAGCATGCAGCATTTTGGAGGGCACGGATCGGCTCTTGCGCAAGTGTATAATCACATTATAATGCCGCTCGCCGACAGGCGCGACAAGATAACCCAGGTCCGCTGGGGCATACGTGACTTTGAACATCGTTTCGGGCGCTTTCCCGAAGGCATGTGGCTTGCTGAAACAGCGGCGGACACCGAGACGCTCGAAGTACTCGCCGAGCACGGCATCCGGTTTACCATCCTGAGCCCTTATCAGGCGGCTCGCGTCCGGGATGCAGGAACGACCGATTGGACGGACGTCCGCGGGGGGCACGTCGATCCGAGGGTCGCGTACCGATGCAACCTGCCCTCCGGCCGCAGCATCGATCTGTTCTTCTACGACGGTCCGGTATCGCAGGAAATCGCTTTTGGTGACCTTCTCTATAACGGAGGCACGCTGGCAAACAGAATGCTGGGCCTGTTACCCGGGCAGTCGGATTCAGCAGGAGCGGCGCTCGCGCACATCGCGACCGACGGGGAGACGTACGGACATCACCATCGTAGCGGCGAGATGGCGCTCGCCTACTGCATTGAGCGGCTGCGGCATACCGAATCGGTTGAGTTCACGATATACGGTCAGTTTCTCGAAGAGCACCCGCCTACGCGGGAGGTGGAGATCGTCGAGCGTTCGAGCTGGAGCTGCGTACACGGTGTGGAACGGTGGCGAGCGGCATGCGGCTGTAACTCGGGAGGCAACCCGAGGTGGCAGCAACAGTGGCGAGGTCCGCTGCGCGCAGCCCTGGACGTGATCCGAGACAGTCTTCGCATTGTGTACGAGCGGAAAGCGGGAGATATCTTCCGCGATCCGTGGGAAGTTCGGAATCGCTACATCAACTTCATGATAGACCGCAGTCCCGCCGGGTTCCGGCGCTTTATCGCAGAGGAGGCTCCCGGGCTAGATCCCCGATTTCACGAGGAAACCGTGAGCCTCCTCGAGATGCAACGCAACTGTCTACTTATGTACACGAGCTGTGGATGGTTTTTTGATGAGATATCCGGTATCGAGACGGTACAGATTCTTCAGTACGCGTCCCGCGCGCTGCAATTGTGCCGAAAAGTCGGTGGCGCGGACCCCACACCGCGGTTCCTCGAGGTGCTCAGACAGGCTCCGTCGAATCTACCGCAACACCCAAGCGGCGACATCGTATACCAGCGCTACGTTTCGGAGCAGTCGGTTGAACTCGAACGCGTTGCGGTTCATTACGCGGTTACGAAGCTCTTTCAGATCGAAGGCGCCGGTTCCACGCTCAGCGGATTCGACGTCCAGCCGGTGGAGATTATCCGCGAAGAGGCGGGGCGAAATCTGTTTGTCGCAGGAATGGTTCGCGTCAGATCGCGGATTACGACCGAAGAACGCCGAATCGTATTCGCAGTCCTGAATCTCGGCGACCACAATCTCTTTGGAGGTGCGCTCAGCGCAGGTCGCGCCCACAACTGGGCCGAACACCGCCTGCGTTTCCAGCGGCAATTTCTCCATCACGAAACGCCGCGTCTTATCGTCGAGCTCGATGAGATGTTTGGCTCCGACACTCGAATTCTCGAGCAGCTGTTTGTCGACGACCAGACGGCGGTCATTGAGCAGATGCTGCAATCGCCGCAGCTTGCGCTGCACGAATCGCATCGCAAGCTCATAAACGATAACTATGCCATGCTCCAGTCTGTCTCGCGGATGGGAGGCAAACTCCCGGAGGATCTGCACCACACCGTTCGTCGCGTTCTGACCCGCGATCTCCGAAAAGCCTTCGAGAAAGATGTGCTGGATGTGGCCGACATCGACAACTGTGTCCAGGAGTTTATTCGCTGGAAGATGCACCCGCACGGAGAGGGATTTGGCCTCGTCATATCCAGGCGTCTGTGCCGCCTGATGGACGAGCTCGCAGCGCGGCCGGACGACCTCACCGCAATCGATGCTCTGCTGTTTACCCTCGATCTCATAGACGACTTTGCCGTTGACATTGACCTCGCGGAAGTGCAGAACCGGTTCTATCTGCTGTGCCTCGCCACCTTTGACGAAAGCAGAATGACCGACGGTGAATGGCCACAGGTCCTCGTATATCTCGGTGAGCATCTGAACATGGACGCAGCGGCCATGGTCCAGGGCACGCAGCGCCTCAGCAGTTGAGTTTGCTATTCGGAGGCAACAGGACCGAGGTCGATATCTCCGTAATCCGGCAGCTCGGCGATCTCCGACCAGTCGTAGAGGTTCGCCGGAGGATTATCCTCGTAGGCAACAAAAACCAGCGCGTCGGAATTAATGCAGTACCGGAGGCCGGTGGGTTCCGGACCGTCGGTAAATACGTGACCGAGGTGGGCGCCACTGAAGCTGTCGATAACCTCAATACGTGTCGTCCACAGACTCGTGTCGATACGATGGTACACCGCGTCGACGCTGATCGGGCGGGTATAACTGGGCCAGCCCGTCCCGGAGTCATACTTGTCTTCGCTTCGAAACAGAGGCTGTCCGCTGGCAGCTGAGTAGTAGATACCGGCTTCAGTGTGCCCGTCGTACCGCCCGGTGAAGGCCGGCTCGGTACGATGTTCAATAAGCGTCGCGTACTGATCGGGCTCAAGGCGCTGACGCCATTGTTCATTTGCAAGATCCACGGGAAATGAGTACTCCGTCTCTTCGTCCAGCAAGATGGGCTCGGATTCACCGTTATACAGCGGCACCGGTCCCGCTTCCGCTTCGTGAACAGGAGCCGAAGCACCTTCCCCGGAACCCGAGGAAAAGGCCTGTACCAGACCGAAAAAACCGACCACAAGCACAATAAAGGTAAAGCCGCGCAGGTATGCTTTCATACGCAGAAGATATGTACTTCTGCGCTCACCGGCAAGATCTTATACGGAGTTCCGGTGCACCGGAACTCCATCGTCAGTACGCGGAAAACTGTGCACCGGCGCTTCGATACGCGTGATGTAATACCGGAATCCGCTGCGCCGATGAGTGTCGCACAACGCGGAAGAGATCGAGACGTGAAAATTCGTCGATTTCTCGTTCGGTGCGCGCAGAATGCGCATACGAACCGGTATAGGGGTTTGCCGTGTTGACGGAACTGACCCGGTAGCCGTCCGTGTAATCGTCCCATTCGAGATTCAGGCTTCGCAGCGCTTCGGAGTGTATCCCGTGCGCTTCCCGCGTATCGGAACCGACATGGTCTGCCGCGGCGATGCGGACGAGCCCCATGTATTCCTCGTCAGAGTAATGCGCGTCAAGAAAGTCCTGCTCCGAAGGCCGGGCAATCTGTGACACAAGTTCAAACTCTACATCGTCACCCGACAGAAGGTTCAGGGCGTCTGCAATGAGGTCGGAGGAGAGCATGGTCCGGTTAATGAACAGCCCCTGATCGACGAGCGCGGCGTTTATGTCGAGCACCGAATGGTACTCTTCGGTTGCGGTACGAAGCATATACGCCATGGAAAACAGTACGCAGCCGTAGTCACGTATCGAAATGAAACGGCGATGCGTGTAACCGTATCGATTCGCAAGGTCGGGGTCGGCTCTCAGCGCCGCACCGAACGCTTCTCTGGAGGAGTACAGATGCTCGTACACCTGTCCGCCGGTATAGGATTGCCAGGCGTTGTCAAGAGATTCGTTGTTGAGCCGCTCCACCTCCTCACGCGAATACCCGGATAAGAGGGCAACGTCGGCGTAAGTCCCGCTTGTCTGTGTTTCGCCTCCGGTAAGAACCGGAAGAAAAAAGTAGTCTTTGTCGGAACCGTACACAAGCTCTACAAAGTCGTTGAAATATCGATCGTTTCCCAGCTCCTCAGCCATACGAAACAACAGTAATTCGGACACCGTCAGCTCGTGTTGCGACAGTTCGACGCCGTAGTCGGCCATCATCCGATCGGCCATGTCCAGCCGGGATCTGACCGCATTCACCGTCTCGGCCACTTGCGACTGCTGTGAGCGGACCCGCCCGTCCCGGTGCGACTCGTGCTCGAGGGCAAGCCCTGCGAACAGACGCGAAGCTCTCGCCGCAGGGTCCACGCCCCTGTCTCCAAGGCTCGCGAGATGAACTACGTCTGCGGTGGCATCGCGAACCCGCTCGGCCACGACTGTACCGGTGGCGGTGCCGACCGAGAGCGTCACCGCACCCGACAGCACATCCGAGTACAGCCGCTCACCTGCCTCGCTGCCGAAACTGTAGAGGCTGCGAAGGGCAGTACCGACGGAACGCGTCCCCTCGTAGTCCGGTGCAAAGACGGTCGTTCGGCTCAATGCGTGCGCTGCTATCTTCAACTGCTCGGCGTACACGGGAAGCCCCGAAGCGAGGACCTGAAACCGGCGTGCGCTCGCGTCGATTCCACCGGAACCGAGCCGTATACCCGCCGCTGTCCCGCCGACATTCAGCTCTGCCAGCCCGGCAGATGCGCCGGTCCGAAATCCCTGTATGCCCGCGATCTGCGTAAGATCGGCGAAATTCAGTACATTGAGCGTTGCGGACCCGGTGAGCCCGTGTTGCAGCCCGAACTCCACGGCGCTGCCCACGCCCCCCGCGACCGCGCTCGCCGCCCCCCGATCAGCTGCGGAGAACCCGTTGAGGTCGCCGGTAAGAAGACTTCCGCTGATGCGGCCCGCCGTACGGGCAATCGTGTCCGGCCCGGCGATGCCTCGCAGAAACCGTTCAGTCGAAAAACCGTTTGTCCCGAGGGCGTACACTGCCGACCGCCCCGTGTTCGTGATCGCAAGTTCTCCAGCGGTGGACGCGAGCTCTCCGCCCCATCCCCGGCCGATTGCTCCTGTAATGCGGGATCCGGCAGACCCTCCGAGGCTCCCGATTCCGACCGATGCAGCGTTCGTCAGGCTTCGAAGTGCGGCCTCTGAGGCGTCGGCCTCGCCGGACACAACATCCAGCGCAGAGGTGAGCGTGCTCGTACCAAGGCTCAGAGCGAGAGAGGCTCCTGCCGACATGAATCCACCGGCAACGCCGGCCCCGACGTGCAGAACATCGGAGATGGAAAAGGCGTTCTCGGCGTCCCAGAGACGGACGTTGTGGAAACCCTGTTGCAGTTCGCCATAACCGAGTCCCTGAAGCGATTGATAGTACATGAAGGGTCCATACAGCGAGTGAAGCTCACCGCGACCGCGAAAGGCAATGTTCCCACGCCACCCGAGAGCCGTGTCGACACGGGGGAAAAGCTCCGGCGCATATCCGACGTGAGCGCCGAATGCACCGGGCATCAGCGTCGCCGCTTGATCGCGGTGCAGCACCTCCTCCTCATCGCCGTAGTCGATCAGCTCGGCGAGCCACCCGCGTTCGAGGCTCCGGCGAAGTACGGTGGCGGCATCCGGGTCGACGCGCCCCCCACCTGAACGCTCCGCGTCGCTGCCGAAGATCCGTTCGAGTTCGGTCGCGACCGACTGCTGCGCCGCGGCGACCCGTTGTGAGACCGCAACGCTGCCTGAGGCGGCGAGACTGTGCAGGGACGTCCCTGAAGGCAGGTCGAAGCGGAAATCGCGAAAGGCTCTGTAGGGACGAATGCGGTGTCGCTCCCGCGTGCTCCCCTGCATCGTGTTTCCAACGAGCGTATCACGAACATATGAATCGGCCTCGCGGCGAAATCCGGCTCGTGTAAAGGTGCGATGAATCGACTCTGCTACAGCGGCATTCGCTGAGTCGACCATGTGCATGGCTTCGTTTCGAATTCCATTCAGCTCTGAGATAACATGTCCCGAGTGCACAAGGCTCAATCGCCGGGCAGTCTCGTCGTCTCCCCGGGACCGTGTCTCCTGCACGTGACGCAGTATCTCGACTTCAGATACCGTCGCAAAGGGTCGCCCTGCGGCCACGCTCGTGCGATCGAACAAGTCCTCATGGTCACGGTTCGCGGCGGCATCGTGCAGGGAAAGGTTTTCGCGCGCAGCACGCAGCACACGTGAAAGTGTGTAAGCCGGCGAAAGATCGTCCACAAGTTCGTGCAACGCACCATCCCTGCTTTCCGTATGCGAACGAACCACGGGAGGCACGGCACGCGAGAGAATCTCGCGGACCAGGCGATCCGGTGATTCGTGGCCCTCGGCGTCGCGTGTCCATCCTCGTCGAAGCTCAAGCAGTTGCTCGTGACGCAACTCGTATTCGGCAGCTGTACGTTCGTAGGCGTGTGCTCGGTCCTGAAGCACGTCCGCGTAGCGCGAAACCAGTTCGTCGCCCGCGTCCTGCCACGCCTGCCGCCCTCGGTCTTCGACTTCTTTGAGCTGGGCATGTCTCTGCCGTGCAGCGGCCGCGAGTCCGTCACGCATTAGATCCGTCCGCTCGCGAAACGCCGCGCGGTCGTACTCGTCCCGCTCGTCGAGCCGTCGTCTGTAGTACTCGTGCAGAGTAGCGATCCGCTCCTCAGACAGAGACTGATGATGAAACGGCAGCTCCTGCGGGAACCGCTCGTACGCGTCGAGGAGGGCGCGCTTCAGACCTGCCGGGTCACGGTTCCCGGTGTCCTGTGCCGCCGCCTCAAGGAACGCGTCTTCGTCGCGTCGGAAGGCGAGCGATACGCGTTGCAGCTCTGAAAAAAGGTCGTGCGTAGCGTCGTTCAAACGCACACGGGGATTATCCGCTGTTCTTTCTACGAGCGACACTGCGAAGGACTCTGCGCCTCCCCTGCTCCCGGGGGAAGACGCTATAATATGCGGGAGGTCGCTCAGCCCGCCGCGGGTCAGGGCTTCTCGCCGTGATTCAAGCTCTGCGTGACGCGAGGACAACGAGGCGTATGCACGAAACTCCGCTTCGATGTCGGCCACGCTCTCCCGGTATTCCTGCGCAAAGCCGAGTGCCGACAGATCGTCATGGAGCTCCTCATAACTGCCCGCGGCCCGACCCGCGGCCGCAGCGAGACTCAACTCAACAGTAGAACGAAGCATGAGCGTCGCCATGAGCGGTGGCGAGAAGAAGCTCGCAAGTCCCGAGAAGTAGAAACCCATTCCGATTGCGGTGAGCGTCCGGCTGCTGCGTCGACTCCGGCGGGCGAGCTCGCTGCTCCGGTCCATCGCGTGAGCAACCACGGTCGCGGGAGCCGACAGATACTCGATTTCCGACAGGAGATGATCGCCCTGTAAGGCCGATTCCTCGCGGTATGCGCGGTAGCTGCGGTACAGACTGCGAAGCTCCTGGTCCGCTTCGATGTGCGCGAGCGCTGCCTGCCCTTCTTCAAGGATGTACGCACCGAGATCGGTGGGACTGCGAAAGGCGCCACCCCGCGTCAATGCATCGTGCAGAACAGGAGATACTATGCGCTCGGGTGTCATGAATCCGGACTCCGACCCGTTCCGGCCAGCTTCATAATCTCCGTAGGCTTCCGCATACATGGCCAGGCTGAAGCGATTCAGAAGCGTGCTTCCGTCCTCCTGAAGACGATCGGCAACCCGCAAAAACCAGTCGTGCCTGTCGCCGAGCGCGTCGCTCTCCGGACTGCGGAAGACGCCGTCGCGGGCGACCTGCATTTCCCGCGAGACGTCCTCGGTCTCCTCGTGTATGTCGCGGGTCAGTTCGTGAACCTCGCGCAGCAGATACTCCGCTTCAAGGCGTCCGGTGGCCAGGTCCGTGTATTCTGCGAAGCGCTCTGTGTCCCGCTCCACCACGTGCAGCTCCTCAAGCTCGTCGTGCGCCGCGGCGAGCGCTGACACCGCCTGATCGTAGCGCATCTCCACGTCCTCAGGGGTAAGCGAGAAACTCCTCGCGTACACATCGACACTGCGCGCAATGGTGTACGCGTGCCGAGCCGCTTCTTCTTCGTCAATCGCATCCTCAAGGCTTGACTGTACCGTCTCGAGAACGCGGATCTCGTCCGAAAGCATCTCGAGCTGGCCTTCCCACTGTCGTACGATCGATGCCCGCTCGTCCCGGATCTGTTCAATCCGGTGGTTCATCTCGTGGAGCTCAGCGGCAGCCTCCTCCGGGTCATGCTGCAGCGCTTCCTGCAGCTGCGATCGTCGCACCATGAGGTTCGAGTAGAGACGGTCGTACTCTGATCGGAGTTCGGCCTCCTCCGCGTAGCCCTCCGCCGACCGTTCCAATAGCTCTTCGGCAGCGGCGAACAGCTCCCCGGCGCTGCCGGCGGGCGTGGTCACGCCGTCGTAGGGCTGCAGTGCCGATACCATGCCGTTCAGCACCTCGCGTTCGCGGCGGTACACCCGGAGAGACTCGTCGGACCCGGCTGAAGCGGTTGACCCGGCCTCGAGCAGGGCCTGTGTCGTCCGGAGGTACTGCTCCTGAAGCACGGGTACGGAATCCATTTCAGGATCGAGTTCGTGATGCAGACCGGCGTCGAGGAACGCGTGCAGGTCGTCGCCGGCGGGAAGCGCAGACACACGTTCCCGGGCAGATTCGATGCGCGCGGGCGTCAGGACGTACTGTTCGAGATACTCGTAGCGCAGGGCTGCGTTTCGAGCAGAGGTCCGGGCGTTCGCGTCCCGCCAGCCGTCGATCGCGTGCGCGGACAGCTCACGCGCGACCGACGCCGAAGAAATCGCGTGTAAGATAGTCGGATCCTCTCGCTCCATGCGACTGAGTGCTTCCTCAAGCGCGTCGCCCGCCTCAGAGGATGCCGCGTCCTCCGGCAGGCCGTCGAGTAACTCGTCGATCCACGCTGCGACCCGCAGAACATCGCCGCTTCCGTATGCAGCATCCTCTGCCCCCGTCGCTCCGTGCAGCAGGATTCGCGCTTCGACCGACAGCTCAGTTTCGTCGGCCGCTGTGTCTTCGACGAAACGCGCGCGCTCAAGCTCGAGTGACAGCTGGGAGCGTATCCGCTGCAGTTCAAGACGTGCAAATGTATCCGCGTTCGACTCCGGCTCCCCGGCATACGGGTCGAGCGCGTCGGCGAATACACTGACCTCAAGAATCGATGCACGGAGCATGTCCCGGAGTACGCGCGCAGCGTGCGGGTAATCGGAAGCTGCCTCGGACAAGAGGTAGGTGGCCGAATCGGTCTGTGCTGAAGCGCGTATGCTTCTGAGAGCCGTTTCGGTATCGCCGGCGGCGAAAGCCCGGGATGCGCTTTCAGCAGAATCGCCGCCAAGCTGGTCGAATACCGCTCGCGAATGCTCTTCGAGCGCTTCTTGCCGCTCGCCGAAATACAGGAACCGCTCGGCGTCGTGTTCCCGCTCCATGACACCGATCAGCACGTCGAGAAGCGCGTCGGCGTCATCGACAGCATCCCCGCCTCCGGTGAACCCGGTCCACGCTGCGACCGCATCAGCGGCAAGACGTTCGAGGAGTTCTTCCCCCGGTGCATCGAGGCGGCCGAGATACGCCCGCTGTCGCTCGTTCAACTCGGTAATTTCGAGGTCTGTTTCCCGAACAAGATCCGCGAACGATCGCTGCTCGGTCCTCAGTGACTCGATGCGAGCGGAAAGCTCGCGCATCTCCGCGCTGAGCTCGTGTACCGTCGCGGACGCGCGGGAAGCAGCCTCAGAGGCATACAGCAGGTTTTCTGCCGTCTCGGCAGCCGTTTCCCTGTTCGGGGACTCAGTACGTGCGTAGTCGCGGACGTGTTCCCAGACCGCGAGTTCCTCTTCGGCGCGGTCGATCGCGTATTCGGCGCGCGCGATTTCCCGGCTTTCGGGACCGTACCCCGCGTCGCCGTGGTATTCGTTCACAAAGCGGTCCATGGCATGCGCAGTGTCCGCTGCGATGCCTGCGTGGCGTTCTGCTTCCTGTTCCCAGTAGTCCCGCTCTGCGGCCGACTCGGGTCGGTCCAGAGACGTCCAGAGCTCCGCGGCGGTTCGTGCCGTTCGCTCGGCGGCCCGGCTTGAGCGGTAGAGGTTTACGGCTGCCGAAAGCCGCTCATCCGCAGCGCTTCGGCGAGCCCGTATCGCTTGTGCCTCCGCGTCGGCTGCAACGGCGCGCTGCCGTTCGAAGGCCTCCCGCTGCTGTTCATGCCACATCGTTTCATTCGATACGAGCTCGCGAAACGACTCTTCCCAGGTCTGCCGCTGACCGGAGAGCCGGGAAAAGGCGTTCTGCCACGTCGCTCGCTCCGTCGAATACGCGGCATGCGTCGCTTCCTCCCACCGGAGACGTTCGGCGAGCAGGTCGGCTTCGGCTTCGTTCCACAGACCCTGAGCTTCGGCCACTGCCGCTGCGTAGCTTTCGTGGTCGGACGACCGCGGACCGTCCGGACGGCCGGTAACCGCAGGACGAACCGACGAAGAAGATTCGAAGAGCCACGGCGCGTTGAGATACGATGCTGTCTCCAGGGGGGAGTTTCTCTCGGTAATGCGTCTGAGGCTTTCATGATCATATTTCCGTCTCGAGGTCACACGAGCCGACTCAAGCTCTATGACGGTCTCAAGAGCGGGAACCTGACGACGGGCGTTGTCCCAGATCGCTTCGCGTTCTTCATGGTCTGAGTCTGCGTCGAGGCTGTCGACGCGACGCAGAGCGTCAAAGAGTCGCAGGCTTTCAAGTCCCGGCTCCCGCGTCGTTTCCCGGCTGTCACGCCAGCTGCGAAACGCTTCGTGCAGATACGCGTCGAGATCCGCCTCCAGCTGTGCAGATGACTCCTGCGGCAGCCGGGAATGGCGGATGGCATAATCCCTTGCGGACGAGCCGTAGCTCCACCATTCTTCCTCGGTATTCGCGCGGGATGCGCGATCGAGGTACTCGTCAAGGTCCTGTCCGGGAATCGCATCGAGAGTCGTCGCGGCAAGCCCGAAAACAAGCGCCGCCGCGGCGTGTGAGAACCGTCTGCGTTCGGTCGTCGGCATGGCACCTCCTTCTGACAGTACATACACAGCGAACACTCGTTTTGATTGGCGGAAATTTCTTTTCAATCAACCTTCGGATCAGCCGTGTACATAGCGTCGGAGGGTCCCATGCACGTACGAACGATTCTTGCGCCGGGAGTGCTTCTCGCGAGCCTGTCGACCGGACTCATTTTAAGCCCTGTCGAAGCGGCTCAAGCGGAAGCGCTCTCAAACGCCGTCATCATTACACGTACGGCCGACGCGCTTGAGCTTGCGCGTGAACACGACATCGCGATCGAATACTACCGTAGCGAAGAAGCGTTCGTCCGGCGCAACCTCGATGACCTGACCCGCATACGCCTGCCTGAGATACAGGGTTCGATCGCGAGCAGCAGGAACCGGGTGCAGAACCAGGCTGATGCACACAGCGTTGAACTGCAGGTCGGCGCATCACTGCCACTGTACGACGGGGGACGTCGTGACGCTCAACGGAACGCGGTGAGCGCTGAACTTGGCCTGCGTGCCATCGGGCGGGAAGAACACGAGTCACAGCGAACGGCCTCGGTTGTGGAACTCCTCGCAAGCTATGAGTTTGCTGTGCAGGCGGCACGAATCGGGGAGCAGCACTACCGCCGGTCGCAGGTCGAACTCGACGCGCGTTTGCGCGATCACGAGCTGGGACTGCTTACCGGCTACGAGCTTCAGGTCATGGAGCTGTCGGTAGAACGGGCGGCGATCGAAGTCGCGCAGCGCAGCAATACCGCAGAGGATCTTCACAGCAGATTGAGGATCATGCTGGGTGTCGAAGAACCCGTCGCGCTTACGATACATCCGACGATCAGGCCCGGCAGCGATCCGCCTTCGATACGAAACGGTTTCGGGGTACTTCTTTCCGAAGCACTCGGATCCGATCCGACCATACAGCGTCTGCGCTTCGAGCGCGACAGAACCTCCGCGCTGCGCGACGCGATGCCTTCAGCGCTCACACCGGTCGTCGAGGGAACCGCCGGTGTGTCCATGAGAGGTGAGCCTCTGCCGCTTGCCTCGCCTGCGCTGCGCTTCGAGTTGCGCTTCTCGTGGCCGGGGCTCCGTAGCGGATATCTGGGATTCGGCGGTGGTCTCGCATTCGACACGGGGAACACCGCCTCGCGAAGGCTGAGCGTACAGACCGGCTCGTCAACGCGGGTTCAGTCCGAGGCTGCCCTGACACGTCGTCGCGTGGATGCCGGGCAGGCGCAGGAGGCGCTTGAGCGTGGTGAACACGAACTCGCGAGCTGGATACGCAGAGCGCTGCGTGACTACACGCATCTGGGCACCGTTCGCGACACGGACCTGGAGGCGATTGCCCTTGCCGAGCTTGTCGTCGCGCGTACACGCCGCGAGGCCGAAGACGGACACAGTCGTTCGACCGCAGTTCTCGAAGCAGAATACCAGCACGCTCAGGCACAGCTGGCCGAACTTGAGACGACGTTTCAGATGGTACGGCTGTACCAGCAGCTTCAGGTCCGCACGGGACTCGCACAGCCATGAAGCGTCTGGTTCTCGCCTCTGCGCTGCTCTCAGGCGCGTGTACCGCAACCCCGCACACGACCTCCGGGCCCGAGGAGATTCGACGCGTTCACGTCGGCGAACTGCGGCCGGAGCAGGTCGAGGAGACGATACCCGTTTTCGGGACGCTCGTGCCGCGGCAGGAAATACGTGTCAGCGCGCCGTCGTCCGGAACCGTCGCCGGGATCGAGGTCGAGGAGGGAGCCACGGCGAGTCGCGGCGTTCTTCTCGTACGCATACAGAACGAACAGATTTCCGCTCGCAGGCGTCAGGTCTCCGGCGAGGTGTCTGCCGCCGCGCATGCCGTGCAGCTGGCGAAAGCGAGGATTGACGCGACGCGCAGGAACATCTTGCAGCGTGTCACACGGCTTGGAGGACTCGCGCACGCGACGGAGCTCGAACGAATCGAGTACGAGCGTGCGGCGGAGCGACTCCGGCAGGCGGACCAACGTCTGGAATCCGGTGGTATCTCGCCTGAAGAGCACGCGTCCTTCGCTCATGCTTCTTCCACCGCGGAGCTTCACCTGCGCATCGCGGAGAACGAGCAAGCGGTACTCGCCGCCGAGCTTGGTGCAGACACACAGGCGGGAGCGCTCGATGTCGCAAGCCGGATGTACGTCGAGGAAATTCTGTCGCACAACCTCCATATGGTACGTGCACAGCTCGCCTCCGAGGAAGCACGCCTTCGCGTAGCAGTCGCCGAGCAGGACGCAGTTGTCGATCTCCATGAATCGCTGTCGGTACGCGCCCCGGGCAATGGTCGCATAGCGCGCGTTCACGTCGAGTCCGGTGAACGGGTAGAACCGGGGACCCTGCTGCTCACGCTGCACGGCACGTCTACTCCCGATCTGAATGTTCGGCTTCACGAGTCAGGCCTTCAACAGATTCGCATAGGTTCCAGGGTTGCGGTAACCATTCCGGCAGTCTCAGCGGAGCTGCGAAGCGCTGAAGTGCGACGCATCGGGGTGGCTGCTGATCCACGTTCGGGGTCGGTGTCCGTACTGATTCGGCTGCACGGGACCGCAGCCGAGTTGCGACCGGGTATGTACGCAGAAGCGAGCATACACGCGGAACGCGCGAGAAGCGGGATCCATATTCCGGCTTCAGCCATGCGCGAGCACGAAGCGGACCGAGCCTCGGTCTGGGTACTCGCGGCAGACCGTGTGTTTCCCCGGGAGATCTCAGTCTCTGAAGCGCGTAGGGATGGCAGCTATCGCCTCCTGAGCGGTCTCGAGGAAGGGGAGATCATAGTCCTGGAGAACCATTCCGGACTGCGCCCGGGAGAACACGTTCATGCGGTGTTCGAAACAGAGGAGGATTAACATGAAGCCGTTCGGTGTCTGGATAGTACCGCTGTGCGCTTTCCTTACGAGTAGCTGTGCCGTCGTCGACTTTACTCAGCTTCACGTCGAGATCGACCCGGGAGAACGGTACAGCGTTGTATCGCCGGACTCCGGTGTGTCACTGCGCTTCTCTCACGGCGTTGACCGCGACCAGGCCGAAGACCTCGTCCGCGTGGTCGCACGGAGCCGCACCGTCGCGCACGCGATGACCTGGGAAGGAAGAACGCTTACGATTACACCCGTCGAGCCACCCGAGGCGGGGACGGTACACGAGCTTCAGATACAGGGAATCGTTCGCGATACACGCGGACGAGCGCACACCGTCGCGGTTCTTCATCACCTGTTCTACGGTTCCGATGCACCGACGGCGCATCTTGTATCGAGCAACCCGGCCGACGGAGTTCTCGCCGGGAACGCTGGTCAGATAGGTCTCCAGTTCAGTATGGCCATGAACGGACCGAGCGTCGAAGAAGCGGTCCGTATAGTCCCCGCGGTGGACGTACGGTTTGACTGGAACGAAGCAGGCGACACCCTGAGTATTGTACCTCGCAACGCCTGGAACAGCGCACAGACCTACGACGTACTGATAGAACCCACCGCGCGCAGTCGAGCCGGAACCGGACTCGCAGGGTCGATACGCCGTTATTTCCGCTACGATGTCTCAGCGGTCCCGCTCGAAGTGAGGGGCCATCGCTTCGAAATGGCTGCCGGCGAGCCCGGACAGACCGTTCCGGTACCGGAGGGTCGTGACCCGGTCATTCTGACCTTTTCTGCTCCCGTGGGCCACATGGATGTACAGCAAGCCGTCCGCGTTCGCCCCGCTTTGTCCCTGGAGACACGACAGCACTCTGCCGCCGAAGTGAGCCTGCATCCGCGCGATACCTACGAACCGGATACCGACTACCACATACTCATTCCTCCGGGGCTTGAGGACAACCGGGGAAACATACTGCGAGAAGCCTACTCGCTCTCGTTTCACACTCCCGATCGCAGAGCCGCTCTGGAGTCGGTTCGATTGATCTGGCCTGACGGTGACGTGCAGATTACAGATTTTGATGGTACCGGTGTTCACGCCGTCGCGCCGACCGGCCCTGACTACCTGCTTCATGCGGTCATGGCCTTCGATCGCGTTGTCGAAATCGGAACGCCCCGGCAGAACATGCTCGACACTCTCGGTGTGGAGCGGGTCGTCCCCGAGGGCGGGACTCCGATCGTGCTCGATCAGTTTGTCTGGACATCGGACGGTCGTGAACTGACCACGGTGTGGTCCGGGGTCACTCCGTCTGGTTTCACCGACGCGCATGCCTTGTACCGACTGTCGCTACCCGATTCCCGGGAACGACAGGCCGTCGAGCTGACCCTTTCGCACGAGGCGCGCTGATGAAGGTACCGAAGCGTCTGCTGTGGAACTTCGTGAGCGCCATGCTGCTCCAGGCGGTGTTCGGATGCAGGCTTTTTCCCATGGCCCCGCTCGAGGTTGTGCGCGTATGGCTCGACAGCCCACAGCGGATATCGGTCGAGTTTTCCGCGCCTCCCGACCCGGCACGTTTTGAAGCTGCGGTGCTCCTTCAAAAGAACGATCGGACTGTGCACGGGCGCGTTTCTGTGGAAGGCGTCGCTGCACACTTTTACCCGGATGAGCCGGTCGACAGACGCCACCCGTACCGGTTCACCGTTTCGACTGTCGCCGAGGATATGCACGGAAACACGCTGCGACGACCCCTGGCGCACGAGTTCGGTCCACAGCCGGACGACTCGCCTCTTCGCGTCGCGGCAGCAGCGACGCGCCCGCACACCGTCACCCTTTCATTTTCTGAAGCCGTCGCGCCGGACGCGTTGTACGGACATCTGCAAATTGCACCCGACCGCCGGTACAGAATCGAGTTTGCAGACAGAGGGCGAACGGCTCACGTTGTGTTTCTTTCACCGGATGCTCCGGAAAACGAACACAGCCTGCGTGTGATGCAGGGATTAACCGGTGCCCGGGGTGGTGTACTTCCGGCAGCATTCGAGTACCGCTCCCCTGAAATCGACGTCACCGAGTCGACACAGGAGGTCACGCTGCACTTCCATGAACCGGGCTTTGACACTACATCGATCACCCCGGTAGCCGGGTATACGGAACCCGACCTCTTACCGACATACGAGCACTACGGAAGGTCTACGACCGTAGAAATCGAGTTCGCCGAAGCGGTACGCGCCGCAGACGTCGAGCAGGCGATACGGATATCTCCCGAGGTACCGGTGACCATTACCACGGGTGCGGGTACGCACGTGCACGAGGCTCGTGTGGACCTCGGGGGGCCACTCGACGCGGGAACCCTGTACCGGATCGAAATCGGGACGAGGGTGCGTGACCGCGAGGGCAGGTTCTTGCCGCACGTGCTGTTCGCCGGCATAAAGCCGCTTGAGCATGAGTTTCAGCCGCTTCAGGTGGAGGAGATTCGATTCGACGGCGAGGTGCTCGTCGACGGGGGAACGCTCGACCTCGGAGGGTTCGTTCCGCACACCGACATACAGTTCGCCGAGATCGAGATTGCGCTGGCCCATGGCGCAGGGGCGACGGTCAGTTCCGTCGATGTAGCTCGCGCCTTCCGCATATATGCCTGGGCCAACTCCGCGCGCTTCAGGCTCATTTCGCTTACCCGAACGACCGAGTCACAGACTGAAACCCGCTTTCGGCTCCGGCTCGAGGTCACAGATGAAGCAGGACGCTTCGGCATCGTCTCGGTTTATCTGCTTCAGGAGCTTACCGATTCTCTCGGAAACGAGCTGGAGCAGGACTGGCGCGTGGATCTGAACCAGATCGGAGGGCCGAAACCGTGAGGCGAATCATCGACTGGGCGCAGACGCACCCGGTGGCAGTATTGACCACGATGGTGATCGTTGTCCTCATCGCAATCGTGAACGCCGGCAGCATGCCGGTGACCTTCATGCCGGAGGTCGAGCGGCCGGTTTTCATTGTCCGCACCGAACTCCCCGGATTGCCGTCAGCTGAGGTGGTGGACCTTTTGACCCGCCCCGTCGAACGAGCGCTCTCGGGCATCGGCGGTGTCGCTGCGATCAGAAGTACAACCCGTGCGGGTGTTTCGGCGGTTGAAGTTCGGTTTCACGCAGGGGTGTCCCGCGAGCACGCACGAGCCGAAGTACGGCAGGTGGCCGACCGGGTCTACCCCGGTCTGCCGGATGCGGCGGATCGTCCCTCGGTCCTGTCGGTTCCCGTGTTTCGCGAACCGGCTGCGATTATCGCGGTGCTTCCCGGAAGGACTCGCCTCGGCGAGCTCCAGCGGCTCGCCGACCGGCAGCTCCGCTCACAGCTTCAGCAGCTCCCGGGGACCGGCACGATTACCGTAACAGGCGGCGAGCGCGCGGAAGTGCACGTACGCGTCGATCCTCACCGCATAGCCGCGAAGGGTGTCGCCTTCGGGCATGTTTCCGGCGCGATCGAGACGTCGGTGTTTGAACACGCGGTCGGGACGATACAGATCGGTGAGCGCGAACTGAGCGTCGTGACGGACGCGGCTGTCGCGACGGTGGATGCGCTCGGCGGTTTACCCGTCGCCGGAGAACCGGGAGATCATCCTGTTCTTCTCCGTGATGTGGCGGTGATCGAAGCCGGTGTTTCCGAACAACAGTCGATGTTCAGCTACCAGGGAGAGGAAGCTGTCGGAATATCGATCTACGCGCGTCCGGGACACAGCCCTCCTGAGGTGGCACGACGCGTCGTTGCGTTCGTAAGTGCGTACAACGCCGGAAACACCGGCGATGTACGGCTGGTCATTGCTGCCGACGGCGCGGAGCCCCTGAGAAACGCCGTGCAGGATATTGTCATATCGGGATTACTCGGAAGCGTATGCGCATTCTGCGTCATTATCATGTTTTCGCGCAGTCCGGTACTTGCGCTACCTGTGGTCTGCTCCATACCCGCGTCTCTTGCGCTTACGCTGTTGCTGCTGCAGCAGTCCGGGCTGGGCGTCAACCTGATGAGTCTCAGCGGGTTGCTCGTTGCCATCGGAATGATCGTTGACAACAGCATAGTCGTCGCGGAGAATCTCGCGCTCAAACCGGACAGGCCCGGTGAGGCAGTCCATGAAGTTGCCGCCGCCGGTGTCTCGGGAACAGCAACAACAATCGTGGTGTTTATCCCACTCGCCGGCCTGCCCGGTCTGCTTGGAAGCATCTACCGCGATCTGGTGATCACAGTGGCTCTCGCACTGGTGTCAAGCTACATCGTGTCGCTGTTACTCGTTCCCACACTCAGGGCTCTCTTCCCTGCAGCCGCTCCTCCCGGAACGCGCGAAGACGCCTGGACATCGCGCTTCGCCGGCTCCCTCGTAAGCAGGCGCGGCACGACCGGGTTCGCATCGCTCGCGATGCTGGGGATTGCGATCGGGGGCAGCTTCCTGGTGTCATGCTCGCCGACAGAAGCGCTCGACTCGGGTACAATCTCCGTCCGAACGCGAACCGATGCGAACAGCCCCTTTGCATCTGTGCGCGCACAGGCTCTCGCGCTTGAAGCCCTCATTGCCGCTCACGAGTCGGTACGGGATGTACATTCGCTGATCGGCGGAGAGCCCGACGATCCGGTGTTCCTCAGCACTATAGATCTTGAACCGCGTGAGATCCGATCGACGGTACGCGTGCGCGAGGGCTCATCGGTCTTCGATGTGGTGTCCGACCTGGGTCGCGTCTTCGCGCGCGCCGGAATAGACGCGTCGATAACGGTCGCCCGGTCACCGCTCGCCCGCATCGTTCACGGCGAACTGAGCAGAGGGGAAGCAGTCGGCGGGGCAACCGTAGCCGAGGCAACTGAAGCCGCCCACACCATCCTCGCGCAGTACAATCCGGACATGCCCGGGCGCGCCCGCGCAGCGGCAATCGTACCATCGGCCTCCAGCACCAGCGTATACGTTCGCCCTCGTATGCCCACGCTTCAGCGTTACGGGATGAACGCAGCCGATGTCACGCGGCTTCTGTACGCGCAGACCACCGGGATCGTCACGGGAAGCATACATACCGCAGGTGTTCGAAACGATGTCCGGGTGTTCTTTGGTTCCGACGCCGAACGAAGCGCCGCTGAGGACCTTGTACTCGTGAGCGGGACGGGGGACCTTACCTCGCTGTCGCAGATCGCTGATCTCGAGCGCGTCGATGCGCTATTGACCAGGATACGGGTAAACCAGACAGACACGGTATACCTCAGTGCGGGCTTCGGACCTGAGGTTCCAGCGCCGTCGCTTTCGCGTTCTGATCTGTACCGGTTGTATCTGGTCTTCGCGGGTGCGGCTGCTATCCTCTTTCTCGTGCTCGTGTTCCATTTCAACCAGATTACTCACGCACTCGCCATAATGTGCATAATCCCTGTCTCCTGGGCAGGAGCCCTGTGCGCACTTACGGTCACGGGTCGGGTTCTGACGCTCGAGTCGGGGGTCGGTCTTCTTATACTGACCGGGTTGACCGTCAATCCCGGAATCATCCTTATCGAGACCTATGAAGCCTTGCGTCGGAGGGGGCACATACTGCGGGATGCGATTCATGACGGCACGGCGCGCAGGCTGCGTCCCGTTCTCATGACGGGCATAACAACCGTCGCAGCGCTGGTCCCGCTTGCGATCGATCCCGGGCTCCAATCGATGCAGAGCAATACAGCCATTGTCGTTATAGGAGGGATCAGCGCCGGTACCATCGCAACGCTGACCGTCATTCCGCGCCTCTACCTCCGTTCGTGCGGGAACGGCCTCTCGTGACTCCGTTTCGTGCACGCATCCTGCTGTGTGTTCTGCCGGGCTTCGCATGGATCATGTCGGCGATATCGCCGCCGACGGTATCGCAGACCTACGATACGCGTATCCGTGTCGTGCTCCTGCGTCGCGATACAAGTGCGGAGATCCTTGCGACGGAGGTTCTTCCTGCGTTCGACCGGATACTTCGCGAATTGAGCGCGCTTGAGCACAGCAGAAGCACCACCGAAACGGGGAGAATCACGCTTGATCTGTACCTGAAGCGGGACGCGGACCCCGCTGCCGTGGCTGCACAGGTGAGGGAAGCTGCCTACCGTATATACGAGGGTATAGGCGGTCGTCTCGAACGCCCGCAGGTCCACATTGCCGGTGATCGTTCCGAGTACATGTCTGTGTGGTCTCTTTTCACCGACGGTGGAGGCTCTCCGGACAGGCAGTCCGTTGAAGACCGGCTCGTGTGGCAGATTGAACGGGTACAGGGCGTCGCCCGTGTGGACGTTTTTGGAGGCTCCCGCGAAGAGATATACGTCTCGGTTCCGACTGGTCTCTTGAGGACATATGCTTTGACGCCGCAGGACGTAAGCGCCGGCCTGCGACTGGGCGAATTGATCGCTTCGGTCGGACGGCTCGACGATGGTCTGAACCGGACGGCGCTGGTGTACGACAGCAGAGCCCGCACTCTCGCGGAAATCGCCTCAAACACCCTTTCCCAGGTACACAATATGCGTCACGCCGGTCTGCCCGGCGGCACGACACGGCTCGTGGCGAGCGTACCGGATCGTATTGTGCGTATGGACGGGCTTGAACATATACACCTGGGCGTTGTTGCCGACGGTACGCGATCGATCACCGCTATGTCCCGCGAGCTCACGCAGCTGTTCAACGAGTCGAACCTGTCTCCCGGAGTCACCGCGACACCGGTCTTCGACGGCGGAGCGATCGAACGGTCAAACATGCGAAGGGACGTTCTGTTCTACACTTCGGCGCTCGCGAGCTTTCTCCTGTGTCTCCTGATCCTCGGGAACACCGTTCTCAGGACGGGGCAGACCGCACTCTCGATCCTGTGTGCCTTCGCGCTCGTTCAGGCCGTAACTGCCACCCCGCTTGCGTCGTGCACAAGCCCGGATCTTCTGCCGCATACGGCGACCGGGCTGTTCATCGCCACGGTCACCCTGCACAGCGGTCTCCTTCGGCTTGAGGTGTTTTCTCTCGGGCTGACCCTGGCTCTGTCACTTCTGCTGCAGGATCCCGCGTGGGCGTGCGTACTTCGGGTGTATCTGCTCGCGCATGGCGCGATGCGCATCACCTGGCCTCTTTCACAGCGTGCCGTGTACGCTCGTCGGGAAGCATCAGCGGGAACACGCTGGATCAGCGCTACCCCCCTGCTTTTATTGCTTCTCACCCTACCCGTGCCGGTGTTCCTGATACTGGTCGACAACGCGGAGCTTATAGAGGATCTGCACCTCGATATAGATGCCTACGCTTCAGCGGAGGCGGCCGACTCTGAGCTTCAAGCGGCCGCGGCCCACTTCAGGCGTACGCTGTCACCGACATTCGTGCAGACGCAGGCACGAAGGGGATCAGGGTCGCTCCGCGCGGGTTTTCACCCGCATACCGACCGGAACGAGGTCATGCAGGCTATACAGGCCTTCAACAGCCTCGAGCGACGGGGGCGCCTCATTCCCCGCGCCGACGAACTGCCGGGTACCGTACATCGGGTACCGATGTACGCGACGGCTCCAACAGCCGAAACAGCGCACGCGACCGCGCGTCTCGCTGCGCGCGAGGCAGGCGACGCTGTCCTTCACTTTCGCGAGGATAGCGAGCGTGTCGTGCTGCGACCTCACCGAATCGCCGCGCATACGCTCGGAGTAGACCTTGGCCAGGCAACGCTTCTGCTGCAATCGATTATCTCACCGGCGGTGCATCACAAGCGTATCGTTTCAGGGCGCGAGACAGACGTCCGCGTCGAGATACGCCCACCAACCACCATACCGCCGCCCTCAGGATCAACCGTGCACATCGAATCCCTGCTCGACACGGCATCGGTTACGTCGCTCACGGGCGATGCTGTACCGTTGTCCTCGGCATTCTACCCGTCCCGTGAGCGAAGACCCGACGTGCTGACCCACGCAGACCGCAACCCGTCGGCCCACTTCAGTCTCTTCGTGGCCGCGCCGTCGATGCGCGAGGCGGTACAAAGGGCAGAACAGGCAGTGTCCAGGGTCACGCTCCCGCGTGGAGGACGGCTGCGCTACGACCCCACATCGGCATCCGCTCACGCCACGACATATGTGCATCCTCCAGCCGTGCTTCTGTCGCTGTACGCGTCGGTGGTATTCCTCCTCGCCGCGTGCGTAGAGGAATCCTGGAGTGAGGGCCTGAAATCAGTCGTGTATACGGGAATTCTTGTCGCAAGCATGTCGATAGCCGTGCCTGTCATAAGTCAGTGGGACAGCATCGAGATTGCCGGGTATCCGGGTATGGCCCTGCTCAGCGCGGTGACGGTGCTGAGGTTGCGACACATGCATGTGGGCGCCGTAATCGAGGCTGCGCGTCAGCGTCTTCGCATTTCTTCGCGCTGCCGGGCGATACGCTGCATCTTTCGATAGTATTTCGCCTGCTTTTCGACTTCTACAATGTCTGAGACGAAGATCCTGTTATCGACAGCCTTGACTTCTTTGCTCTTCAGAAGCTCGCGTATCGCCGAGTTACCCTCGCCCATGGGCAGCCCGATCATGTTAATGAGTTCCTTCGGTCCGAAGTCGAAGGTGTGGGTCTGCCCCGACCGGATCGGTACTCTCGCTTTCTCGAGCTGTATCCAGAGAGCGTCCCAGAGACGCCCCGTGGTATCGGTCAGCAGGGTATTCGCGAGCTGTTTGTAGATGAACCAGATCCGCTCCGCGAGCAGCGTCGTAAGCCGCGCGATAATCTGCGGCTGACTTCGCACCATTCGCCCGAAATTCTCCCGGTTCACCGCGAGCACCGTTGTGTCTTCGTACGCTACAGCCGACGCGCTTCTCGGCTTGTTTTCGATAAGACTCATTTCACCGAAAATATCGCCGGGCTTCAGAACGGCGAGTAACACCTCGGTGTTGTTTACGACCTTGGTGATTTTGACGCTACCCTTCTGAATAATGTAGAGTTCCTGACCGGGCATGCTTTCGGTAAAAATCATGGTTTCTTTCGGATAGACCCGGTTGAACTGTGTGTCGTCTCCGTCGAGGTAAACCGTTTTTGCGTAGGGCTCGATTTTCTTCAGGCGCTCGGTCGCCGTATCCCGGTTTTTCCCTTGAGGGCAGAACTTCAGGTACTGATAGTATGCGTAGTAGGCCTGGTTGTACTGGTTCTGCTTCGCATAGAACTCCGCCACAAAGAACAGGTGCTCGGTGCCTTCGTCTGCCTGCTCTTTGAGCGTCAGACGAGCGAGGTGCTCGTCGAGATACCTCATTCTTCGTGAGAAGCCTTCGATAATTTTCATGGCTACGGGGGTATTTTTCTCTATGAGCATCCCGTACTGCTCGCGGTGAACCGAAATAAGCGTGACGTCCGTGACGGCCTGAGCGGTCTCGATATGGCTGTGATTGCTCATAGTCGAGACGACACCGAAGAAATCTCCGGGGCCGAGTATGTTGCCGCCTTCCTCCTCGACAACTTCGACTTCCTTGCTGATACGGATCTTTCCCTGCCGGATTATATAAAAGTGGTCCGCCTTCTGTTTACCCTCAACAATGATGTACGCACCCTTGTTGAAGTTGACCATTGATAATTGAAGCGGGTTACTCATGGCGAAATCCGGTTAACAGCCTTGAGTGAAGTATAGGAGCCGGTGATTTCCTTTGTCAATTGGACGCAAAGAGAGGATACTCCCGTGTGAGATTCTGGACTTCCGCTCCAACCTCGCGGACGACGTTGTCGTCGCCGCCGGATTCCAGCACCCGGATAATGAACCTGGCGATGTGCGACATCTCCGTCGGTCCCATGCCCCGGGTGGTTACAGCCGGTGTGCCTATGCGTATACCCGATGTAACCAGCGGACTGCGGGTATCAAAGGGTATGCCGTTCTTGTTCACCGTAATGTGAGCCCGATCGAGCGCTTTCTCCGCTTCCTTTCCGCTGATGCCGAATGGGGTAACGTCGACGAGGCAGAGGTGGTTGTCGGTACCGCCCGAGATAACCCGTCCACCTGCAGCGGAAATCTCCCGAGCGATGACGGACGCATTTTCGACGACCCTTCGCTGATAGTCGATAAACGACGGTTCAAGAGCGAGCTTCAGGGCAACTGCTTTTGCTGCGATTATGTGCATCAGCGGACCGCCCTGTACGCCGGGCATCACCGACGAGTCAATAAGCTCCGACCAGTTTCGGGTGCGTCCGGACTTCGGAGCGACGACTCCCTTGTTGTTTGGCCCATCGGATCCGATGATGATGAGCCCCCCGCGCGGGCCCCTCAGGGTTTTGTGCGTCGTCGTTGTCACGAAGTGCGCGTGCGGGACCGGAGACGGGTGCACGCCCGCGGCGACAGGCCCGGCGATATGCGCCATATCCGTGAGAAAATACGCGCCAACTTCGTCGGCAATCGACCGAAACGCCTGAAAATCAATGACGCGGGAATAGGCACTCGCCCCTGCGATAATGAGCTTTGGTCGGTGCTCGCGGGCTATACGTGCGATCTCATCGTAATCGAGACGTTCGGTATCGCGATCTACCCCGTAGGTTACCGTCGTATACAACTGCCCGGAAAAGTTGACCTTCGCACCGTGGGTCAGATGCCCCCCGTGGGCAAGATCCATGCCCATTATGGTGTCACCGGGTTCGAGGAGGCTGAAATATACCGCCATATTGGCAGTGCTGCCGGAATGCGGCTGCACATTCACGTATTCGGCCTCGAACAGGCGTCGTCCCCGATCTCGCGCCAGGTCTTCGGCAATATCGACAAACTCACAACCGCCGTAATAGCGGTTGCCGGGATAGCCTTCGGCGTACTTGTTCGTCAGGATACTGCCGGCCGCTTCAAGCACTTCCGGTGAAGCATAGTTCTCGCTTGCGATCAGCTCGAGGTTTCCACTCTGGCGTTCCTGTTCCTGCTCGAGTACGCGCGCAAGTTCAGGATCGACGGACGCAAGACCCCTGGCTATCGTCTGCAAATCGGACATGAAGTACCTCGTTTAAAAAGGGCATGAATCGTTCGGGCTGCAGTTTGAGAATAGGAGATGCGTCGACCCATGTCAACGACAGAACCGTGGAACGCTTTCTCTTGTAACCTGCAGGGCCACGGGATACACTAATAATCATGAAACTCGGTACTAAATTGAATCTCTCTATTATTGTCGTTGTGATCGGTTTCGCGGTGAGCATCAGCTTTCTCGTGCTGACCATACAGAACGCGCGGCGGCTGCAGTCACTCATGGTCAGTACACAGAGAGCTCTCCTCGCGACAAGCAGCTCAACAATAGCCTCGCAACAGCTGTTGAATACAACGACGTCGCTCGAAGAAGCGTACTCGGAATTTCTGGAGAAGCGCGATGAGGCGCACGTTGCCATACAGGACCTCGCCGACCATCCCACGCTGGCGATGCTGCCGTCTGAAGCACGCGACGTTGCGCGAGGTTCTCTTTCCGTCTGGGAGCTTAACCTTGAGCAGTACAACCCGGTTGACGACAATCTGGACATCATCCTGGAGGCCGAGCTTCCTGTTGGTGTGATTCGAACCGGGCTTACTCGAATGGCGCGGTCGCTGCAGTCCTTCGACGACCGAGCGAGTCAGTCACTCATGTTTCGCATTATCAACACCGAGTCCACGATTACCAGGGTTGTTGATCTCTCAGCCGAGTTTGTCGCGGAACGACTCGGCCTTATAACCGAGGCAATCGCCGGAACATCAGCAGAGATTATCGACCGGAACCTGCGGATCTCCCTCCTGACCGCCGCTGTCATGACCATAGCGGGGATGCTCTTCATGGTACTCTACACCCGCAGAATCGCGGCGAGAGTCGGCAGATTGCTGGCGGTCGTTACCCGTATCGCCGATCAGGACCTGACGGCGACATATGCCGATACTACCCGGGACGAAATCGGCGAGCTCGCCGGCTCGGTACAGACGGTGACCAAAGGACTGCTCATATTTCTCACGTCGGTCATCGAGGCGATCCGGCGAGCCGACGAACTTCAACAGACGCTCGGAGCGGCGAACGAAGAGTCCGCATCGGCTTTGAACCAGATCACGCGAAACATCGAAAACATACGGGCACGCTTCAACTCGCTCAACGAGAGCGTTAACGGTTCGAGCGACGCCGTCAGCGCCATAGACGAACGGATACAGGGACTTCGCACCGATATGGCAAAGCAGACCGAAAACATCGAGTCGATCTCAAGCTCGATCGAAGAGATGGCCGCGAACATTCAGAACGTCGCGCGTCTGAGCGAAGACCGCCGCGTTCGTGCTGACGAGATATCGACGACCGTGCACGACGGCAGCGAGAAAATGGAATCGACGACTGCCATAATTCGGAGCGTCTCGCAGGACATCGACAATATTCTTGAGATTATTGAAATTATTAACGGGGTCAGTGAACAGACCCACTTGTTGAGCATGAACGCCGCGATCGAGAGCGCTCACGCGGGAGAGGCAGGCCGCGGCTTTGCTGTAGTCGCAGAGGAGATTCGCAAACTTGCTGAAAGCACGAGTGAAAACGCGGGAAACATAGACCGGACGCTCCGTGACATTACCTCAAAGATTTCCGAGGCGACACGCTCGAGTGAAGTATCCCTTTCGTCGTTCGAGGAACTACAGGGAGACATGAAGGATTTCGCCTCCGCGATGAAGGAAATATCGGAAAGCATGCAGGAGCTGGCGATGGGAAGCAACGAAGTGCTTGGCTCGACGCAGAATGTGCGGGAGTACACCGGCAGTCTGAATGAGACCTCGGGTCGCATGGCCGAACGGAGTACCGAAATACGCGCGGCGATGCAGACGGTCCAGGATATTTCCACCGACGTTGTGAACGGTGTATCCGAGATAGAAACCGGAGCGAAGGAAATTCTCACGAGCATGATGGAAACAGGCGAACTGACCGATATGAACAGAAACCAGATGCTGAAGCTTGAGGGTATCGTCCTGAAATACACCCTTCCGTCGACCGAGTCTGATGATCAGGAGACGGGGGTCAGTCTTCTCGATCAGGAGGAGACGACCTGAAAACCGGGGGCATTTCCAGCAAAGTGACCGGCGCTACGCTCAGGTCGACCTCGGTGTCCGTGCTCGACCACTCCGCGTGAAAGTCAGACTGGGTCAGCCCCACGGGGTGCCGAACGGTCCGAGAGGACGGCAGAAGGCGCACCGCTGTCTGAGCTCCGGCGCTGAGCTCGAGGCGTCGCGAATCAATTCGTCCAAACCCTGAAATGATGCCGGTCTGCGGGTCCTCCGGCGAATCAAAAAAATGCTCGTCTGCTCCGGCCTCCGCGGCGGGATCCGCCGGGGCCCATCCGGCACCGGGTATCAGGAACTCGACCCAGCTGTAAAACGGCAGCTCGCCGGCCTCCGTCATACGAACGCCGTGTACTACCCGCGCGGGAACACGGCTGAGCCGCAGGAGGCCGACCATGTAACGCGCGATCGCCTGCGAGTTTCCCTGCCCCTGTTCGAGGGCCGCATCGACCCCCGCCGGCCCGTCGATATCGAAACTCAGGCTCTCGACGACGGTGTTGAACGCACGTCGTGCGGATGTCAGCGGGTCATTCGATGAGGCGACATTGCGCGCCGTTGCGGTGACGCGTTCGGTCGTCATACCGTATTGCGGGTCTTCGGCGGTGTACCGCTCGTATATTGGGGATGCCCGGTTATACTCTCTCCGTACCTGTGACGGATTGAATTCGAACTCTACTGACGTCCGGGACGCGAGAATCGTCTGCCGGACGCCAAGCCGCGACGCAGCTGTATTTCGCCACTCAAAAAGAAGCATGTCCCGCTCACGGGCAAGCTCGTCCGGCGAGTACGAACTGACCACCTCAAACGAGCCCTGCATTTGCCGTGGTCGAGGGGACGGCCACCAGAGCCAGAGACCGGCAGGAAGCTGTTCGGCGCCTGTGGATAATCGCGCGAATAGTTCAACCGCGAATGATACGGGCTCGCCGTACCGACGGGTGACGCCGGGCGTTCTGATCGCAACGTCCCCAGGGACGCGCCGTTCATCAATAAACTCGACAGACACGGGCCCGGACGCGGCTCCATCGGGAACTCGAACCCGGATTTCCCTGTCCGTCCACAGCTCGACCTCGTCGTTATCCACGGGAACCGGAACCCCCGCGGCCCCGGTAAAGACGACGGGGCGGCGGTGGCGTGCATTACCGAGAAAACGGCCCTCTATGACGAGGACATCTCCGACCGTCAGCGTATCGGAAGACAGATCGTCGAACTCGGGTCTGTCGACGCGGTCAGACGAGTGCTGCCGGGGTATATCGTCCCGATTCCGGACAAGGAGGCCGCTACTCTCCCTGCGATCGGTATGCACGACAAGCAGCCCGGACTCGGAAAAGTCGGGTACCCGGACCCGTATGCGGGTATCAGTCCACTCAAGATAGCCGGAGGCGGTGATACGACGCCCCGCGATGGATATAGACGACTGTCCTCGCCGCTCACCAAAGTTATCGCCCGTGATCGTCAGCACGTCACCGTCGCTGTACTCGCGTGGAGTCACATCTTCGACGCTGGGCGTGCGCTCGGTGAAGACCAGCAGCAGCAGGAGAGCGGCCAGCACCGTGAAAAACAGAAGGAAGACCACGAGGAAGGTGCGAGTGGAGCGAGACGTCTGCATGATGATCGAGAGAATATCAGTTTACGCTTGTCTGTTGAAATGCCTCTATTCGCACTTCAAGCTCAATATTCAGTGCCTCGGGGTACCCGGGCCGCTGTTCTCCGAGGGGGAAAAACAGAACCGATTCGCCCAGGGAGACCGGCAGGCTTTCGAAGGCAGATCGGTAGGTGACCTCCGTCGAGTCTTCGCTGGTGATCCACGTCTGTCCCTGCGCAACGAGAATAATGGACTGTCCGGATTCATATGGGGTGAACTGCGCCCGCGCGGTCATGCCGCCGCCTTCAAGCTCGATGTGAACGGCACGTCCCGAAATCGTAATTTCGGTCAGTTCCATGTTCCAGACCGTCTCACGATCGTTCTCGGTGACACGCGCTGTAATCTCAACGACCAGAGCACTGTCCTGAAGCAGCTCGATCGCGTCCTCGATCTCTATCGCGTGTACACTGTACACGGTACACAGAAAAAGGGATGTGATCGCAGCCATTCGTCGCATCATTGCTGTCCTGTGTCTCCGAACGGGCGGGAACCGCCTAGATCGACCGCGCGAATAAGTCGCGGTTCTCCGGAAAACTGGAATCGACTCTGATCGGGCAGATCAATCTGCACCTGGCGCACCGGTTCAGAGGAATTGACGAGCCTCAGAAGCTGTTCCACGTCTTCAGCGCGAATCGTAAGATCGGTGTCAAGACCGTCCTGATCTGCTGTGGCACCCGCAAACGCCGGTACCCTGAGAGCGAGGAAGCTCGCAAGCACCCCGACGGCCAGGATAGCCATTGCCGCGACTGCTGCCACGGGAAGCGACACCGAGATGGTCCGGAATCGATGCGCCGCCGGGACGTAGACAGTACGCTTCTCAAGCGCGCTCCAGACCCGCTCCTGCGCGGCGGCGAAATCCGGCTGTGGAGCGGTGTGCAGCTTTGTGTGTGTCGTTGAAATGCGCTGAAACCGCTGTCTGCATTCCGCGTCCGAGGCGAGGATCGAGTCGATTCGTTCCTTCCACGGAGATGGAACTTCGCCGTCCAGGTGGGCAGACAAAAGATGGTCGTCAGGGCACATAGACGTCTCCTGCATCGAGATTCTTCATGAGATGTTCGCGAGCGCGAAACACTCTGATTTTCACGTTGCCTTCGCTGATGCCAAGCACCGTGCCAATTTCTTTGTAACTGAGGTCACCGTATTCTTTCAGAATAAGAGCAGTGCGGAGTTTTGTGGGTATACCGTTCAGGGCGTGTTGCACCGTTTCCATGGACTCGTCACGCAGAACGAGATCCTCACCTGACTCGGACCGTGGTTTCGGCTCGTGGAAGACCCGCTCGTATGCGCGTCGCTCCCTGCCCTTGCGTTTCTCGTAATTCAAGGCCAGATTTTTACTCACCCGTATAAGCCAATACTTGCCCTGCTGGGCGTCGGGGATGGAGTCCATCCGCTGATAATACCGAATGAAGGCTTCCTGACAGATCTCCTCGGCTGCATCCATGTTACCGGTAATACGATACACCACCCGAACCAGAATAGGAAAGGCGTCTTCGTACACGTGTTGAAACGCTTCTTCGCGATCCCTATTCACCGACTTCATACAGCTAACAACTCTCCGACGTACAGGTTACAATCCACGCTACTAATCCGCGACATTTTCACACGTCGCGTCGTGTCACACGCGGTCCGTCGGCACTATCGACTATAGCGTAACCCATTTCAAGTACCTCGTCCCGGATTTCGTCTGCGCGGGCGAAGTCACGCCGCTCACGGGCGCTCTGTCGCTCTTCGACAAGACGAAAAACCTCGTCGGGCACTGAGGATGTCGTCGCAGGTTGAACCGTATCCAGACCAAGTCCAAGAACGGCGTCCATCTGTACAATCGCAGAACAGCCCTCTGCGGGAGTCACATCGCGGTCCTTCAACAATCCCCAGACGCGCGAGAGCGCGCGCGGGGTGTTCAGATCATCCTCCAGGTCGGAACGAAAATCGGACAGGTAGACTGCCACCGGCGATGTCGCCGGTATCTCCATGTTCATGATCCGGTCCCGGTCGGCATCCGCCGCAACCGCGTCCATGAGCTTCTGAACCTGAGACACGACCCTGCGACGCGCTGCGCGTGCCGCATCGAGCGCTTCAAATGAAAACCGAAGCTCACTGCGATAGTGGGCGAGCAGGCAGAAGTACCGGTAGTCCAGAGGATCGTATCCCTTCTCGGTCAGCGTATCGAGCGTCAGGAACTCCCCGGCGCTCTTTGACATTTTTCCCTTGTCCATGACAAGGAACTCGTTATGAAGCCAGTATTTCACGTACTGCTTCCCGGTCGCAGCTTCTGCCTGGGCGATTTCGTTCGTATGATGCACGGGTATGTGGTCGACGCCCCCGCAGTGTATGTCAAGCTGCTCTCCGAGGTATTTCATACTCATGGCACTGCATTCGATATGCCATCCCGGGTAGCCCCTGCCCCACGGTGAATCCCAGACCATAGCCTGGTTTTCGAACTTGCTTCGGGTGAACCACAACACGAAATCACCGGGGTTGCGCTTGTTTGCATCGACGGCAACGCGAGCGCCTGCTTTCAGGGTCGACAAGTCGAGCCCCGCCAGTTCCCCGTAGCGCGGAAAGCGGGAGATATCGTAATACACGTTCCCGCCTGAAACGTAGGTATATCCTTTCACCTCAAGCCGCTCAATGAGCTGTATCATGTCCTGTATATGCCCGGTGGCACGAGGAGCGTGGTGCGGAGGCAGTATGTTGAGCCGCCTGGTGTGCTCGAAAAAGGCGTCGGTATATAACGCGGCAATGTCCCAGACGCTTCTGCCGCTTTCCCGTGAGCGCCGCACAAGCTTGTCTTCGCCGTGGTCCCCATCGTCGCTGAGGTGACCCACGTCGGTGATGTTCATGACGTGGTTCACGCCATAACCGAGATACTCAAGCGTCCGTCGTAATACGTCGACGAACACGTATGCGCGCAGATTCCCTATATGAGCGTAGTTGTAGACGGTGGGCCCGCAGGAGTACAGCCGTACCGACGACGGATCGAGAGGCTCGAAATCCTCAGTTGTACGACCGAGCGTGTTGTGAAGTTTAAGACTCATGAATGCTCACGTGGCGCTCTTGGACCTGACTGCGCGCTTCCTTTATGATGCGAGTTGTGAACACGCTACACGAAATCATGGGCCAAATCAACATTGACGGTATGGTACTCCTGAACGAGCCTATGAGTCGGCACACGACGTTCGAGGTCGGCGGCCCGGCGGACCTGTATATACGACCGGAAAGTTCGTCCGACCTGCAGCGTGCGCTCGGGTTCCTGCGGGCGAAGCACATACCGGTAACGGTCATCGGTGGTGGTGCCAACGTGGTCGTTTCCGATGCAGGTATTCGTGGTGCAGTCATCGATACGACCGCGGTTTCCGCTATCAGCATAGAAGGAACGACCGTGCGGGTCGAATCGGGGGCAATGATCAGCGACGCGGCTGAACTGACGGCGCGCTCGGGGCTCGCCGGACTCGAGTTTCTGTATTCGATGCCGGGAACATGCGGAGGGGCAGTCTGGATGAATGCCCGCTGTTACGGTTCGAGCATCGACGACGTGCTCGAGTCGGTCCGTTATGTAGACGAGCATACTGAAGTGCGGACGCTCACCGCAGCACACGAGGAGTTCGCCTACAAGCTGAGCCCGTTTCAGCTGCACGACTGGACGATCATCGAGGCTGTGTTTCAGCTTACCCCCGGCAACGCGGAGGAGTTGACAGAGCGAATGCGTGAATACTACGAGGATCGCTCCGTAAAAGGCCATTTTGCCCTGCCCTGCGCGGGCAGCGTGTTCAAGAACGACCGCAGATTCAACGCCCCGAGCGGCAAGATTCTCGACGAACTCGGGGTACGGGGCATGCGCATCGGCGGTGCTCAGGTTTCCACACTGCACGCCAATATAATCGTTAATGCCGGTAATGCGCGCGCACAGGATATCCGCGACTTGACGGATCGGCTTCGCGAGATGGTCGAAGCCGCGCGTGGATGGACGCTCGAACCTGAGATTCTCTTCATTGGGGACTGGGAATCGCACCCGAATACGTCCAACTGAGCGCGAGCGGCGCAGTTCCGTCCTCGTCGCTTTGGGCGTCTATCCGGAATGTTCCGGAATCGCGTGTCACAACGACGAAATACCGGGCACCGTACACCGCTTCGCTCTCGGTGAGTGTTCGCCGGACGTCCGCACCGACCCGTACCAGTGGAAGGCGCGCCTCCACGGAAACGTCGATCACAGTATTGTCGTCGCGACGTTCGATGCCGGCGTGCAGGCTGCCGCATGTACCCTGATATCCGGCGCTCACGCCGCTTCGAACAGCATGCTCGGCCACGCCGCGGTGATCAGTCTCCCGCTGGAGCGAGGATTCACCGCGAAAACTGAGCTGCGCGGGACTGAACACAGCCCGCAGGCGCGCTGTTGATTCGGTCTCCCGGAACTCGCGCGGGATCGGGTCCCGGGGAAGAACCGCTCCACTCACCGCAAACGTGACCGTCAGGTCCTCCGCGGCGCGAAGGTCCATCGCGAGGAGCGCCGCGGCTTCGCTTGTTGTGCCTCGCCCCTGCGCGTCGATGTATCCGGGGGTATGTATGAGACCAGCGATATCGATTGAGGAACGCAGCACCGGGAGCCTCAAGCCAAGCTGCATTCGAAGCGCCGGCGCTACGGTGGCACCGAACGGCATCGCAAACCGATACCTGAGATAGCGGTGTCTGAGCTCGAAACCAAGGTGCCCGAGCGTACGCTTACGCGTGTAGTCGGCGGGCAGTCGCCAGAAACCCGGGGATTCGTCGGTTTCGAGGAGAGTTCGCATGTACACGAATCGAGCGCCGGGTGCTTCTTCCGAATCCCCCTCAAGGTAGACAGCCGCCGCAGCGCGGGTCCAGCGGGACTCGACCCGGAGCACCGAGAAGCTCAGATTTCCCGCACGGGCGACCATACCAACCGGACCAGCGCGGGCGGGGTCGGTCGCGAGCACAGGGCTGTCCGGTCCGAACATGCTGTCGAGCGAGATTGGAAGTGCCGGGGCGGCGTGCAGGTCGCGCTGCAGCCCCCGGTATCGTACGGGTCCTGCGATAAGCGCGGGTACCGCTAGTCCCGAGGCAAAATACTCGCGCGTTCCGTCTCGAACGACGTCACTGTACAGGATACGCAGAGAATCCTGATCGTAGATCAGACGCCGTTGCTGTTGCCCGGGTTCCGGGCTCCGAAGCGATACATCGAGTTGACCGTCTACGGGAATGGCCTGCGCATACCCTGCCGTAAACAGAAGCGCGTACGCGCACAGACGAATAAACGTGTTCACACATATCTATACGCAGGCGAGCTCGTCGTTGATTGCAGAAAACAGGACGGATTTACGCGTCCTCCGCGCGTTCCCAGTCGGGCCGAACATCCGGCAGAGGTTTTTGCACTTCGTGTCCGGACGTGAGGCGCACTTCGTCGGCTTCGTGGTAGATGACCAGCGTCTCGCCCTCGATCAGGGTATAGCGGACATGTTCACGCTCGACCTGCACCTCAAGAAGCCCGTCGCCGAGGCGTATGCGGAATCCTATTCGAGACCACTTCTTCGGGAGCCGCGGGCTGAACCGTATCGTCCCCCCCCAGTCGCGCATACCCCCGAAGCCGAAAACCAGGCTCAGCCAGCACCCGGCCATGTTCGCAAAATGTATGCCGTCGCGTACGTTCCTGTTTATATCGTCCAGATCCATCCGCGCCGTTTTCATGAAGTACTCGTACGCACGTTCGACGTAGCCGAGTTCCGCGGCTACGACGCACTGTATGCACGAACTGAGAGAGCTGTCACCGGTGTTCAGGGCGTCATAGTAATCAAAGTTCCACCGCTTCTCTTCGGCAGTGAACCTGTCGCCCTGCAGGAGCAGCGCGAGGACCACATCCGGCTGTTTACAGACCTGAAAACGATAAATCGACAAGGGGTGATAGTGCAGAAGCAGCGGGTAGTGCTCCGAAGGGGTGCCTGGGAAATCCCACACCGCTTTCCGGAAAAATGAGTCGTCCTGCGGATACAGCCCACGTTCCTCGTCATAGGGAATGTGCATAGCCTCGGCAGCTTCCGTCCATTGGCGAAGCTCGTCGACACTTATCCCCGTGAGTTCGACAAGCCGCTTCCAGTCCTCGGGCCAATCGTTTCGAAGCGTCCGGCCAATTTCGTTCGCGTAGCGTAAATGGTCCTGAACCATGAGATTGGTGAAAACGTTGTTGTTTACAAGAGCAGTATACTCGTTGGGACCGGTCACCAGATTCAGGCAAAAGCCCTGACCATCAACATAGTTTCCGAGGTCGTAATAGAAACGCGCGGTCTCGAAAATCATTTCCGCGCCGTACCGTTTCAGAAAAACCTGATCGTTACTTGCCCGAACGTATTGCCGGACTGCGTACATAATGTCTGCATTAATATGATACTGTGCGGTTCCGGCCGGATAATAGGCGCTGGCCTCCTCCCCGTTTATGGTCCGCCACGGATAGAGCGCCCCACGGTGTTTCAGCTCCGCGGCCCTCTCACGTGCCTTCGGCAGTGTGTTGTACCGGTAGGTAAGAAGGCGTCGGGCTATGAATGGTGTGGTATAGCTGTAGAACGGAAGCGCATAAATCTCCGTGTCCCAGAAATAATGCCCCTCATAGCCGTCTCCCGTAAGGCCTTTTGCACCAATATTGGTCCGACCATTCCGACCCGTCGACTGAAGCACGTGAAACAGGTTGAACCGCAGGCTTTGCTGAACCCACTCGTCTCCGTCTACCTGTATTTCACTGCCGGTCCAGAACTCATCGAGATACATTTTCTGTTCGTCGAGTATCGTGTCGAACCCGGACGCAATTGCCCGCTCCACCTCGCGTTCGGCAAGCTCTTCAAGCCTGTCATGTGCAGCGTCGTAGCTGTGATAGTAGGCCACATACTTTTTGAGTTCTACAGGTACCCCGGCCTCGCCCTGAATACGCCACTCATGCCAGACGCGACCTCCATGCGATTTTGCCGAAACCGTGTGAAACGAGTCTGTCTGGAGCTCATTTGTCATTCTGCAGAACAGCTCGGTCTGCATTCGCTTCGTCATATACCGCACGACAGCGTGCTCGTCGTCAATGCGCTTGTTCCGAAGAATAAGCCCTGTGCTCGACATGTCTTCACCGACTCGTGGATCGTTGGGATCACGACCGGAGCGGTTCAGGAGCTCCATTGAAGAGACGATCCTGAGGTATGCGTCCTGTTCCGGTAACTCAAGGCTCCAGCGCTGCGCTGCAAGGTGCTCGCGCAGGAACGATGCAACCCGAATCGTTCTGAGGATAACGCGGACGCCACCCGGACTGACCCACTCGACCTCACGTTCGAGTCGTCCGAGTCTCAGATCGAGCACGCGCGTGCACACCTGTACCGTCCCGGTTGACAGATCGAGCGGCTCATCGTTCACAAAAAGGTCAATGTGCGTCCCGTCGGAAACGTTGAGCATGCTCTGGTTGTTTCGAGCGTATCCGTAGGCCGATTCCCCATACTCGATGGGGGCTGACTCGTAGAAACCGTTCAGGTAGGTTCCCGGTCGATACATGAAGCGATGTTCTTCAAGCGATCCGCGTATACCCAGGTATCCGTTCCCCAGCGCGAATACCGTCTCAGTGATACCGGCTCGCTTCGGATCGAAACGGGTTTCCACGATACGCCAGGTGTCAAGGGGAAAAGTATGCCGGTCGTTGTTCCCGGTTCTGTCCATAGTCACGTTCGCTACCTTACACGATCGGGTATACCGGTAGCATAGTCAGGATGCGGTTCCGGGGCAATCAGGCTTCCAGCTGAGGTTCATGTACGAAGGGATAACGCGCAAAATCGATACCCTCGGTAGAAAACCTCTTGTGCAGACCGATAAGCACACCGTTTTTTGCCGCCAGGAACTGATCTCGTGGAAACCAGACACCAAAGAGGACATCGACGCCGATGGGTGTGATCTGCTTGATCAGGAAAAACGGTTCCGGTTCGTCGAGCGTAACTTCAATCTCGCTGGAAAGCTCCAGGAGTAACTCCTTAACGCGCTCAAGATCCACGTGTGGTTCGAGGGTAAACTCGAAATCCATGCGACGAATCGGGAAACGGGTTACGTTTATGACATCGGTCTTGATGATGTTTTCGTTCGGCACCCGGATATAGCGATTATCGAAGGTGCGAATCTTCACCGAGAGCAGATCGATGGAGAGGATTACTCCGGTGGTTTCACCGATAGTAATAACGTCGCCAACGGAGAACGCCTTCTCTGAAATCAGAAAAAGCCCGCTTATGACGTTCGAGATACTGGTCTGTGCGGCGAAACCAAGGGCAACACCAGCGATACCGGCGGCGCCGAGAAAGGCGGTAAGGTTGGTGCCGAGTTGCGCGAGCAGCGTAACCACGAGGATAGCCATTCCACTGTAGACAATGACTTTCCGAAGGATCATTGCCGATTGCGGCGACAGCCGGCGCTCGAACCAGCGGCCGGCGAAAAAAACGAACACTTTCAGGATCAGAAAACCGGTGACCAGGACCACAAAAGCCCAGAAAAACCGTGAAAGGTTGTCCGGTTGTAAGAATTCCAGTAGCTGTTCGGGTACCATGCCAGTCATAGCGTGCGACCTTGCTTTCAGTAGTTACTGATCCTTCGCAGAAGGATCAGCCCGCGGCGGATTATGTTGTCGGCGTCCTGATTCCGTGGTCCGTTCAGCAGCGTCAGGGTGGCCGGAATCTCCGGCGAACGATCAGATACCGAGATGTTCAGCTCCTCCTCGGTGGAGTACACAGCGATAGCTTCGTTCGTCCAGAGATCACCCAGAGCGACCGGAATGTGGACGCCCTTTCGAACACCTCTTCGCTTTCGACGCGATGGATTCGCCGGTGTCGTATCGGTTGTCTCGTAAATACGCATAAGGTCTGCGAATATCGGCAGTTTATTGAAGCTCAGCGGCACATGCGCATTATTGCGCACCGATACCGGACAGTACGCCGAAGGCGCGCCATCTGCGGCATGTACGCTGTGCGCGTGCCGTACGACCTGCTCGGAACTCGTGTAACACAGGCGACCGGTCATAGCACCGCCAAACCAGGTACTGGAAAAACGTCTCGTCGGTACATCAAAAAGAAGCTGTGTACCCGGTCTGCCCACCCAGGCCTGTATCCATAACGGAATCGCAGTGAAAAACGTATAGGAAGCCCCAGGCGCGACGTATATCTGCTGCTCGGTCCTGGCGACAAGAGGCCTGTCGGGCGCTGCTGGAAGTAAGGTAACAAGGTCTACCCTGGAATCGCTGATGAATGTGGACCACGTCATGTCTTCGCATGCACCGGATTTCACACCTTCGCCGGTTTCGGGAGAACTGACGGGCAGCTGCCGGAACGCGTACTGCCAGGTTGTCACCGTCCTGCGTATGCCGATGTCGAGCCGGCCCAGGGTAAAGCACCGCTCTTCTCCTACACTGAAGCTGTGGGAACCCCACAGAGGTGTTTCAGCCATGGTGTGGACCGTGTGGAGGTGTTACTCAGACGCTGTTTCGGTACTTTCGGCTTCCGGCGTCGGGGCGGCGTCCTGTGCAGCCTTGGCCTGAGTCTGCGCTTCTGCGGCCGCGCCGGCAGCCTTACCCGCCCTCTCCTGGCGTCGTCGCTGATTCGTGATGTGTGCCTTAGCGGCTTTCGAGATCATTACCTTTTTTCCATCAATCTCGTGCTCGTACATGAGCTTTACACCGGTCTTACCGGTTATAGGGCAGGTTCCGCGCCCGTGGTTGTACTGGTCGCGTATTCCCGAACCCCTGTGTGCTTTGGACATAAAATTCTCCTGATTTGTGTGGGGAGGTAGAGTATAGGTACCCCGGTATGCAGGTCAAGACCTCGAGTGAGCCGGGTGTCAATCGACACCCGGCGTGGCGCACGGCTTATGGCCGTTCGAGCAGAAACTCGACCCTTCTGTTCTGCCATATATTGTCGTAGTCATCGAATGGCACTACCGGTCGGTCACCTCCGATCGCCTGTATCGTCATTCTGTCGAGGTCGACACCGAGGATCGCCAGAGCGTCACGGACCTCCCGGGCGCGCTGTTCGCTGAGCGGAAGGAGGAAGTCACGCTGCTCGGCCCTTCGCTCTGCGGCGGTGGCAAAGCGAATATGGTTCGCGTGCCCTTCGACCACGATGTCCCTGTCGGGAAACTGGTTCAGAATCCGTGCGAGATTCTGAAGCGTATCAAGATTACTCTGCAGGCGGTCGTTCAGCTGTTCAAACAGATATCCGCTGTTCGGCTCAAACTCGATCGACGAAATGACAATTCTCAGGCGACCGTTCTCCTGCCTGACGATAATGTCCGTCAGAATATCCAGATCTTCGACCGTGACGTTTCGAAGCTCGTCCTCAACAGTAAGTCGGCCGGTGTACAGCTGTGCACTCTGCACGAGGGTCCCGTCCGCAAGCGTTCCGTCCCAGGTCAGTCCTTCGGGTGGTGTACCGGAACCTTCGATCGTACCAGCGTTGTTGCCTGCAGGGTCTATGAGGTCGATCTGCCAGCTCTCGATATCGGACCATTCGTCCTGCGCTGAAATCTCTACATTCAGATTCTCGCTTTGACCGTTGAACTCGGGTCGGAACGGAAGCGGCTCCGCGCTTACCTCGATCTCAGGACCACTGGCGTCGAGCAGGACCTCTTCGTCGGCAAAGTGTTCTACCCGACCACCGCCTTCATAATTCAGACGGATCCCAACGCGGTATCGTCCGTCGACAATATCACCCGTATCGGTTCGACCGTCCCATTCAATGCGGCTCGGTGGTACACCATCTCCTGCGACGGTCCTCACAACATCACCGTCCGCGCTTCGTACGATCGCCGTCCACGATTCAAGTCCTTCGGTTTGCGCCGGTGCAACGCTGATCGGGAGCGTATCCCGGTATCCGTCGCCGTTCGGTGCAAACTCGGCGTACTCCGGGGTAATGCCGATCCGGGGTGCGTCGCGGTCTACCGCGACCGGCCCGACCGTAACCACAGGCTGGTTGCCGTTTCGGTAAAACACCTGAAGCTCCGTCTCGTAGCTTCCTTCAGGCACAGCGATACCGGCGTCGTCTCGACCGTCCCACGCAAATTCGGTAACAACACTCTCCGAGGTGAACGTCCTCACTACGTCTCCCTCAGATGACCGTACGGTGAAGACCATGGACTCGACGCTGTCGGTGACCTCAAGCTCCGGACGGTAGACTACTTCGTCGTTTACGCCCTGAAAGTCCGGCGATACGGTATCTGATTCCTGAGTAAGGTCAATGGGTGTCGCTCGCGTATCAAGCACAAAGACGACGCGGTTCGATTCACCGCGGTTCCCCGCCGCATCCTCTCCGTCAAGCCATGCAACATACTGCCCGTCCGGCAACTCCGAACCGTCAAGATCGCGACCGTCCCACTCGAGCGGGAAAATGTCGGGCGTGACATTCAGCTCTCCAAACACCTCATCGAGATCGAATCGGAACTGCTCGTCGTCCAGCTGAACCCACCCGGTCCACGATGCTTCGGTCTGCCAGTCAGCGTCGATTTCGAGCGTCGGCTTTGTATCGCCGCCGAAAACCTCGTGATTGACGGAAACCTGTGCCGAAGGTGCCACCGAATCTATGACCACAGGTTCACCAAGAGAACTGAGGCTGACCCCGTTCTCGAATGTCACGGTGAACACCGTGTGATAGGTCGCATCCTCCATGATCCGGTTTGTGTCGTCACGACCATCCCAGGTAACAGCCTCGGGCGGTTCACCCGTACCTTCAAAGCGACGGTATACCTCTGTCTCGGTAGCCTCGTCGCGCACCTCAAGACTCCAGCTGTCGATCTCAAGCGGATTCTCCACCGACAGATCGAAATCAACCGTCCTGATCCTTCCCGACGGGTTAAAGGCCTCACGGTCTGCCGCGACCACGACGTCTCCTTCCTCGGTCGCTACACGGATGCCCGATACAGTTTCGCTGACCTCGTTCCCGGGGCGATCACGCCCGACAAGCTCGTAGCTGTACTGCCCGTCAGGGACTATGTCTCCGTCGTCGTCCCGACCATCCCAGTTCCAGGTTGTCGGACGCTGATCGTTGGCCAGGTCCTGGCGTTGCGGTGTCGCCGGATCGTACTGTATCGGATTTTCAAAGCGCTCGGTACGGACGACTTCACCGGCATCGTTGAGTATACGCGCGACCCAGGACACTTCCGCGCTTCCGTCCTGCTCTATCGTCACGCTCTCCCGTCCGCTTTCAATACCCGGGCTGAAGACCATGACAGGTATCTCAAGATTCTCGATTACGGGGGGCGTTGTGTCGACGGTGATGTTCTGCGGCGGAGTACGACGAGTCATGCCTTCATCGTCCACAACAAAAAGTTGATAGATATAGTCGCCGTCGGGTACAATGTCTCCGTTATTGTCACGGCCGTCCCACTGAAGACTACTGATAAGCTCAGGGTCTATCTGGGGGACATCGCCGATGTTGAACAGGTTGCCGAAAAAGCCGCGAGTCTCGGTTTCTTCCTCGATCTGCTGATATACAATATCGCCCTCGGCGTTAAAGACGTTCAGCTCAAAGGATCGAATAACCCGGTCGGGAGCCGGCGCTATTTCAGGATCGAGTCGCAGCACCTGATGCTCCGCCTCGGCTACACCCGGTGCTATGAAAATCCTGGGTTGTCGAGGTATGTCAATGACAAACTCGCCGTCTTCCTGGGTCCCACCGGCGAATACCGGCACTGCAAGAGCTGAAAGCGCCAACAGCAGAATGGTCGCCCTTAATATCCTCGAATGACTAGTCATGTGCGTGGGTTCCTTATACACCTAAAATTCGCCGTCTCAAGTACGACACCGATTATCCCTTGTAGAATGAAATTATACACCGGGAACCGGGTATTCCTCAAATCGCAAACAACAAACACCGCAATTATGTTACGGTATAGTAAAAGATTTCCCTGATTTTTCCTTTCCAGCAAGGAATCGGGTTGTGCTGTGTGTCCACAAGGGTAGGAGCCCGGGTAGATTTCGCAGGCAGGCAACAATCCCGATATTGCGCTACATTTTCCCCATGCTCTTGTATCGTCTCTCGTGGACAGGCTGTATCCTTGTTTTTCTCGCCCTTTCTGCTGCCTCGGCGCAAACGCCGGTGACCACTGCCAGCTCGGCCGTTCCCTTGCTGAATCCGGGAGAGCGTCTCGAAATTACAGAACACGCGAACTACACGGTTCATCGCAACAACGAGTACGCCGGGCATCTGCAGCGGGAGACGCGGATATCCCTTGTGGCATCGCACCGTGACGATCTGCAGTCGATGCCACGGAGTTATCGCGGTGAGGTTCTTGTGACCGAAGATACGATCCGAAACCTCCGGACGATCGCCAGTCCTCTGTCGGTGCGTGCAGCGACGACGGTAGAATTCGACGGGACTCGTCTTCTCAGACGAGCCGGGGCGTCGGTCACACAAGGTATACCCACAGTACCAGCTCGCGGGGTCGATGCCGGTTGGGAGGCGCCGGCGGTGGTCCGGCTTCAGCTGGATAGCGAGACGACCCGGAGCATTCCCGTGGTGGTTGCCTACCGTCCCCGCGGGTACGAGGTGTATCGGGGCGAGCGCGTATTCCGCATCGAATACGGCTACGCGCTCAGGTGGCCACTTGCCCCGCTGCAGCTCGAAGAGCACCCGGCAGCGGACTTGTTTGAGGCGGCTGACCTTCCACAGGACACGGTTTCGATTACCGGGAATCGTCAGGGGGTTGTACTTCTGCCGGCCGCTGGAGGACTGCCGGTCCTTCACCGTACCGAGCTCACCGAGCAGATCGTTGCATCAGGTGGCGATGTAGAGGACAGACGAGGTTTTCTCCTGCGATGGTATCGTGGACCGACTGGCTCGCCCCGGATTGTCGAGCGACTTCAGGATCGAACCATTCCCGGGGTGGATATCGAACGCGACCCCTACGATCGGGTGCGTCTGTCGATCCGTGATCTTCAGTTTGTCGCAGATCAGGCGGCACTGCTACCAGGCGAGACGGGCCGACTCGACGCGCTTTCAGAACTCCTCCAATCGCTTGGTGAAACGACGATCCTTGTAACCGGCCATACCGCGGATATCGGCCTGGTCGAGAACCAGATGAACCTGTCGGTCGCCCGGGCGCGTCGAATCACCGAAGAGTTGATTGCCCGGGGCGTTGCACCGGGACGCCTGCGATACGAGGGACGCGGGGCGACCGAGCCGATCGGCGACAACAACACAGAACAGGGGCGCGCTGCAAACCGGCGGGTGGAGATTACCCTTCTGCAGGATTCGTGAACCGCCTTTCCCCCAATCACCAAGCACTTTTCACTCGTATAAAGAAGCATGATGTACATAAAAGACATGCCGCCTGAGAACAGGCCACGGGAGCGCATTGCCACCACCGGCGCGCACGCGCTCTCTGACCGTGAACTCGTCAGTGCCGTGCTCGGCTCGGGTATCAAGGGTAAACGCATCGATCTGCTCGCCGACGAGGTGCTCGGCATACTCGACCGCGCCGGGCGGGGGCTCGACTACGAGGACCTGCGTGCGGTCAGCGGTCTTGGTGAAGCAAAATCAAGCGTGCTGTGCGCAGCGTTCGAGCTCGCGCGGCGGGTGTATTCCCCGGACCCGTCGCGAATCCGCGTCCCGGCGGATGTGCTTCCGGCGATACGGCACTACGCCGACCGCAAGCAGGAGCACTTCCTTTCGGTGTCGCTCAACGGAGCGCACGAGATTATCGCGGTGCGGGTGGTGTCTATCGGACTCGTGAACCGCACAATCGTACATCCCAGGGAGGTGTTTGCCGATCCGCTGACCGACCGGGCCGCGGCGGTCATAGTCGCCCATAATCACCCGAGCGGGCAGGTGCAGCCGAGCATGGAGGACCGCGACGTCACCCGCAGGCTCAAGAGCGCCGGCGATACCCTGGGCCTGAAACTCCTCGATCACGTGGTGTTCAGCGCGCTTGGTTATTACAGCTTTCTGGAAAACGGGGAGCTGTAACACACGGTACATATATATTTCAGTATACTCAGGGTAGATGGGCATTCCACTCGACGCATACAACCGCCTTACTCGCAAGCCGCGTGGCGAGTTTTTCGATCTTGAACTGCCGGTGGACTCCGGGGTTCTCCCGGATACCCTCAAGGGCGTCCTCTTCCGCAATGGTCCCGGTAGCCTCGAAAGCTACGGGGTGCCGTATGAACACCTTTTCGACGGCGACGGGTACATTCAACGCTTCGAATTCGACGGCACGTCGGTGCGGTATACGGCGAAATTCGTTCGCACGCCGGAGCTGCAACGCGAATGGCAGGCGGAACGGCCTTTGTACCGGAGCTTCGGGACCAATCTGCCCGGCGGCATGCGCGCGAATGCCCTGCGCTTTCATTTCAAGAACGCAGCAAACACGAATCTGCTGCCCATTGGATCCGAACTGCTGGCGCTGTGGGAGGGAGGGTCTCCGTACCGGGTCGACGCCGCGACCCTCGACACGCTCGCCGGCCAATGGACAAATGGGGGCATGCTCTCGCCTCGCGGACTGGTAGAGAGACTCATGGGTGTCGGTCTGCCATTCTCGGCTCACCCGAAACACCTCGTCGACCGTCACGAGATTATTAACTTCGGCCTGCTGCCCGGGTTGCGGCAGAAACTGCTTCTGCACCGGCTTCCAGCGACCGAACACGGGGCGATCGCCGGCGACAGCAGCGAGCGCCTCGGGCAGCTGACCGAGCTGATCCTGCCCAAACTTACCTTTATCCACGATTTCGTAGCACTGAAAGACGGGCGGCGGGTCATGTTCGACGTACCGGTGGCGTTTCATCTGGTTCCGGCCTTTCTGGGATTGAGTTCACCTGCCGCCGGCATTCGAGAAGATCGTTCCAAGCCGACGGTTATCCGCATCATAGACGATCGTCAGCCGGATGCCTCGCCGACGCAGCAGACGGTGGAAACGGAAGCTCTGTATGTCTTTCATTTTCCCAACGGCTTTGTCCGGGACGACGGGACAATCGTTGTCGACGCGTGCGTCATGGATCACTTCCCCTCTGCCGCAGATATTCGTGGTCTGCTTCACGGGGTCAAACCTGCACATCCATTTTCCGCGCTGCTCACGCGCTTTGAAATTGACCCGGAATCGGGATCGGTCAGCCGTCGCACGGTATCCGATCTGCCGATGGAGCTCCCCACTGTAAACCCTGCGTACCGTAACCGCGACTACCGCTACGTCTGGGGCATGGCAGACCCCCCAGGTCGCTCCGAAACGGGTGCGCTTCACGGCATCGCGAAGTTTGACGTGCAGACCGGGCAGGACGTATTCGTCGACTTTTTTCCGGGCTTTCCTGGCGAGCCTCTGTTTGTGCCGAAGGAGCACGGCGGGAACGCGAGCGAGGATGAGGGATGGATACTCGTGCTTGTCGTCGATACTATCGAAGAAGCGGGGCGCATCCATGTCCTTGACGCACAAACCATGGAAGAGACCGCGCGGCTGCGTCTACCGCAGGCAGTACACGTCGGGTTTCACGGTCTGTGGCGCTGATCATGCACGCTCCAGGGCTCGACGCGCCGCAGCTATGACACCGCGGACTGAAGGGTAGCGAACCGTTCGGAAGGCGTCATCCAGACGAAACCAGCGCGTATCCCGTATCTCTTCGGGCTGCGGTGTGAGCTGTCCGGCCTTGACGTGGGCGAGGAAGTACACGACCTCTTTCGTTTTTCCGCTCGGGAGCGTGTAGACTACAGACTCTGCAAAGCCTTCGGCCGGCGTAATCGATAGCCCGGTTTCTTCGCGCACCTCACGGATAGCGGTCTCTGCATCGCTCTCACCAGCCTCCACGTGGCCTTTCGGCAGTCCCCAGTCACCGTTGTGCTGGAGTACAAGCACGCACTCCCATTCCCCGAAGCCGGTTTTCCTCACGACTACCGCGCCGGCAGCCCGTTCGTCAGTGCCCATTACATCTGCTCCAGAAAGCGTGTAAGTCCGCCTATGAGCATTTCAAACGAAAGCGTGACCAGTATCATGCCCATAAGTCGCTCGATTGCGACAAGAAAGCTCGATCCCAGCCGACGGCGCAGTCTGTCGGCGGATACAAGAATCAGGCAGGATGCGAGCCATGCGAGAAATAGAGCCAGAAACCACACCGGCACACGCTCAGGATGCTGGGTCGCGATCAGCATTACCGTAGCGATCGATGAAGGGCCCGCGATAAGCGGTACGGCCAGGGGTACGACAATGGGATCGCTGTGCGGAACGCCGCCCGCGATACTGTTTTCGGCGCTCGGGAATATCATCTTGATTGCGATCAGAAAAAGCACCACGCCGCCCCCCATGCTGAGGCTTGCTTCGGAGATCTGAAGGCCGTTGAGGAGAAGGCGTCCGAAAAAGAGAAAGAGGGTCAGCACGCCCAACGCAATGAGCATCTCACGGAGAATAACCAGGCGGCGGCGCCTGTCGTCGACATTCCGCAACACCGAGATAAACAGGGGTATATTGCCAAGAGAATCCATGACCAGGAACAGCGTCAGGGCTGCGGAAAACAGCGTCATTGCTCAGACCTCTCAGGTTCGGCTCACCAAGTAATCGGGACTCAGGGCAAGGTTGATGCGTGCTGCGAGCCCGAGCGTTTCCCCATAGGTAAGCCGTCCAACCGGCACCTGTACGCCAATTACATCGCCGGCATCGGATCGTGCCGGTTCTATGCCCCGTGCGCGCTGTATCTCATTCTCTCCAACACCCGGAAAGACGAGATAACGCTCGGGGCGATCCGGATTCAGCGCAACCACACATCGATCGACCGAGTGCCGGGGGAGCGTCAGGTGGACTCCCTTCCACCGCGTTTCGAGTTCGAACACGTCCTCGGAGATAAGAAGATCAAACTCCTGCCGTTGTATGCGGGTCAGACGATACAATAGCCGGAGCGTTCCGGCGCCGACTAGTAGAAACAGGATGTTCTGCAGGGTGTCGCTTATCTCGGGTGACACAGCCCATACCACCAGCACGAGACTCAGCACCGACATGAGGCGAAACCTGACCGCGCGCCCGAATGCACGCGGTCGCCACGTCAGATTGACGACATGCCCGCTTTGGTATTCGCGCAGCAGTCCGGCGGTTGGATCATGAAAGCCGGATGTAGTAACAGGTGCCGCCACGTAGAGGTCGCCATCATCTTTCTGGGGATGATCCTGAAGACCGACCTGAGACGGGAAGTCCCGCGTTATCGGTTTTTCGGTCCCAGCGATGCGAAAACTCAACGTGCCACCGCCCTGCAGATGGACCCGTACCGGCACCCTGCCGCGAAAACCGGGTTCACCGATCTCGACAAAGTGCACCGAGTCGTAATCGAGCGCTACCGTCGGCATGGACCGTACAAAAAACGATTCCTGCAGGATCAACTGTCGCGAGACGAGGTCAAACTCCAGAGTCGCAGGAGGTCGCGAGTCGAAAAGAATCGAAAAGCCCAGACAAAGGAGCGCGAGACCGGTTCCGCTGGCAGCCTGCATAAGATGGGGCTCCATGAATCGGCTCGTCGCGTAGAGCCCCGCGAAGACACCAATGAAACCGCCGACAACCAGGATGCTTCCCGCTGCCGAATACGGTTGCGGCGCACAGGGCAGCGCAACCGCGCCGGGGGTTATCGAATCGCCATCGTCTACCGGTACAGCACGTTCATCGCTCATTAGGTGTATAGTATAGACACAGCGAGGGAAAAACGCGACCCCGAAGCCGGCGAGCAATTCGGCGCATTATACGGCGTTGCGACTCGCGTTCACGTTTGCGGCCAGACTTTTCACGATAAGCTTCTCGAAAGAAACCGCTTCGTCGTCGGAGTACTCCTTATCCCCTGCGTCGCGCGCGCGCAGCTGGTCCAGCGCGTATCGCTGTATGACGAGAGACGGGAACACGACCTGCTCGCGCAGTTCTATCGAACGGCGGATAACCGGATCGTTTTCGAGCAGAAACGACTGGCCCGAAACGTTCTTTATTTCCTGTATCGTGAGCTGCGCCTCCTCGAATACCATGGTCCAGATTTCGCCGAATCGTTTGTCGCGCTGGATGTAATGGGTCAGCGAGAAGCGGGTTTTCTGCAGCGCCTGCATTGCGTTTTCGACGAGGGTACGGAAGAAAAGGCTTCGCCGGTACAGATTCCGTATTTCGTCTTCGCGGCCGTTCTGCCGAATCATGGAAAGGCCGGTTCCCAGGCCGTAAAACCCGGGAACATTCTGCTTCAGCTGACTCCATGCCCCGACGAATGGAATGGCCCGAAGGTCCGAAAAGCTGAATTCCGAGCTCGTGCTGCGCGATGTCGGCCGACTTCCGATATTGGTCATGCCGTAATACTGCAGCGGACTGCACTCAAGCAGGTAGGCGATAAAATCAGGGTGCGCTTTCAGGTTCCGATACGCCGTGTTGCACTTCGCCGACAGCTCGTCGAGCAACGCTCGATCCTCCACGCCGAGGTCGTAGACATCCTCCGGGAACAGGGCTGCATCCACGCCCGCCGAAACGAGTTGCTCCATGTTGTGAGTCGCCGCCGGCGGCGTCCCGTATTTGCTCGATATGGTCTGCCCCTGTATCGTCAGATGCAGTTCGCGGCTTTCGATATTACGCCCGAGGCTCCGGTAAAACTTGTGCGTATTCCCCCCGCCCCGCGCCGGTGGTCCCCCGCGGCCGTCGAAAAAGACGACGCGAAAGCCATGCCTGCGCGATACATCGGTCAACTCCTGCTTGGCCCGGAAAATCTTCCAGTTGGCGGTCATATAACCGCCGTCCTTTGTGCCGTCGGAAAAGCCGAGCATTATGGTCTGCGTACTGTGCCTCGAAGAGAGGTGCTTTCTGTACAGCGGCATGCTGTAGAGCGTGTCCATGACCTCACGAGCGCGTTCGAGGTCGTCAACGGTCTCAAACAGCGGAACTATGTCCAGCGAACTTTCTGCCGCCGACCACCCCGCGAGCTGAGCCAGGAGCCACACTTCCATGACGTTGGCCGCATTCCGGGTGTTGCTGATAATGTACCGATGAACCCCGCGCTCGCCGTTCAGGTGCTGTATGGATCGCGCAGCGCGCAGACTCTGAATGGTGTCGCGACTCACTCCCTCATCAAGATCATCCAGGATTTCCCGGTCGAGGGGAAAAAGGTCCGAGAGCTCTTCGACAAGCGCAAGTCGCTCGCCGACTCCAAGGTCGGTGTACGAGCGACGGCTGCCGGTCGAAGAGAGCGTCTGTATGGGCTGTCCTTTATCGCTGCAGTACTGAGCGAGGAGATCGACGAGCGAGGTCACCAGACGTTCGTGCACCCGGCTGTCCTGGCGTATGTCCATGGTAGCAAAATGAAACCCGAAGATACGCACGCGATAGATCAGCTCGTTCACCAGCTCGACGTACAAGCCACCGTGGCGAGACTGTATCTGTTCGCGAAGCGAGGTAAGGTCGCGGAGAAACGCGTCAGCCGAATCGTAGCCGAGATCGGCGCGGTCCTCACAGCCCGACGCGTCGTCGGCACCCTCACCGTGGCGCACAATGAAGGGGTGCAGCGTAAAATCGAGGCGTTCGTGTATCGCCTCCACCTGCTCGACGACGCCGTCGAATGTGAGTCGTCGGAGAAGCGCCTGCATATCGTTCAGATACAGCGCGAGGATGCGGGCTCGCAGCGTGTGTCCGATCTGCACGGTCAGCTCGCTCGTAACAAAGGGGTTGCCGTCACGGTCCCCGCCGGGCCAGAACCCGAGCTCGAGCGACGAACTCAGTGCGAGCGCGTCGGTTTCGCTCAGAGCGGTCGCCTCAAGCAGCCTGCGATGGATATCGGGTATGGTGTGATAAAACACGTTCTCCATGAACCAGAGCAAACTCTTCGCTTCATCGTAGGGAGTCGGCTTTTCCTTGTTCTTGAATCTCGTCATGCCCATCTGAAGCAAAAGGTCATGGACGCGCCGAATGTCGTTCACGTCGAGTGCGTCGCTGAGATCGGTAATGATGCCGAGAATCTCGTCCGGATAAAACTGCGTGGGATGCGCGGTCAGGACCAGGCGCACGCGGTATTCGCGAAGAATCTCCGTGAGCTCCTGCTGACGCTGTTTACTCTCTACCCGGCTCACGAGCTCACGAAGGCTGCCGGGCCCTTCCACGTCGCGTATTCTGGAGTACGCAGCATCTTCGAGGGCGTCAAACAGGACGACCTGTCGTTCGACAAGCTGCATGAACCGGAAGAGCATTCCGGTTCGCTCCTCGGCGCTTGCACCGGACATTTTCTCACGAAAAAAGCCCTCGACAGCCTCCACAGGTGTTTTCCCGCGCTCAAGCTGCTCGCTGACGTCGGCAGCGAAAATCGGCAGCATAAGCCCTGCGTCCGTGACGCCTTCAAACGGCAGAGTCAGAAACATGCCGTTGAAGACGTGATACTTCATGACAACGTGCTCTTCGAAGGCTGTCAGACTATCCATGAATTACTCCGTGAGATAGCGCAGATACCAGTCAATCGCATGCGCGGCGACCTGGGCAAGCGCACCTTCCTCTTCAAAAAGATGTGATGCATCGGGAACAATGCGTAGATCTTTCGGCCCGTTCAGCTGCTCCATCGCCCGCTCGTTATACTGCCGAATCTGATAATCGAACCCGCCGACGACGAGCAGGCTTGGAACCCGAATGCGCTTCAGGTCGCTGAGCACGAGATCCGGTCTGCCCCCGCGGCTGACCACGGCCTTCACGTCAGGCTTGCCCGTCGTTATGACCTTGAATGCCGCGGCACTTCCGGTGCTCGATCCGAAATAGCCAACAGGCAGCTTCGAAGCCCAATCCTGGGCTCGTACCCAGTCGGTCGTCTCCGACAGTCTCCCGGCCATGAGGCCAATATCGAAGCGATTGTCAGGATCTTCGTCTTCTTCGGCGGTCAGAAGGTCGAAGAGCAGTGATCCGATGCCGGCGTCCGAGAGCTGTTGCGCCACAAAACGGTTACGCGGACTCATGCGACTCGACCCGGTTCCGTGCGAAAAAATCACAAGGCCAACTGCACTGTCCGGCAGATAGAGACTACCCGGGAGACGGACATTCGGAAGCGATATTTCCAGATCCCGAGACGATTCGTCGCTCATGCCTTGAGATCCGTCGACTGTATGTACCCGACGTTTCGCTCCTGCATGCTTCGGCGCGCGGTCTGTACGGACCCCTGCGGAATATCCACGCCCCGGGTGCAGTCGGCGATTACAAAGGTCTCGAAGCCGCAGCCCACCGAATCCTCAGCGGAGAAGCGAACACAGAAATCCTCTGCGAGACCCGCGATGTACACCTTCTGTATCCCGAGTCCCCTCAGATAACCCTCAAGCCCCGTAGGGGTCGTATGGTCGTTTTCGAAGAACGCGGAATAGCTGTCAAGCTCTGCCGACGTTCCTTTGTGCAGAATCAGGTTAACAGGTTTCCGATCGAGGTCCGGGTGGAAATCGGCTCCGGGGGTCCCCTGAACACAGTGCACGGGCCACAATTGCTGCTGTATGCCGTTGTACGTAACGGTATCCCCGGGGGTGCCGCCGGGGTGCGCCTCCGCGAAACTCACATGCCCCGAAGGGTGCCAGTCACGAGTAGCAACGACAAGCGGAAAACGGTGCATGAGAGAGTTGATACGCGGAATGATCGTGTCTCCATAGTCCACTGCAAGAGACCCCCCCGGGCAGAAGTCGTTCTGAACATCAATAATCAGGAGGACAGAGTCTGTCCGGTCAATCCGTTCTTTCATGGAATGAGACTACTAATTATCCCGGGTACTGAAAAGACCGACCCGTACACGCGTACCATCCACCGTCAGGAAGCTGCTTCATGGTGTTCGCTTTATCCGAGTATCTGCAGGACTTCGTCCATGTTCCTCAGGCTTTGTGCGATGTGGCGCCGCGTGGTGTCGTCGAGTGACGCCGGCGAGAGTCTCGCGAGCACCGCGTTCACCGAATCAATCGCGCGACCGGCCGACAGGTCGTCGTTCATTCCCTCTTCGAACGCGCTGCTAAGCTGCGTCGCCGGGTGCTCAGGCGGAAGTTCCGGCAGGTCACCGGGCTCATCGGGAAGACGCTCGGCCTGCACAACGTCGTTGATGCGTGCGCGCAGGGTGTCAAGGAAGGCGGCGGTGCTTTTCATAGCCTCGGCGGTAAAGTTCATGCGCGAGCGATAATGAACCGACATGAGCATGTATCGCAGGTGTCGCGGCTCGTATCCCGCGTCGATCAGGTGCTCCGGATAGGTAACGTTACCCGCGCTTTTGCTCATGACTTCGCCGTCTATATACAGGTGTTCCCCGTGAAGAAAATAGCGTGCGAAATCCTTCCCGGTGTACGCTTCCATAACGGCAATATTATAGTCGTGGTGCCGGTACAGATTATCGATACCACCGCACTGTATGTCGATCTGGTCCCCCAGATTTTCGATGATCATGGCGGGGTCCTGAATGTTCCAGCCCGGTCTCCCGCGTCCGATGACGGTGTCCCAGGACGATCCCTCCGGCATTACCCCACCCCGATGTTCGGGATGCCAGAGTACAAAATCGCCGAGGTTCCATCGACGCCCCTCGTAGGTATCGAAGCCGAACCGTACACTTCGTTTCGGCATGCGGCGTGTATCGAGGCCATACAGGCGGCCGAAATTTTTCACGCTCACCGGCCGAAAATAGTATTTCCCGTCGTGCTCGTACGCAAAGCCGTCGGCGACGAGTTTCTGTATCATCCTGACGGCGGTTTCAACCGACTCGGTTGCCCGCGGAATCTTCTCCGGGAGCTTGAGCTTCAGGAGTGCGGTCTCGTCGAAAAAGTGATCCTGCACCGAACCGGTAATCGCCTGTATGCTTTCGCCCGCTCCCGCTGCTTCGGAGACGGTCTTGTCCTCGACGTCGGTAAAATTGATGACCCGGTGCACCGTATACCCCAGGTACTCAAGATAGCGCACCAGAAGGTCTTCGTAGGTAAAGCTGCGGTAGTTTCCGATATGCGGTCGACGATAGGTCGACGGACCACAGGTGAATATTCGCACCGTGCCTGCTTCCCGGGGCCGAAACAGTTCTTTTTTTCGACCGAGCGTATTGGTAAGGGTGAGGCATTCTCGCGTGCTTTGCATAGAGCACAGCATACTGAAGCGCTTGGTAAACGTCTACGGCGCGGGTGGTGCGTCGCGTTCGCGGCGATGCTCGGGCATAAGGCTCGCGCGCATTCGCGGGAGGTGATCCGGATATGTCCGGGCGGCCCAGGTAATCAGGCCTTCACGTACGTTACAGCGAAGATCCCAGAGCGACGGAGCATCCGCAGCGCTCACCAGTGCGCGGAGCTCCATGCACCAGGTCTGCGCCTCGGTGACCTGCACAATACCCACACGACCATCCCACAAGCTTTCTTTACTCAGAATACGGGTCAGTTCCAAGCGCACCTCATTGACCGGGACATCGTAGTCCACATACAGGAATACCGTGCCGATAAGCTCGCTCGTTACGCGGGTCCAGTTCTGAAAGGGTTTCTCCAGGAAGTAACTGCACGGCAGGACCATTCGTCGCTGATCCCATATCCGCAACACGACATAGGTTATCGTGATCTCCTCGACCTTACCCCACTCGCCTTCGGCGATCAGGACGTCGTCGAGGCGAATCGGTTGCGTAATGGCAAGCTGCAGCCCACTGAGAATAAGACCGAGCGATCGCTGCGCCGCGAGTCCTATTATGATCCCGGCTACACCCGCTCCGGCGAGGAGCGTCGCTCCGACCTGCCGAACCGGTTCAAAACTCAACAAGCCCATTGATATCCCGAGCAGGAGGACGACGACGATCCCAATCTGGCGAATCACGCGGACCTGCGTATGGACCTTCCGTGCTTTGAGATTGTCCCGCACGGCGAACGGATTCTTGTGCGAGACGTAGGCTTCCAGAACGTAGAACTGGTTTGCGCACAGCCAGGTTACCAGTGTGACAAAGAGGAGCGACACCAGATGTTCGAGCAGCTCCATGTGCGCATCCGGCAGCTCAAGCAGAGGAATCGCAGCTGAAACTGCAATCAGCGGCAGAAACCAAATCGCCGGACGCCCCACGTAGCGCACCAGAATCGCTGCAAGCGGCTTGTCGGCACCGGCAAACACCCGCCCGACAACGTAGCGGACGAGAAGGGAAAGGAAGACCGCGGCAGTCGCGATCAATGTAAGCACGGCCCAGGGTCCTAAAACCTCGAACACGTCTTCCACGATCGCTACCGGGGTCACAACGTCAGTTCCTCTATGGTCGCATCCAGCCCGGGAATTTTGTCGCGCACAGCTTCGATGCGTTCCGCACGGGCAATGACGCAGGCTTTGGACTCGCTCCAGCGATCAAGGAGGCGTCGAGCGGCAAGCTGAATATCCTCAGGCGTGGTACGAAGCAAGGAGTCCCGCTTAAGCTGTCGGAGCTCGTCGGTGATATTCAAGAGGTATCGACGCAGATCGATCATGTTGGTTTCCGAGGGCGAATAGGGTCTCAGATCCTTTCCGACGATCCCGATAACCGCAAGTTCTACATCCCGCGCCGACGGCGCCTCCATGGCGTAGCGCTTAAGCCCCTCCTCAAAGGCCTGAAACGTCTCCACGATTCGCGGGTCTCGATAACTTGCAAAGGAAAACACGCCCTCCGTTGCCGAGGACACGGCGAAGGCGCCGTAGGCTCCGCCTTCCATGCGGATGCGCTCCCAGAGAAAACCGGTCTTCAGAAGATGGCTCAACACCAGCTCGTGCGCGTATCCGTCGTCGTCAAGCTTTGACCCGGGAACGACGCGGGCCACGTAGCCGACATCGCCGGGAACACCGTATCCCCGGACCGCACTGCCGGTGTTCGGGGCAAAACTATCGGGATGCTGCGGTACCACGTGGTCTATAGACCGGGCAAAATCCCGGAGAATCCGGTCGGCCAGAGGCAGATCGGGCGCTTCGGCGGAAACAGATGCCTTGAGCCTCGTTGCGGTGAAAACCTGCCTTCTGAGCGCCTCCAGGTCCTCGGTAAAGCTCTGCATGGACGACTGTATATCCACCGAGTTCATGAACTCCAGCTGTTGTATGCCCCGGAACCGGTTGCTCAGCGCCTCGGCGGCTGAGAGCCGGGAGGCGGCCTCGAGCCGCGCAAACGCGCTTCCCCCGGGAAGGACGTTACTGCGGAGATCGTTTCGAGCCTCGACGAAAAGGTCGCGAATACGTCGTTCGTCGGAGAAGTCCGGTGACCGAAGGCAGTCGAATGCGAGTGCGCTCCCGGTTTCGAGCGTCGACGCGAGCGCCTTGAGCCGGATATAGAGATACGGTATCGGCTCGGTGGAACCGAGGGGCTGGTCCACATCGACGCCGCCTGAAAACCCTCCCGTGGTCAGATCGAGCCTGCGCGCGACCTCGTCGTACGACATACCGGGCAGTCCGACGTCGGTCACGGCGTTCGCGAGGAACGGGACGAGCGGAAGGAGCCTGTTCTCTACACCTCGAAGGTCAAATGCAAGGTCGTAGTACACGATACCGCCGGTCTCAATGGTGTGAAGCAGCGATACACCGCCCCCGGCTACACTCCCCGCATCCGACTCGATACGCCGTATGTCGCGCGGTACATCCGACAGCGTCAGAAATGGTACCCGCGCGACCGCCTCGGGTTCGTCTGGTTCGCGTTGCAGCCGTTCGAGAGCTTCGTTGGCCTGCCTCAGAAGCTCGAGGTCGGCTTCCGTCATTCCCCCCTTCACGCTCTCAAGCTCCGCCCTGGCGCGGGCGTCTTCTTTTTCGGCGAGCTCCGGATCCGGAGTGACTACGAGGGTTGACCGGTGAGGATTGTTGATCAGGTATTCGTCTATGAGAGACTCGAAGTATCGCGGATGTGCGGACAACGCTTCGCGCAGCCCGGCAAACGGAGCCTCGAAGGCGAGCGTTGACTCCGGCGCATCACCATGGAGCCAACCCCTGAGCGCGCGCCGCATAAGCCTCAGTCCGTACCCGACACCCGGGCGTTCACGGTGGCTGAACTCCATTTTCCTGAGTGTGCCCTCAATAACGTCGGGGTCGATTCCATTATCACGAAGACTCACGAGCGTGGAAAAAATGATCTGTTCGATCTCCTCGCGACGTTCCGGATCGGTGCCGCGTAAACCGGCGGAGAACACGATCTGCCTGAGTTCCGTCTCTATCCCCGTCGGTGCGCTCAGGTCTTCACCGAGCCCGCTTTCGATCAGGGCAACGTAGAGCGGGGATCCGCTCCCGCCGAGAAGTATATCGGCGAGCGCGCTGAAACGGATAAGCTCCTCGGCGCGGGTGCTTTCGGGCAGAAGCCAGTTTACGGTTACCGAAGCCTGTCGGGCCGTATCGGGATTTTCTGTCGGGTACTGTGCGTATTCGACTCTTGGAGCATCCCACCGTGACTGAAGTGCAACGTCAACCGTCGGCTGGGAATCGTGAAATCGACCGAGAAATTCATCGTGCAGAAAGTTCAGGTATCGCTCGGTCGGCACGTTGCCGTACAGAAAGATTCGCGCGTTCGACGGATGGTAGGCACGTCGGTGGAAATCTATAAAATTCTCGTAGGTCAACCGCGGAATGTCTTCCGGACGGCCGCCCGAGTCGTACCCGTACGCGGTGTCCGGGAATATCGACCGGATGGACAGCTCACCGGCGATAGCGTCGTGCGTCGAGTAGGCGCCTTTCATCTCGTTGTATACGATTCCGGAGTATTGCAGCGAGCCATCGTCGTTGACGATAAGCCTGTGCCCCTCCTGCCGAAACATTTCTTCTTTCAACAGCGGGAAAAACACCGCGTCGCCATAGACTTTCATGAGATTGAACAAATCCGCATCGACGGTACTGCTGGCCGGGTACACGGTCTTGTCGGGAAAGGTAAGCGCATTCAGAAAGGTATACATGCTTCCTTTCAGGAGAAGCAGGAAGGGATCCTTCACCGGATAGCGTTCCGAACCGCACAGCACGGTATGCTCGAGAATGTGAGCAACCCCCGTTGAGTCCTGCGGCACGGTCTTGAAGACGAAGGCGAACAGGTTCTCTTCGTCGTCGTTGGACAGGTGATACACTTCACAACCGGAGGACACGTGGCGAAACAGGCGCCCGACACCACGGTACTCGGGCAGCGGGGTGTCGGATACGTGCTCGTAGGCGTCGTGCTCTGGAAAAAGCGGGTGAGTATGTTCCTCGTTCGTGCTCATGCTCCGAATAATACACAGAGCCGGGGCGAAACTCTACCGTCAGACGCTCAGATAAACTGAATATCGGTGAGCAGGGTCAATCGCGTTTTGGTTCGCTCGTCTGCCGGGTTAATATCCAGGGCTTTGCGATAGCTCTGCACGGCTTTGGCGTTGTCGTGCATACCGTAGTAGACTGTTCCAAGCATGTAATGAACTTCAGCGAAGTGTGGTGTCTGCTCCGCGAGTTCGAGGAGCAGCGGGAGCGCCTCTTCGTACTTCTTGGCTTTCACCTTCAGCTGCGCGAGATACATGTTGGCGATAATGCTCTGTTCACTCTGTACCTTGAACGCCTCGAAGCCCTTCGCTGCGTCCTCGTCGTTCCCGAGATACATGTGAATAAGGCCTATGAAGTAATTCGCGAGTGCGTGACTGTTAGGCCCGGTAGACACGCGCTGGAAAGCCTCAAGCGCGTGCCGCAGATGCCCCTTCCGGTAGAAGCATACGCCGAGCTTGTAATATGCGAGTGTGAACTCAGGATTCAGCAGAATAGCCGCGTGATACATCTTGACCGCGTCGTTGAGTTTGCCGATGGAGTAGTACACGTCGCCAAGCATAAGGCGCACGAAGGTACTGCTCTCATACCTGTCGCACAGTTCCTTGAATTTGGGCTCGGCTTCTTTCCAGTGTCCGGAAAGATATGCGTTCATGGCGTCGACGTAATCGGGATCCGCGTAGTTCAGTTCCATAGGCGACAAGTGTACACCGGCCTCGTCGGCACTGCAATAGATCATCAGGCCGACGTTCGGTGCTCCCGTGATCAGACCATAGAGCGGGGATCGAGGATGTCGTTCAGCTCGCTCTCGCTCACCACCTTCGCTTCGAGGCAGACGTCGCGTATGGTACGCTTTTCCTTGAACGCCTTGTACGCGAGCTCACTCGCCCGGTCATATCCGATCGTGCGGGCAAGCGGCGTTACCATCGCGGTACTCCACTCGATCCAGTGTTCGCAGCGTTCGGTGTCCGCCGTTATACCGTCGATGCAGCGCTCCGCGGCGGCGGTACACGTCGCGGCGAGCGTGGTCATTGCGTCGACCGTCTCATAGGCAATAAGCGGGTTCATCATGTTCAGCTGCAGTGGTGCGTTCTGGGCACCCATGGTCACCGCGAGAACCTGGCCATGAACATGCGCGGCAACCTGAATCATCATTTCCGGGATAACCGGATTCACCTTCCCCGGCATGATACTGCTTCCAGGTTGCAGGCTCGGCAGCGCGATCTCACCGAGCGCGCTTCTCGGACCCGAATCAAGGAGACGAAGGTCATTTGCTATCTTCATGATTGCGACGGCAAGCCCGTTTATCGCTCCCATGAGCTCGACCTGCGCGTCGCGTGCGGCGATTCCTTCGAAGGGAAGACCCGAGGGCCGAAACGGAAGCCCCGTTGCGCGTGCAATTTCAGCAACGACCGCGGGGCGGTAGTCGGGATGCGCGTTCAGGCCGGTGCCGACCGCGGTACCTCCGAGCGGGAGCTCCTCGAGCGACGCTGCGGTGCGCTGTATTCGATCGTGCGCTTTCCGAATCTGCAGGGCGAACGTGGCAAACTCCTGACCCAGGGTCATAGGAACCGCGTCTTTCAGGTGGGTCCGTCCGAGCTTGACCACATCCTTGAACTCTTCGGCTTTGCGATCGAGCGATGTCGCGAGTTTCATGACACCGGCAAGCAGGTCCTCAAGCACCATGCGGTCGGCAACGTGAACGGCTGTCGGTATAACGTCGTTCGAGCTTTGTCCGCGATTCACGTGGTCGTTCGGGTGAACGGGTTTCTTGCTGCCTATCGTACCCCCGAGAATCTCGATTGCCCGGTTCGACAGCACCTCGTTGATGTTCATGTTCCACGAGGTGCCGCTTCCGGTCTGAAACACATCGATGGGAAACTGATCGTCCCACTTCCCCGAAATGACTTCGTCGGCGGCCTGTATAATCGCGTCGGCGAGCGAGCGGTCGAGCTCGCCGAGATCCGCGTTTACGACCGCTGCTGCGCGTTTTATATGACCGAGCGCGCGTATCATGGCGACTGGAATCCGTTTGTCCGAAATCGTGAAGTTCTCAACCGCCCGTTGTGTCTGCGCCCCGTAATAGGCTGATGCGGGAAGCTTTACCTCTCCCATTGTATCTGCTTCGATGCGAAATTGTTCAGTGCTCATGCCGCAGATCATACAACAGGATGTCGGTCTCGTGACAACTGATTTTTGCCATTGTATACTGCTTCCAAGACTATCAGGAGAGAAAATCATGAAACAGATAGGCATCATAGGCGCCGGCAACACGGGCGCCAATACCGCGTTTTTCCTCGCGGAAAAGCGGGTTGGACGTGTCGTGCTTCAGGATATCAAGGAAGGCCTCGCTCTCGGCAAGGCGCTGGATATAATGGAAGAAGCTCCCCTGGCACGCTATCAGTTCTCGATTACGGGAACCGATAGCGAACAGGAGGCACTGAACTCCGACGTTGTGCTGCTCGCAATCGGCGCGGTCCGACAACCGGGACAAGACCGAACCAGCGTCTGGCCTGAGAACAGAAAGCTCGTGACGTCCTTCGCCGAGAAGCTCAGAGGCTTCAACGGCGTCGTTATTATCGTGACGGAACCCGTTGACGCCTCGGTCACGCTGTTTCAGTCGGTCTCCGGCATCGAAGCAGGCAGGGTGCTCGGCATAGGTGGCGCGCTCGACGGCGAGCGCATGCGGTACCTCGTATCGCGCGAGCTGCATTGCGTAACCGAGGATATCGACGCCCTGGTCATTGGTCGACACGATCAACATATGATCGTCCCGCAGGACTATACCCGCGTATCGGGCATTCCAGTCCGATACCTCATGGATCAGGCGAGTCTGCATGCGATTGTCCAGAAAGTGAAAAACGCCGGTGACATTGTACTCGAGTCGAGCAAGCGAAGCAGCGCGTTCTATGCGCCTGCGATGGTCACCGCCGATATCATTCAGGCCATTCTGAACGACAGCCGGCGGATGTTCAGTGTTTCAATGAAGCTTACCGGTCAGTACGGCGTGACTGACGCTGCGCTCAGCGTGCCGGCCATGATCGGTGAAAACGGCGCCGGCACGGTGCTCGAACCGAAGCTGTCGGACGCCGAGCTGCAGACCTTCCGCGAATCTGCCGCAGAAATTGCAGCACTGGTTCAATCCTAAGGAGTACAACAATGGCAAAAGTATCAATTATCGGAGCAGGAAACGTCGGGGCGACAACGGCGTATTTCATCGCAAAGCAGAATATTGCCGACGTTGTCGTTCTCGATGTTGTCGAAGGCATGCCTCAGGGCAAAGCGGCCGACTTTCTGCACGGTTCAGCATCGGCGGGCTTCAGCCGTAACACCCATGGGACGAACGACTACGCAGACATCGCGGGTTCGGATGTTGTCGTGCACACGGCCGGCATACCACGAAAACCAGGCATGGATCGAATGGATCTGCTGAAGACCAACGTCAATATTGCCAAGAACGCCGCGCTGAACGTACGCAAATTCGCCCCGAATGCAGTGGTTATCGGAGTCGCAAATCCGCTCGATGTCATATGTATGGCGCTGTACCGCGAGACCGGATTCCCGGTCGAACGGGTCATAGGTATGGCCGGTGTCCTCGACTCGACGCGCTTTCAGTATTTTATCGCAGAACACCTGAATGCGTGGCCGGGAGACGCAAAGGCCATGGTCCTCGGCGGCCACGGGGACAGCATGGTGCCGGTCCCGGACTACACCTCACTCGGCGGGTTCGCGCTTCCCGAGGTTATGGATAGCGACACGATCGACCGTCTCGCCGGCCGGACGAAGACCGGTGGAGGAGAGATCGTGAAATACCTCAAGACCGGAAGCGCGTACTATGCGCCGGCGGCGAGTGCAGCAAAAATGGTCGACGCGGTCATTACCGGCAAGCGCAGGGTGTGCGCCGCAAGCGCGTACCTGCGGGGTGAATACGGCTACCGCGATATTTTCCTCGGTGTTCCCGTTATCATCGGCTCAAGCGGTCTCGAGAAGGTTATTGAGCTGCCGCTGACCGACGCACAGAAGTCTGCGCTCGACCAGTCCGCGCAGGCGGTTAAGGACGGAGTGGCAACGCTCGACTCGCTCGGCGCGTAGCCACACGCTCAAGGTCGCGGCTTTGAACTGCCGCGGCTTTTTTTTGCAGGAGAGCCCTGAATGAACGAACACAGCGCGTTTTTTAACCCGTACACGCACGGATTCGCACGGGTGGCCGCAGGAATACCGCGGCAGCACCTGTGCCAGCCCCATCGAAACGCAGAGGACACGATCGCGCTCGCTCGCCTTGCGGCGGACCGGGGAGCGCTGTGCGTTGTTTTTCCCGAGCTCGGTCTGACCGGATACTCCGCTGACGACCTGTTCCATCAGACCACGCTCCTGCGGGAGGCGGAGCGGGCGCTCGAGACGGTGCTCAGAGCCTCCCTGACCATCGACACGATAATTGCGGTCGGATTACCGCTGCGGCGTGAAGGCGCCATCTGGAATTGTGCGGCGCTATGCCGGCACGGAGAGGTGCTATGCATCGTGCCGAAAACCTTCCTTCCCACCTACCGGGAGTTTTACGAGAAGCGATACTTCGCGTCGGCCACGCAGGCAACCTTTTCGAGCGTCTCTGTCGCGGGCGCGACCGTCCCGTTCGGCACCGATATTATCGTGGACGTCCCGGCGGCAGGTGATTTCCGACTGCACGCAGAAATCTGTGAGGACCTCTGGGCACCGGTGCCACCAAGTACCCGCGCAGCGCTGGCGGGCGCTACGGTCCTTCTGAATCTCAGCGCGAGTAATATAACGGTTGCCAAGGCAGACTACCGGCGTCTGCTCGGGGCCGGCCACTCCAGCCGCTGTCTCGCTGCCTACGTGTATGCCGGTGCGGGTGAGGGCGAAAGCACGACCGATATGGCGTGGGATGGACACGCGATGATCTGGGAGAACGGTGTCATGCATGCCGAAAGCAGGCGGTTCGCGCGGGATGAACAGCTGATCTGCGCCGATATCGACCTCGAAATGCTGGTGAACGAACGTATTCGCATGAGCAGCTTCACCGACGCCGCGGCGGCCTCCGCAGCGCCCATGCGCACCGTGCAGGTTCCCGCTATGCAGCGTCCGCGGCTTTCCTCACTCCCCCTTCGGACGGTCGCGCGCTTTCCCTACGTCCCTGCCGACTCGGACAGTCTCGACGAACGGTGTTTCGAGGCGTATAACATACAGGTTCAGGCGCTGGCCACGCGCCTTGAAACAAGCGGGGTACAGCGCATAATTATCGGCGTTTCCGGCGGACTCGATTCCACACACGCACTGCTTGTAGCCATACGCGCGATGGAGCGGATAGGCCTGCCCGCTACAAACGTACACGCGTACACCATGCCTGGTTTTGCGACGTCGGAACGAACCCGGAAAAACGCCCACGCGCTCATGGCAAGTCTCGGCGTTACCGCGGGCGAAATAGATATTCGCGATGCCTGTCAGGCTGTGCTGAAAGATCTCGGGCATCCCGCCCACGACGGGAGCCCCGTATACGATGTGACCTACGAAAATGTGCAGGCCGGAGAGCGCACCAGCCGTCTGTTTCGTCTCGCGAATCACCTGGGAGGACTTGTGCTCGGTACCGGAGATCTCAGCGAACTCGCGCTGGGGTGGACAACCTACGGGGTAGGTGATCACATGAGCCATTACGCGGTGAATGCATCGGTTCCCAAGACCCTTATCCGGCGCCTCATTCGATGGGTGGCCGATACCGGGGAGGTGTCCACGGAATCGGCAGACGTACTTCGTCAGATTCTCGCGACTGAAATATCGCCGGAACTTGTACCCGCGAGCGGAGGACGTGGGGGCGAAGAACCGTCGCAGCGGACCGAGCAGTTCGTCGGCCCCTACGAACTGCAGGACTTCAATCTGTACTACACGAGTCGGTACGGCTTCGCTCCGGCGAAAACGGCCTATCTGTCCTACGCTGCCTGGCACGACCGGAACCACGGTGTCTGGCCGTCGGATCTATCCGACGACGAACGACACCAGTACTCACTCGGCGAGATCAAGCACTGGCTCTCGGTATTTTTAAAGCGTTTCTTCGGTATGAGCCAGTTCAAGCGCAGTTGTATTCCCAATGGACCCAAAGTCGGCTCTGGTGGTTCGCTGTCGCCTCGAAGTGACTGGCGCGCCCCGAGCGACGTCAGCGCCACACTCTGGCTCGAAGAACTCGAACGAAGCATACCGGATGAAACGCCAATGGAGCTCCCGAAAGCCGATACATAAAAAAAGGCAGTCTGAATACGGTGATTCAGACTGCCGTCTCACGCACTGCCGCGTCGCCACAGTGTTCGGATCGTTTCTGTAACCCGCCGCGCTGTGTTCCGTTCGGTCCTACTTCCGCTCGGACATTGGAATAAACGGTCTGTCGATCTCGCCGGTATATATGGACGACGGGCGGTAGATGCGATTGTCGTGCCGTTGTTCAATAATGTGGCTCAACCACCCGCTTGCTCGCGACATCGCGAAAATGGGCGTAAAGAGCACGGTCGGAATACCGAGCATGCGGTAGACCGCTCCCGAGAAGAAGTCAACGTTCGGGTAAATGGGCTTACCCTTCTCTTCCATTCTCTCACGGAAGACCCGCTCGACATCCTTGAGCATTTCAAAATAGGTGTTGTCACCGCTCTGCGTTCCCAGTTCTTCGAGATAGCCTTCGATGATAATCGCACGCGGGTCCTTGGCTCGGTATACGCGGTGCCCCATACCCATGACCTTGCGCTTCTCGTCGAGTGCTTTGTTGACCCAGTCGACAGCCGAACTCGAGGGGTCAGATTCGATTTCGTTGACCATATCCATGACCTTCTCGTTCGCTCCACCGTGGAGTGGTCCGTACAAAGCCCCGATGGCAGCGGCGATCGCGCTGTAACAGGTGCTCAAGGTCGAGGCCACGACACGCGCGGTAAAGGTCGATGCATTCAGGCCGTGTTCGGCGTGGAGAATGAGACATCCGTCCATGATCCTGCCGGCGACTTCCGATGGCTTGTCTCCGGTGAGCATGTACAGGAAGTTGGCACCATGACTGAGGCTGTTGTCCGGATCGACGATGGGCAGGCCCTGCTGCACGCGCTGCCACGCGGCTACCGCACTTGCGAGCTGCGGGATCAGATGTTCGGCGTACAGGCAGTCAAATTCCGTATCCCGGCACCCCTCGGGCCCCGAATATGCCGCAAGGTACGGCACAACCGTCTGGAGCATCTCCATAGGGTGGCTGTCCCGGGGAAAGTCGGTGATCATGTTCTTGACGGGGTCCTCGAGTTTCCGTTTGGAGCGCATGGCAGACGAGAAATCCTCGAGCTGCTCTTCATTCGGAAGCTCTCCGTACAGCAGCAGAAACGTGACTTCTTCAAACGTACAGTTCTGGACAAGGTCCTGAATCGAATAACCGAGATAATAGAGGCGCCCGTTTTCGCCATCTACTTTGCAGATTCTACTCTCGGCGGCAACAACGCCTTCAAGGCCCTTGGAAAACCCAGGATTCGACATATTCTCTCCTCGTTGAAATAAATATTTACGCCGCAGTATATAATACTTTTGCCGTGCAGGGTATCAGGATTCTACACGCTGTTCAGCGGCATCCCCGCCGCGGACAGAGCCGCTTCGCGAACGGCCTCCGGCAAAGTCGGGTGCGCATGAACAATTCGTGCCAGATCCTCCGCAGATCCACAAAACTCCATGGTGACGACTGCCTCAGAAATCAGATCTCCGGCCGAAGGACCGACTATATGACACGCAAGCAGGCGATCGTTCTCCTGGTGTGCCAGTACTTTCACGAAACCTGCGGTGTCCCCGGTCGCGAGCGCACGTCCATTCGCGGCGAAACTGAACTGACCTTTCGTATACGGTATTCCCTGCTCTTTCAGCTGCGCCTCGGTTGGTCCAACAGATGCGACTTCGGGAGAGGTGTATACGACGTTTGGTATAACCGCATAATTCACGTGCCCTGCTTTTCCGGCGATTATCTCGGCAACCGCGACCCCCTCGTCTTCTGCTTTATGCGCAAGCATGGGTCCTTCAATGATGTCTCCGATCGCGTAGATGCCGTCCACGGAGCTTCGAAAATGCCGGTCCACGGTGACTTTTCCCTTGTCCAGCGATACTCCGACCGCGTCAAGTCCCGCGCCTTCGGTAAACGGCCTGCGCCCTACCGAGACAAGAAGCTTTTCGCCTTCGAATGACACGGTCGAACCGTCGGAGCTCTCCGTGTGCAGGGTTACGGTCTTCTTACCGCTTTTGGCACCGGTCACTTTTGTGTTTACGAGAATTTTTACACCGATCTTCTCGAGTTCTTTGTGCAGCGCTTTGGCAAGCGCGGCATCCCAACCCGGAAGTATCTGAGACTGAAGCTCCACGACGGTGACCTCGCTCCCCAATCGCGCCCACACGCTCGCCATCTCAAGACCTATAGCCCCTCCACCAACGACGAGCAGGCGCCGGGGTACTTCGTCGAACTCAAGCGCTTCGGTTGAGCTCACGATCATGCGCCCGTCGAACTTGAGGAATGGAAGCTCCACGGGTTCGCTGCCCGTTGCAAGAATCACGTTTCGGGCGCGTATGCGTTCGTCGGTTTCTCCCTGTACGCGAACGGTGTGAACACCGTCCTCCCCGGACGGCGCTTCCAGGCTCCCGATGCCGTTGTACACGGTGACGCTGTTCTTCTTCATGAGCATGGCGACACCGCCGGTGAGCTTTTTGACCACGCCATCTTTCCGCTTCATCATTCTGGAAAGATCGAGCTCCACCTCGCCGGTCGTAATTCCGTGTTCCTCAAGATCGTGACTGACCTGGTGGAACCGTTCGCTTGAGTCCAGGAGTGCTTTCGACGGGATGCACCCGATGTTCAGACAGGTTCCACCGAGAGCGGAGCGCTTCTCTACAATTGCGGTAGATAATCCGAGTTGCGCGGAGCGAATTGCTGCTACATAACCGCCAGGGCCGCTGCCGACAACCACAACATCAAACACCGTTTCTTCGGCCACAATATTCTCCTGTTCCTACAGTTTCCTACAGTCCAATGAGAATCTGTGTGGGATCCTCAACGTATTCCTTGATTTTTTTGAGAAAACCTATCGCTTCCTTTCCGTCTATCATGCGGTGGTCGTAGGTGAGCGCAAGATACATCATTGGTCGAACGACAATCTCGTCGTTTATAACGACCGGTCGCTTCTGTATCGTATGCATACCAAGTACGGCGGTCTGCGGAGGATTCGGTATCGGCGTTGACAACATGGAACCAAAGACGCCGCCGTTGGATATCGTGAAAGTCCCGCCGGTAAGCTCGTCCGGCATAAGCTTTTTCTCGCCGGCTCGCTGTATAAAACCCATGATGTTGCGCTCGATGTCGGCGAAGCTCATAGACTCGACATGTTTCAACACCGGAGTCATGAGGCCACGCTCGGTCGACAGCGCAACCCCTATGTTGTAGTAGTGATTGTACACGATCTCGTCTTCTTCAAGATACGCGTTCACCTCCGGGTAGGACTCCAGCGCATGAGCTGCTGCTTTCACGAAGAAGCTCATAAACCCCAGCTTGATATCGTGCTGCTTTTCAAACTGCTCCTTGTACAAAGACCGAATCTCCATAATGCGACTCATATCGACTTCGTTAAAGGTCGTCAGATGAGCCGCGCTCTGTTTGGAGGCAACCAGATTCGCGGCAATCTTCTTACGCAGATTGCTGAGCTTTTTTCGTGTCTGGTCGCCGTGCGGTCCGGAAGCCGCAGGGCCTTTCGGTGCGGGTGCCGGCGTGCTGCTCGCCTGCGGCGGGGCATCGGTTTTCGCACTCGAGCTCGAAGCCTTGTCCACGGCCTTGAGTACATCTTCCTTGGTCACGCGACCGTCCTTGCCGGTACCCGTGAGCGTCGCCGGGTCTATCCCGTGTTCTGCCGCCACACGCCGTGCGGCAGGCGGCAGTTCGTCGAGCCCCGGGGCAGGTTCCTCGGGCGCGGGCGCTGAGGAGTCCGATTCGGAGTCAGTTTCGTCGGTCGGGGCCGGCTCTTGTCCAGCAGCCTCGGTATCGATCTGCCCGACCACCTGACCGACTTCAACTTCGGTGTCGGCTTCAACCGAGGGCATCAACACCCCGCTGGCAGGCGCCGGCACACTCAAAGTTGCCTTGTCCGTCTCAAGCTCGAAAATATCTTCGCCTTCCTGAACTACCTCACCTGCATTCTTTAACCACGCCGCGAGCACGCCTTCCTGTACGCTTTCCCCGACTTCGGGGACCAATATATCCTGTTTCATGTTTTATCCTCGGGTGAAGGCATTCGTCAGAATGTCCTGTAACTGCCGGGCGTGATCCTCGTGGCTGCCCGTTGCAGGACTCGCCGCTGCCGGTCTGCCTACGTATTCAATTCGTGCGCGTCCGATCATGTCTTCGATCCAGGTGTGAACGAAGCTCCAGCCGCCTCGATTCTGCGACTCCTCCTGCACCCACGCAATGCGCTCGACTTTTCTGTATGCCTCAAGTATCCCTGCCATGTGCTCGTCGGGACGGGGGTAGAACTGCTCAAGGCGAATGATCGCCGTTTTTCCGTCGCCTCGCTTCTCACGCTCAGCCGCCAGATCGTAGTACACCTTGCCGCTGCACAGAAGCACATTGTCCACCTTTGCCGCGGGAACATCATCATCTATAACCGTCTGAAACGAATGGTCGGTAAAGTCCGCCACACGCGACACACACTCTTTTCGTCGTAAGAGGCTCTTGGGCGTCATGAGCACCAGCGGCTTGCGGAAGGGTCGCTTCAGCTGCCGACGCAGTACATGAAAGTAATTGGCCGGCGTTGACGGATAACACACCTGCAGGTTGTCCTCGGCACAGAGTTGCAGGAATCGCTCGAGATGGGCCGAGGAATGCTCCGGACCCTGCCCTTCGTAGCCGTGCGGAAGGAGCATCACAAGGCCGCTGGAACGAAACCACTTCGTTTCCGCGGCGGCAATGAACTGGTCAATAATAACCTGTGCACCGTTCACGAAATCACCGAACTGAGCTTCCCAGAGGGTCAGAAGATCGGGCTGCGCAATCGAGTATCCGTAATCGAAGCCGAGTACGCTGAACTCGCTCAACGGGCTGTCGTATACGCTGAATGCAGCCTGATCCGGCGAAAGATTTCGCAGCGGAGTATACGTGCGTGGAATGGGACTGCTTACGTCCCACCATACCGCGTGGCGCTGGCTGAAGGTACCTCTCGAGGAATCTTCCCCGCTGAGTCGTATCGGAAAACCATCAAGCAGCAGTGAACCGAATGCGAGGGATTCGGCAAAACTCCAGTCTATGTCTTCCCCACTCTCAAAAGCCTTTTTCCGGTCGGACACGAAACGCTTCAGTTTCGGATGAAGAGAAAAGTCTTCGGGTACGGTTATCAGGCACTTCGCAATATGGCCCAACTGTTCAGGATCGACGGCGGTGTCTCCGGAATCGTGGGTATAGCCTGCCTTTTTGTCCTTCCAGTCGGCACCCTGAAATGCATCGTTAATGTTCGGCGCATAATCGTCCGACTTTGCCAGATCGAGTTCGCCCTTCATTGAAGCCCGGAACTCCTCGCGCGCGGCTTCCTGCTCCTTCTCCGAAAACACTCCTTCCTGCGCCAGAATATCCCCATACAGCTTCGTGGTGCCGGGATGTTTCTTGATGCGGTTATACATCATGGGATGGGTGAAACTCGGCTCGTCGGATTCATTATGTCCAAGCCGCCGGAAGCACATAATGTCGACAACAGCGTCGAGACCGAACTTCTGCCGGTACCGCATCGACAGATCGATCGCGCGCACGACCTGCTCGGGATCGTCTCCGTTAACGTGAAAGATCGGAATCGGCAGGCTCTTCGCGATATCCGTCGAGAAGAATGTGCTTCGCGCGTCACGACCGGCTGTCGTAAAGCCTATCTGATTGTTGATGATGATGTGCACCGTGCCGCCGGTGCGGTAGCCTTTCAGCTGACTCATATTGAACGTCTCGGCGACCACGCCCTGTCCGCTGAACGCCGCGTCCCCGTGAATCAGGACCGGCATAACCTTCTTCCGATGTTTGTCTCCCCGGCGTCGCTGTATGCCCCGGGTCTTGCCTTCGACGACGGGGTTCACCGCCTCGAGATGACTGGGATTTGCGACGAGACTCAGGTGAATTCTGGTGCCGTCGTCTAACTCGACGTCGCGTGAGTGACCAAGGTGGTACTTCACGTCACCGCTGCCGCCGAACACATGCGGTTTATAATTCTCGGTGAACTGCGCAAAGACGTCGGCTGCCCTCTTTTTCATTATGTTGATCAGAACATTCAGCCGCCCCCTGTGCGCCATGCCAAGCACGATTTCCTGCAGGCCATGCTGCGACGCCGCACTGACGAGATAGCGCAATGCCGGAATCACAACCTCGGCACCCTCGAGGCTGAATCGTTTCTGTCCTATGAAGCTGGTATGAACGAAGCGCTCAAGCTCTTCGGCGTGTATGAGATCGGTCTGCAGAACTCGTCGCTGCTCGTCGGTGAACTCGCGACGCCGCGAGGGATCCTCGATCCGCTCTATAAGCCACCTGCGCATGACTTTGTTCTGTATGTGCAGCAGTTCCACACCCATGGTTCCGCAGTACGTTTTTCGAAAGAGCGCAATCAGTTCACGCAGGGTTGCACGCTCGGGTTTGAAGTACTTCCCAGACGAAAATTCGATATCAAGGTGCTCGTCACCGAGTCCGAATACTTCTTTGTCGAGACTCTGGTAATACCCTTCCGAGGTATAAAACATGTAGCGCATCTCGGGAGTCATGTAGTCCCCGAGCGGGTTCAGGTTTGCGTAGAGATATCCGACGTCCCGGTAGGCCCACAGGAGCGTATCTACCCTGCTTTGAAGCCACGCGTGTTCAGGTGACTCACCGAGACTGTCGAAATCGGTGGCGAGCGGGGCTCGGGCTGTTGCATGTCTTACGAGGGTGCTGGCCGGGGGCACGATGCGGTTTGGTGCAGTCGTGCCGTTTCTTTCGTGTCCGTTTGTTTGAACCCTGGGGGAACCCGCATCCCAGCCTTCAAAGTAGGCTCGCCAGGTGGCGTCCACAGATGACGGGCTTTCACGGTAGGCCTCGTACAGTTCGTCGACAAAACGCGCGTTGGTCAGATCAAGTTCTTGCGCATTCATGGCTCAGTCCTCCTGCGGGGAGCACGATTGGTAAGGGAGTGGTAGCGGGTCCTCCTCGGGTGGCGGTGAAACCGACCGGAAGGAACTGCAGTGTTTCATGACAGACGGGCCTTGAGAAGGGCAGGAATCTCGTCGGGTTTGTCGGCAACGGGAACACCGGCGTCCTCGAAGGCCTTGACCTTGGCCTCGGGTGTGCCTTTTCCACCGGATATGATCGCACCTGCGTGGCCCATGCGACGGCCCGGCGGCGCTGTTCGTCCGGATATAAACGCTGCTACCGGCTTGGTCATGTGGTGCTTGATATAGTCCGCTGCGGCTTCTTCTTCTTCGCCCCCGATTTCACCAATGACGACAACCCCTTCGGTATCAGGGTCGTTCTCGAAGAGCTCAAGCAGGTCGATGTAGCCGCTCCCCACGATCGGATCGCCGCCTATCCCGATACACGTGCTCTGTCCCATACCGTCACCCGAGAGCGCATATACCACCTCGTAGGTAAGCGTACCGCTTCGCGAAATCACGCCAATTGATCCGGGTTTCGTGATCCTCGCGGGCATGATGCCGATCTTGGACTTACCCGGGCTGATAAGGCCGGGGCAGTTCGGACCGACCAACCGGCAACCCCTGGATTTCACGTAGTGATATGTGGCGAGCATTTCGTTTACGGGCACGTGTTCGGTAATGCAGATAATTAGCGGCACTCCGGCGTCCGCCGCTTCGCGAACTGCTCCGTTCGCGAACGGAGGAGGTACGAAAATAACCGTCGCGTCGACCCGATGGTCCTGTATGCATTCGCCAACCGAGTTGTAGATCGGAATCCCATCGAGGTTTTGTCCACCTTTCCCGGGCGTCACACCGGCAACGATTCTGGTCCCGTCTGAGACCATCTGCCTGGTATGAAAACTACCGTCCCGTCCGGTAATACCCTGTACAATTACGTTCGTATTTTCATCTATTAGTATGCTCATGGCTCTCTTTCCGTTGTTCCTGGATTCGTCTCAGGCGATTTTCACGACTTTTTCCACGGCCTCCGACAATCCGGAAGCAACTTCAAACCCTGCGTCAGTGAGAATTTTTCGGCCTTCTTCTTCGTTGGTACCGACAAGGCGCACGACCATTGGAACTTTTACGTCCATTTGTTTCATGGCAGCCAGCAGGCCGTTTGCGATGTCGTCACAGCGGGTAATCCCACCAAAGATGTTTATCAGAATAGACTTCACTTTCGGGTTTCCGGTAATGATCTGCATTGCAGTCACAACCTTGTCAGGGTTGGAACTACCTCCGACGTCGAGGAAGTTGGCGGGCTCTCCACCATACAGCTTTATGATGTCCATGGTCGCCATAGCCAGACCGGCCCCGTTTACCATGCAGCCGATGTCGCCGTCCATGCTTACGAAGCTCAGCCCAGCGTCTTTCGCCCGCGCTTCGTCTGCGCTGTCTTCTTCGGGATTCTTCAGAGCCCGGATGTCTTCATGCTTGAACAGGGCGTTGTCGTCAAAGTTCACCTTGCTGTCAAGCGCCATAAGATGCCCGTCGTCCACAATGGCATACGGGTTGATCTCGAGAAGGCTGCAGTCTTTCTCGGTATACAGGCGGAACAGATTTTGGACCGTCTCCATAGCTTCGCGGGCGAGCTGATCGCTGTCGAATACTTCTTTCAGGTGCGGCATTACGGACGCCTCGTCTACCCCGTCGGAGATCGAGAGAGGAATGCGCTTGATCTTGTCCGGTTCGCTGACCGCGAGTTCCTCGATATCCACGCCTCCCTCGGCGCTGAGTATCAGTACGAGCGATTTTGACGATCGGTCCATGGTAAGACTCAGATAGTATTCTTTCCGTATGTCCGCGGCAGGTACTACAAGCACCTTCTCAACCGGTATTCCCTTGATCGTAAGCTTGAGGATGTCCGCCGCCTTCTGTTCGGCTTCTTCCGGGGTCTTCGCAAGCTTTACGCCACCGGCTTTCCCCCGGCCACCGACAAGCACCTGTGCCTTCACTACAACGAAGCCACCGAGTTTCTCGGCGGCTTCACGTGCGTCGGCGGCGTTTGTCACGACAATCTGGTCCTGAACGGGAATCCCGTAGGCCTTGAACAACTCTTTTCCCTGGTACTCCTGTACGTTCACAGTTCTTTCCCTTCCTTCCGGCTTCGTAGTATGTGAAATAATCGCGGACAGATGCCTATGCGTTCTGTCCGTCGTTTACGGTCTCGCCCCGCGATTCACGATACTTCGTGATTTCGCGCTTGGTGAGATTTATCAGTTTCGTGATCTTTATATCGCGGGGGCATACCCTGGTGCACTCAAATTTGTTTTGACAGGGCCAGATGCCATCCGGACGGTCGAGCTCGTCGAGGCGGGCTTCAAGCCCTTTGTCACGACTGTCGCGGACAAAACGAGCCGCCTGCACAATCGCGGCGGGCCCGAGGAAATTCGGGTTCTCGTCAAGGATCGGACAAGCCGAATAACATGCTGCGCAGTTAATGCACTTCGTCGCCTCGTCAAACAGCGCCCTGTCCTCCTGGCTCTGAATGAACTCTTTTTCGACTATATCTTCTTTCGGGATTATGTAGGGCTTGACCGAACGAAACTTGGCGAAGAACTGGTTCTGATCGACCATGAGGTCCTTCTGTACCGGCAGATGCCGCAAAGGTTCAATCTTTACCACGGTCTCGTTGTCGGATACCACGTCCTGAAAAAGGGTCTTGCACGCAAGGCGCTCCTTACCGTTGATCCTCATGGCGTCCGAACCACACACGCCGTGGGCGCAGCTGCGGCGGAAACCGAGGCTGCCGTCGACGGTTCGGGTAATGTCCATGAGCGCGTCGAGCACCCTGTCCGTCTGCTGGACATCAACTGTGTAATCCTGGTAGTCCGGTTTGTTGCCGGTTTCAGGATTCTGTCTCAGTATCTGAAGCGTTACTGTCATTCAATTCTCCGTGTTGCGTTCCGAACTCAATAGGTCCGTGGTTTTGGTTTCCAGATGCTTACGTCGACTGCTTTGTAATCGATCTCGACCGCGCCGGTGTCGGTCAGACGAGCGAGTGTGTGCTTGAGCCACCCGTCGTCGTCGCGCTCAGGATAATCCCGCCGGCTGTGCGCGCCACGGCTTTCAGCGCGATTCTTTGCGCTCGCGGCGGTCAACAGGCTCAGATCCAGCAGATTCTCGAGTTCGAGGAGCCCGAGAATCTCTGCGTTGAAGTCCGTGCCATTGTCCTGCGGCTTGATGTGCGTAAACTCCTCGCGCAACGCCTGTATGTCCGAGACGGCTTTCCCCATTCTCTCGTCGTCGCGATACACGCCGACGTTCTCCATCATGGTCGACTGCATGCGACTGTAAATCTCGGAGGGGTTCCCGCCCTCTCCGGCCCTGGCGTCTCGTATCCGTTCTATCCGCGCCCGCGCTGCCTCGTCTGCGTCAGACGGTATCGACGGAGCGTCGGCACCTTTCACGTACTCTGCGATGTGCTGACCCGCACGGCGGCCGAAGACAATCAGGTCAACGAGGCTGTTCGTTCCAAGGCGGTTCGCGCCGTGGACGCTGACACAGGCACATTCGCCGGCTGCGTACAGCCCCTCGTAGACGCCACTGTTGTCCAGCACCCGTCCGTGTGTGTCGGTCGGAATGCCGCCCATCGCGTAGTGCGCGGTTGGTTGTACCGGCATCGAGGCGGTTGCAGGATCGATCGCAAGGTATGTCTTGCAGAAATCCTGTATGTCGGGAATTTTCGCTTCGACTGTTTCACGCCCGAGGTGAGTCGCATCAAGATACACGTAATCGTCAATTTTTCCGTCCCCGCGGATTCCGCGACCCTCCAGGACCTCGGTCATAATAGCGCGGCTGACCATGTCGCGGGGTGCCAGATCAAGCAATGTGGGCGCATAGCGTTCCATAAACCGCTCACCTGAACTGTTCCTCAGGATACCACCTTCGCCTCTGACCCCTTCTGTAATGAGGATGCCCATTCCCTTGATTCCGGTGGGGTGAAACTGGTAAAACTCCATGTCTTCCATGGGTATCCCGGCCCGCGCGAGAATTGCCGGTCCGTCGCCGGTGTTTGCGTGTGCGTTGCTGGTAATACGAAACATGCGTCCGAACCCGCCGGTCGCAAACAGGACCGCTTTCGCCTTGAAAATGTGAAGCTCGCCGGTCTTCAGTTCGAAGGCGACTACACCACCGACCGAATGTCCGTCCATGATTACGTCGACGACCTGAAACTCGTCGTAGAACTCCACGTCGTTCTTGATGCACTGCTGGTACAGCGTCTGAAGAATCATGTGTCCGGTGCGATCGGCCGCATAGCAGCTGCGCTTTACCGCCTGCTCACCAAAATTGCTCGTATGACCGCCGAAACGACGCTGATCAATTTTACCTTCCGGGGTACGCGAGAACGGGAGTCCGCGATTTTCAAGGTCGTACACCGCGCGAACCGCATCCTCGCTTAAAATGCGGGCAGCTTCCTGGTCTACCAGGTAGTCGCCACCTTTTACCGTGTCGAATGCGTGCCATTCAGGCATGTCCTTGTCTACATTTCCGAGCGCCGCGCCGATACCACCCTGCGCGGCTCCTGTGTGGCTTCGCATCGGATATAGTTTACTGACGACTGCCGTTTTCGCTGTCTGAGATGCTTCGAGTGCGGCGTACAGACCTGCCCCTCCGCCACCCACAATCACTGCGTCAAACTCGTAGGTCACACTGATACTCCTATATTTTTTTTATAAGCCACCGAGGATCTCTTATACCACGCCAGGCCATTGGACGCAATAAAACCCACAGTTCGGGGTTATGCGAGTCGATTGGAATGGTTTCCGGGGGTAGGTTTCGGTCGGGAGCCGGTAAGTGCCTCCCGCTGTTGTCGGGCGTAGGAAACGTAGCGGCCCGCTGCATCGCGCAGCTCCTGCTGTTCGTCCGGTCGCAGGTTCCGGACGACCCTCGCCGGTACCCCCGCGACGAGCGTGCCGGAGGGAACTTCAAAACCCGGCGGTACGAGCGCACCGGCGGCGACAAGGGCACCCGAATGAATGACCGCACGGTCGAGTACGGTGGCTCCCATGCCGACCAGGCAGGTATCCTCAATCGTGCATCCGTGAATTATCGCGCCGTGACCGACGGTAACGTTATCCCCTATGTGTGCAGGGTTGGTGTCGTGCGTAACGTGTATGACACAGTTATCCTGTATATTACTGCCCGCTCCAATGCGTATGTAGTGAACATCTCCGCGCACGACCGCGTTGAACCAGACGCTCGACCCGGGTCCGATCGTGACATCGCCTATGATCCACGAGCCGGGCGCAAGGAACGCCGTCTCGTGCAGGACCGGGTATGCACCGTCGAAGGGTATCAGGTGCGGCGCGTGCGACGCCGCATCGGGATTATACTGAAAACGATCCATTAAATCGTCCGTTCCGGATCGGGTTCGACGGGAACCACGGTTCCCTGAAACTGTACGGCATCGGTCATCCACATGTTCTCGTAGGGGTCTTCCGATTGCCGGGAGAGCACGAACATATAATCAAACTCGGAACCATCCGGCAGCGAGACAGTCACCGGAACAAGTGCAACCCCGGCATCTACAACCGGCGAAAACACTTCCGCGGATACGTGATCGAGCATGGGCCGATACGCCGGAGTCCGGAACAGCGAGGCGAATCGGTCGAGAGGCCCGGTAGCAGCACGGTTTGCCGGGGAGGCAAAGCGAAACGTTCGTTCTATCCCCTCGTTGTCGGGCCCGTTCGTGCGAAGCGCCGCCAGCTGTATCTCAACGACGTCCTCAGGTCTCAGATCCTCATTCGGCCGTTCGGCATCGGCAAATACAGTACCGCAGGAAACGAGAGCCAGGCTGAGACCAAACAGCAGTATCCGGTACACATGCGAATATGTAATAAAAAACATAGTGCTCTTCCCCCCAGGGGAAATATAGTACCTGTGGGACCTAAACGGCACCTGTCAGAGCGCGAATAAATCGCATTGAGTTCGCGGAGGCAACAGGCAGAAAGCGTTCGAAATCCACTTTGGCGTTCCGATTCGCCTCGTCGGAAATCGTGCGCACGAGACAAAACGGGAGCCCATTGAAGGAACACACCGATGCGACGGAGGCACCTTCCATTTCCACCGCATCCCCGTCCAGTTCCGACCGAAGAAAATCCATCGCCTGAAGACCATTCCTGTCGATAAACTGATCTCCGGTAAGGACGCGGCCGACGTGTACCCGGCCCGTTTCGGGTTCCACCTGACGCGCCCTGCTCACAAGGTCCGGCTCGCATACGAATACTCGCGTCTGCTCATACGGTATTTCTCCGCGGGCAAAACCAAGCGCAGACGCATCGAGGTCATGCTGCATGCAGTCCCGGGCTATCAACGTGTCTCCGATGCGTATGTCAGGGTTAATGCTGCCGGCAAGACCGGTAAACACCAGCGAATCGAGCGGGAAGTGGTCTATAAGGTACTGCGTGACCATAGCAGCGCGAGCTTTGCCAACGCCGCTTTTTCCCACTACCACGGGCGCCGTGTTCAACGTGCCGACGTGAAACGTGTACGCGCCGAAGCGGTGGGTCGTACTTCCCGAAAGCGCGTCCACTACAGCTTCGACTTCGCCGTCCATAGCGCCGAGTACAGCGGTCATGTTCCACCCCCGATTAATCCGACGATCCGGCGACACGCGGCGTCGAGTCGGTCCCGGTCCGTCGCAATATTCATTCTCAAAAAACCGGCGCCCGCCGATCCGAATTTAGATCCCGGAATAAGCCACGCGTGCGCTTCATCGCGGAATTTTCGTTGCATTGCATGGTCGTCGCTATGCAGCTGAGAACCATCGATCCATAAAAGGTACGTCCCCTCAAGCGGTGATATTGTCAGGGGAGCGTTCGCGAATCGATCCCTGACCACATCCTCGTTACCCTTCAGATACGCGAGAACCTGATCGAGCCACGCCTCGCCGAAGCGCCATGCGGCCGATGTAGCCGTCAGAGTCAGAACGTTGGGGATGTCGGCGCCGCAGCCGCCAAGTCCGGCTTCGAACCTGTCGAGGAGTTCTCTGGTGTCGCTGATGGCGAACGCACCCGGCAATCCAGGCAGGTTAAAGGACTTGGTCGCGCTGACAAGCGTGATCAGCTTCAGACCGGCCCGCGAGACCGATGCCGCCGGTACAAAGGATGCATCTGAAACGATAAGATCCGCGTGTATTTCGTCGGAAACAAGGACTACTCCGTGGCGAGCGCATATGTCCGTGACCGCTGAAAGCTCCTGTGCAGTCCACACCCGTCCAACCGGATTATGAGGCGAACACAGTATCATGACCTTCGCCCCGTCTGCGGCCTGCTGCTCGAGCTCGTCAAGGTTCATTGAATACCGTCCCTCGGTGTGGACGAGAACGTTTTCGACAAGCGTCCTGTCAAGCCTGTGCACCGTGTCGGCGAAGGGAAAGTACACGGGGGGCTGAATAATGATGCGATCTCCAGGCTCGCTGAATACACTCACGGCGGTATGGACCCCGCACATGACGCCGGGAAGCCAGGATGCATGAGGGGGTGGCGTCCATCCGTAGCGACGCTGCGACCATGCCGAATAATCGGCATAGAGTGAATCGGGAACAAACGAATAGCCGAAAACTCCTTCAGTGACTCGCGCTTCCAACGCATCGAGGACAGGCTGCGGCGCCCGGAAATCCATATCGGCGACCCAGAAGGGATCCATCTCCGGGTGTTTTTTACGACTGACGTGCCATTTAATAGAATCCGCGGGCCCGGATTCCGACACGACGAAACCGGGGCGTTGTTTATCGTCCATGGGTCCCCATATTAGCGCATGCGCGTTGCAGCGTCACCGATATACACGGTACCCTGTGAAGCATCATGAGGCATGAGCACATTGCAGTCCGCGCTGCCCTTCTACGCAAGACACGCAGCTTCTTCCATACGGCAGGTTATCTGGAAGTGGACACGCCTGCACTGAGCCCGCGCCTGATTCCCGAAGCTCATATAGATCCGTTCGAAACCCACTATACCGACCCCTATGATACAGGTCGCACGGTACCCCTGTATCTCGTACCGTCCCCCGAAGTGTACCTGAAGCCGCTTCTCGGGTCGGTAGGCGGGCGCCTGTATCAGCTCGGCCACTGCTTCCGTAACAGCGAGAGCGTCGGCGAGCAACACAACCCCGAGTTTACCATGCTCGAGTTCTACGAGTGTCCGGCAGATGAGCGAACCCTGCTTATGCGCACGCAGTCGTTTATCCGCTCGCTCCAGAGCGACACACTGATTGCGCAGACGGCTCAACGAACGGGAGCAGATCGCATCCTCTCTGCCGCACCTGAAGAGATTACAGTACGCGACGCATTCCTTAGATATACCGGTATCGAAATCACGGACGACGAACGGCGTTTCGTCGATCAATGCAGGCAGCTGAGTCCGACACTCCCGGAGCACGCGAGCTGGAACGATGCATTCGATTACACCATGGCGGCCCACATCGAACCTCACATTCCGAAAGACCGCCCCGTGTTCCTGACTCATTATCCGTGGCAGGCAGAGGTCCTGGCCAGGCGAGCAGAGGACTTGTTGAACAGGCGAAGGTGGGAACTGTACATTCAGGGGCGCGAAGTTGCGAACTGTTTCGCCGAAGAACAGCATCCCTCACGAATATCGGAGTTTATGCACCGACAGAACGAGTACCGTCGCGACCGCGGCGCGTCGACTGTGCGTGCTGCGGACGAAGTCGTGCATGCCCTCAGCGGAAGCGACCCCTGTGCCGGCTGTGCGCTCGGATTCGACCGCTTACTGATGGTCCTGTGCGGGGCATCGTCGATTGAGGGGGTGATATTCTCTCCGCTGCATGATACTATCCGTCGGTGAAACCGGTCGATTTCCTTCACGACCGACGCTAATGAGGTACATACATGATTAAAGCTGGTTCCATAAGCAAGGGGGTCTGCCTGCTCCTGAAAGGCGATCCATATCTCGTGGTTGAGCGTGAGTTCGTCAATCCGGGCAAAGGACAAGCCTTCGCGCGAGTGAAAATGAAGAACCTGAAGACAGGCCAGGTACTTCGGGAGACGATCAAAACAAACGAAAGCGTTGAGGAAGCCACCGTAGAAGAACGCAACGCACAGTTCCTGTACCAGGACGGTGACGGGTACCACTTCATGGACCTGGAGACCTACGATCAGTTTGTCGTACCGGTGGCGGGTCTGGAAGACAAGGGCAATTATATGCTCGACGGAGAAAGCTATCAGCTCGTGACGTGGGAGGGAGAGGCGATCGACATCAAGCTCCCGATGAAAATGGTGCTGACGGTCAAGGAATCACCGGAAGCGCTCAGAGGCGACACCGTCAGCGGCGCGACCAAGCCGGCAACGCTGGAAACGGGACTGCAGGTCAAAGTTCCCCTTTTTATCAAGGAGGGCGATCGAGTCCTTGTAAACACGGAGACCGGTGAGTACGTAGAGCGGGTCAATTCCTGACGCCCGAACGATAGAGCAGAAAGGGCAGCTGCGTATCAGCGCGGCCGTTTCCTGCGCCTCAATCCGGCACGAATGACGCGGGGCGCCGGTCGAAACCACCCCCGGGTCTGACGTGCCTCACGCATGCCCTTGACGTGAAGATCCATCTGAGGAAAGGGTATTTCTACGCCGCTGCTCTTGAACTCTCGCCATATCTCCAGATTCGTCCACGAGAAAGCCTGGACCCGGTCGCGGGCCGCGCGTATCCAGCAGTGAAGGCCGACGGTAATCCCTGAATCATCGAAACTTTTGTAGACCACGAATGGCTGCTGATCGGCCACCCTCCAGGGATTGCGCTCGGCGACCCGCATTAACGCGTCTCCTACCCGGTCGAGGTCGCTCCCATATGATACCTGGACGTCGTTTACGACGATTATTCGCGTATCCTCGTAGGAATAGTTATAGACCTGATCATTAACCAGATGCTGATTCGGGACTATGATCGTTTCGTTTCTCAAGGTGTTAATGATGGTCGAAAGCAGCTTGATCTGTACGACCGTCGCTTCGTTCTCGCCTATCAGAATTCTGTCGCCCTCTTTCACGATGCGGCTGAACAGAACAACAAGGCCTGCGACGAAATTGGCGACAACCGTCTGCAACCCGAAACCCAGACCGATACCGAGTACGCCAAAAATAACCGCAAAGGATCCAAGATTGACGCCAATCACCGAAAGGCCTATTGCGCCGGACACGAAAATCACGATGTAACGCCCGACATTTGCGACGGTAAATCGAGGCCCGTCCTCGAGTCGAAGATTCTCTTTCAGAGTTCGATCGAGTAACCCGCGCGAACCGTTCCCGAGCCATACCGCAAACGACAGAATCGGGATTGCGAAAATAATGGTAAGCAGCGAAATAGATGTTCCGCCGGCGTCATACAAGGGTTCAGACAGGAACGCGCGTATCGAAGAGAGAATCAGCGAAATTTCAGCTCCGAGCAATCTCGCAGCGAGCGCAATGACGACGACGAACCCGGCAAGGCACACAAGTCGCGAGATTATTCGTACCAGCGGAGCCGGTACTCCGCGAGGTTTCGCGGCCGGATCGTCGGCGACCAGAGAAGCATCGCGAATGTGTCTGCGAAGGGCTCGACGCAGGACAACAACTACGATGAATACGAGAACGGACGGAAGAGCAAACTCCACCGCAAGTTCCACGGGTGTTATGCTCAGACGGACCGAACCAAGAATGAGCGGTTCATTCACAAAGCCAGCCTCGCTTTAACCGGGGTTTCGTTCGAGGAAGGCCTGAACGCGCGCCTGGTCATCCCGGGTAAGCTGCCCGCTCCGCACCCCTGCTGTCACCAGTTCGTCGATGGTCGCGTATGAGTGCAGCCGAACGTCGGCTCGCTCCATGTCGCGACGGCCTGTCGTCCCGCGCTCAAGCAGCACCACGAGATCCTTTACGATGAGGTCTTCGGCCCGCAGGACCTCTAAAGCCTCGATCTTGCTCTTGCCCGTTGTGATCAGATCGTCGAGCAGCAGCGCGCGCTCCCCCGCCTTGTAAAGCCCCTCGATTCTGTTTCCGGTGCCGTGCGCTTTCATGGGTATACGCGGGTATATCAGCGGAGACCCGGTCGCAAACGATGCTGCGGTTCCGAGGGGGAGCGCCGCTACAGGTACCGCGGCAATCCTGTCGTATACGATTCTTCTCGCCATGCGCGCGTATGCTTCACCCGCAATGGCAAGCATCCCGACGTCGGAGGATACACGTCGCAGATCGACGTAGAACGGGCTCGGAAGGCCGGACTTCAGGGTAAACTGTCCCGTTTGAAAACAACCGAAATCTATCAGCTTTGCGAAGAACAGACGCTTAAGCTCGTCATCGGACAAGCGTTGCAGGCCTGCGAAGCCGCCATCCGCGGTCTGAGGACTCTCCGTCGTCTCCTCGCTCGCGTACTCGGTGGTATATCGGGACGGCGGGAGTGTCCCGCGATTTCGCACCTTTTCTGAAGCGCCACGAATCTCGTCGCGATATCGAAGCGCCGCCTCCCGCGGGTCATCCGCCCCGGCAACGGCCCGAGCCACCACGGGTATGATCTTCCCTCCCTCGGGATCCGCTCCGCTGAGAATCGTCTCGGAGGCTGTCGCTCCCTGTGCTCCGACCCCGGGGGCAAGAATCCAGCACGCTGGATAGCGGTTTCGGATCGCGCGAAGCGCCTCCCCGTCGGTGGCCCCGACGACGAGTCCGATACGAGGCGAAAAATCGGTCATAACCTCTGCCACAGTCAGATAGAAGGGCTCGTTATCCGGGCCGACGGGCACATGTTGAAGCTCGCGTGCAGAAGGGTTGCTCGTGCGACAGAGCGCAAAGAGCGCGGTATCATCAAAATCCAGAAAGGGAAGCAAACTGTCGGTGCCCAGGTACGGACTGACCGTAATGCAGCGAACACCAAGGTCTTCAAAAGCGGCCATTGCGTATGCGGTCGCTGTTGAACCGATGTCGCCCCGCTTGGCGTCAAGTATAACCGGAACCTCCGGACCGATATGAGCCAGCGTTCGTCTCAGTGCGTCAAGGCCCTCCTGCCCGTGTGCTTCGTAAAAGGCGATATTCGGCTTATACGCCAGCGCAAGCTCCCGCGTAGCGTCTACAATGCGGGCATTATGAGCAAACAACTGCTCTCCGACGTTTGTGCCGAACTCCACGCGGGGGTCCAGGCCCACGCAAAGGAGCGAGTCGATGTCGCTGTATCGGCGTTCAAGTTCGTAAAAAAAACCGCTCGGTATTCGTTCCATGTGGTGGCAGTCTATCGTCATAGTTTAAACTCGTGCAATAATGCAGCGTATGAATGACACGAATGGTGTTCGGAACCGGGTGAATGCCTCGACGTCGCTCGGCCTTATCGTTGACGTTCAGGAACGCCTGTTTCCGGTTATGCATGAACCCGACATACTCAAGCGCAAGCTCGTAACGCTGATCGAAGGTTTCAAGCTCCTCGACGTACCCTTCTATGTAAGCGAGCAGTATCCGAGAGGACTCGGCACAACGGTGGACGATGTTGCAACCGCTTCAGCGGGGATCGTCCCTTTAGAGAAGATGGAGTTCAGCTGCATGGCTAACGCGGCAATCCGCAGCAAGCTTCTCGAAGACGACGAGCGAACGATAATTGTGGCTGGAATCGAGGCCCACGTCTGCGTGCAGCAGACCGTACTCGATGTCATGAGGGAGGGCCTGCGTGTATATGTCTGTGCAGACGCGGTCAGCAGCAGAAACCCGGTCGACGCGAGGTGTGCGCTCGAACACATGCGCCAGTACGGTGCCGCTGTCGGCACAGTCGAGTCGCTGCTCTTCGAGCTGTGTCATGTATCCGGTACAGATACGTTTCGCTCGCTCTCGAAACTCGTCAAGTAGGCTCCCCGCGCAGGAGCAGGGTCTCGTAGCCTTCAAGGGTAAGCGTGAGCGCGCCCGAAGCGTCGTGATGCGGATACACGAGATCGTCCGACAGAACGTCCCTGAACAGCAGGGGCTCTTCCTGCGACGCCGCACCGGTCAGGTCTTGTGACATTCCGGCGTCGCCGGCGTCACGATTTGTGTTCGCGATAAACCAGAGAGCTTCGTTGGAGTCGCATGGATTTATGTGAGCTGAGTAGACTCCCTCGTCCTGAGCTGTTCTTGTATACGAGCGTACGCATAGCCCGGAGAAACCCGGCGCGAGCGCGAGCAGACCGTTGTAAAGGTGATACGCAAACGAATCCGGTTCGTCGATCTGTGTAATAATGCGACCCGCAAACGTGTCGGGGTCATCCATGACCACGGAATCAAGCTCTGACTGGAGAAAACAGCGGAGATCAATAGAAATGCCCCGGCCGGCAGACATGAGAATCGCCGCAACCTGCGTCGTAATGGCTCCGCGCTGCCGTTCGGGAAGCGCACGCGGAGCGATCGCGTCGATTAACTCAACGCAGCCGAAGCCTTCTCCGCCACCGGAGATCAAAGGGGTTGCACCTTCACTCGGGTGCTCAGTATCGGTAGTCGGCGTCCACGTGTCTTCAATCCAGTGGCCAGCCGGGCGCAGCGCATCGACCAGTGACAGGCACGCTCGTGAATTGAGCCTCACGTCCCGGAGATCGGAAGACCATACAACGGAGTCGAACAGGCCCTGAAACACCTCGTTCAGGAGCAGGTCGGAAAGCCGGTCCTCCCTTTCTACTTCATGTCGTCCTATGGGAATGAAAATGCTGAGGTGCTCAGTCAAGGATGCCATCCCTCCGACTCGGAATCCAGTAAACTTCGCAGCGCTTCATGAGTACCGGACAACGGACGGCCGTCGAAACGGCCCTCCGATTTATACGCATTCGAGCCCGGTGGACTCAGTTACTGACCGGTGGTATTACGATCTTCTTGAACACGGATGCAAAAATTTCCGCAGCTTTGTCCGCGTCACGCAGGGGTATGCGGGCGTCCTTCCGGAATGAATCTGCAAAAAAAGCCCGCACGTCCTCGACGATAGTCTCGGAATAGTAAAACAGGTACGCGAAATTGTTACCGGACGGTTCGAGGACGGTAAAAGCGCTATAGGAGATTACCGGTTCCTTCGCGATCATGATCCGGTCGTCGCGGGAGGAGGTATGTATCTCAAGCTCCTTAAACCGGTAGGGAATCTGGTAGTCCGCCTCGCGATACGCAGGCTCGATATGCTTCTTCGCGTAATTTCGCGGCTCAACGAGAATATACACCTTCGATCCTTCAGCCTGAAATGTCAGGCTGTTCTCGCTCGCGTAAATATCCTTGACATTCGAGTACGATACGGCTTCATACCGGGTATAGGTACTATTCTCGTCGAAGAACGAGCTTACGATAAATCCCCCGTCTACCGGAAAATCGCTTTCTCTGTAGGCGGCAAAAAGATCTTTGATTTTAGCCATGGAATCTCCTTCAACGCTTCTCTTTTAATGCAGTCTAACGTTTTTTTTCTTCGTCGTCTAATGCGATTCGATTTATCTTCGGTATTGTAGCGGAGCCAGGAACTTCACGATATACTGCCGATGCACCATGGATGTGAAGACTGCATTCCGAATTTTCCGCTTACAAGGGGACTCCTCAGAAACTGATCTCTCTGAATCGTACCGACGACTCGTGAAGCGGTTCCATCCGGATAACAACCCCGGCAAAGAAGAATGGGCGCACAGTCGAATGATCATCATAAACAATGCGTTTGAACTGGCACGGAGTTCGCTCGGAACATCGAAGGCAACCCGAGGTACGGCGACCGCCGGAACAACTTCGAATAACCATCGACGTCGGGAGCCGCGTGTCCAACCGGTACTCGAAATTCACGACATCGAAGACCACCTCCTTGACGGTGTGTACCGCTACTATCAGTACGGGCTCGAAAACACTCACTTGCGTACCCAGGGAAGCTTTCGAACACACTACCGCAAGGCATTGCGAACCGTCGAACAGGCTGTGTCATCACTTGAAGAGCGCATAACTCGAGCGAGGGGACGCAACGACATTCGCAGAGCCGTGACGGTCCTCGAATTTGCCGGCTGTTTTCTTGAATGCATGCAACTCGATCGCCACTTTGCTCCGAATGCGAACGCACGTCACGTCCGGGCATATCGGAAATATCGAAATGCGGCCGAACTGCTCGATGCGTATATTCGCTCCACGCTTTTCCCCGAGCTCAACAGTTCCACGCGACCGGCTTTGGTAGGAGGTCCCGGCCTCTGCGAACAGGATCTACTGTATGTCGTGTGTCACCACGCGGATTCGGGTTGGACCGATTACGCTGTGCTGAAGCTCCGCCTCCTCGAGGTCTTTCAGGCTTACGTGATCGCGAGATCCCCATAAAAAAAGCCGAACGCGTGATGCGTCCGGCTTACATAACGGGGAATACGACCGCGCTATTTTTTTTCGTTCTTGTTCGCAATGTTTGCCTGAGCAATCGCAAGTTTCGCGATCGGTATACCGTAGGGTGAACAGGAAACATAATTGAGCCCGATTTCCCGGGTAAAGGCTATATTCTCCGGTTCTGCACCATGCTCACCGCATAGCCCCAGACGAATATTCGGTCGTGTCAGCCGGCCGCGTTCCGCGGCGATCGCGATCATTTCCTTTACCTGCTCGCCGAGTACCTTGAACGGGTTCTCTTCGAGGAGGTCGAACTCGTTATAGTCGGAGAAAAAGTTGTTAAAGTCGTCCCGGGAAAGTCCGTTCGTTGTCTGTGTAAGGTCGTTCGTACCGAAGCTGAAAAAGTCCGCGTAGCGGGCAATTCGGTCCGCCTGTAAGGCTGCCGCGGGAAGCTCGATCATGGTACCGACCCGGTAGTGCACCGGCTCGCTTTTATGAGCCTTTCGGACTTCCTCTTCGATCGCCTTGATACCGACGATTTCCTTCCCTTCGATGTGTTTCCCGTTTCGTATGGTCTTGATCTCATTCGAGCTCATGACCAGCGGGATCATTATTTCCACAATAGCTTCGACTTTCTCTTTTTTCAGCTGATACGCAGCTTCAAAAATCGCCCTGACCTGCATATTGTAGATCTCGGGATAGCTGATTGCCACACGAACGCCCCTGTGTCCAAGCATGGGGTTGACTTCTTTCAACAGGTCACAACGCTGCTGAATCTCGTTCGCCGTCATCTTGGGATACTTCTTCCGCATAAAGGTTACGAACTGTTTCATGCTGTCCGCACCGTGGGGAAGAAACTCGTGCAGCGGCGCATCGAGGAGCCGGATCGTCACGGGCTTGCCGGCCATGATTTTGAACAGCTTGTAGAAATCCGACGCCTGCATCTTCTCAAGTTTCGCAAGCGATTTCTCCCGCTGTCCCTTGTCGCCGGCCAGGATCATGGACCTGAACTCGTTTATCCGATTCTCGGCGAAAAACATGTGCTCGGTTCTGCACAGCCCGATCCCCGCAGCTTTGAACATGGCCGCGAGTTCGGCATCCTTGGGCTGATCTGCGTTCGCTTCCACGTCGAAATCGCCGATCTGTTCCTGAATAAGATCAAGCAGCTCGAGCAGACCGCTCCCGGCGGGATTCGGTTCGGTCAACGATGCCCGCCCCAGATAAATGGTCGGATCATCGTAATAGGGAACACTGAGGGTAATGTAATCACCTTCCTTGATCACCTTCTGACCAAGCTTGAGCTGGGTTTTCGAGAACGTGCCGTCCGGAAACACGAGTGCCACTTTTCCAAGACTTCTCGCAACTACAGGCGCATGGGAGGCGTACCCACCTTCAGTGCTCAGTACACCTTTCGCAACCTCTATCGCCTTGACGTCTTCGGCGTAGGTAGCCTCCATCGCCAGGATAAGATTGTTGTCCTCACCGGCTTGCGTCGCTCGCCGGTACTCTTTCAGGAGTGCGTCGGTCGAGAAATAGACCCGTCCGATCGCCGCCCCGACAGCACCCGCGATACCTCCGGAAATGCTCCCGAACTTCTTGACTGAAGTCAGATCAAGAGCCGGATGAAGAAGTTCACTCAAACGGCCGGGTTTAATTGCGTTAATGACGTAATCCGCGTCCACGATACCCTTTCGATGCAGGTCCAGGAGTGTCTTGATTTCCGCCTGCGTCGAACGATTTTCCGCGGCGAACTGGTCAATAACCCAGAGCTTGCCGCTTTCAACGGTAAAGCGTACCTGGCGAATCTCCTTGAATCTTGTCTCAAGCTCCGAGGCGATTCGCTCGAGCTCTTTTCGCACCGTAGGCGCTATCTTTTCAATAGGCTTTCCCGCCGCCTTGCGGTCGTCGAACGCTTCCGGGAAGAACTCGCCCGAGATCCGGTCTTCGCCCGAAATAATGTCATGCGTATAGTAGCTGCCGAAGTAACTCTCCTGACCATAGTTGCCAAAGACCATGGATTGAACCATGAGCGCCGAATCTTCACTCGTAGGGCGGGTCGCAAAAAGCGCCTTGTAGCGGTCTATGACCCATACCAACTGCGCATAGCCGTTTCCGAGAACGTCCTCGGGATAAAGACCTGCAAACGCAGCGATCGTCTTTTCCACCGCCGCTTTCTTCCGGGCTTTTCTCAGTTCGGCTTCGAAGGCGTCGAGCTTCTTTGCTCGTGCCGCGGCCACGTCTCCAAAACGTTCAAGCTGCATCATTTTGATGAGTACATTCGCGAGCTCGTGATACGCGAAATCGTCTCCAACGTGTTGTGCGAAGCCTTCAACGGTATTCAGGTGTAAACCAATGTTGTGAATGGTCGAAAACGTGTTGACCATGTTAAGCATAGGACTCTCGACGACCTTGATGAGCATCGGGTTCTCCGGGTCATCAAAACCCTTGTCCATCCAGGCTTCCATCTTTCTGATCGGTTCGAGCAGAAACTCCCGCTCGGCCGCGGAGTCCGCCGTTATACTGCCGAGCGTCTCGCTGGTGAGCACAAAGCCCGGGGCAATCGGCAGACCAAGGGATGCAAGCTCCATAACCCGCTTTCCGCGGCTCCCGAGCTCGTCAAACCCACCCGGATCGGCAAGGTACTCTTTCGAATTAAAAGCGTGATAGGTCTTCATGTATCTGATACTCCCCTATGGGTATCCGTCTCAAAAAATTGGCGCACCAACCCGACTAAAACAGCTCGAGCGTGCGATCGACTGCTCCATGCAGAAAAGCTTCGAAACGAGGGCTCGCACCTTCGAAGAGATACCGGCGCAGTTTCGAAATGTCCGTGGGATTTTCTCCGACAATGCTGATCATTATAGGCGTACCGTGTTTGACCTTGCCCCACTTGAACAGAGCGTTTATATCATTAATTCGCTCGTTCTCGTACCAGATAAGCACGTCAAACCCCGGATACTTCGACTTGTAGGACTCGATTATCCGTTTCCATGCTTCCACGTTACCGTTGTGAAAAAGCTCGTTCGTGACGTTGACCGGGATACGCGCAGTCATGCGCTGCCGTCCCCCGGACTGCGGGGCAGAGGGCTGAGCCGCAGCTTGCGCAGGAGGTGTTTCAGGCGACGCCGCGGGTTCAACCCTCGGTGACGGGGTCTCCACCGACGGGCGCGAAGCGACGCTGTTTCGCCGCTCACTCACGTAGGCCTTCTTACCCTTGATCTTTGCACCCTCAAGTAACGCAACACAGTCGTCTGCAGCCTGCTCTACGGTTGAAGGCTTCACGTCTTCATCCGGTATAGCCCCTGCATACAGCACCACGAGCTCGTCTTTCACCATGGTACCGATTGGCTCAAAGTGCTCAAGCTTCTTCGGGTTGACGACAAAAATACCGGTCTGCGGGTGATGATACACGAGGACCAGTTCGAGTGCAGACCATTCCCCGAGGACTTTTACCACAGGGGCGGGATCTTCAATCGTCGAGCCAAGATTCCATGCCCGTACCGAGTACCCAAACTTTTCTTCAAGAAGTGCCGACAGAATGGGCTTTATCTGATGCCGCTCAATACGACCGGAGTCGAGACTCTCATTAAGCAGATCGGCGAGGTTCGCACCTCGGCCGATCTGTCCCACAAACTGAGTTACTGTCTTAAAGTGGCGCAAGGCGGAGTTAAACCCCGCCTTGCTCGAAAGAACATTCAGTGTGTTGTCCATAGGACCCTATAGCTCTTGTAGATCGTCAGTCATTGAACGCGACGGTGTAACGTCCGCTCGACCCTTAATCTGGTCTCCTGCTGCTGCTTTCTCGGAGCTTGCCCCTCCGGCTACCCGTTCGGTCGCTTCACTGGAAAAGCTCTGATTCAAGTCAGCCCGTACGGTTGATCGTCGGCGCTTGAACTGGGCGAATGCCGCGTCCTGGAAGCCTTTCGAGACACCGTGGAGGAACTCGTTGAGCACGTTGGCCATTGCCTGCAACGTGAACTTCTTCCGCTTGATGCTGGAAATATCGACGTCGAGCAGCAGGCCTGCCTGGATATGGTACGGATTGATCAGATAATCGAATGACTCAAACTCTGCCTCGAGAAAATCGATACGCCGATCCAGAATGACCCGTGGTTGCGGATTCTGATATCCGAACTGGCTCATAACCTTTTCGCGAGTCCTCTTGAGCATTTTCTTGAAAAGCTCTTTCTCGTAGAGGTAGGTCTGATTCAGGCGCTCGACATCCGTGTCCTCGGCCTTTAGGCGCATGATCTCGTTCCAGGTCTTCTGCATGTCTTCATACATGGGATCACCGGAAAGCTCTTTCTGCTTGCGAATACGTCCGCGTACGCTCTTTGCCAGGTCTTCGAAGTCATTGATCTTGAAGCTGCTCTTGCCATTCTGATAGATAGCTTCCGCGACATCCCAGAGATGGCTGATTTCGTTCTTGAACTGCTCCATCTGCTGATCGTAGGCATCACGCTCGGAATTCAGCTGATCGGAATCGTAGAACTTCAAGCGAAGCTGATACCGCTCGTCCGGGAGACGTGCCGGATCAACATCCTCGTACTCGCGAATAATCAGCTCGCGGGCGTTCTTGAGGTTCTCGATGTACTGGTAGCCCATTTTCGACGTGTCGAGAATTGAAGTGATCGAGTTAACAGCCGTGTTGAAACCACGATTTCGGATGTTCTCCATGTCGACAATCTTCTTCAGATTCTCGCGGATGTTAATCGGATCAAACTCTTTCTGGTCGATCTCCGCGCGAAGCCCCTCGATCTTCTCGAGCAGGTTTTTGGCGAGGAAGGTATACCGTTTGGAATTCTCGTCTTCGGAATCGTCGTCGGTGTAGTTCGGGACACGCTTCATTTTCTCGAACATGACCTCGCCGTCGGAAAGCTCTTCCTTTCCTTCGTCGATAAGTTCGTCCTGGAAGCGTTCAATTTCGCGCTCAATCAGATTCGTGATTGTGCGTGAAATCTGATCCTTGATCAGATACTCAACGGTGACCTGATACTGGAATATGGGGCTTATGAGCTCGCTGTCGAGAATATTCACGCTCAACTTGACGTCGTTCACCGTCCGCGGCTTGCTCGCCGAATCCTTGAACGCACACTTAACGACTGCATAGGCATTTTCACCGCGAATGAACGCACCGACGTCCGTCTTCTGCCGAAGCAGCGAGTTGGTGTCGTTCTCGAGGTCGTTCATACCGCGCTGTATATGACCCTGAAGGTGCCCGTACATATTGACGATCGATTTTTCGATTTCGCCGGTGTTGAACTTGTCGGCACCCGCGATCTGATCGAGCATCTCCGCAATTTCTTTGGGAGAGTACCGTGCCAGAGCCTTACTCTCTTCCTTGTCGATGAAATTGCGAACTTTTTTGACCATTTCATCTTCAGTGGTGACGATGAAACGGTTGAACATATTCTGATAGTTCTGGTTGTAATAGTTGTAGAGCTTCTCTTTGAGCCCGCCCATTATGTCGAGCTTCTCAAGAACTTCGGTCGGTAGTTTGACCTCAATATCCTTGAGGATATTCTCTACTTCTTCGTCGATGAGCTGCTGATACTCACCTTTCTGATTACGCCCTTCCTGCGCCAACGAATTCCGCGAGCCGACAGCCGAGGGCTTTCGGGGATGGAATACGTTTGGACTTCTTGGGATGTCCGACATCTTATGCTCCTTTGCCTGGATTTAGGTGTTGGTCTGAACACACGGTCCCTTCAGACCCCAATATATCACACTATTAAATAATGACAAATCGAAAACAAATTTCAAGTAGGCTTGTTTAGTCATCCTCCCGCCGTACAATCGCGGCCGCCTGTTGCATGCGCGACGCAAGAGCGCTGCTGAGCGCCTGATCGGCCAGGTCGTCGAGTTGCGCGGCCAGCGAGGCGCTCTCATCGGTATCCAGAGCCGCCACGGAAACATCGTTCATAAGAAGTTCGTACTCGTTTAATACCGTCTCGATGTTATCACGGATCGAGCGAGCCGCAATAAGCCAGATGTAATCGCCGGATACAATCCGGTAGTCGCTGCCGTCCGGTAGCGTAAGAACAGCCCCCGGGAGGACAAAGTCAGGATCCGGGCCCTGCGTCGGCGAGTCACCCATTTCACGGAAACCGCTGTCAACAGCAATACGGTTGGTTATCCTGATCAGGTCAGCAATGCTGATGGTAATGTCATTGTACAGTCCGGCATCGTCCAGGGCGGGATCGAGCACACGATCCGCCGGCGCGTTGATCGTAAGATCCCGACCGTTTTCGCCGAGCTCGACTGTCTGCTCAGGATCTGTTGCATCCGCATCCGCATCGTCGGTCTCGCCTGGCGAATTGCCGGCAGATTCCCCGTCGGCGTCGCCGACAGCACGATCCCGGTCAGTGGGGGACGTTGTCTCGCCCGCATTCCCGGTATCTTCGCGCCCCTCGGTACCATTACCGGAATCGGAACCGGAATCCGTGTCGTTATTACCGGAAGCGACGGGCTCCGCGCCACCAAAGACCCGGTTTCGAATATCCGGGCTTAAAAACAGAAGCCCCCCGAGAAGCACCAGCAGCAGGGCAGCATAGCCGACAAATCTTCGTGTTCTCGAAGAATCGCGTTGGCCGGATGCAGTACCGCTTCCTGTCGCCAGCCCCCCCGACGACGAGGTCCGCCCCCCGGTGCCGCCCGAAACACCGGGTGAAGCGGTTCCCCTTGAGCTGTCGGAAGCCGACCGCCCTTCCCCCGTCTTCGAACCGTCGCTCTTCGACGCCGGTGCGGATGTGTCCCGGGATGATTCCGTTGCGCTTGCAGTGCCGGAAGCCGATGCCGCACCCGTTACGGTCTCGCCCCGCCTCAGGCGGTTGAGCAGGTCAAGCAGCTCCTTCCGTTCCCGTTCGTACAGAGCCGGGTCATCCGAGGCGAGGGCGTCCAGTGAAGCCCGTACTTCGCGGCTGTGCTCGACGTTTCGTACCGACATCGTTGGCGACGCGGGCTTGAAAAACACCGAGAGCGCTTTGC
>JBKHAN010000068.1:0-12098 GCA_046542845.1 Spirochaetaceae bacterium
CTCCTGCGTATGCCGCACTTTAGGGGATCATCATCACCAATTTCGCGGACAGTAAGAATGAGTCGGGCTGGGCGGATTCGAACCGCCGGCCTCTCGGCCCCGAACCGAGCGCGCTAGCCACTGCGCTACAGCCCGAATAAAAAATTACCCCGCGCGAGCGGGGCGTGGAGCGGGAGCGACGGGATTTGAACCCGCGACCTCCGGCTTGACAGGCCGGCGTGGTAACCATCTCCACCACACCCCCAAAACTGAATGAGACCGTAAAATAGCTGATGTCCCCGTTCGTGTCAAGCACTTCATGACCGACTCACGAATATGAACTGCTTTCGACGATTCCGCTTCGGCCGCGGCTCATAGTCTGTAGAAAATCGCCGACAATTAGCATGAGTACCCCGCTGCGGCGAAACGATGTTGGAGAAGGACGGTTCATGCTGCGAGACCATATCATCAACTACCGATCCAGGTTTGTTTTGTGCTTCGTATGCGTTCTTGGCCTCTTTGTCACAAGTGGGTCGTTAGCTGAGACGCCCTGGGTCGAACACCGTCTTTCGCAGGGCGAAACCATCTACGCTATCGCGCGAAATTACGATGTCCCAGTACAGAGTATTCTGACTTTCAACGACATTGACGATCCTACACGATTACCGCTTGGTCGAGTCATCCGGATTCCCGGCATCCTGACGGTAAGGAGAGGGCAGACCCTCTATGGTCTGGCGCGACAGTACGAGGTAACGGTTGCAGACTTGCGCGGTGCCAACAATCTTTCGGCCGACCATGTTTTGAGAATCGGCGACAGACTCCGCATTCCGGGGAGCTTCAGCGAGGTGTCTGTTTCCGAAAATACCGGTGTGCCGAACGACGATGCTGAGAACCAGGAACACACAGGTGGAGACGCGGCCCGGAGCGGCGATGACCTGGATACAAGCGCGGAAGAAAGGGGGGGCGATGGTGCCGACTCACGCCCGGATCTCACCGAACGGACCGGCGGCGCCGGAAACGGGCAACCGGATGAACCGTTCACGATGCGCTGGCCGCACGCCGGTCCACGCGAGGTTCGTGGAGGGCGCGTTCCCGGGGTGAGTATACGGGCCGACGCGGGGGACACTGTTTATGCAGTTGCGTCGGGAACTGTTTCCTACGTCGGGCCATACGCGACATTCGGTCGTGTGGTTATCGTGCAGGCGTCTACCGGTTACGCGTTTGTATACGGAGGCCACGAACGTGTCGCTGTTGCTCCCGGAGATACCGTCAGTCCCGGCACGGTCTTGGGAAATGTGGGATCTACGGGTGAGGTCGCAGAAGTCTATTTCAGCGTCTGGCGCGGTGACGATCCGGTGAATCCGGACGAAGCTCCGAGGTTGTAGCAATGAAGAGGTGGTGGGGGATACATGAAGGATCTTGATCTCGGGTTTGATACGGAGCTGCACGAGATGAAGCAGTTCAGCGGGTCGGAACCGACGGGGGATTCGGACCCACTGGCGATCTATCTCAGGCAAATCGCGTCCTATCCACTGTTGAGTGCTGAACAGGAGCGAATGATCGGGCATAGGATCGTAGAGTTGCGGAAAGAGCTCGCTTCTGCCCGCAAGAGCGTGGCCAGAAAAGGCGATGATCCGCGGCTGAAAGTCGAGGTGACAACGCTCGAAGAGCAGTTGAGCCATGCGAAGAATCACATGGTCAGCGCAAACCTCAGGCTTGTCGTATCAATCGCAAAGCGTTACCAGAATCGTGGACTATCGCTCCTGGATCTGATCGACGAAGGAAACATAGGCCTTATCGAGGCGGTGGAACGGTTCGATTATACAAGAGGCTTTCGTTTCTCGACGTACGGGACGTGGTGGATACGGCAGGCGATTATAAAATCTCTCGCAGATAAGGGCAGGGTGATCCGCATTCCGGTTCACATGCTGAATACGATACGAAAATGCTACTACGTAGCGAAAACGCTGACGCAGGAACTCGGACGCGACCCGAGCCATGAAGAGCTCTCGGACTATCTTCATCTTCCAATAGAGAAAGTCAGGGACCTCATGAATCTATCCCAGGAAGCAACGAGTCTCGACACAACGGTAGATGATGATCACTCGACGCGCCTCGGCGACCTGATCGAGGATGAGTCGAGCAGCGAACCGTTCGAAACCGCGTTTCAACTCGCGCTGCAGGATACCCTCATGAAGGTGCTCGAGAATCTGAGCGAACGTGAAATGAGGATCATACAGCTCCGCTTCGGGTTGGCCGGCGAGGGGCCGTATACCCTGGAAGAAACGGGTAAGTTCCTGGGAATTACCCGGGAACGAGTACGACAGATACAGGAAAAAGCTCTGGAAAAGCTGCGTGACTATTCAAGTATACGTTCGTTTCACGAGGAGATGTGACCATCGGTTTCCGCAAGAACAATGCCTGTGGTTCGTTCGACTACTCGACACGACGTCATGGTGTCAGCGTCGAACGTGAAATATCCGGTAACCGGTGTACCGGACAGCACGTGCGGCAACCAATGGATGTCGTCCTGCCACATTGATTGATACGGTATTTCAGATAAGAGGCACCAGAATGGTTTCGCTTCGTCTGTTTCGATCAGCGTTCCCGTCCAGCGGGCACAGCGAAAGACCTCGCAGCGCAGTCCGTATCCATCCGAAAACGCAAATGACAGGGTACCGAATGATCTCGGGTGTTTCGGCGTTAAGCCGACTTCTTCCTGAGTCTCGCGTATTGCAGCGTCCAGCGCAGTCTCCCCGACTTCAATCCGGCCTCCGGGGGCGTTTATTTTTCCCTTTCCGAGTCCGCGTTTCTTGTGTATCAAAAGAATTTCCCCGGATGCAATGATAAAGCACAATACCGCCTCATCGGTGGGTTTCCACTGTTTCCAGTTCACGCGATACATGTCACGATCCTTTCAATCGAGGTATTTTTGACTGGAACAACCATGAATGCACCCGAGTTACTTGCCACAATCCTGGCCAACCGGAACGCCTGCATAGAGCGGGGCCAAAAGCCGACACGAGTGTTTCTCAGTCGTGACCAGTATCGTGCCGTCAGGCAGTGGCACGCGAGCCTCGGAACGCTCGCCGAACCTGTTTACGATTACGTCGGCGACTACCGCATCCTCGAACTTGACGTATACCTTGATCCCCACGGATCACTCCGCGTCGAGTAGCTGTGCCTGTAGCGTCAGGTCCAGCGCCATAATTCGTCCATGAGTCAACATGAGTTCGTGGAGAATCAAGTCAGGGCGAGCAGCGTTGAGGGTAGCGTATAGAGGCGCTTCGGGTAGCAGTGAGGCGTAGACACTTTGTGACGCGCGAAGCTGCCGTTCCAGAAATGATAGCTTTATTCTCGGTCCAAAACGACTTTTTGCTTTTCGCACATCTACACAGCGTTTTGCATGCTCGACTGCATCTGCAAGGTCACCGATTTCGTCGACAAGACCGTGGCCGAGCGCTTCTTCACCGCTGTATACCCGTCCGCCCGCAAGCGTACGAACAACACCCGGGTCCATCTTTCGTCCCTCCGCCACGATCATCACGAATCGGTCGTAGATACGCTGTACCTGATGGTCAATTTCCTCTCGCTCACGGTGCGAGAGGGTGCGCAATGCGGAACCAAAATCCGCGTAGTCGCCGGACTTCACGACATCCGGTGTGATCCCGTGCTTGCGGAGAAAATCGCGGATATAGAAGTACAGGCTCACAACACCGATGCTGCCGGTAATTGTGGACTTATGCGCGAACACCTTCGAGGCTGAGCTTGCGACCCAGTATCCCCCGCTTGCAGCAACTGGCCCCATGGACACGATGACCGGAATTTTCTCGGCGGTGCGCGCAACTTCCGCCCGTATGAGCTCAGAAGCCGTCGCAGATCCGCCGGGCGAGTTGATTCGCAGCACGAGTGCTTTGGCTTTGCTTTTTCGAACCTCTGCCACCCGGGCCGCGAACCACTGTCCTGAAATGCTCTGTCCCAGCAGCATGCTGCGCTGGTTTTCGGTGCCGTCGATAATTGCGCCTTCAAGAACAAGAATCGGAACCGGCGTTCGTCCTTTCTCCAGAAATCCCGTTATTTTCCGGGATTTCGCCAGCTTGTACTTGTTTGATTCGAGTTCAGCTCTGTATGACCCCAGATCGATGATGCGGCTGAGCCAGCCGTGATCGACAGCTTCCTCAGGCGAGTAAAAACGTCCCTGCATGAGGGATTCAATTTCGTGTTCAGTCACAAGCATGTCGCTGCTGACCGCGGTGGTAAAGCGGTTTAAAGCGGTCATAAGGTAGCGCTCGGTCTGCTGACGTTCAGAAGTGCTCACGTGATCCTCGGTAAACATTTCTGCTGCGCTTTTGAACTGCTCGCGGCGAAAAACCTCGACCGATACCGAGTGTTTTGACAAGGCTTTTTTCAAAAAAAGATAGGAGCGGCTGACGCCGAGAAAACTTATGTTTCCGTCCGGGTGCACGAGGCGGGTCTTGCACGCTGAGGCCAGAAACATATCCTCGAAGCCGTAGTTCTCGGCGTAGTAGACCAGCTCTTTTCCATCCTCCCGCAAACGGACAAGGGCACGGCGGATCGCCTCCAGACCCGCGGCTCGGGCGATTTTGAAGCCGGCATCTCGAACGACGAGAACCCGTTCGACCTTTCTGTTCTTACGAAGCTGGTTTGTACGCTCGAGGAAACGGTCGAGCTGGAAAACCGGGGTGCTTCGAGCCGCTGAGATCCCTCTCACCTGGGACGATGTTTCGCGGTACGTGCCTGTAAGAGTCAGCTCGGCATATTTCATGCGTGTAGCTCCATGGGGTTAGTGGTTTTCATTGGTGTTTCGCCGTTTCCGTCGGAACATGCTATACGATTCCGGGATAGAGCGGAAGGAAAAAACCTGCGGAACCGGATCATCGCCGCCGTCGAACAACAGACCCTGGCACCGCCCTATGCGAGACACTCCAAGCAACATCCCTTTCCACACCCCGTGTTGCTGAATTGCCTGTTTTGCGTATTCGCTGCATGTTGGGTGATACAGGCAGCGCCCTCGCGTCCATGGACTAATTATCTGTTGATACAGATAAATCGGAAGGGTTGCAATGAATCTGATTGATCTGTGAAAGCGTGGCATATTTTCCGTACCTTGACTATTGTACCGTATTTTGCAAGATACCATCACGGAAAGGAAGCCTATGGGAACCAAAAGACTGGTAATCGTTGAGTCACCGACCAAAGCACGGACAATACGTCGCTTCTTACCGAACGACTATATTGTCGAGGCGAGCATTGGCCATGTGCGTGACCTGCCGCAGACTGCTGCGGATGTGCCGAAGAAGTACAAGGGGGAATCCTGGGCCCGCCTGGGAATTGACATCGAGTCGGGCTATAAACCCCTGTACATCACTCCCAAAGGCAAATCCAAGATCGTAACCGAGCTTCGCAAGCAGCTCAAGGAGTGCGACACGCTCTACCTGGCAACAGATGAAGACCGGGAAGGAGAGAGCATTTCCTGGCATCTTGTAGAGCTGTTGAAGCCCAAGGTTCCGGTTCGGCGAATGGTTTTCCACGAGATCACCAAAAATGCGATTACACAGGCGCTCGAACATCCCAGGGATATTGACGGGAATCTCGTCCGTGCTCAGGAGGCTCGCCGTATACTCGACCGTCTGTACGGTTTTACTCTTTCGCCTCTGATCTGGAAAAAAATCGCGTATGGTTTAAGCGCCGGGCGGGTTCAGAGTCCCGGTCTACGTATGATCGTTGAACGCGAGCGGGAACGTCTCCGTTTCCGGAAGGCCGAGTACTGGGACCTGAAGGCTCTGCTGCGACGGCCCGATGACAAACCGGATGCTTCCTTTGAAGGGCGACTTGATACGGTCGATGGTCGTAAGGTCGCCGGCGGAAAAGACTTCGATCCGGAGACTGGAAGACTTCGTGAGGGAAGTGCGGCCGTCGTGCTTTCGAAAGATCAGGCAGATGAGCTGCGGTCGGTACTTGCGACGCAGGCATGGGCTGTGTCATCGGTACAGGAGCGGGAGACAAAGTCCCGTCCGGCACCACCGTTTATTACGTCAACGCTGCAGCAGGAGGGAAACCGCAAGCTTCGTATGAGTGCACGTGACACCATGCGGACTGCGCAGAAACTGTATGAAGAAGGTCTTATCACCTACATGCGGACCGATAGTCCGGTATTAAGCTCTGAGGCGATTGAAGGGGCGAGAAAGAGCATACGCGAGCTTTACGGGGAGGAATATCAGAATCCCGAGCCTCGAGTGTACAGCAGCCGTTCTCGTGACGCGCAGGAGGCTCACGAAGCGATCCGACCGGCCGGTACCGACTTTGTTCATCCCTCTGATAGCGGCTTGAGCGGGAAAGAGAAAGCACTCTACGAACTTATCTGGAAACGTACGCTCGCCAGCCAGATGGCCGACGCCCGGAAAAGCCAGGTCAGTGCGCGCATTACCGTTGGAAACGCCGAGTTTGTCGCCAGCGGCGTCCGCATACTGTTCCCGGGCTATCTGAGGGTCTACGTTGAAGGCAAGGACGATCCCGACGCGGCGCTCGACGATCGGGAGGTCTTCCTGCCGGAGCTCTCTGAGGGTATGGCGCTCTCCGTCGAAGGCCTGGAGCTTGACAGCCATGAAACGAAACCTCCGGCACGCTATACCGAGGCGAGTCTGGTGCAACGGCTTGAGCGCGAGGGCATCGGTCGACCGAGCACCTACGCGTCCATAATTAACACCCTGTTCGAACGCGGATACGTGCGGCGACAAGGGGGGGCGCTCGTGCCGACATTTACCGGCTTCGCGGTGGTCCAGCTTCTTGAGCGGCATTTCTCCTCACTCGTCGAGTATCGGTTCACATCGGAAATGGAAGAGGCACTCGACCAGATTGCAGTCGGCGATAAGAACAGTCTTGCGTACCTGAAAAGTTTTTACGAAGGTGAGCACGGTCTCCGCCACACGGTCGAGACGCAGGAGAAGATCATAGAGCCGGAACGGTCTCGTTCAGTCGACCTGAGTATACTCGGCGACAATACGGTCGTGAAGGTCGGTCGGTACGGCCCGTACCTCGTTCATACGCCGGATGACGGAGGAGATGAAGTCCACGCTTCAATACCTGAGGACTATGCCCCCGCAGATCTCGATCACGAAACGATACAGGAGCTGATCCAGATACAGAAAGAAGGACCAAAACCAATTGGCGAAGACCCGGATACGAAGCAACCCGTGTACTGTCTGACCGGCCGATACGGTCCGTATGTCCAGCTTGGGGAGAAAACTGAGGAAAACCCGAAACCCAAACGCGCCAGTCTGCCAAAGGATATATCGGCGAAGGACGTGACGATAGAGCTTGCGCTTCGTCTCCTGAGTCTGCCTCGCACCCTCGGTGTGCACCCGGAGACCGGCAAGGAAGTCATCGCGAATAACGGACGATTTGGGCCTTATGTCATGCACGACGGGGACTTTCGCAGCCTGAAAAAGGATGATGATGTATATACCGTGGATCTGACCCGCGCGCTCGAACTGCTTGCGGAGGAGAAGAAGGGCCGAGGCGGAGCGAAACTGCTGAGGGACTTTGGAACGGACGAGAATACCGGGAAAAAAATGGTTGTCTACGACGGTAAATACGGGCCATACCTCAAAGTCGGTTCAAGGAATCTCAGCCTGCCCGACGAACTGAAGGACGAAGAGAAGATTGCTTCAATGACGGTCGAGCAGGCGCGTGGTATTTTCCAGGACGCAAAACCTCTGAAGAAGTAACACCGGTCTCTACAGCGCCTGTATTGCCTCCGTAGTACCGGCGGGTACACAGGCCGGTTCCCCCCGATTAAAGCTTTTCCACAGACCGCAGAGTACTGTTCCAGGACCGGTTTCAAGCATACGCTCGTAGCCGTCTCCCCGTATCGCTTCCTCCTCTGCGACCCACTCAACGGTAGACACGATCTGTTGTGCACAGAGCGTCTGTGCCTCGGAACCGCTTTGTATGCGTGTTCCCGTCACATTTGCGTACACGGGCAGCTTCGGGTCACGGAAGACAACACGACCCAACTCTGACTCAAACTCGAGTCGGGCCTCTTCGAGCAGCGGACTGTGAAAGGGTCCCGAAACCTTCAGGCGAATTACTCGGCGAGCACCAGCGCTCGAGAAGGCTTCCTCCGCCCGCGCAAGACCCGCGCCGGTTCCGGCGATTACGAGCTGAGCGGGCGAGGAGTGATTCGCAAGAAAGGCTCCGAAATCTGCTAGTTCTTCGAGCACAGGCTGTGCCGCCTCACGCCCGAGCCCGAGAACGGCGATCATGCCCGCCGCGCCGCTGCTGTCGTCACTGCTCCGTGAATGTTTCTCCATGAGCTCCCCGCGCCGCTTCACCAGCCGAAGGTAGTCCTCGGTGTCGAGGACGCCGGCTGCGTGAAGGGCCGGGAACTCACCGAGACTGAACCCGGCAACCCCGTCCGGGTCTATACCGTGTTCGTGGCACACGATTGCAGCTGCCGTATCGGCGACGGCCATCGCGATTTGCGTAAGATCTGTGCGGTTCAGATGAGCTTCGTCGGCTTCGAACAAAAGGTGCTTCACGTCGATTCCACAGACATCACTCGCGGTCTGGAACAGTTCCCGTACAGCTGCACTGTACTCGTGAAGGTCTTTTGACATCCCCGGAAACTGTGCTCCCTGGCCGGGGAAAAGAAAACAGGTTTTCATGTGTACCTCCTGTTGCGTTCGGTCGGTCTCCCGGAAAAGATTGGTCGGGAGACGGGACGACAGGTGCATAAAAAACCCCGACCATTAAAGTCGGGGCTTTTTTACTGACGCTCCCCCGGCAAGACTCGAACTTGCGACCCAATGGTTAACAGCCATTTGCTCTACCAGCTGAGCTACAGGGGAATGGGAATTGTCCGCGAAATGTACCCGACCGCGATTAAACTGTCAAGTGTAACGGATAGCCATCACCCGCCCGGCGAGGTGACTGAGAAGCAGACCACGATCTTCGGGGTCCATGCGCTCGAAAGTAACTCTGAGGTCATTTTCTGCAGATATAACACGGCACACCGGATGTATGGTCTCGTCTCCGATTCGCAGGCCGGCATGCTCAATCAGCATGCCGGGACGCAGATCGGCGATCAGTGTCGTGCGGAATGGCTCAAAGCGAAGTCCGTCGCCGGAAATATCGCGCAGAGTGCCGGTCACGAGGGCGTAATTTCCTGGATGACTGAACACAAAAACCATACCGTCGCTGTCGTCGGGGGTGTATCGTTGATTGGCCCGGTGATCTTCGATCTTCTTATAGCGACTCACGATTGCTTTCAGTTTGTCACGCTGGGCCGGCTCGTGGAGCGAGTCACGGACGATCCCGTTGACACCCAGATGCTGGGCCTTCGCTGCCTCGTCGCTGTCGAACTTCGCCGGTATCAGGAGAACAAATATGGCGCTTCTGCGTTCCCGGTGATTTCGAAGAAATATCAGAAAGGGTTTCCAGTGACGTGGAAAATCTCGGGCGCTGAACAACACAATCTCGGGATCAATCTCGATAATGTTATCCATAGCTTTCAAGGGATTCCCGTAGTGGATTACCGAGATTCCCTGGGGCTTCAGATGGTGGTCGACGGTCTCTCTGAGGGCCTGGCGCTCAGTTACCAGCAGTGCTTTCACGATTCTCTGTCTCCTGCCAGTTACATGGCTCCCAGATTTTCAACGAAGTAGTCATAAATAACCCAGACGTCGTTCCGTCGTTCCAGCCGGTACGTGTATTCCTTGATTTCCGTAAACGTGGGGAAGACAAATCTCTGTTCTGTAATGACGGTCGCGTCAGTTGCGGTAAACCGGGTCTCCAGTATCTCGAACTCGTCGGGCGTCAGCGAAATGTCCTCGTCGAGTTCGTCTGCCTCCAGGGCATTACGGAACTCATCGATCTCATTTTGCTGTTCTTCTTCACTCAAGCGGCGAAAACTTCGTTCACGTATGGGATCGTTTCGCAGTATGCTTTCGAGGTCCATGTACAGAAAAAACCGGTTCCAGTCCGATCGCAGTCGGGCTTCGATGGTGGCGCGAACGACCTCGTCCGGGGGAAGCGCTTCCCGCACGAGTATCTCCTGCGTGTCGGCGGCAATTCGCGAAGATATTTCCGGAATTCCGTCGGGCGAGGGCCGAAGCGTCAGGGTCAGCCGGTTGCTGTTCACAGGCGTGCTCTCCGGTCTCGACCAGAGCTCCGGATACATCCTGCCGGTCACGACATAGGTGCCCGCTCCGGGCAGATCCACGTAATCGGTAAGGTCTTCGACGAAACTAAGCTCTTCGCCGGGTTCGAGGACGACGTCCCTGAAGAACACCGCTTGATCGGCAGTTCGTCGCATGGTAAATTGCGCGCTGCGCGGGATCGCGGTGTTCGTGAGTGTTCTGACGTCGAAATCAATCGTGAACAGACGCCGGTCGGCAAGCCTGAAGCGCTGAGGCTCGGCGTCGGGATTTGCGACGGTCACTCGTATCTCTACCGGTTGATCCGGGAAAAAGATACGCCTGTTCGCGAACTGTATGGTCACGTCCAGCGCATGTAATGTGCCAACGGCAAACATGAGCAGGAGTGACAGGTGCAGAAAATGACGTTTCACATGCGTACTCCCATCGCGGTCTCTTTTGCATTTTCGGCGTTCAAACATGATTACCTTATTATCTGACAGCTTATCACAGGTGCTTAAGGGCTATAAGCCGGTTCGTAACCTCGTTATGGCTACAAAAAGCGGGGATTGGCCGGTGGACGTGCGCGGGGCGGTGCCCGGGCTTACGTCGTTTCTCCTTGACCATCTCTCGCGCGAGACAGGAAGGCCGCTGCTCGTCGTCATGCCAACCGAGCAGGAAGCGACCATACTCGCGTCCGACCTGCAGAAGCTCGGGCGCGATGTGCCCGTGTTCGAATCCTGGAACGTTGTTCCCTACCAGCCCGTACCCGATAACTCCCACGCGTATGGCCTGCGGAGCAGACTGCTGCACCATATGGCTGTGAGCAGCTGCGAAATAGTCGTGACCGGCCTTCGCGCCGCGCTTTCGCCATTGCCACCTCCGAACTCATTGAAAGAAAACGTGCTTCGGCTTCGCAGGGGCGACGATATCGACCCCGTCCGCATCTCAGAGCTTCTTGTATCGTTCGGGTATCAGCGGGTTCCCACCGCGAGCGTACGAGGAGAGTTTTCGCTTCGTGGCGAGGTTCTCGACGTCATGCTGCCGGCCGGAGACCAGGGTATTCGGGTCGTGTTTTCCTTCGATGAGATCGAACAGCTCAGGTTTTACGATCCCGGGAGTCAGTCGACTGTATCGGAAACCGAGGAAGTCGATGTGTACCCGCTTCGCGAAGTTGTGTGGAACGCGGAGCGAATCGGCGTTCTTGAAGGTCGCCTGCGGGATCTCCCCGAGCTTGGCCGGTACCAGGAAGATATTATCGCAGAGCTGCGCGAGTACGGGTATCGCAGTGACGAGTATCTGTTCTATCCCCTGGCCTTTGAAACAACGGCATCGCTTCGCGAGTATATGCCCGCACGTACGCTTACGGTACTCGTGGAATACGAGCGTCTCGTTAACTCCTCCAACGCGCTCCTGGAGGAATACGAAACGCTGTACCGGAACGAAAAAATTCGACGCGCCGCTCCTCGACCGGCAACACAGGTCGTTCCCTTCGACGGCTACGATTCCGGCGCGCGGCTGAGACTGGTCGCGCTTGACGATACCTCGTCCGCGGGAGCGTATCGATTACAGAGTGATCCGGCGAGAAGCTTCTTCGGTAACATTGACTTTCTCAAGGATGAGCTTTCGTCCCACATTGCAGCCGGTTACACAATCTACGTGTGTGCGGGCACAGAGCAGCAGGCATCGCGCATCTCCCATCTCCTTCGTGGATACGACGTTGAGGTGATCGCCGACTCGGTGAGTTCCGGTTTCTCGCTTCCGGAATTGAAAATCATGGTCATCGAGGAGGAAGAAATATTCGGTCGCAGGCGTCGGGCGCCGAACTCGTTGCGTTCGGCGCCCGGGAAAACACTCGACAGCTTTGTCGAGCTTAATCCCGGCGATTTCGTCGTACACGTAAACTACGGGATCGGACGTTTCTGCGGAATACAGCGGATCTCAGCCGGAGACAAGGAGCGC
>JBKHAN010000069.1:0-12070 GCA_046542845.1 Spirochaetaceae bacterium
CTTCTTGCGCGTAAACGACAATCCGCCGAATCCACCGACGATCGCGAGATAGAAGCCGAGGTCGTACCAGAAGCCGCTATTGTTCGCCTCGTAGACTCCAACCGAGCGGTTAAACAGCTGCCACACGAGTGACACCGGCGCAATCCACCCGTGCCAGACACCCCAGAAGAACCCGGCAGGGGGGTCCTCGTCGGCCTCGAAGCGAGCCGTACCGGGGGCACAGGCTGCGAGTATAACGATCAGAACCAGCAGCAACATGATTCGAGAAGTGCGTCCCATTTCCAATCTCCTTTCGGGCTCGCGCACACACACAAGACAGTCGCGCCAAGCACCCGCAGTATTATATACAAGCAATCTATTCGCCAACGGGTGTGGATGCTAATGGAGCCTGGGAGCGGCGCGAGTCCCCGGACGATTTCATAAGCTCGGCACGCGTATCCTTCGGCAGTTTCTCCAGTGCGTAGCGAAACGCGACACGGGGCATGTCGTCCCGGTGCTGCCTGAGGTAGGCAATGACCGGGGCCGGCTCCTGTTCGGAAAAAACCTTGAGCATCCACCCGTATCCTTTCAGAACCAGATAGTGTTCGTCGTAAAGGAGCGTATCGGCTACCTTGAACAGGAGTTCCCGGTCGTACTGCTTCCGGCGAATCGGGAGAATGAACACCACGGCAGCTGCTCTGCGTACCGAAAAGCGCTCGTGCCCGGTCCACGACAGAGCGCGGTGACTCAGTTCGGGATATGCGAGGAGTAAGGTGCCGAATGCATGAGTGCAATAGTCGTCGCAGTCACCCCAGTCGTGTATGTACTTGAACAGCCACGACTCGAAAACCGAAAAGGTCTCTGTGCTATAGTGCTTTCGCTGCCGATACGCCCAGTCGAAGGCGATCGTCTTGAGCGCCTCGTTTCCGCTATTGAGCAGCTGCTCGCACAAATCGAGGACGGCATCTACTGAGTGATCGTCCAGTCCTCGGTAAACGACCGCACCGGCAGCCCGAATATCGGCTGTTCGTGGATGTCGCGTCCGTGAGAGTTCCGTTTCGACACGCGTTACTATCGATTCCTTCGCTTCCATTCCGAAGATTATATCATCACCTTAATGAGGAGCTCGAAGAATCACATGACCGACTTTAAATCCCTTCTCGCGCAGCTTGCGCTCGAGTACCCGGATCGCGGGTTCGTCTGCGCGTCCCCTGCTGAACGATGGCAGGACGGTACGATCACAGGTAACGGTTCACAGGGCGCACTCTGTTTCGGGGAACCGTACGAGGAAGAAATCGTCTTCAGCCACGAATCACTCTTTCTGCCTATCTACCCGGCAGGCAAGTTCACTCGACTCGGCGCACACCTGGATCACATCAGAAACCTGGTTTTGCAGAACGAAGGAGATTAGGCTATGGCCTTTACCATGGATGTCGCGCGTGGTGCCGGTTACCCCAGACGCACGCACACAGACCCGTTCATTGGAGGGTGCTCGCTGAGGATCACTTTGCCGGCTGTCGCGGCGAAGATTCAGTTCCCCTGCTTCACTCACCCTCGATCAAACGAAACACGGTGTCGGTCTCCACGTCGCTGCCTACCCGATACAGAGACAGGTCGTATCCTTCCCGATTGCGAAACACGTATACATCCCCTGCACGGACGGACAGGCTGAACGCACGCTGATCAGGCAGATCGACGATGAACTCGGCAAACCCATTCGGGGGAACCTGCCAGAGCTCGACAACGCCGTCATACACGGTATCAAACCATATCGTGAGCGATCTCCCGGTCCCGCGCGAGCGCTGATCCTGGGGATAGCGGCGGATGTTCGGTCCCTCACGACTGCTTCGATCGAGGGCAATAACGTTTTCGGTCTCGGCGGGTTCATCCGGTTCGGCGGGTTCGTCCGGGTTGTCCGCCTCTGCAACCGTCTCAGTTTCCGATTGAGCATCCGGTTTTGTCTCAGTCGCCTCAGCGGCACCATCGTCATCCGAGGCATCGTCGTCCGCTGCTGGTGGGTCGGCTCCGGCGGCCAGGAGGATCTGGACAATCTCGTCGCGTCTGGCGTTTTCTTCGGCCAGGTCAATCGGACGACGGCCGGCGTCGTTGGCAGCGTTCACCGCGGCTCCGGCTGTTACAAGTACCCGTACGATCTCAGGACTCGCGCTCCGGGAAGCGAGATGCAGAGCCGTATTTCCGTTCCGGTCACGCGCCCAGACCGGAGCGTCGGCCAGGAGGAGTCTGCGAACCGCGTCCTCCCGGTTACCGAGAACGGACAGCATCAGAATCGTCTCGCCCTGATTGTTTACCACAGAGGTGTCTGCCCCTGCCGAGAGAAGCAGGCGAAAGGTTTCCTCATGCCCCTGTGAAGCTGCGACCATGAGTGCCGTGTTGCCTTCGCTGTCGCGTACTTCAAGGGGAACGTCACGATCAAGCAGCATACGTACCACCTGCTCACGCCCAATCGAAACAAGCAGAAGCGTTTCGTTCTCGCGATTCCGCGCAGCAGGATCGAGTCCCTGCTCAAGGAGCAGTTGCAACACCTCCGTATTGCCGGCCGATGCGGCGACGAATGCGACCTCGCGGGCAAAGTCGTCATCCACGTTCATATCCCCATCGGCCGCACGAATGAGCCGGGCACTCTCGGTCAGACCCTGGGAACGCTGTGCGCTGCGTGCCAGGGCGAATGCGAATGCTGTTCTACCGTCAGGCAGTGTCGTGTTGACCGCGACCCCGGACTCCAGAAGCAGGTTTACAATATCAGGATGATCTGCGTCAGCTGCCACCATGAGCGGTGTGCGCCCTGCGGAGTCCGTCCGTTCCGCCTCCGCACCGTACTCCAAAAGCAGCCGGGTAATACCCGCGTTACCCGCCGCAACGGCCTCAAAGATCGGGGTTCTCCCGCCTGAGTCGGCGCGATCTGCATCAGCGCCGGCCTGCAGCAGAAAATCGACCACGTTTACCCTGCCCGCACGGATCGCCAGCAGCAGCACGCTTGAGCCGCTGTTGTCGCTTCGGTTCAGATCGGCCCCCTGCTGCTCGAGATACCTGAGAACATCGACCCCGCGGACACCGCCGGTCTCGGCCGCATACATCGCCGGCGAACGTCCGTCGTTGTCGACCGGATCAACCGCAGCGCCATTATCGACGAGATACTCGACAACTTCGCGACTTCCCGATGCAGCACCAAAATGAAGAGCCTGCAGTCCGCGGCGATCGCGGATCGCGACATCGGCACCGACACTGACCAGATAGCGAACAGCCGGTAAAAACCCCCCTTCCGCGGAAATCATAAGGAGGGTCCGCCCGTCGCGCTGTGTCTCGTTCACGTCGCCCCCGGACTCGACGTACTCGCGCAGGGAGTCAACGTCCCCGCTTCGAGCCGCGCGAACTTCGGAAGAGGCGCAACCCGAGAGCACTGCGAAGGCCACGACGCATACAACACAATAAAAATGGCTTCGACGCCTCACACCGGATAGCGCAGATCTGATCAACATATAAAGGTCCTCCGATTTCTGTGCAGACTATAGCGCGCTCACCGGTGGACTACAAGCTTGGGGAAAAACGAGTCAATGAATCTATGAGAGTTCTTGCAGATGGATACCGTGTGCTACGCTCGTACGTGAAGGCACATGAGTGAGACGACGGAACACGTACATACCGACACAAACATAGTCGTAGCACCGGGAATGATACACCCGGGACCCCGGGTGAGCTCAGAACTCATGCAGCTGCTTTACGATTTTTCCGGGCGCAGTGCGTCCGTCACGAGGACCCGGTTCCCGCGACTGCTACACGCACCGGCTGACCCGGGAGGTCGACGTTCTACTCACATCAGACAGTAATCCTGTGTGCTGGACACATACGGTGGGACACGGTCGCGTCGCGTATCTGAGTCTCGGTCACTGCACCGGGGCATTCACTCACCCATCAGTCAGATCGACAATCCAACACCTCTGGGCCTGGACAGGAGGACGACGTGGAAACGGGTAGGCCACAGCGCAGGAATTTATCCTGTGCAAAACGGGCGTGGAGGAGTAGGGTAGACGCATGAAATACAGAAAACTTGGATCGACCGGTGAATCGGTATCTGTCGTTGGCATGGGTACGTGGCAGTTTGGTGGTGAGTGGGGTAAGACATTCGAGCAGTCCGAAGTCAACGACATGTTCGTGGCGGCGCGGGAGGCTGGCATTACGCTCATAGACACTGCTGAGTGCTATGGTGATCACGTCTCGGAGCAGCTTATCGGGCGCGCGCTTGAAGAAACCTTTCCCGGCGAGCGCGATTCATGGTTTATCGCGACCAAGTTCGGACACAAGTTCAACGTTCCCTTCGAGCGCGATCAGATCTGGGACGCCGACGGCGTGACGAAACAGATCGAGAATTCCCTGAGTGCGCTTCGCACTGACTACGTGGATCTCCTGCAGTTCCATTCCGGCGGTGACGACGTGTTCGATAATGACGAGTTGTGGGAACGCCTTGCGCGCCTCAAAGAACAGGGTAAGGTTCGATTCATCGGGATCTCCATCGGATCGAATACCAACGATTATCAGACCGGAAAAGCACCGACGGTCGGCGCCGAAGCGATACAGGTCATATATAACCGTCTCGATACCGCACCCGAGGAGAAGGTTCTTCCGCTGTGTCAGGAGCACAACCTTGGCGTCCTCGCGCGGGTTCCGCTCGCCAGCGGGTACCTGAGTGGTAAGTACAAACCAGGTGCGACATTTGACACGAGCGATGTACGCAGCCGGCACGACCGCGAGGTGGTGGAACAGCGCTTACACGAAGTTGAGCGGATCGCGGCCGACGAAGTACCCGATGGAGTACCCATGGCGCAGTGGGCGCTCGCGTGGTGCCTGTCCAATCCCGCGGTTACGGCCGTAATCCCCGGCTGCAAGAACGTAGAACAGGTCCGCAGTAACGCGCGGGCGGCAGATCTGGCTGAGCTGGTTCGGGACGATCACCCGCAGGCCGTGTAAGAGAGGTCACCAGTACATTTTTCTGCCGGCTGCTACTATGCCGGCACGGAGAAAAGACACCCCGATATGAAAAAGAACAAGCGCGCAAAGGCACAGACCGTAGTCGGTACGTCCTTTCGACCAAGGTCGGAAAGTACACAGCCCCGGGAGCCTACGGGGCGGATACCTTTGATTACTCGCACGATCGGACATATCGCTCTATAGACGAGAGCATGGAGCGTCTCGGGGTCGACTATCTCGACATCGTCTCTCTGCACGACTTTGAATACGACGGACAACGGCACGCCGATGACGCTCTTTCCGCGGGCTTCAGCACTCTCGTCGAATTACGAGACTCAGGACGAATCGGAGCGATCGGAGCGGGTATCTACGCGATGGATCTCTTCAAGCGTGTCCTCCTCGAGACGGAGGTCGACGTTCTCCTGGTCCACAATCATTACTGCCTGAACGACATTCGGTCGCGGAAATTCAGATGATACTCGAGCCCGTCATGAACAGGCAGTGCGGACCGGCCGATGGCTGTCGAGTCTTGAGTTCCGTCCAAAACGTTTATCCGTGAGCCCCGCACTCCGTACTCTCGAAACAGCAGATCTCATCCTGAAAACCCTGAAGGTCGATGCCTTCGTAGATCCGGATCTCTGCGAGCACGGGCTTCTGTACGGAGACGATGGGCTCAGTGGAGCGGAGATAGAGGCGCGTTTTGGGGAGCACACGGGAAAACGGGAATCGCGCACGGCTTTCCATTTACCGACGGATTTCCCACACTCGCACGGGTGGGCCCTCGATCTGTCGGGCGAGACAAAGCGCGACTTTCTCGAGCGGGCCACCCGGGTCATTCGCCGCTACGGCGAGGGGTACCCACCGGGAAGCCCGGCGTTCGCACTCGTAACCCACGCCCACTTCGGCGGCTTTGTGCTCGGGACAATGCTCGATATACCACCAGCCATGCTCTCAAAGCGTAGAATGCGACAGGTAAACTGCGGAGTGACCCGCATAGAGTTCACCGACTCGTACCGCGTAGTTCACTTCAGCAACGCGACCGCACATCTCGGGGACCTGGTCGTGCACGAATAGGATACACGCGGAGCGCAGGGGTGTCGGCACAAGGACCACGTTCCGCTTACCACACGACTACGATAGACGAATCCGTGGGTTCAGAAGCGCAAACAGGATATCGGCCAGCAGGTTGGCACACGCGTAGAAGAACACGATGAGCACCGAGATAGCCTGCAGCACCGGGAGATTTTTCTGCGTCACCGCGGTTACGAGCAGCGACCCGATACCCGGAAAGTTGAAAACGTTTTCGATGACGACAAGTCCGCCCATCAACCATCCTATCGAAAGTGCAAGGACCGCAATGGTCGGAAGGAGCGCGTTTCGCAGTGCGTGCAGGAAAATGACACGCCAGTACGGTATACCCTTCAGGATGGCCGTACGTACGTAGGGTTTTTTCAGCTCTTCAAGCATGCTCGCGCGGGTCATGCGGGTAACGTAGCCGGTAATGGCCAGACTCGCGGTCACGGCCGGAAGAACCAGAAGCCGTATCCACTGCGCCGAGGACATATCGGTAGAGATATACGAAGTCGCGGGAAACCAACCCAGACCCACCGCAAATATGTTGATCAGGACGATTCCCGTAACGAACTCGGGCAACCCGACGACCGAGAGTGATGTCACCGAGATGATACTATCCGCCCATCGTCCCTCCCGCAGGGAGGCGAATACACCGAGCAGCAGCGACACCGGGACTACAATCAGCAGGGTCGTTCCCGCAAGACGCAGGGAGTTGCCAAGCCGACTCATTACCAGAACACGAACCGGCGGATTGCCGGCGGCGTAGGATCGTCCCCAGTCTGCTCTGACAAATCCTCCGAGCCAGCTGATGTATTGGGTCATGGGGGGACGGTCGAGACCAAAGCGCTGTTCAAAATTCTCTATAGCCGTATCCGAAGCATCTCGGCCAAGAACGAGTCTCGCGATATCGCCCGGCAGAAGATTCGTCAGCGCAAATATGATAAAAGAGGTCACGAGCAAGGTCAGCGCGAGCGCAATGACTCGACGAATAAGATAACGGGTCATGTCTGTTCCACCCGCTGCATCGCCTCAAGTTCCTCGAACGAATAATGACAGCGAATCTCGTGCCCGCTATCGGTAACACGCACTGGAGGCGCTTCTGTTTCACACACGCTCCCGATTTTTCTTGGACAGCGTGTCTGGAAGGGACATCCGGACGGCCGGTTTCTCGGAGAGGGCACCTCCCCCCGCAGCGGAATTGGCCGGTGCCGAACGCCCGGATCGGGCGTCGGCGCCGCGGACAACAGTGCCTCGGTATACGGATGCGACGGGAACTGCATGACGTCTTCACTCGCCCCCTGTTCCACGATTTCTCCAAGATACATGACCGCGATACGATCTGACAGGTAACTGATGACTTCGAGATCGTGCGAAATAACGATATACGACGCACCCTCAGTGGCACGAAGGTCCTTCAGCAGATTCAGGATGACCGCCTGTACCGACACGTCGAGTGACGACGTTGGTTCATCTGCAACGACGAGCGCCGGCGCGGGCGCGAACGCTCGGGCAATCGCGGCGCGCTGTTTTTCTCCTCCGCTGAGAAACCCGGGTCTGCGGTGGTAATAGTCTTCGGTGAGCCCGACAGCACGCAATAGCTCCGTCGCCTTGTCGCGAGCCTCCTGAGAGCTTAGCGGTTCCGAGGAGAGTTTCCGTATCGTGCGTGTAATGGTCTGTCCGACCGTACGATACGGATTCAGCGAATCGTCTGGATTCTGAAACACGGTCCTGAGATTCCGAAGCACTGCTCGGTCCCTCCGTTTCAGTTTCAGGCTGATGGGGGATCCACGCAGTTCGATGCGTCCCGTATCTGCCTCTACGAGCGCGAGGAGGGAGCGCGCGAGCGAGGTCTTCCCGCTGCCGCTCTCGCCGACAAGGCCGAATGTCGACCTCGCGTCGACGGCAATCGAGACGTCACGCACAGCTTGTACACCAGTCGGCCGTTGCTTTCGCAGCGAAGACAGAAGGCGTGAATCATCAAAACGCTTACTGATCTGCCGCGCCTCGAGTACGCGGGAGTGCCGCGGCTTCGGCGCGGTTTCGGTTCGCACAGCCGGCTCAAACGGTGTCAGTTTCCCAGCCGCAATATCGCGCCACCTCCAGCACCGCACCGAGTGATGCTCGTCGATATGCTCCAGCGGTGGTTTTTGAGTCCGGCACTGTTCGGTTGCCAAAGGACACCGGTCGGCAAAAACACATGAAGTCGAGCGAGCGCCGAGGGCGGGTGCGACGCCACTGATAGTCGTAAGCCTCGACTCCTGTTCGTCGACCGCAGACGGCAGACAGGCAAGGAGCCCGATCGTATAGGGGTGCCGTGGCCGAGCGAATACTTCGTCGACAGGAGCGCTTTCCATTACTTCTCCAGCGTAGAGAACCGTCACGTAATCGCACAGTTGCGCAACGGTCCCCAGGTCATGTGACACGTAGAGCGCTGCCGCGTGCTCCTCTTTTATAAGGTCGCGTAACAGGTCAAGAATGACTGCCTGCGTCGTCACATCGAGCGCTGTGGTCGGCTCGTCGAGCACGACCAGACGCGGACGTGTGCTCAAGGCCATTGCAATCATGACGCGCTGCATCATTCCACCGGAGAGTTGGTGCGGATAGCGGGAGAGAACCTGTTCGGGATCTGCAATCTGCACGCTTCGAAGCGCGTCTGCGGCGCGCTCGTGAGCCTCCGACGCCGAAATCGACGTATGACGCCGGGTAACCTCGGTCATCTGGCGGGCGATTCGCATAGAAGGATTCAGCGAATCCATGGTGTTCTGAGGGACAAGCGCGATCTGATTGCCCCAGATGTCTTCAATATCTTTCTGTTTGATCTGTCGCAGATCCCGGTCGTCAAAAAGTATGCGTCCTGACGATACTCGTGCATTTCGCGCGAGATTGCGAATCATGGCCATAGCGATCGTTGACTTTCCGCTACCGCTTTCGCCGACAAGGCCGTGAATCTGAAGCGGATTGATACTCAAATCGACGTCTTTGACCGCCTGCATCCACTCGTTGCCCATGCGGTAATCGATGGATATGTCTTCTGCGCGTATAACTGGGTCGGCCACGGTGCTTACTCCTCGTTCCGCAGAAGACGTCGTATCCCGTCGGACATCAGATTGAAACTGATGATCAGAATTGCTATGCCGAGGACCGGAAACCACAGCTCCCACGGCGCTTCCGAAATCTGTGTACGCGCGTCAAGCACCATACGTCCCCACTCCGGTGAGGGCGGCTGAACACCAAGTCCAAGAAAACCGAGCGATGTCACCAGGATAATCGCGTAGGAAAGGCGCAGCGAGGCCTCAACAACAAGCGCCGGCAGTACGTTCGGCAGGATTTGACGAAACAGTATGTGCCCGGTCCCTTCGCCCCTCAGCTTCGCCTCTTCAATGAACCCACGATCGCGCACCGAAAGGCTTGCGCTTCGTGCGACCCTCGAGATTATTGGTACGTAGATGATAACTATGACAAAGGTCAGACTGATGTTGTTCGGTCCCAGGAACGCTATGGTCGGGCTGCCGGAAGCCGCAAGCATCGGAACAATCGTAGAGATCATGACCAGAGCGAGGACCATTGCGGGAATCGATATGAGACTGTCCAAAATGCGCGAAATGATATCGTCCACGATCCCACCGACGTAACCGATAAACATGCCCAGAGACGAGCCTATTATGACGGCAATAAACGTAGCGGCAAATGGTAAACCTATCGTCTCACGCGCTCCCCAGAGCATGCGGCTTAAAATATCGCGACCGCGCTGGTCGGTGCCGAAGGGAAATACGCCCGAGGGTGGTTCGCTCACCAGCGCACGACGGCTTTCGACGCCGATGTCTGTTCCCCGGATAATCTGATCGTAGGGGTAGGGTGCGATAAGGGGGCCTATGAGCGTAAGGAGGAGGAACAGAACCACTCCCGCGCTTCCGATAAACGCGAGGGGGTTACTCCCGATGATCGATCGGAACCTGGAGCGCGGTTTTCGTGCGGGGCGCAGGATCGGGGGCTCTATGGCCCCCGTTTCCTGCTCTGTATTTTCAGGCATTCGGTACCTTACCTGATATCGACCTCACGGAAATCGGTCCGCCCCGGAAAGGGGTGAAGTTCAATGCCGGCAACGTTGTTCCTGTGAGCAGCGACGACCGGCCGGAAGTAGGGAATAATGATTGGTCCGGACTCGAGAAACACGCGACTGATCTGGTTATAGATAGCAGCACGGGCATCAATGTCCGCAGTCCTGGAACTTTCGGCAGCAAGTTGAGCGAGTTCGTCGTTAGCCCACTGCGACTCGTTGAATGCCGCGCCTTCGAGGTACGCGACACTGAGATACTCTTGCGGTGTCGGGCGGTCCCCCCACGCGGTCATTCCGAGCTGTGTATTAAGCCAGTTATTATCCCCGTCCGCGTAATACACGTTCTCGGGCACGACGTTCAGATCGACGTAAATATTTGACTCCCTCCACTGCTGCTGGAGAAACTCGGCAACGCGCGCGTATTCGAACGTGTCTCCAACGTAGAAGGGAACCTCAACTCGAGCCTCGCCGTCGACTTCGACGACGTACCCGTTCCCGGTTCCGTCAGCGAGTACTTCGGCGATCAGTTCCCGTGCTCTTTGAGGATCGTGCTCACGATTTTCCTGTGGGTTATAGAGTGCTCCGTAATTAGGCCCGATCGGATCGTTATTTGCTACCGTGCCTGCGCCGTCAAGAGCGTCGAGGTTGAGAAGCTCCCGATCAGTCGCAAACTTGAAAGCCTGACGCACGCGTACGTCCTCGCCTATGGAACCTTCGTCGGCTCGTAATCGGACCACCGGGTGCGTGTTGGTTGGGCGTGTAATGACTGTCGAGTCGGGCACGCGTTCGAGCGCCGGGGTCAGTTCGTCGGGTACTTTAATTATAAAATCAAGCGATCCGCCTCTGAAGGCGTCGAGCTGCGACTGATCGTCGTCGAAAAATACGAGTTCGATACCCTCAAGCGCAGGTGCGCCGCCCCAATAGTCCTGGTTTGCGACGAAGCGGGCAACCTGGTCGGTCGCGTATTCCACGAGTACAAACGGTCCGGTTCCATTGAAGCTCGCGTAGGTGTCTTCACCGTCACCAAACTCGTTTACCGCATCGCTTTCGCTCGAAAGTATCATTGCAAAACGTGACGCTACTCCATAAATGAAATCGGCGTTTGGTTCTTCGAGCGTAAACACTGCAGTCAGGTCGTCTGCTGCTTCGACAGTCCATGTTGCGTTATCGTCTTCGTCCTGGCCCATGAGACCGACAATGGACGACCCTTCCGACACGAGGCGTTCGAAGGTAAACACGACATCGTCTGCGCCAAAAGAGCTCCCGTCTTCGAACGTGACGTTCTCGCGAAGCGTGAAGGTGTATTGCAGACCGTCGTCGCTTATCTGCCAGCCGGTGGCCAAGCTGGGCTCGAGTGTGCCGTCAGGGAGGATTTCGACGAGGTAGTCGTATTGCAGACGGTTGAACATGACTTCCGGATCGTTAGCTCCGAGTGCCGGGTCGATGGTCGTGAGTTTCCGCAATCCTACGCGGAGCACCCGTTCCTGCACTTCATCCGTTTCAACTTCGGTGCCTCCGCCGGCGAACACAGCAACCGGAACAAGCAGGATTAATCCTATCAGTATCGCACGTGATAATAATCTCAAAAACATACATTTCCCCCATGCGGCGTGGTGGTTATCGTCACGAGAGCGTGCCATGCGCCGCGGCATACACACCAGCGAACATCAAAGTACCAATTCTACGCCGTTTCGGCGAGTTACCCGGTATTACTCGTTCCGTTCGATGTCAGCCGCACCTCTTCTCAATTACATCCGGACATGAGACCATGCGCTCTGGAACGTGCACGGAGGCGCATCATGAGCGTTGGATATCTGGACCGCAAAAAACAGGAACTGGAAGCGTACAGCCCGGAGCTGACTCGACGGGACGATTTTGAAGTGTTCTGGTCACAGATGCGTCGCGAGTCGGACAGCGTGCCACTTGACCCCCATTATGAGTCTGTTCCGTACCCCTGCGGTGGGCTTGAGGTCCAGT
>JBKHAN010000023.1:0-44679 GCA_046542845.1 Spirochaetaceae bacterium
AGGAGACAGGACGAGAGACGTCGAGGGCGCTCATCTGGAGTATATACGAGGGCTCTCGAACCCGATCGGTATCAAACTCGGTCCGGATGCGCGGCCTGAAGATCTCAAGCAGATATGCCGTCTCGTAAACCCGCAGCGAACCCCCGGGCGCGTGGTCTGCATAACCCGCATGGGTTCCGGGCGCGCTGCAGAACGCGTATCCCGGCTCGTGCACGCGGCGCAGCAGGAAGAAACCCCGGTGGTATGGTGCTGTGACCCAATGCACGGGAATACGGTTACCACAACCGCCGGCCATAAGACACGGAATTTCGACTCGATTGTCGATGAACTCAGCGTTACCTTTTCCGCGCACCGCGAAGCAGGATCGGTGCTCGCGGGTGTCCATTTCGAAATTACCGCGGACCCGGTCACCGAATGTGTCGGTGGATCTATCGGCCTCGCCGAATCCGATCTGTCACGTAATTATCAGTCCTGGTGCGACCCCCGGCTCAATTATGCACAAAGTCTCGAGATCGCCTTCCTTATCGCGGATCATCTGAGACCGCAATAATCTCAAGGTCCCCGAACCTGGCCCCGTCACCAAGCGAACGCAGTGCCACCTCAAACCCCGCTTCAACGTCGAACCAGGTCCGATACCGCACCGTATCGTCGCCGTTGACCGCGACGGTGACGTAGCCGGAAGCGGGCTCATACAGGACTTCCACCTCGAGCCCGTCCGCAAGGTTCGGTTCAATCTGAGCATCGAGGACACGTTCCATGCGCACGTCATCGTCACTGCGGTACAGCTGAAGATAGGTTCGATCGTTCTGATAATGCGCCGGGTCACGCGTCAACCAGACCAGAAGTGACTCGCCGAATCCGTAGCCACGCAGGGCGGAGTTTGACGCGCTGAAGTGCAGTCCCGCCCCTGCCCATCCCTGCTCGCCGGTATCAACGGTAAACCGGTACAAAGTCGTTTCGCTCCCCTGCTGTACCGGGATTACGTACTTCGCGAAAAACTCCCGTGTCGAGGTCTGCTCGAGCACGTTGTCGGTCACCGACCATGATCCGAGTTGCGGCACCCCTCCGCTGAACCCGCGTTGCAGAATCCTGCCGGGACGATCAGCCGCAGAGGCGACGATACCGTCTTCAAGAAGACTCAGAAGCGTGCGCTGTTCGAGAATATCACGGTCGCTTCGGGTAGCGGAAAGCTCGGCACGCAGGAGCGACAGCTCGCTTCGTATTCGCGCTTCTAAAGCACGGGTTCGAAGATCGGCTTGTTCGCGCGTCTCGGTATCCTCGGCCCGCTCCTCAAGCTCACGCAGACGCTCGTCCGCTTCCGCAAGGAACGCTCGCAGCTCCTCCGCCTCGCGACCGAAGGCTTCCGCCGTGAGTAGGTCGCTCGTGTCTCCCGCGAGCGAGAGGGTGTCTATTTCGCTTTGCAACGCGATTATTTCGTCGTCGAGGCGAGTGACGGTCTGTTCAAGAAGGGCAATTTCGTCCCGTAGATCCGCGTTAACAACGATCAGCTCATCGCGCTCCTGCTCAGTTGCAGCAAGGCGTTCGGCGAGTTCGTCGCGGGATGACGTTACCTGATCGAGTTCGTTCTGCAGCTGCTGAATCCGGCCGTCGAGGCGGCGTGCCTCGCGCGCGAGCGTGTCGGCGTCGGGATCATCTTCGAGTATCGAAAGGAGGATCTCCCGGTCCTGCTGCGCATGCGCAAGGTCCGCTTCAAGCTCCTCGATTCGTTGCTCGTATGCACGCCGCTCCCCCTCGGCAAGAAGGTCCTGCAGGGCCGCCGCTGCATCTACAGCCCGTGTACCGGGTAGCCCCGGCTGTAGAGTACCGTCAAAGTCAACAGTCGCATCCTCGCCGACGTGGAGACGTCCGCTGTACACGGCATTATCGATAATAATTCCCTGGATAAGAATCTCGTCGACTCCGTCGGTGGTAACCTCGACAAAATCGAGAACGAGATCACGGTCGAAACGGTCGCGACTGGAAGGGAAGAAATCCTCGATGTACCAGCGCCCGTCGTCTCCGAGTTGAAGCACACCGGACATGGAGGTGTTCTCAAGAACGACGTTGCGAACGTAGAAACGATCCGGACCCGCGATACTCAGTCGTGCGTCTGAAAAATCGAGCTCGCCAAGCGTCTGTGATCCCGCGGATACCACGGCGAACAGCGCAACGAACAGGAGTCCGGCACACGAGCGCCTGAAACCAGATGTCATGAACACCCCCTACCGATTTCTATCGGTAAAAATTCGAGAATACTGCAGCACCTGCGCATCGAGCGTGTTACTATGGCTCCATTATGATAGTTGGCGTTCCCAAAGAGATTAAACGACACGAATACCGCGTGGGTATGACACCGCATTGCGCTCGAAGCTACGTGAGCCACGGCCATACCGTATTAATAGAAACGTCTGCCGGAACAGGCAGTGGATATACTGACGAGGAATACACGGATGCCGGTGCGACTGTGGTCCCGACGGGCTCGGCAGTTTTTGAGCAGGCCGACATGATCGTCAAAGTGAAGGAGCCGCTTCCCCCGGAATACGAGCTCATGCGCCCGGGACAGATCATGTACACCTATCTTCACCTGGCCGCCAATCGTGAGCTTGTGGATGTTCTTGCATCCCGGTCGGTGCAATCGGTTGCATATGAGACAATACAGTTACCGGACGGGAGGCTGCCCTGCCTGACCCCCATGAGTGAGATCGCCGGACGACTGAGCGTTCAGGAGGGAGCGAAGTATCTCGAGAAGGCTTTCGGAGGCAGGGGAATACTGCTCGGTGGCGTCCCCGGTGTCCCGCGCGGAAACGTCGCAATACTCGGCGGTGGCGTCGTGGGCACAAACGCGTGCAAGATTGCGGTCGGCATCGGAGCAAACGTCACCATTCTCGACGTAAACGCACGTCGGCTCGCCTATCTCGACGACATCTTCGGGAGCGCGATAACCACACTCTACGCTACCGAAGCGAACATAGACTTCGTACTCCGGGAGTCCGATATTATCATTGGCGCGGTGCTTTTGCCGGGTGAATCGACGCCGAAACTGGTTCGGCGGGAGCACCTGTCGATCATGAAGCCGGGCGCCGTACTGGTGGATGTAGCGATTGACCAGGGCGGTTTTGCCGAAACCTCGCGTCCGACCACTCACGACGATCCGATTTTTATCATAGACGACGTGGTCCACTATTGTGTCACGAACATGCCCGGAGCGGTCGCCCGGTCGAGTACGATCGCACTCACGAGCGTAACGCTCGCCTACGGGCTTGCCATTGCCGACAGCGGTCTGATTGCGGCGTGCAGAGCTGATCGAGCAATCGCGTTGGGGGTAAACATATACGACGGTGCATGCGTACAACCGGGGGTTGCCCGCAGCTGCGGAGTTCCGCTTTCGTCCTTTGCGCCTCTTGACGAGTGGGGGCAAAAATCCGGACGCTAAGCCATGAGATCAACTCGAGTCGTATTCATAGCCTTGTTCAGCATTGTCGTGGCCGGCGTCGCGGCACAGACGGATCGGCGTTCTGATCTTCCCGACGTACCCCGGTCCGCAACCTTCCGGGTAGCCGTCGAAGATTCCGACTTCGAGATGAATCCAATGTACGCGTTCGTCGCGACGGAGGCACAGATATTCACGGGACTGTTCGAGGGGCTTGTCGGATACAACCCCTTGACGCTCGAGCCTGTTCCGGGTGTGGCACGCCGCTGGGACGTTCTCGACGACGGGACCCTGTACAGGTTTCACATTCGCTCCGACGCACGGTACGAGAACGGAGATCCGGTTCTTGCGGAACATTTTCGCGAGACATGGATCGCTCTTCTCTCCCTGGGAGATGAAGCGGCGTACGGCTCGCTGTTCGACGACATAGTCGGTGCGCGTGATTTCCGGCGCGGCCGAATCGAGAATGCTGACGCGGTCGGCGTCACCGCTGTCGACGACAGAACGCTCGAAATCCGTCTGCGTCGGCGAACGCCACACTTCACCGAACTTCTTGCACATCACAGTTTCAGCCCCCTGCATCCGGACGTCCTCGCACTCCGCGATTTCACGGACGTGGACCGCCACATAGGCAACGGCCCTTTTCGACTTGTGTCTTACGACGAAGCGGGAGTCGTCATGGACAGGAACGAGGAATACTGGGCGTCCGATTCGGTTACCATGGATCGGATTGTCTACGACCGTATCGCCGATGCCCGAAGCGCAACCGACCTGTTCTTTGACCGTGAAGTGGACTGGAATACCGGACTGATCGCTTTTGACGGCGATTTTGACAGCACAGATCTGGTGGTAAACCCATTGTTCGCTACGACCTTTTATTTTATCAGGGCCGAGCAGCCCCCGTGGAGTGACGATCGGGTGCGTCGGGCAATGGCGCTCGCGCTTCCGTGGGACACAATCCGGAGTCCCGAGGTCTATTTCACACCGACAACACGGCTTGTCCCTGAGATCCCGGGATATCCCGAACCCGAGATGATCGGTGAGCAGAACCGCGAGGAAGCGCTTCGGCTCCTCGCGGAAGCGGGCTTTCCAAACGGTGAAGGCCTTCCCGACCCGCTCATTCGTATACCGGGCGGCGACTCGGCACGCGTCGCCGGGATCATGCGCGACAGCTGGGACGACGCGTTCGGTGTGGACACACAGATCGAAACGGTGGCGTATCCGGACTATTTCAGCCGTGCATCAGAACCCGAGGTTACCGTCGGCCTCCTGAGCTGGATAGGAGACATTACCGATCCTGTCACATTCCTGAAACTCTGGGTTTCTGAAAGTACGCTGAACGAGGCAGGGTTTATCTCGGAGGAGTACGACGCACTTATAGAAGGCGCATCGGGTATGGAAGGTGCTGCGCGTTTTTCCCGGATGTCGGACGCGGAAAGCCTGCTCCTGAGTACCGGCACTATTCTCCCGGTCAGCCATTCATCTGCTTTCAATCTCATTAATCTCGATATGTACGAGGGATGGTTTCCAAATCCGCTCGATATTCACCCCGTACGCTATATCCGTAGAACGGGGGATGAACCCGCCCCGGGCGTCGTAAACGCCCGACAGATCATGTCACCCGAGGCGCCGGGTTATCCCGAGTGAAATCTCAGGCCATGGTCTGCATCTCCGTCGTCTGTGGTATCGTCGGGATAAAACTCGGGAAAGAGGTATACAATCCGCCCGTTATCGTCTACATCGATATGTGCATAGCCTCGTTCGACGAGGCTGTCGAGCAGTGTGTTCGCCTCATCGATTGAACAGCTGCTCTTCAGCGCTACCACGGGAGGCGTTACCCGCCCGCCTTCGCTCTTCGCAACCCTGAGGAGCTCTTTTTCCTGGCGAACGCGCGCTATTCCCGGCTCTTCAGCGACGAGTTTCCGGCCTTCACTCAGTTCCGCGAGCAACTTACCACCGCTTCCGATCGTCGGAAGTACACCTGCAAACAGGCCGATAATCAGCCAGAAGTTCGCTCCGGTAATCAGCCACGCAGCGCCAAATATAAAACTGGTCGAAAGACCCGAAACAAAATCCTGTATGAGCCTGTTTCTTCTCCTAGCCATTTCACGTTAGACAGTACTGCCGCGAAACCGAAAGTTCAATTCTTTTCGGAATTTTGACCATAGCCCATGCTTTCCGATATACTATGCCCCTATGGCCAAAAGCTCCAGAACAAAACAGAAAACAACCTTTCAGACAGACCAGGAAGTCGTGTATCCACTTCAAGGAGTTGGGAAAGTAATCAGCATTGAGGAACGCGATTTCCGGAACGAGAAGCTCCTCTATTACATAATTTACCTCGAAGTATCGGATATGACCGTCATGGTTCCCGTCGACAAAGCCGAAGAGCTCGGAATTCGTGCCATTGTCAACAAGAAAGAGGCAGATGCGGCGTTAAAACTCATTACCGAAGACTATGAACCGGTTACCGCGGACTGGAAAATGCGATACCAGATGAATCACGACCTGCTCAAACAGGGAAGCGTGAAGGATATAGCGACCGTCGTGCGTGCGCTCTATCATCGCAGCAAAGTAAAAGAGTTGCCCATACTCGAACGCAAGCTCTTCGACAGTGCCCTGAAACTGCTCGTCGATGAGGTCAGTTTCTCCCTGAACAAACCGAAAGCGGACGTAGAAAAGAATATCTTCGAGAAGCTGAACGTCGTGCACGAGCGTCAGGCTGCAGCAGCATCCGCCAAAGCCGCGTCCGTACCAGTTGACGACGACGACGATCTGGACGAAGAATTCTGAACGGTACCGATCTGCTGGCACGGGCGGAATCGGCGATTCAGGATTCGCCCGCATCGGTCACGTTCATATCGCGCACGTACGGGACACCGTATGCGGTGCTCGTGTCGACTGTCATTTCGCTGCGCACCCGGGACGACGTGACGTTTGAGGTTTCAAAGCGCGTACTCGAAGTCTTCCCCAATGTGGAAAGCCTTGCGCGAACGGATTCTGAAACGCTCGCCGCGTCCCTGTATCCAGCAGCATTCTATCGGAATAAGGCTCAGTCCCTCATACGGGCGGCGGAGTCCATTGTCAACGATTTTGGCGGCGCCGTGCCGTCGGACGAAGAATTCCTGTTGTCGCTGCCGGGCGTGGGTAGAAAAACCGCGCAACTCGTACGAGCGGAAGCTTTCGGTATACCCGCAATTTGCGTCGATATACACGTTCACAGGATATCGAACCGCCTGGGAATATGTACAACACAAACAGCTGAAGAAACCGAGCGTGCGCTCGAACAGTATTTCAAAATGGATGACTGGATACGGGTAAACCGGATAATTGTGCCGTTTGGTCAACAGATATGCACGCCTGTTTCACCATGGTGCACACGATGTCCACTTCAGACATCGTGCCCACGCAATGGCGTAACCCGTTCCCGATAGTGTCTCGCGTCTATTGATCCTCGAGAATGAGCATCGTCCCCGGATCGAGACGGAGATGCAGATCCTGGGGACCGGGGTAGGTTTCGTGGTCCTTGACCAGTCGAAGCATTACGTAATTCTGCTCGGGGGTCAGGGTAATGAGAAGGCTCAGATCGTCGGCAATGTGCTGAAGACGGGAGGGTACACCGCGTTCGTCGGCCTCCGGATCCTCTCTGTGCAAGGTAGCACTGATCCAGACGGTGACCCCAAGCTCCCGTGCAAAGTTATGGAGGATATCCATGGAATCGCTGTTAAGTTTAGCGAGATCCAGCCCGTCGAGAACGATCATGTCCGCGCCGAAGCCACCTTCGGTGACCATGGCTCGAAGGCTGCGGAAGACCTGATCAAAAGACGGTCCGCCTTCGTTGAAGTTCATAATGACACGATGTTGCACGACCTCGTCGTGTACATCCATTGCGTCCTGGAGATTCTGTCGCGTTGCGATCTCTTTGAAAATATCCTCGTACCAGCTTATGATGTGGTCAGTCTTGCCGGAGAAACTGACGTGAATCACGTGCTGACCCTGCAACAGTGAATCGGTCGCGATGTGTACCAGGCACGCGGTCTTTCCCACTCCCTTGCGGGAAGCAATGACGCCAATGGAACCGGGATTCAACCCCCCGTGTGTCGACCGTTCAAGTATCCGCAGTGGACTACGCTTTACAAGCTCTTCCTTAACCATCTCTTCGCCCCTCTGTCATATCAATCGAATAATTCACGGTGGTCACACCCACACTACTTCTGCTCAGCTTTGCGCTGCGCTTCGTATTCCTTCTTGAGTTCCTCAGAAACACTCTGCGGAACCTTACCGTACTTCAGAAACTCCATCGAATATTCGGCTTTGCCCTGGGTTAGCGAACGCAGAACCGTGGAGTAGCCGAACATCTCTGAAAGAGGCACCTCGGCTTCTACCACCGAGAAGGCTCCCTCGTCGGAAGACGTCAGAATGATACCACGACGCTGGTTTATGCTGGCGAAAATATTACCCTGAAACTCGGTAGGACCTTCAACAACCACCTTCATGATCGGCTCGAGGATAACCGGCTTCGCCTTCGCGTATGCCTGGCGGAAGCAGCCGATTGCAGCCTGCTGAAACGCCATGTCGGAACTGTCGACCGGGTGTGTGCTGCCGTCGTTAATTGTGAGTTTTACACCAACAATGGGGAATCCTATGAGTGATCCCTTCTGCATCGAGGCCCTGAAACCTTTATCGCAGCTGGGAATGTACTCGTTGGGAATCACACCACCTTTGATAGCGTCGACGAACTCGTAATCCTTGCCCTCTTCTTCGAGCGGTTCCATGAAACCGGCTACGCGCGCAAACTGACCGGAACCACCGGTCTGCTTTTTATGCGTGTAGTCAAACTCCGCCATCTGGCTGATTGCTTCCCGATACGCAACCTGCGGCGCTCCGGTTTCTACGTCTGCCTTGTACTCGCGGCGCATTCGCTCAATGTAGACATCGAGGTGCAGTTCGCCCATTCCCTGAATAATCGTTTCATTCGACTCCGGATCGACAAATGTGCGAAATGTCGGGTCCTCTTTGGCAAAACGGTTGAGGGCCTTGCCCATATTGGCTTCAGATTTCTTGTCCTTCGGCTTAATGGCAAGCGAGATGACGGGATTCGGCACATACATGGAGGTCATGGAAAAATTGTGCGTCGATTCACAGAATGTGTCGCCGCTCGCGCAGTCGATGCCGAAAAGCGCAACAATATCGCCGACTGGAGCGTCGGCAATGTCGTCCATTTTGTTCGCGTGCATGCGTATCAATCGACCGATCTTGAACTTTTTGCGGGAGCGTGTATTAAACAGCTCGTCGCCTTTCTTAATTGATCCCTGATAAATCCGTATGTACGTAAGCTGCCCGTATTGTGTGTCTTCGAGCTTGAACGCCAACGCTACCGTTGGCTTGGACTCGTCGCTGACCAGCGTTACTCGTTCCTCGTTGTTGTCAAGATCAAGTGCAACGTTGGTAACCTGTGTCGGATTCGGGAGGAAGTTCACGACCCCGTCGAGCAGCGGCTGTACGCCCCGGTTCTTGTACGCCGAGCCCATAAAGACCGGCAACAATTCGCGCTTGAGTACGCCGGTACGAATCGCAGCCAGCACCTGGTCTACCGTGTGCTCACCTTCGAGATACGCTTCGGCAAGTTCATCGCTGAACATACTCGCCGCGTCGAGCAGCACCTCGTGGCGTTCCTCCGCCTCTGCGCGGAGAGCCTCCGGGATCTCATCCTCGCGCACAACTTCTCCGGCTTTACCGTCAAAATAGACCGCTTTCATAGAGACGAGGTCGACGACGCCTTCAAACTTGTCCTCAAGCCCTATGGGAAGCTGGATCATAACGGCATTATGCCCGAGCTTTTCTTTCAGCTGATCGGCGACCCGGCGGGGATTGGCTCCGGTTCGGTCGCACTTGTTCACAAAGGCGATAAACGGGACCGAATAACGCGCCAGCTGGCGGTCAACGGTAATTGTCTGACTCTGGACACCGCCAACGGAATCCAGAACCAGAATAGCTCCGTCGAGAACGCGCAAGGCGCGTTCAACTTCGATCGTGAAGTCGACGTGTCCCGGAGTATCAATAATATTGATGGGATGCTCTTTCCATGTGACGTTGGTCGCGGCGCTGGCAATCGTAATTCCACGCTCACGTTCGAGTTCCATCGAATCCATGGTCGCTCCGACGCCGTCCTTACCGCGTACCTCGTGTACTGCATGAATCTTCTCGCAGTAAAAAAGAATTCGTTCGGTAAGCGTCGTTTTCCCTGAGTCAATATGCGCGCTTATTCCAATATTACGTCGTTTCTCTAGCAGTGAGCTCATATCACCTCGACCCCTTATGCGAAATGCAAATGCGTGTTTCGTTTAATGAAAATATGATTGAAAAGTAGCCGTACGCTTCCGCTGGTATTGCAGTATCGTAAAGACTCCCGTCGCGATAATCAAGACCGGGAGATGGACACGGCTACGTGCTATACATCTCATGTTTTGCGCGTGGTATGCAAGCGTCGAAACGAATGAATCTACTCGATCTCGCCAAAATAAACCGCGAGAACTGCCGCAAGCTCCGACCTGGACGCGGAAATGCCCTGGTCCGACAGCGCAGAGCTGACTTCGTCCTGCGTCAGCGCGGGGTTTTCTTCCTTAATGCTTATCACAGCGGCGACAAGCTCGGGATCGATACTCCTGAGGCGGCCGAAGAAACTCTGATTAGCCACCGCCAGGGCACCGGTCCGCAGCACCTCGAGCTCGGCGAGAAGCGCCCCGTTCTGAACCGCCTGTTCCTGTACCAACTCGTTCAGACGCTGGTTTTCTTCAGACAGGCGTTCCACGTCGGCCTGAAGCTCGTCGACCATGCCCGTGAGGGCTTCGGTCAATGAGTCGAGTTCGTTCAGACGGTCGGCGACGATCTCCGGGCGCAGGCTATCAAGAAATGCGACTGGATCGCGGACTGCTCGAACGACACGCGAGGCGAACTGTTCTTCGTCCACATACTGTCCCTGCAGCCGTATAAAGAACTCTCCCACCCGGACACGAAAATCGTATTCGAGGACCTGATCGAAACGGAACCGCAGGCCTGCGGGAACATTGGGCAGAAGATTTACTCCGTCGTATACGAAACGAGAAGGGATAAGCGCGATTTCAGCGACATTGCCACTGAAGGTTATGGTGAGACGATCAACATCGAGGGTTCTGAGATTCCCCGTGATTGTCGCGATAAGGTCGACAATCGCGACCTGTTGCTCGGAAAGCTCTGCCTCGCGGTCATTCCGTACGTCTATGCGCTGCCCGTCTTCTGTCTGAAGAACAAACCGCTGTACACCGTCCTCAACTCGCTCCTCGAGAAGCTGCAGACCGACAGCAGATACACGCTCCGAGGTTTGCCCGACTACCGGAAACCCGACACTCATGAAGAGCATTACAAGCACAGCGGTCATCTGTGCCACACCTGCCTTGAAAACGCGATTACCGGCGCTCCTGTTCGGTTCTTTCTGCTGACGCATCTCATGTACCCCTATTTGGTCCTTTCAGTTATCCGAGCCGATGGCCGCATCGTTCTGTCCGGCGATGTCGAGAAGAACCCGATCAAACGGTCGGACACTGCGGTCGTCGGTGACCGACAGAAGACGAGCCCGAAACCCACGATCTGTTTCAAACAGCTCAACCATTCCTATAAGCCCCTCTGGTTCGCGAAAAACGAACGCTTCCACACCCGACTCGATATCGCGGCTCGGATCGAGATACAGCTGGATCCGATCGGGATTGCGCGGATCTACAATGTACCCGTCTTCGCGATCTTCCTGTATGAGCTCGCCGAAGGCGTGTTCAAATTGTGCGAGCTGCCGTCGCAACTGATCTGTCTCGCGCGCGATCCGGTCATCTACTGCGGACTCTACCTGCGCAAGCTCTTCGCGTACTTCGGCGAGCTGCTGCTGTACCGACGACAGATCCTGTCGTGTCTCCTGCAAGGTACGATCTACCGCGTCCCGCTGCTCGGAAAGCTCCCGCATGTCGCTTTCATAGGCCTGTGTTAACTCGGATCCGAGGCGGTTCAGGCCCTCGACGAGCACCCGCGTCCGGGAAGCGATCTGATCGAGCGCCCGTGGCACGCTGTTTTCGTACGGCACCTCCTGAAGTCGGGCAACAATAGCATAGAGATCGTCCACACTCGTACGAACGTCAGCCACCTCGCCTTCACTGATAACACCCTGGGAAACAAGCGCTTGCCCGAAAGTCTCGTCACTGCTGCCGCTGTCCTCTGCATCGTCATCTGCCAGGGGAGCCTCAAGCAGCGCTGCGACGTCCTCGTCGCCAAAATCCGGGTTATACCGCGCCACAAGCTCTTCGATCTCCTGCGCGAACTGCTGCCGAAGCGTAAGCTCAACCAGGTCGCGGTGCTCGGCGAACGCTTCAAGCTCGCTTTGATACGCTTCTCGAACCGTGCTCAGGCGGCTGCTCAGGAACTCGCGCTGTTGTTCAAGTTCCAGATCAAACAGGCGACGCTGGTCGTCGAGAATCTCCCGGCGCGCAAGCGCTGCCTCCACCTGCTCCGGGTCAAACTCGTTCTCGCGTCTTTCAAGGAGGTCGGAACGCTCGGAGGCGAGCGTCTCAAGGCGATCGGAATATTCGAGACGAATTGCCCGGGATTCACTATCGAAACGGCGATTGATACGGGTTAGCTCAGGACCAAGGAGCAACAGCCCTGCATCGGACCGGAGACGCGCAAGCTCTCTGTCGCGTTCGGCGCGCTCGCTCAATAGCTCGATACGTTCGTCGCGTTCCCGTTCGAGCTGATCGCGCTCACGGTCGATCTCCGTCAAACGCTGCTCTGTCCGGAGCCACGCCTGCAGGACATCGCGAAGATTCACCTGATCAAAATCCGAGGAACCGATTTCAACAATCTGTGACTGCCTGTCTATGGAAAAGGTCAGCACGAACGCCAGCGTGGTAAATACAAGGATCATGACGACAATGATACCCGGCACAATCAGAGTACGGTTTTTCCGGGTTTTCGCGAACTCGGCACCCAGATCGTACTGCGCCTGTCGTCGTTTGAAATCCTGAACTGCTTCGCTGAGAAAGACGGATTTGCTTTGCTCGACGAGATCGGTTACTTTTCGGTCATTGTCCATATGCCGTTCCAGTTCCTTGGAGCGCGTTGGCCCTCAATACGACGTGTGAAAACTTCGGCAACCTTCAGTCCGCACCGCTTGAACGCGCGAGTAGACTCTGCCCACTTGCCTTCATAATACAATTGCAGTCCTTCGGAGTACGCTTCGATATCGTTCTCAAATTGCTCGTCTATACGACCTCGTTCTATGGGCCAGAAAATCTGCTTGCCCTCGGTCTTGCCCTTGACCTGAACGGTATCAAGTTCGACAAAGACGTAATCGGCGTAGTCTTTCTCGACCTCGTTCTTGACGTACTCGCTGGTAATAACAGGTACGTGATAAAACCGGGTGAGCCCCTCAAGCCGCGACGACGAGTTAACGTTATCTCCAATGACCGTGTTGACCATTCGCTCGTAACTGCCGATGTTGCCGTAGAAAACCACCCCCCCGTCGATGCCGACGCCGATCTCTATGAGAACCGCCTCGTACACGCGTTCCTCGGCGTCGGTGAGCGACCCGCGACGGCGTATGATCTCTTCCCGTTTCGCCCGCATTTTCTCTCGCAACGACGCCGCTACGTCGTGCAGAAGGTACCCTGCTCGTATGGCCTGATAGGACTTGTTCTCCTTCGTGCCCATGGTGCCGAAAACGGCAAGCAGCGCATCTCCTATAATGGACCCGATGTCCCCGTTGTGGTCGTGTATGTGCCGGATCGACTGATCGTAATGAAGGTTAAGAAGCTTGATTATGTCGGTACCGAGGGTCTCGGTCATATACGTAAAGCTTCGAATATCGGTAAAGAGGATCGTGAGCTCGCGCTGCGTGCCTTCCAGACGTATTTCGCGTTCGCGATACGCCTTCGCGGCTACGTCGCGCGCGACAAACTTTTTGAAGATGCTCATTAGGTTGTCGATAGTACCCGCAAGGCTGTTAAACGCCAGACCAAGGTACGTAACATCATCGTTCGGCGCGTCGGACATATCCAGCTGCGTCAGTTCCTGTGTATCCTGCATTCCCATAATGGCCTGGGTAATCATGGGGACAAAGCGAAGGATGTAGCGTATCAGGATAATCCCGACGACCAGGCAGATGAGCGAAATCACGACAATGAGCGCAGACACCTGAACGAAAATCTGCCGTGAACTGGCAAGAAACTCGGACTCCTGCTCGGCACGCACAAAGAACGCGTCCCAGTCACTGTGCCACCGATACACGCCGAGATGCGATATGCCGTCCAGCTCAAACTGGAAGCTGCCTTCATCATCGCCGTCAGTACGGCGATCGTTCATTCGCTGAAGCGCATCCGTATCGAAGCGCTCCGGGACGGCGACTCCGCCCTCAAGGAACAGGATGGACCCGTCCGGACGGACCGCCATGGCGAGGCTCCCCTCGAGTTGAAACCTCGATGCCGCGCTGGTTCGGATATTCGAGATGGCCGATGCTTCGTCACCGGTGAAGGCAAGCAGCTCGGTCTGTCGAGCTGCAAACACGTGCAGGTCGTTAAGGTCCTTGACAAGGATCTGATTCAGAAGCCGGGTCTGTTCGCCCCTGTTCAGCACAAGATTGATATAATTGGAAAAAAAGTTCGATACCAGAAGAAACACGGCAAAGATAAAAATGATCTTGCTCATGAGCGGGACGACCCGCACACCGTTTATCTTTCGTCCTGCAAGCCGCTCCAGAATATCTTGCATACACACCAATCCTTATGGGTAGTGGTAGAATACCGAAAGCACACGGCAATTAAAAGCAAGTTCACACAAAATATTTACTTTATACGGCGTATGAAACGATCTGCGCTTGCAGCAGACAATTGTGTGTTTTATAAAAGGGCAAACCTTTCTGGGGAGTCACTTTTATGAAGCAATTTTTTACCTTGGCGGAGCTCGGAACCGACGTAAAAACCGAGGTCCGGGCCGGTTTCGCCACGTTTCTGACCATGGCATACATTATCGTGGTGAACCCTGCGATACTGAGCGCTACCGGTATGCCGGTGGAAGGCGTCGTGTTCGCCACGATTATGGTAAGCGCCCTGAGTTCCATCCTCATGGGTCTCACGGCCAATCTGCCGTTCGCCCTTGCGCCGGGAATGGGGATCAACGCGTTCTTCACGTACAATATCGTCCTGGGCATCGAAGGCATGACCTGGCAGACGGCGCTGGGGGCTGTGTTCATTTCAGGAATCGTATTCATGATTCTGTCTATCCTGAAGGTCAGGGAAATGATCGTGGCCGCTATACCTCGCAGCCTTCGCTACGCGGTAGCCTCGGGTATAGGGCTGTTTCTCGCCTTCATAGGGTTTCAATGGGCAGGCTTCATTACCGCCAGCCCGGCAACACTGGTCGAGTTCGGCGGCCTGAGTCCTCAGGTTATCATTTTCGCAGTCGGGCTCTTTGCAACCAGCTGGATGGTCATCAGGAAAATACCGGGTGCATTGATCATAGGGATCGTCGCGACGAGCGCTCTTGCCGTCGTTGTAAGCCTCGTTCTCGAAGGCATCGGCGCTGAGGGTTTTGTTACACTCCCCTCCAGAGCCTTTTCGCTCCCGAGTCTCTCGGTATTCCTGCAGCTCGACATAGCCGGAGCGCTGACGGCCGGTATGATTCTGCCGATCTTCACGCTTCTTTTTACCGACATGTTTGACAGCATTTCCACCTTCGTCGGTGTGTCAGAAGTCGGCGGGTTTACGGACGAGAAGACCGGCCAGCCACGGAACGTGGGAAAAGCGCTTTTTGTGGACGGCGTATCGACAACGCTCAGCGGTTTGTTCGGAACATCAAGCGGTACGACCTACATTGAGAGCGCAGCCGGCGTGGAAGAGGGCGGCAGGAGCGGACTGACAGCAGTCGTCGCAGGGCTGCTCTTTCTGCCCTTTCTCTTTCTCAGTCCGCTGATACAGTTTGTCCCACAGGTCGCACCGGTAGTTGTCCTGGTGGGCGTGTTTATGATCAAACCGGTTCTGAGCATCGACTGGGGTAACTTCGAAGAGAGCATTCCCGCTTTTCTCGCGTTGATACTCATTCCTCTGACCTACAACATTACGCAGGGCATCGTCTGGGGCTTTCTCTCCTACACCATCATTAAAGTGCTGGCAGGAAAGCCGAAGGACGTCACTCCCATGCTGTGGATCGTCGATATATTCGCTGTTGCCGCGCTTGTGTATGGCGCCTGAGTAGAAAAATGAGTAAAAAAAGGCCGCCTCCGTGAAGAGGCGGCCTTCGCGTGTACGGCAGTACCACTGCCGGTGAACACGTTCCTTACGGCATCTGCATGTCGCTCGGAAGCGCATCGTTGATGCTGTCAAAGTACTCGTCGACCACCTGCTCGGCTGCGTCTTCGGAACGCATACCGTCGGCGGACAGGACCATGATCTCGTCAATAGGCTCGTGGACTGCAAACCAGTCGGTCTCCGCAAAGAAACGGTAGGCAGCCGGATTATCTTCCTCGAGGTCGTCACGCACAATCGTGTTAATGGTCTCTTCCTCACCGTAGATACCGTCGGGGTCGTCGAGAATCTTCAGGTCAAAGCGGGCAAACTTGATGTGGGGATCCCAGCCGGTTACGACAATGGGTTCTTCGCGATCAATCGCATCGCTCAGCGCACCAATCATGCTGGCGTCGCTGCCTTCAGTCAGTTCAAACACACCAAGCCCAGTGGTATCTTCGTCAATCGCTTCCTCGGTCTGCGACATCATACCCGCACCCGGGTCGATACCGGTAATGGTGTTGTCAAACATATCTGCATTCTCGACAAGGTCTTCGATGCTGTTTATGTCCTCAAGATACGTCGGCACAACAAGCCCGAGTCCTGCGCCCTCGAAATGAGGTCCGAGGTCAACGAGTTCGTCGCCGTGCTCTTCCCAGAATTCTCCGTGTGTAGCGGGCAACCACGCCGATACGTGCGCGTCTATGTCACCGGTTGCGATCGCTTCCCACATCGCGGGATTTGCAAGCGATATTACCTCAACGTCGAAACCGATGCGCTCCATCACTTCCCCGATCAGGAACGTGTGCGCGGGTTCGCGGTCCCACTCAACGTATCCAATCCGGACGCGTCCGAGATCTTCGGCGCCGGAACCTTCTTCGCCTTCACCAGCGGCGAAACCCATTCCGGTCACGAAAACCAGAACAAGACCGACAAGCATGATGCTGCGCATCATCTTCGAAAAAATATTCATACAAGCCTCCTATCGTTGGCTTTGTGTGGTTAAACTCCCGACTCAGGTCTGCTACACAGCTACTGGTCGGGATCCATTACATTTTCAATACCAAATATCCTGCCTGAAAGGATAAATGGCAAGATTGCTTCGCCGCCCTAACTGGCCTTGCGTTCGCGGACTGCAATCTTCTGCGTAACACGGTCGAGGATCATCGCAAGAATCACGACGGCGAGTCCTGCGGCAAATCCGTCGCCTGGACGCAGGCGCTGAATCGCGCGCCAGACCTCTCCACCGAGTCCACCGGCGCCGATCATGGATGCGATCACGACCATAGAGAGGGCGAGCATTATGGTCTGGTTTATTCCAGCCATGACGGTCGGAAGAGAAAGCGGCAGCTGCAGCTTGACAAGCTTCTGCACGGTGGTCGACCCGAAGGAGTCGGCAGCCTCCACAAGCTCTTTGTCTATCTGCCGTATACCAAGCGCTGTCAGCCGTATAGTCGGGGGAATAGAGAAAATGACCGTCGACATAATCGCCGAGGTCGCGCCCAGCCCGAAAAACGGTATTGCAGGTATGAGATACACGAAGGCGGGCATTGTCTGCATGAAGTCGAGGACGGGTTTCACAATTGCAAAGAAGCGATCATAGAGACCTGCGAGAATTCCGAGGGGAAGTCCGAGCGCGACGGCAAGAATGGTCGCAAAAAAGACGAGTACAAGCGTGGAAACCATCGCCTCCCAGAGCCCGATGTTCCAGATAAAAAGAAAGCCGATAAACGACCCCGTCGCGATGCGCCGCCCCGCAACTACCCATGCAATTGCAACAAGAACGACAATAAGAACGATGGGCGGCAATGCATCGAGGGTATCGGTGATTTCACGGATACCCGTTCGAAAAACAACCGACACGGCACGCGTCGCTCCCGAGAGCACGTCCGTCAAAAAATCAAGAAGGGATTCAACCCACTCCGAAAGCGGTATCTCGGGAATTATATCTCCCATGAAATCCTGTGTTCCCATTTCAGCTCTTCTCCTTGTCAGCGGCGGTAACTTCCTGCGGGGCATCGGACGAACCCGGGGTCAGAATCTGACTTGCAACATCCGAAGGCTCGTCGAGCGATTTCGATTCGGCCTGTGACTCGGCGAGCGCGGCGAGTATTGAACCGCGAACAATGACGCCCTTGAAATGTTTGTCCTCGTCCACCACGGCGATCGGTTGCCCCCCCTCGACCATGGGAAAGAGCGAGCGGACCGGCTGATCGAGGGGCACCGAGAGAACCGAGTCTCTCTCCGTGACCTGATCAAGCCACTTTTCTTCATTTTTTGCCGCCTGGGCCGCTTTATCCGCACTCAGATGCCCCACGAGCTCACCGCTGCTTTTTACGACGAACATTCCACTGAGCCCATGCTCCTTCATTTTTCGAAGTGCGACACGCGGGCCGTCTTTCACGTAGGCCACCGGCGAGTGCTGTTTCATGACGTCCTGGGCGGTCAGAACCTTCGTTATGTCGACGTTCGCGACAAAGCGTTCGACGTACTCGTCCGCAGGATTCGTCAGAATCTCTTCCGGCGTTCCGATCTGAACCACATAGCCGTCTTTCATAAGGACAATCCTGTCCCCCATTTTGAGCGCTTCATCGAGGTCGTGTGTAATAAACAGGATGGTCTTTCTGACGCGATCGTTCAGTGCAATAAGCTCGTCCTGCATGTCGGACCGGATCAGAGGATCGAGCGCGCTGAACGCCTCGTCCATGAGCAGAATGTCCGGATCAACACTTAGTGCACGGGCAAGGCCGACACGCTGTTTCATGCCCCCCGAAAGATTCTCCGGGTAGTAATCGCCCCACCCCCCGAGTCCGACCAGCTTGAGAGACTTTTCCGCTTTTTCAAGCCTTGTCTCTCTGTCAGCACCCTGAATCTCAAGGCCATACGCGACGTTCTCTATAACCCGACGATGAGGGAACAACGCAAAGCTCTGAAACACCATGGAGAACTTTTTTCGTCGGACGTCTCTGAGGGCTTCGTCGTCGAGTTTCGTTATGTCCACATCGTCGACGAAAATTTCGCCTGCGGTTGGCTCCATGATCCGGTTAACGCAGCGAATCAAGGTGCTTTTGCCGGAACCCGACAGACCCATTACAACAAGGGTCTCACCCTCATACACGTCAAAGGAGACATTTGAAACACCAACAGCAAGCTTCGTTTTCTTGAGGATCTGGTCTTTGCTCAATCCCTGTTTGGACAGCTCGACACCCCGCCCGGCATTTTTTCCGAAAACCTTGTAGACGTTCTTGAGGCGTATCTTCACTGTCCGCTGGTCACCACTTTTATCTGACATTCATGCGTTCCTTCCCTAAAAAAATACGGCCGATCGTGTTCGCCCTGGTGCAGCCGGCGGCGGTAGTCGTTCCACAGCCGAAACCGGCGCCGCAAGGAAATACGAGATAAGTCATAGCCAAAATCTGCCCAGATAGTCGTGAAAACACCGGTGATGGAGCATAAGGCATCGTCGCGTTATACCGGGGTGCGTCCGACCGTCTTCTTAAGCTACTTATTTATTTCGTGAATGTCAATTTACGGACTATAATTTTTCGTATACCAAAGTTCTGTTGACAAATGATCGCCCCTCTATACTCGTCTCATGCGAAGCATGCTACTATCCCTCGCATGCAAATAATGTGTCTGGACCTCGAAGGTGTCTTGTTCCCGGAGGTGTGGATGGCGGTCGCCGGACATTTCGGGAACGAAGAACTGCGCGTGACGACGCGCGACATCCCCGACTACGACAAGCTCATGGAGCATCGCCTTCGCCTGCTGCGGCAGCAGGGTATAGGTCTTCGCGAAATCGAGGCAGTTCTGGCTGCCCTTCGCCCGCTCGATGGCGCACAGAGCTTTCTGCGGACGCTCAGAGCATCAATGCCTGTTGTCATTCTGTCGGACACGTTCGAGCAGTTCTCCCGCTCGATTGCGGCGCAGCTGGACTACCCCGTTATACTGTGCAATCGCCTTACGGTGGAGCATAACGTTATCACTGACTATGTGCTTCGGCAGGATGATGGAAAACGAGTAGCCGTGGAAAGTTTTCAGCGCATGAACCTCAATGTCTTCGCAGTCGGGGACAGCTACAACGACCTCGCGATGATCCTGCAAGCCGACCACGGGGCGCTGTTTCGCGCGCCGGAGTCGATACGGCAGAGCCATCCCGACCTCGCGTCCTTTACAAACTACGAAGAAATCCTCGCCTGGGCCGGAGTTTCACCCGCCGGGAGGTAATTTTCGGTTGGCGATACCGCCTGCGCTTTCATTATACTTTTACGTATCCGACTTCACGTCAAAAGGAATTGAATGGTGCTGTCCGATGAAGGGAAGGCCGAAATACGGCGACGTGCTGAAGAGGCGGTGCGGGAAAAGACGGAGTTCGACCCGCATTCGGCAAACCATATCGAATACGAGATGCACGTTCATCAGCTTGAACTTGAACTTCAGAATCAGGAGTTACAGCGGAACGAAATGGCGTTGCAGAAGAGCCGGAAACGCTACGAAATATTGTTTGATAAGGCACCCGTCGGGTATATGATCCTGACCAACACGGGCGTCGTGCTCGAGGCGAATGAATACGCGTTGCGCCTGCTCGCCACCGAGCAGACCTACCTGAAGCGAAAACCCTTTATCGTGTTCCTCGCACAGGACAATCACGAGGCTTTTTTTGACCATCTCCACAGAGTATTCAACGGCGGTGGTCAGCATTCGTCGGAAATCAGAGTAGCAAACCGACGGGGTGGCGAGGTCTGGTGTCGTTTTGAAAGCCGTCTTGTCGAGAACGAAGACGGCGAGCGACAGTGCCTCACAACGATGCTCGATATCTCTGACCGGAAGCAGATGGAGGACCGCCTGCTCCTCGCGAAAGAAGAAGCGGTCGAAGCAAGTAAGTCCAAGAGCGTTTTCCTGGCGAACATGAGCCATGAGATTCGTACGCCCATGAACGGTATCCTGGCCATGAGCGAGCTTTGCCTGGACAGCAAACTTGACGACGAACAACGGACCTATATTGAGACGGTACACAGCTCTGCACAGAGTCTCCTCGCAATTCTCAATGACGTTCTCGATTTCTCGAAAATCGAACAGAACAACCTCTCGCTCTCGCGTGAACCGTTTACAATCGATGCGATCGTGAGTCCGACGCGGGAGATCTTTATGCCCCTTGCACAGCGCAAAGACCTGGAAATGTCGATACACTGCGAGATCGAGGAATCGGACGCATTTATCGGCGACGCGCTGCGGATCCGGCAGATCGTCTTTAATCTTGTGAGCAATGCGATCAAGTTCACCGACGACGGCCGCGTAGGCATCCGGATCTCTCTGAAGCCGTTGAATCAGTTTCAGGTAGAGCTTCTCGTCGCGGTAAGCGATACGGGTGTCGGCATTCCTCGTGACATGCAGCGAACCATTTTCGAAAGCTTTACACAGATCGATGAGGGCTACCACAAACGCTTTCAGGGGACCGGACTCGGACTTGCCATCTCGCGCGGGCTCGCCAAACTCATGGGTGGGCACCTGCACGTTGAAAGCGACCCTGGCCGGGGAAGCACATTTTACCTGTCTGTCCCGCTTCACAGGGCTGACGATACTGCACAAACGGCACCGGACAGTCGAGAGCGAGAGAATCTGCGAACTCCGGAATGCGCGAACATTCTGGTGGTCGAAGACAACGCGATCAACGTCCTGGTCCTGCAGACGATTCTGCAGAAAGCAGGTCATACCGTAACATCGGCGGGCGACGGCGATGAGGCACGTGAGCGATCACGACATGAAAGTTTCGATATCGTGTTCATGGATATAACGCTTCCCGGGAAAGACGGGATCGAAACAGCGAAGGATATTCGCAAGCTCCTGTCCAAACGTGCGCGTCCGGTGCCGCCCATGATCGCCATAACCGCTCATGCCATGAAAGGGGACCGCGAGATGTTTCTGAACGCCGGTTTTGACGATTTTATCAGTAAGCCCTTTGCCCGTGAGACGGTGCTCGGGGCTATCGAAAAGCATCTGGCCCACAAGGACGCGGAAGCACGGGAGTAGAGGAATCATTGGAACAGAACGAACGCACCTATATAGTCGGAATTGGCGCGTCGGCGGGCGGGCTTGAAGCGCTCGAGGCGTTTTTCGGCAACATGCCCGATACCGATCGCCTCGCGTTTATCGTCGTGCAGCACCTGAGCCCCGACTACAAAAGCCTTATGGGCGAACTGCTTGCGAAACATACCGCGCTTCGCATCTGCGAGGTCACCGACGGGGTACAGGTAGAGCCCGGCACCATTTACCTGATGCCACGCAAGACGAACATGACGATGTTCAACGGGCGGCTTTTCCTGACCGAACAGGAACAGGGCCTGAACCTGCCCATCGATATATTTTTCCGCTCCCTCGCGGAGGATCAGGGCGATCGCGTGATAGGAATCATACTCAGCGGCACCGGCAGCGACGGAACACGCGGTGTTCGGGCTATCAAAGAAGAGGGAGGCCTCGTCATGGTGCAGGACGAGGAAAGTTCGAAGTTCAACGGCATGCCACGAAGCGCATTGGCAACAGGAGTCGTCGACTACGTACTCCCCGCGAGACAGCTACCGCAGGAACTCATGAACTTCCTGGAGGGCAACATTCGTCTCAAGCGTGCTGAGGACCCGCAGAATGCGACCCATTCCGGCAGCCTGAACAGGATATTTATGCTCATAAAGCGGAAAACCGGGGTCGATCTATCGTTCTACAAGGAAAGCACCATCCTCCGGCGCATCGAACGTCGAATGGGGATCAATCAGATCAGCGACGTCAGCCGCTACATTGCCTTCCTGGAACAATATCCCGCCGAGATAACAACGCTATTTAAAGAGATGCTCATAAACGTAACCAAGTTCTTTCGTGACGCGGAGGCCTTTGAAGCGCTGAAGGACCGCGTCGTGCCTGAGATTATGGGCCGGAAAACTCCCGGAGAACCGATTCGGGTCTGGGTCGCCGGGTGTTCAACCGGGGAGGAAGCGTACAGCATCGCGATCATTCTCAGCGAATACCTTGAGGAACACGATATTTCGGCCAACATAAAAATTTTCGCGACGGACATAGACAAGGATGCAATTGAGCAGGCATCCTACGGAGTCTACCCCGAAAGTATCGCCGCAGATGCGCACCCGGCACGGCTCAGAAAGTACTTTATCCGTAAGGGAGACAATTACCAGGTCTCCCCTCACATACGGGAGATGGTGGTGTTTGCCTACCACAACATCTTCAAGGATCCGCCCTTTCGTCAGATCGACCTGATCAGTTGTCGCAATCTGCTCATTTATCTGCAGCCGATCCTGCAGAAAAAGATCCTGGCGAATTTTCATTTTTCGCTGCAGAAAAACGGCTTCATGATGCTTGGATCAAGCGAAACAGTCGGCGACTACACCAGATACTTCGACAGCTACGACATTAAGTGGAAGATCTATCAGTGCAGCGACGAGAAAGCGCCCGACGACGCGGCACGCCCCTCCATTTCGGACATGGAACTCGCGGTTACCCGCGAACGTCGCAGTGCGCCGAACGATACGTGGAGCCGCATCCGGGGGAGCGAGCGTGCGACCGAGTCGCGTGGTCGCGGGTTTGAGGCTGTTTACGAGCGGTTGATCGAGGACCAGTTACCGCCGTGCGCCATAATCAACGGTTCACGCGAGGTGCAGCACATTTTCGGCGATGCAAGCCCCTTCCTCAAACTGCCGTTCGGGCGAATGGACCTCGACATCCTCAAGATGGCGCACGCCGACCTGGCGATTCCCTTAGGCTCGGGCTTGCAGACAATGTTCAATGAAGGTCGTGCCATCGTATTTGATCCTCTGTCGGTAAGCGGAGAGGACAACACCATGGATGTGCAGATCAGGTTGAAACCTCTCCGGGCAATTCTGGATGAACAGTATTTCGCTGTAATATTCGAGCCCGTCGGCGAGAAGCGGCCACTGAGCCAGGGAGAAGCAAAGCGGATAAACATCGAAGAATCCGTCCGCACACGCGTACACGAGCTCGAAAGCGAACTGCAGTACACGAAAGAGAATCTCCAGGCGACGATCGAGGAGCTTGAGACCTCGAACGAGGAACTGCAGGCGACCAACGAAGAGCTGCTTTCGTCGAACGAAGAGCTTCAAAGTACGAACGAGGAGCTGCAGTCAGTCAATGAAGAGCTGATCACCGTAAACTCGGAGTATCAGAAGAAGATCGAAGAACTGTCGGACCTGAACGACGATATTGACAATATTCTCGCCGGCACAGATGTCGGCACGCTGCTTCTCGACAGCGACCTTCGAATCCGGAAATATACCCCGCCGGTGACCTCCTACTTCAATATCATAAAAACGGACATCGGGCGGCCTATTACCGATCTCAGCCATCAGCTTGATTACCCGGATTTCATGGAAGACATCAGGAAGGTCGCACGGGACGGATCGTCGGTCGACGAAGAAATACACACCGAGTCCGAAGGGTGGGTCTTCGTTAAAATCAACCCCTACGAGTCGACCGGCAGGCTTTCGGGAGGCGTCGTGATTACCCTCATCGATGTATCGAGCAGGCGACGCGCCCACGAGGCGCTTACGAGAAACCACGAACTGCTTATGCGAATACTCGAGACCAATCCGACGGCGATAACAATGCTCGACGCAAGCGGCAAAATAATTTTCGCGAACTCCGAAGCGGAAGGCCTTTTTGGTCTTACCCGCTCGGATATGGGATCCATGAAGTACAACGACGAGGCGTTTCACATTACTGACGAAGATGGAAACCCGATTCCGTCAGAACAACTTCCATTCGCACGTTTAATGTCGACGAAGGACTCTGTTCACAAGTATGTTCATTGTATAACACGTCCGGATGGCGGTCGTGTAACCGTATCCATAACAGGAAACCCGATCTTTGGCGAAGACGGCTCCGTGGAAGGTGCGGTGTTTAACGTACACACGGTACAGGGGACAGGGACCGCATAGGGCATGGGTTTAGACAAAGAGATTCTACTCGTTGAAGATAACGAAATTAACCAGCTCGTAGCGCGGCAGATCCTCAAGCGAGCCGGCTACACCTGCGAAGTAGCATCAAGCGGGGAAGAAGCGCTACGCCACCTTGAGACCCAGGCCTACAGGCTTATCCTTATGGATGTGCAGATGCCGGGGCTCGACGGTATAGAAACTACAAAACGGATTCGATCGTTCTCTCCCGACCACCTGAACGCCGGGGTACCGATCATTGCCATGACGGCGTACTCGACGAACGAAGACCGGAACAACTGCAAAAATGCCGGTATGAACGACTACCTCACCAAGCCGTTGCAGCTCGAAAGCTTCGTAGCGACGGTGAGAAAACACATGGGGCAGCCTCCGGGGCGCGAGCAGGCCGACTCACCACCAGGTGATTCCGGCCGTGAACCTTCAACCGCACGTTTCGATCTCGGCGACGCCCTGAGGCGGACCAATCACGATCACTTCCTTGTGCAACGCACTGTTTCCATGTTTCTCGACAGTACACCGGATCGCATGCACGAAATCTCGGCCGCCTGCGCGAAGGGCGAGTACCAGGTGGCCGGAGATCTCGCGCATAATCTGCATGGGGCGGCGCTGAACGTGTCCGCCGGACACCTTGCGCACGTCGCCATGCGTGTAGAGCACGCTTCGCGGGATGAAGACAGTGAGGCGCTCGAAGAGACCCTGCGAGGTCTCAATTCCGAGTACGAGCGGTTCCGTCAGGCAGTTCGAGACGCGGGTCTGACACAGGACTGACCCGGCGACCCCGAGGAACGACCGCGCAGCTTAACTCCGGAAAATCTCGTCGAGTATATGACGGGTAATTCCGTACAGCGGCGGCAGTCCTTCCGAGGCGTGCATGCGTAATGAAAGCGCCTGATCGTTCTGCAGTGGCAGGTCTGATACGTAATAAAAAAACCGCAAGGCAACGTCGCGTGACAGTACGCCGAGCTCCATGGACTCGAGCACCTGGCGGTAATAGTACGTACCTTCCATCTCCAGACCTATGCACTGTCGTATTCGTCTATAGAAGTTGAGCATGATCCGGTTCTGTAACAGCGTCCCGTCCACCGTCAGAATAGGACCACGATGAATCCGGCTGTGTGGCACCCGGGCCTGAAGCCGTTCGTGCGGGCGATCCTCCCGCTCCGGGACGGGCTGAAAGAGGTCACCCGACTGTTCAATGAACGCGGTCGGCTCAAGTATATCTCCTCGACGCCCGACGAGAGCGCCGGCTTTGCCGAGGAAGTTGATACTCGCGACATTCCGTCCGAAGAGCAGGAGCAGGTTTCGAATAATGTGCTCTGCCTGCTCTCCGAAAGCGTAGTCAATGTTGACGAGTACAATCCTCCGGTCGCTCGGCGGTTTCCGGATACCGGGATCGATTTCGTCCGAGGCAAGGCGTGAAACGTCGATCAACTGTACCTGAATGCCGGTAGACGCAGTGCTCCGCAGGCGATAGATTCCGGAACGGTCGGCTACGCGATGCGCCTCCTCCGCTTCTTCAGTGTGGGCAAGGAAAAAAGGACGGGCAAGCGCATAGGTTCGGTCGTAGTCGTGGACCCATGTGGCGTCATACAGCTCCCGCGCGTTGTTCTCTGCCCAGCGGTCGAGCTGATCTCCGTGACGCCGGTACCATGGATTCAGGCAGTTAGTGACCGAATGCGTATTGCTGCTGATGATATGAACCTCGATATTCGAGTCGAGCAGCGCCGGAGGGCTGCCGAGTACATCCTGCGCCGCAGTCGCCACCTGCGTAGCCCAGATCTCCGCACGGCGACTGTTGTAGGTATTGGCACCACGCCGGACATCGATCCCGAACATCTCCCGATGGCGCACAATCTCGAACAGCCTCTGAACGGTGTCAACCGGCCACACGTTCGCAATACCGGCGGCCTCCTCGGTACTGAACGGCAGGTCAGTTAAAAAGACGCCGACCGGAGGAGGATCATCGTTCGAAAGATAATTCGATAGCGCCTCAAGGCAGTCGCTTGCGCTCAGACGTTTGCGGATTTTCTTGGCTTCGACCGCGTAGGTGCACAGACAGGTCACGAAGTCTATCAGATCCGACACCCCGTTCCGAAGCAGGACCAGGTCCTTTCCGGGTACCATTTCCCACACCTCTCGTCTGCGGGCCGAACTTTTGACCTGTATAAAGTATTCGTTCGGGTTTCTGTACGCGCCGACGAGATTGTCGGTGAGCAGGAGCGCGAAGGTTCGGGTAATGTTGTCCGGCAGGCGCCGTACGGCGTATAGAAGCCCCGCGACGTCTATTTTTGTCGGGTTGGATGCTCCCGCGTGGAGCGCGGGCTCAAGTGACTCGTAGAGCGGTAGCAGACGTCGGACGACGAGATAGCCGTTGGTCACGTCCCTGAACAGCTGCGCCTTGAACCGCTCGAACGCGGCAAAAATGCCCTGCCGGTCGCGGAGGAGCGTCCCGAGACCCTGCGCGAACGTGCTCGACGCCTTCAGAAGGTCAAGCATGACCTCACCGGGGATGCGATACGCCCAGGTATCGGTCATACTTACCACGTCATAGGTCCGCGGGCAGTCAAAAACAGACTCCCATTCGCCAAAGTAATGCCCTGCGTCCACAGTGCTGATCACACGAGGAAGCCGGCTGCGTTTGTCGAGCTCTCGGGGCGACTGTATCGAAGCTGTGCCCCCGCCGAGCAGGTACACCCAGGTGTCGGTCAGCCCCTGTTCGATAATGATGTCCCCGGCGGCGTACGAACAGCGTTCCATGTGAGGAAGCAGCGTGTTTCGCTCCTGCTCATTCAGAAAACGAAACGGGATCACCCGCTCGAGCAGGGCACGTTTTTCACCGTCACCGTGTTGAACGGGATTCGCTTCCGTCTCCATTCGTTTAACCTCACGCAGACGCTGACACGGATGGGGCTCTCAGGAGTATCTGCGTCACAGCCGTATCAAGCCGATCGAGTGCGGCACGATGGGTTGCATGCTCTGTCATACGGAACACGTCGTCCTCGAAATAAACGCCCTGTTTGTCTAACCAGCCGAATAAGGGATTCCGTATTATGCCGAGCAGATCATGGGAGTCGAGGCCCACGTCGCTGCAATACCGCGCGAAGCTCAGGTCTTCTAATGGGACCGGCGATCCGTCTATGCCGACGAGATACCCCATTGCGTCGAGGAGCTGTTCGAAGGGACTGCGGGAGTAATGAAAAATCCGATTCAACGGCAGCCGGGGATTAACGAGACCGGCATCGATAATCTGCTCATACATTTCCTGCACAAGCTCCTCGAAGTAGCTGTATCCGACCCGCGATCGGAAAAGCATGACGGCAATGTCGGTTCCCCGATTATTCTTGTGCAGTACTGCCGGCATGTCGGATGCCACCACCCATGTGTCTTCGAGCAATTTTATGGTCTGACCGGCAATAACACGAATCCTCGACTCATCGACCCACCACGCGAACAGCCCTTCCGGCTCCATCTGCAGCTCCCGAAGCGCTTCAAATCCCCCGAGTATCCGCGCAGAATCGAATGATTCCCCTGTCTGCGACTCAAAAGAGGTCCGCATCCAGGGGGTGAAGGCGCGCTTTCCGTGAACGGCAAAATGCAGCTTGTGTCGGTAGTGCTGCTCGACGACGTGCCGCATAAGCATGTATTCGCCGGGAAGATTTGCCATATATACAAGATCGAGTCCGTTATGATAGGCGGGACACTGTTTCATGACGCGGAGCAGGCGGCTCTCAACCTCCACTCCGTTGGTCTCGGGGCGGAGGTATATAAAAATGTCTTCTGCCTCGTGGCCGTCTGCGGGTCCGGTATACGGGACCAGGACGGTCGGGGCGTTGCCTGTCTGCGGCACAGTGTGCACCACTCCAATTCTTGGTTATCGGCTCCTGCTGTCTCTTCTCATTATAAGCGTCTTTTGTGTCAGAGCAAGGACGCGATGTTCAGCTCCGCCGCGGTAGCGGGCATGCTGATTCCCCAGTTCTCGAGCACCTGGGGATGAAGCTCGCCCATAACGCCGACAACCGCGCCCCGGGCCCGTATGTGCGCACAACGGCCGGGTATGAATCGCGCGTCGGTGGCCGCCTCGTAGGTTGCGTCAACGTTAAGAAAGTAGAGCATCGTGTTCACTTTGTCCCGGACCGTATTAAAGGTCGACTCCACATCGGACAGTACGAGTCCCAGCACGTCGTCGGTTCGTGTTCCACTGACGTCTTCTGTGTCGCGGACCGCCACTTTCCCGATCTCGAAAATCAGATGGGGATAAACCGCGTGGGCGGATACTGCCTCGGCTGAAAGCAGCGAGGGAAGTACCGACGGCCGCACGTATTCGTAGTTCTCGCTCATGGGATTCTGTATACGTACCATAGCCGAGTCGTCGGCGTCGGATTCATCGGTGGCGACCGGTTGCATGCGGTCCAGATAGTCGCGGCGTGACCCCAGATAATTGAAGACCATTTCCTGAAAACCAAGACCTACGAGAACGGTTTTCACCTCACGGGACAGAATCTCTACCGGGGTGAGTCTGCCCACGGTGAAATCCTGAAGCATGGTCGGCTCAAAACTGTTCATTCCATACCCGATCATAATGTCCTCTACCACGTCGACCGGATGAAGAAAATCGTTCCGGTAGGGTGGCGGCTCTACGGTAACCGTCGTGCCCGTCGCTGCCGCACGACAACCCATTCGCGAGAGCAGCCGGACACAGTCGTCCGCCGAGAGGGAGACGCCGAGCCAGCGCGACGCGAAGGCAGCATCGATATCAATGGGTTGCTGAAAAAACAGGGGCGTAACGACGGAGGTCCCTGCCGGGGTTTCGTAGGGGTATTCTATCCTGACGGCTTCAATGGAAAACCCTGCGTCGGCAAGATCACAGGCGACAATGGAGCAGGCAAGGTGAAGGATGTGCTGATCGGTTCCCGTCAGTTCCACGAACAGCGACGTGTCGCCGACCTCAACAGCGCCAAGACGTGCACTGTTAATGATCGGCGGAAAACTCAGCGCCTCGCCGCTCCCGTCTTCGAGATACGGCATTTCAGGAAAATCGGCAACAATGTGTCCGAAGTCCTTCCCTTTCGGGTGATCGGTGATCATGTCCCTCAGGCTCATTTCCCGTTCTTCAGCCAAAGGGACAAATCGGGTCATATCGGGATCGGCTGCCCGGTATGCGACGGGAAAGCGCATGATATCGCTGCGGTATATGCCCATCGCAACCGCGCGCCGTTTCTGTCCGTAGTTCCAGCAGAGTTTCTCCTGCGTCTGTATGATATCGTTCAACGTCGACTCGTCGATCGCAGGGCCGTGGGCGACGAAGGCGGCAATGTAGGGTCGCACCGTTCTGAGCCCGGCCTCTACATGGACGACTCGATTGGCCGCGTCCTTCACAGCGTTCGCGGTGCTGAAGAAATCATAGGTTGGCATCGGTCCGCCCCGGTACACTTTAAGCTGCCGACCGAGCCCCGCCGTTGACCACAGGTCGGGCCTGTTGGTGTCGTTCAGCTCAATTTTGAGCAGCCCGTCTTCATCTTCCCATTCGTCTACTTCGGCCTTTGCGACCGACAGCTGCTCTTCGAGCGTTTCATTATCCAGTTTTTCGCCGATGAACCCGTCAAGGGCGTCCCGATACAGCTCAATTTTCGGCATTGTTTACTTCCTCCGTCGCAGGCGAACACGTTCCAGATCATTCGAGAACAGCTCCCGAAGATCATTCAAGCCAAGATGCATGAGTGCCATGCGGTCGATGCCCAGGCCCCACGCGAGTACGGGCACATCGATGCCGAGAGGCGCAGTTACCTCCGGGCGGAATATCCCCGATCCTCCCAGTTCGAACCAGCCGAGTTTTGGATGCTTTATATGAACCTCGACCGAGGGTTCGGTGAACGGGAAATAGCCCGGTACGTACTTCACTTCAGTCGCACCGGCGACCTCTTCGGCAAACATCTTCAACATCCCGAGCAGCGTTCTGAGATTTACATCTTCGCCTAGGACAATACCTTCTGTCTGGTAAAAATCGCTCAGATGCGTTGCGTCGACCTGGTCGTAGCGAAAACAGCGGACGATTCCGAAATACCGTCCCGGCACCTTCGCCTTCGGCAGCTGCTTGGCCGACAGTACCGTTCCCTGGCTCCTGAGTATGAGCCTGCGCGTAAAGTCCCGGTCGAAGCTGTAGTTCCAGCCACGACTGCCGGTGTTCCAGCCGTTCTCGTGCGCAGCGGCAACCTGATCGAGATACGGCTGCTCGATTTCACGCGCGTGCGTCGGCTCGGCGACGTAGTATACGTCGTGAATGTCGCGCGCGGCGTGAAACTGCGGCATAAACAGCGCATCGGAGTTCCAGAACTCGTTCTCGACGATCGGTCCGTCGAACTCTTCGAATCCAAGGCCGACAAGCGTGTCCTTGACCGATTCGAGATATTCCGCGTAGGGATTTCGGCGGCCCGGAATGAGCCTCGCCGGCGGGGTATCGATGTTATACGACCGGAATGTCGCCTGCTTCCACGAACCGTCGCGGAGCATCGCAGGCGTCAGCGAGCCGACCTCGTCGCCCGTTAGACCTGCTTTGGAGACGGCCTCGCGAGCGGACCTCCCTGCGTCGGTAAATCGGTACGTGACGTCGCTCCGCTCAACAATGCGGAACGCGACCGAACCGGCACCCCGCTTTTTCGCGATCCCCTGCATGGCGGCGCGTTCGGCCTCGCTCAACGTCTCGTCGGCCAGGATACCTTCGCTCGTGGCGCGGTCCAGCAGCCCCCGCACCACGGGCACCCATTCGGCATGCGCGGCGTCTACCAACTCGGCTCGCTTGTCTGCATCCATCTTCACCGCACCGGCTTTCGAGAGGGCTCCGAAGGCCGAGCCGATGTCTCGCATCTCAAGGCCGCATGCCTCGGCGAGTGCCGGTAGCGGCGTCGGCCCGTGGTCCTGAAGGGATCGCAGAACCCGTTCCTCGGGGGACCCCCGGGTCGCAAAATCGTGTCCAAGTTCGGTCAGTTCGTACAGAACCCGTGCCGTCCGGGCAGCTTCTTCGATCAGGTCTTTCGCCTGAAGCCAGCTCACCACCTGGTTACCCTGCCCTTCTTTCAGTCCGAGACGTTCGACCATCTCGGGAACCGACAGCGATGCTGCGGCAGAAAAGTTCAGAAGCACCTTTATCTCAAGAGGATGCAAGCTGCGAATATCGACGTCTATCATAGTGGTTACCACCTCCGGCCCGCGCGAGTGTCTGATATACCTACCGCAGACGATAGCTCTTGTAAAGCGATCGCTGCCCCGTCGTAGTAATATATGAACGACGTTGTATGATTAAGTGCACATTCAGCCTGTGTGTCTCGCGACCACACCTGTGTCCAAAATGTCTAAGTCGCTCTTATACCGTGGATTAGGTACGGTGAACATTCCATTCCGTATCTCGGCATGGATCTTGCATGTTGTTTGTACGGAGTGGATGTATACATGGATTATTCAGGCTTAACCCGCGCACGAGATTACACCGGTCTTCAAACAGGTTCCACCATATACCGACGGCTTTTCGGTTCGGTTCCCGCAGATATTCGCACGGAGCTCGTGCGTAAGTCCATACATATGATTATCGCTTTCGTTCCCCTTCTCGCACGGACGGTCGGGACGGTACCCACCATGTCCCTTCTTGCTCTGGGAACGGTATTTTACGCGACCGCAGAGATCGAGCGCCACAGCGGCCGTCCGGTCTTTGTTATCGGCAGGCTCACCACTATGGCGCAGCGCAGCCGGGATATCGGACACTTCGTAATGGGCCCCGTCACCCTTGGCCTCGGCGCCATGGCGGCACTTCTTTTGTACCCCTATCCGGCAGCGGCAATCGCCATTTACGCGCTGGCGTTCGGTGACGGTCTTGCGAGTCTCGTCGGAAAGACCGTAGGGCGGCACCCGCTTCCCTTTACCGGGGGAGCAAAAAGCATCGAGGGAAGCCTGGCGTGTTTCGCGACCGTGTTCGCCGCATCTTCGGTTTTTCTCGGCAGCAGCGTACATTCCTTCATCGTCGCCCTCGCGGCAACGGCGCTCGAAGCGGCTCCGGGAAAAGACATAGACAACCTCCTGCTTCCGATCGGAACCGGTATTGTCGTCGTCCTTATCCTGTAGTACTCAGGTTCTGAGGTCCCCGACCGCTTGAACGGGGGTCAACTCCAGAGATAGACCGCGTAGCTGTTGCGCGCGAAGAGCGCGAACCCGGTTACGTTCATGCCCGCAGCGAGGAGATGGAGCGGAAGTCCGGACACGTAGAATAAAATTTCCCGTGAGACGAGGATCGCGCAAAGCGCAAGCGGAACGAAGGCTCGGCCCGATTCCTCGGCTTCTACGGCGTAGCGCAGGAAGTTGACCAGCGTCAAAAGGGCAAGCACGCCGGTAATGAGCTGCGCGTTTCCACGGGATGCCACGCGATGAAGCAGCATTTGATCAAGCTGAAACGCATCGACCGGTAAAACGTAGGCGAACGCCATAGCGGTCGTTCCGACCGCGATCAACGCCCCCCAGATACGCGTATACTGCGCACCCGCGGCGTACATGCTTGCGGTGAACAGCGAGAGGGCTCCGGCGATATGCAAGGCATATACCGTTCTGGACACCGTGGCTGCGTAGGTCGAGGGAAAATCGTAGACCGGGAGCAGAACCTGTAGAATGCGAATCCCCGACAGACCTGACAGTATCATGGACATGGTGACGAAGAAAATTGTCGGTGTGATGCTTGAGCGGAAATACCGCCGTGTCAGGAGCGCCGCCCCTACGGCGATCGGGACGGGAATCAGAACCGAGAGCGGGATAAAATTCCGGCTCGTCGCGCTGCCTGGAACCCGCAGCCCGTACAGCGTCTCGGCGCTGTGTAGTGCCGGCAGCATGTCGAGCAACCCCGTCATTCCGCCGTGGAACCACATTTCGTACATCATGACGCCCGTCAAGACGAGTGCGGTGAAAAGCACCGCGAGCGCTGAATAGAGGATGAATCGATTGCGGACACGGAGGGTCATACCGACGTGAGTATACGGCAGAAATACCCGAAAAAACTACAGTTTCGCGAAATATGCACGATACTGTGTACGAGGGAGGTGTGCACCCACATGAAACGACGATCTATCTCCGCATTGCTGGTGACCATCCTCGTTGTAACGGCAGAGGTTGCGACTGCGGATGCGGCGATTTTTACGAATCTGGGGTTCTCCGAGAGCGGACGCGTGTTCATGTTTTCCCAGCACGGTATTGAACGCGCAAGCGGGCAGGCCTACGCAGAAATTTTTACCGTCGACGTGCCCGCGAACGACTTTATTCGCTCGGGTGTATTCAGACAGCGATTCCCGGACCCGATCAGCACAGGTCAGACAGGTCACGCAGCGCTTCTGACGCTCCTGCGCGAAGCGGACACGGTGATAGACGAACAGGGAATCAATCATTTTCGTCAGGGACGAATTGTCTACCTTCTCTTGAACTCGGACGAACCTCGATCCGAGCTTACTTTTCGTGATTTCGTCAGCGGTGAGAGCTACCATGTGCAACTGGAGCAGGAGCAGCGCGGTTCCGGAACCGATACGGAGGCACGCTTTCACATCGAACTCACGAGAACCCCCTCAGAGGGCACCGAAACCACGTATACAGTCGGCAGGCCGGATCTTTTCCGCGAAGGTGTGAGCAGCTACCGCATTCGACAAGCCATAATAGCACCGGATGGCGAATCAATGGTATTTGTCGTCGAGATGGAACGCCCCGGCAGCAGCAGTACCGCGATCCGATACATGGTCGAAACGGTCACGTTTTAGAGCCGTTGACGCGCCGCCGACCGCATTTTAGAATATCACCTCCTAATTCCACCGGTTCTTCGTGAGGTCTCATGGCGCAACGCATTACTCCCCGGTCGACAAACTACTCGGACTGGTATGTCGATATTGTCCTCAACGCGAAACTCGCAGATTACAGCCCGGTCAAGGGCACCATGGTCATACGGCCACGGGGTTACGCACTCTGGGAACGCATGCAGTCGGCTCTCGACGGTATGTTCAAGGCAACCGGACACGAAAACGCGTATTTTCCTCTGCTTATCCCGGAGAGCTTCCTGAAAAAAGAAGCCGAGCACGTAGAGGGTTTCGCTCCGGAATGCGCCGTTGTGACCCATGGAGGCGGAGAAAAGCTCGACGAACCGCTGGTCATTCGACCGACGAGTGAAACCATAATCTGGAGCATGTACAAGAAGTGGATACAGAGCTACCGGGATCTGCCGCTTCTGATTAACCAGTGGGCGAATGTCCTCCGCTGGGAAAAGCGTACCCGCCTGTTCCTCCGGACCACGGAGTTTCTCTGGCAGGAAGGTCACACCGCTCACGCAACGGAAAAAGAAGCCCGCGAAGAGGCGCTCCGCATGCTTGAGGTATACCGGACCTTCGCCGAAGAGTACATGGCACTCCCGGTCTACACCGGGGTAAAAAGCGAAAGCGAAAAGTTCGCCGGAGCGGTGGATACCTACGCGATCGAAGCGCTGATGCAGGATCGAAAGGCGCTCCAGGCAGGCACCAGCCACTTCCTGGGACAGAACTTCGCAAAAGCCTTCGATGTAACGTTTCAGACGCAGGACAGCTCGCTCGAACACGTCTGGGCGACCAGCTGGGGCGTAAGCACCCGCCTGATCGGTGCGCTCATTATGGCGCATTCCGACGACAGCGGTCTCGTCGTTCCACCAAAGCTTGCCCCGACACAGGTCGTCGTTATACCAATTTTCAAGAACGACACGAAAGACGAGGTCATAGAGTTCACACGACGGGTGCACGCATCCCTCGGAGCAGACCTACGGTCCGTCCTCGACGAGGACGACAAGAACTCTCCGGGTTGGAAGTTCTCCGAGTGGGAAATGGTCGGCGTCCCTGTACGGGTCGAGATTGGCCCCCGGGACATGGAACGGGGCCAGGCGGTGCTTGTCAGGCGGGACACCGGCGAGAAGGCAACCGTGCCGGTCGCCGAAGTGGCGGGACGTGTCAGGTCGCTGCTTGACGAAATTCAGGTATCCCTGTATCGAAGGGCACAGGCTTTTCAGCAGGAAAACACGCACCACGTCGAGACCTACGAAGAAATGAAGCAGATTTTCGACGGCGACGGCGGTTTTGCTGTCGCTCCCTGGGACGGTTCACCTGAGAGTGAAGCGAAGGTCAAGGCGGAGACAAAGGCTACCATACGAGTGCTTCCCTTCGGCAACGAAGCGCAGGCTCAGGGAAAGACCTGCGCGATCACCGGAAAACCCGCAAAGCACATCGCTGTTTTCGCGAAGTCGTACTGAGGCGGAGCGGCGTGTGATATACTCTGCGTAACGTGAAGTTCAAAGCACCGCCGTTCATATGGGTTATATCGCTCCTGTTCATGACCGTTGCGCTCGGTGCCTCCGACGGCTTTGAGTTCCGTCAGGGCAGCATCTGGATCGGAAATGCATACCGTTCACCCTGGAGTGAATCGCCGGTAGAAGGGAGCGAAGCATCTCCCATTATCTCGATAACCGGCGCAGGATATACCGCGGGTCTGACTCCACAGTGGCAGCTTTCCCCCGGTCTTGATCTGTGGTACAAGGATTTTGCATTTACCGGGGGACGTGGCGTCCCGACGCAGATAGAGACGGCCCCGTCGGAAGAGCGCGAGGTAGCGGGGACGCTGGGTTTGCTCTTCGCTGTTCCAGTAGAATACACCTATTCAATTTCCGATACCTGGTTTGCTCGAGGAGGCTTCTCTCCGACGACGCTTTACCGTTTACCTGTTTCCCCCGTGGAAGACTCGGCTGTCGACCAGCTCGCCACGTTTTTCTACGAAGGCGGACGCTTTTTCTACCCCGAACTTCGCATAGCCTTCGGGTACCGGATGGAGCGTCGGGTAAGCTTCCAGTTCGCCGGTCGGTGGTTGTTTCCCGTCTTTCGGCTGTGGGACGGCGGGCCGGACCTCCCGTGGTGGGATTCACACATGATAGCCGGGCAGCTCGGAGTTCTGATCCGTCTGCCTGAGTAACGATCAGGCTCCTATACCATATCCGACAGATCGGGAAGATCGCGCTGCTTGCGTTGACCGGCCACAATGTGCATGACGGCACCGGCCGTCATGACGTCGACATAGGCGGCAATCGATAGCAGAATCGGTGCCGCCGGCCGCAAAATCAGGTATGCATCTTCAAAGCCCTGGCTGAATCCGGATGCAAGCATGGACAGCAGGACAAGAACGCCACCCGCCGGGACAGCCGGGAGCAGGAATGAAAACCCGAAGCTCATAATCATGACCTGAACAACCCGGGCTATGCCGATCTCGAGACCGGAAAACGACCGCAGGACCATTATGAAGGCCATGGTTGACACCATGGCGCTTCCGGCGCGTGCAAACATGAGGGCGAAGGGCAGAGCCGAGCCGCCCACCTCGCGCCTGACGCCGATATTGTTTCGACCCGTATACGCGAGTGTGCTCCCGGCGAGAAACACGTCTCCCGATACGAACGCAGCAAGGCCGGGCGCGATCATTGCGTACACCCAGTGCAAAGGGTTCCACTTTCTCCCGAAGGCCCACACAAGCAGCGGATAAAGCCCGAGTGTCACCACACCGGCGGACACGGCAATGACAAGAATCATAGGCGCATAGAACGAAAGATTACCCACGCTGCGGATACGGAGAACCGTAGCTGCCGTAATGAACAGCAGAGCAATCCCGAACACCTGAACAACATACGCGTTCAGGCGAAAAAACAAACGACTCAAGCCGTCGGATACATCCTCAAGCAGCGCGGCAAAACGCGAGTCGGCACTCATGCTCGCACCGATCAAAACACCAAGAAACACTGCAGCTATCAAGCGATGTCCGGAAGCCGGAAGGACGGCAAACGCGTTATCGGGAAACATAAGCCGCAGGATGGAAAGTATGTCCGGGGTTTCCTGCAGTACTGCATCTTCGAGTATGACCGGCAGCACCCCCGGCTGAAAAAACACGAGCGCGAACGCGCCGATTACCACCGCCAGCGCCGGCAGCACCACGATCAGTGTAGCGAGCAGTGCGTAGGTCGTAATCGCGTGTTTGTGCTCTTTCAGGTCATGGACCGACACGATCGCACCGAAAAAGACCACGGGAAGCAACATATACCGCCCGATATCCACCGCGAGCTCAGAGATCTCATGCCAGATTTCCGATGAAACCGCGACAGGGTCAATAAAAAACAGCGCCACTACAAGGCCGGCCAATACACCGATGAGATATCTGATCCAGATTTTCATTGTGATGAATTCCTTCTGATGTTCCTTGAATCTGATGTTACTTGAATAATCCCCGGAGCGCACCGCGTCGGCTGAAACGCTGAACCCTGCCACGTGCGCGTTCCCCGCGCTCAGTCCGACAGAATGTCGCAAACTCTTCCACCTGATCCGAACTCGACGGTCCGGCGTAGGCGTATACGGCAGGGATGCCGTTTCGATACCCTGCGGCAAGGCTTTCGGCAAATCCGTACAGTCCTGAGCGTACCATCTGTTCCAACGGTGCATACATTGTCTCGGCATCCTCGAGCAGGATCAGCGTCAGCACCCCGTCCGACTGATCGCTGAAAAGCGAAAGTACCTCCCGGACAAAGTACATGGACGCTCGAAGCGTATCGTCCAGGTACTGCTCCAGATCGCCAATGCTCAGATCGGGCAACGCGGCTCTGCAGGGCCCCGGTGCCAGCGTGAATACGCACTCGTCAAAGGATCCAAATGCATTTCGCACGTGCGTGCACACCGCTTTCGCCGACAGGGATGACCGGGGTGACCACGGCACATGCAGTGTGTCTGCGCCGGGCTGGTTGACCGTCGCATGCCGGGAGGACGCAAGGGCTACCGTTCTATTGCTGTCGCGGACCATGCGTATCAGTTCGTCGGTCACCGGGTGTGTATGCCCCGCAAACAAGGTGGTTCCCATGGGTTTTTCATCCTATAGAGGTGGGATCATGCCGGTCAAGAAAGAAAATATTACATATCTGCTTGATGATCGCTGTCCGATATACCTATGTTAATAGCTGAACGAATATTCAGTTAACCGGAGCCTTTTTACTGTGTCACGACCTCAAGATTCGGCAAAGCGCGAGCGCATTATCGCTGCTGCGTTCCATACCTTCGGAGAAGTCGGTTTCTCGAACGCAACCATAAAAGATATCGCAGCAAGGGCGGACATTGCGCCAGGGACTGTGTACACCTACTTCTCGGATAAGAGAGATCTGTTCCGGTATACGGTACAATCCGCGTGGACGGAATTACACGCGGAGCTCGATGCGATCAGAAAATCCAGCGGTTCATACGATGAAAAGCTGTCCCGCCTGCGTCGTACCGGGCTCGCGCTCCTGAAACGCATGCACCCCATCCTCAACGGCATGTTCTCCGAGGCAGTCCGTATGGACCTGTTTAACGACAATCTGGATCGCTTCCTCGACAGGCTTGAAGAGCTGTACCTCGAGGGCCTGAATCGGGGGGAAGTACACGAGCTTCAGGATCACCACCAGCGCCGCTTTCTCCTGCGGACGATCGCCTGCGGTCTGATTCTGCAGATCAGCATAGTCGAGGCCGAACACCTCGATGCGGAGATCGAACGACTTCATGAAGATCTTGAGCGCAATGAGCGGGCCTGGCTGAACATGAACCGCCTGATTGGAGGTCGCACATGAGAAAACGCGCCCGCAGAGCGATTGTTATTCTTGCACTCGCACTGATACCGTTCGTATTTCTCGGAATACCGGCACTCCAACTCGCGTTTGCCGTCGACGAAGAGGAACGGCAACCCGGTGTACCGGTACGGCTTTCGAGTCCGGAACTCCGAACACTTGAGCAGCGTGTGCAGTACGCCGGCAACCTGGAGGCGGAACAGACCGCTGCAGCACTTTCCCGACTGAGCGGTGAAGTACTCGAGATACTTGTCAGCCGCAACGATGTGGTCGAAGCCGGACAGATACTCGCCCGCATCGAAGACGACGTTCCGCGACTCGAGCGCGCCCAGGCCCGCGCGAACCTGAACGCGCGCGAAAGCCAGCTCCGCGCCGCGCGCAGAGGAGCCCGCGAAGAAGAGGTGGAGAACGCGCGAGCCGAGGTCGAGCAGGCGGAGGAAAACCTCGAGAACGCCGAAAACGATCTGGAACGAACACGCCGCCTCTTTGAGGCGGGAACGATTTCGCGAAGCGAGTTCGAGGACACCGAGAATGCCTTTCGGGGCGCACGAACCGAAGTGGAAAGCGCCCGCCGCAGCCTTCGCATCCTCGAACAGGGGGCTACCGAGGAAGAGATCGAGCAGGCGGAAGCAGCTGTAGAAGCCGCGAGGCGGCAATATGAGCTCGCTCAGCTGAATCTCGATTTCGCGACCGTCCGCGCCCCGGTCTCGGGACGTATAACCGATGTTCCCGTGGAAACGGGAAGCACTGTAGAGGCGGGACAACCCATCGCCATCATTATGAACGATGATCTTGTACGCGCGAGCATTCGGGTTCCCGAACGGCGTTTCAGCGCCTTCACCAGTGAAGAGTTGAGTCCCGAAGCACAACTGACCGCGGTAGCCTTCCCGAATATGGATCCGGCACCTGCGGAGATCCGTCGCATCGGCTCAACGATCGACCCGGAGACGCGCACCTTCGAAGTCGAGCTGATCGTCGACAACGCAGCGGGGATACTGCGTCCCGGGATGTTCGTGAACAGCTGGTTCACGGTAGCGAGGGAAAGCGACATTATGACCGTCCCCGATGCGGCCGTCGTACGACGCGGCGAAAGCTCCTTCGTGTTCGCCTTGAGCGACGACGGAGAAACCGTCCGCAGAGTCGAAGTTACCCCGGGACTCGAACAGGACGGATACACAGGTATCGTCGGCGACATAGATCTGGACACCCGCGTGGTAGTCGAAGGCAACAGCTTTCTCGAAGACCGGCAGCGCGTTCGTGTACTCGAGGACTCATAAGGACACGACCATGAGCATCCCACGCTTTGCTGTTAAGCACCCCGTTACCTCGAGCATGATCTTCGCCGCGCTTACCCTGCTCGGCGCCATATCCCTGTCGCGTGTTGGCCTTGAGCTTTTTCCGGACGTATCGCTTCCGAGCGTAATAATCGTGACCCCCAGTCCGGGCGTCGGACCCTTCGACGTCGAAGAACAGATTTCCCGCAGGCTCGAAAACAGCGTTGCGGGCCTGAGCGGCGTTGAAGGACAGAGCTCGACCTCCGAAGAGGGGCTGAGCATGGTCATCGTGAATTTCTCTGAAGACACGAACCTCGACACCGTCGTTCCCGACGTCCGTGAACGAATCAACGATGTAACCGGAGACTTCCCGGATGGGACCATGCCATCCACCATCTTTCAGTTCAGCGCGGGACTCGTCCCGAGTCTGCAGCTCGTCGTTCTCAGTTCTACCGAAGACCTCGACATACGCCGTCTGATAGAGAATGACATAGTACCGGAGATCGAACGGGTACCCGGAGTGTCTCAAGTCGACCTCTTCGGAGGCCGCGATCCCGCTGTCATGGTACGGGTCGACCTCGATGAGATCCGCATGCGGGGCATACCCTTAGGCGGCATCGTCAACGCCTTCTCGGGCGACAACGTAAGCCTTCCCGCCGGAACCGTCGGACTTGAGGACCGCGAGCTGGTCCTGCGGACGGTGGGGGACTTTGAGAGCGTCGCAGACGTATCCGACGTGCTCGTAACCATGATCGAGGGTGTTCCCGTCCGCCTCGGTGACATCGCCGAGATCGAACTCGATTTCAAGCCGCAACGCGAGTTTGTGCGAACCCGCGACGGAGAGGGAATACGCGTCGCGGTGCAGAAGCGCCCGGGTTTCAACACGGTCGACGTAAACGAAGAGGTGTTGCGTCGACTCGAGGAGCTTGAGCGGACCCTGCCACCGAGCATACGCATCGAGATACAGGAAGATCAGGCCAACACGGTGCGTGACGCCATAGGCGGCGTCACGGAAGCCGCCTGGCAGGGCGGGCTGCTTGCGGTTCTGGTGCTGCTGTTCTTCCTGCGTAACATGAGAAGCACCTTCATTGTCACGACCGTTATTCCGGTGTCCGTCGTCGCGACCTTCGCGCTTATTGATTTTGCCGACATGACGCTCAATCTCACGAGCCTTGCCGGTATTACCCTCGCCATAGGCATGTTCGTGGACAACGCCATTGTCGTCCTCGAGTCTATCTACCGGAAATCCCTCAGCGGTATCGACCCGGAGGAAGCGGCGATCGTCGGTACCGAAGAAGTCGGTAATGCAATTACAGCAAGCACGCTCACGTCCGTGTCGGTGTTCCTTCCCATGCTCTTTGTCGATGGGATCGCCGGCATCATGTTCCGTGATCTATCGCTCACGATCTCGTTCAGCCTGCTCGTGTCGCTCCTCTCGGCGCTTATTCTGATCCCTGTTATGAGCTCTCGCCTGCTGGCAAAAACTACGCTTAAAACCCGTGTTGATCACGACTCCGACAGCTATCACGAACTGAGCCTCGCCGACATAGAGGTCGTGACGCGCTACGCCTGGCTCAATCGCATACTCGACCGCATACAGCGCTCGCTTGAGAGCCTCGACTCCGTCTACGAGCGCGGTATCTCCTGGAGCCTCGACCACACGAAAACCATTCTCGGCGGTGCTGTGGTCATACTGGTCATGAGCGTCGGAAGCATCCTGCTTCTGGGTATGGAGTTCCTGCCCGAAGCAGACGAAGGCCGCTTCAGGGTCGACTTCGAAACCTTCGCCGGAGCCACCTACGCGCAGACAACGGAGAAAGCCGCGCAGGTAGAAGAGATAATCCGGGAGGAAGTTGATGATGAGTACATCCTGAGTCTCGCAAGTCGCGTCGGCGACGGCGGCAGCAACCTCGGGACCGTATTTGTGACCCTCGTCGACCTGGACTTCCGCACGGTGTCCCTGTGGGATGTTGTCAACCGCGTCGAGGAGCGCGTCGCACGCGAGGTACTCGACGTAGACTCGCGCATTTCCATCGAAGGAATGAGCAGCCTCGCGGCATCCTCTTCGGGTGTAACCTCGCCGATCGTTGCCAGAATAAGCGGCGACGACCTGAGCACCATGAATGAATACGGCCGGCGTATCGCCGAGACGATGCGATCCGTATCGGGGACGCGGAGCGTGTACTCAAGCTACTCGGAGGCGAGGCCCGAGCTCCAGTTCCGGGTCCTCCGCCGCGAAGCTACGAGCCTGGGTCTGAGCCCCGCCGAAATTGCGCAGGCGTTACGCATCGCGTACAACGGTGTGTCGGTCGGAACGCTCACCCGTCAGAGCGATGACTTTGACATCGACGTTCTGCTGCAGGACGCAGACCGCCTCGACCGCGAGCGTTTCACGAGCATGTTTTTCGTAAACCCCGCGGGAACGGTAATCCCTCTCGAAAGCGTGGTTGAAATTCGCGAAGGGCTCGGCCCGCTCGCAATCGAGCGCATAGACCGTCAACGCGTCATCGAGATACGGGGAAGCCTGACCGGTGAGCGGGCGCTCAACCGCGTCATGAACGACGTACAGGAGCAGGTTGCGGGGCTCGGCGAAGCGCCTGCGGGGACAGAGCTCGAGTTCACCGGATCGAGCGCCGAGATGACCGACAGCTTCGAGAGCCTCTTCCTTGCGCTCCTCCTCGCCGTGGGCCTCGTATACATGGTTATGGCGAGTCAGTTTGAGAATCTCGTAAACCCGCTTCTGGTCATGTTCAGCGTACCCTTCGCAATCATCGGACTGGTGGCCATTCTGCTTGTGACAAACACGACCTTCAGTATTTTGACCTTCGTCGGGTCGATACTGCTCGTCGGTATCGTTGTAAACAACGCGATCGTGCTTATCGACTACATTGTACAGTTGCAGAACCGTGGCGTGCCGCTTCGAACCGCGATCATCGAAGGTGGCAAGACGCGGCTGAAACCCATACTCATGACCACCTTTACGACGCTCGTCGGGCTCCTGCCCATGGCACTTGGCACCGGTACCGGAAGCGAGATCATGACGCCGCTCGGGCGCTCGGTCGTCGGCGGACTGACCACCTCGACACTCATTACCGTGATCCTGATCCCCACCCTGTACTGGGTTGTGGAGACAAAAATCAGGAAACGGGACGCCACCAGCTCCTACGGCGGAATACACCCGGTTTCGTTCGGGCCTGGTGATGATGGATACATCAAGCGAAACGGCGCCACGGGAGAGCACGGCGAGGGCGATGGATCGGACCTGGTCCACGCCCCGGCGGAGACACACCACGAGGACAGACATGAAGAATAGGAAACACACCAACACGCCAGTACGCATGGGCCTGGCGGCCGTCGCGGCCGTCGTCCTGCTTTCCGCCTGCGGCAACGTATATCGCGCGGACATACAGGGCTTCGTCGAGGACGCCGACAACGAGACCGGGATCAACCGGGCAACGATACGCGTCTACGAAGAAAAGCCTGACGAAGCCGACGACGAAGGATTTCTCGTACGTACCGAAACATCGACAGTCGGAGGAACGACGGGGGTCTTTCAGACGACGGTGGTCTGGCAGAGCGTCTTCGGTTCCTTTGGCGACCAGGCGGATACTACGAGTCTGTGGCTCGGAATTACCGCGGAAGACTACGACGGCCTCGTCGCGGAAGTACCGGGCGTGCTGAGCGACGCGTCGAACACGGTCGGTACCTTCCGGCTTCTCGACGCGACACGAAACGAAGAGTCGCGCAGCGCGGTCGTGCAGGGGCGGGTGTTCAGGACCACAGGTACCGACAACGAAGAAGTCGGGGTCGCAGGCTATCTCGTCGCCGTGGGGGTTGAGGATCCGGATTCGCCAGGCGACTGGCTCTCGCCCGACGATGCGCCCGACGGGTTTGACTTCCCGGAAACCGTCACGACCGGCGCGGCAGGCACCTTCGCCTTCGTCGTCGAATGGCCGGGCGAAGACGATGCAGCCGAGCTTGAGGACGTACGCGTGGGGCTCTTCTACTGGGACGAGGATCCAGGTGAAGGCAGCAGGCTCGTTGAGCCGGCGGA
>JBKHAN010000070.1:0-11331 GCA_046542845.1 Spirochaetaceae bacterium
ATAGTGCGGTTCGTTTCGGTCGAAGGGGCCGACGTCGATACCGAGGATGCCCGAGATCCACGGGATCAGATGCGGTAAGACCTTTCCGCTCAGCGGGTAGCGCGAGCCGGTCATGGTGACCTTCCCGTCGTCGGTGATCGCGAAACCCGAATCAGCAAAGCCCCAACCGTCCGGGGACGGAGCACCATCGGAATCCGGCTCCGGCATCTCCGGTGTAAAACGTTTTCCTGAAACCGAAACCGCTGCTTGAGTGTTTATATGTTCCACAGTGCGAATCGTATGGAGTACCGCATGCGGTAGTCAACCAACCCGTTTGGATGACTCAGGGCATGGGTTCGTTGCGGTGGATCAGCTGCAGGCACACGCCCCAGGGATCACGAACCATCGCGAGCCGGTCGCCGCTCGCGGTTCGGGGCGGGTCCAGCATGACAGCTCCCGCGTTCACGAGCGCCGCCGCCGATTCATCCGGATCCTCAACTGCGAAGGCGATGTGCAGCGAGAAGTAGTGCATCGCGGTGTAGTCGGGCAGACCTGCTTCGGTGTTCGTATACAGCTCGAGCACCGTACGGCCCATACTGTCACCGAGGAATACTTTTACCCCCGGGTCGTCGCGAACCACCGTGAGTCCGAGGTGTCTGGTATACCATCGGACTGCCTCCTGATAATCGGAAAGGTTCAGAGCTACATGTTCAAATCGTGTTGTCATGGAGGCCACTGTATCACGAGCGTTCGCGACTGTGCGACTTGGGTTCACGTGGACAGGAGTTCCTGCATCACCCTATAGTCTCACAGTGAATGTTCGCTCACACATATTCCACGCGCTGTGTATCCTGATCTGTGTCACCGGCGCGAGCGCCCAGCAGACAAGTGTTCTCGTTGACCTCGGCTTCAGTCTGGCTGCAGAGGAAAACGGCAGGACACGGATCGACAGGCTTCGGGAGGAGCTGCACGACTGGCTGTCGGAACGTCCGGCGGAGGAGCGCTACGAGCTTCTGATTGCAAGCCACATCGACACCGTTGAGCTGCGCACACCCGATCCGGTCGGGGCGCAGGAATTACGCGAGCTCGTATCGCGCCTGAGGCCCTGGGGTACGGTTGAGCTTCTGCCTGCGATCGATCGCACGTTCGAACGCATGCGATCAGAGCATCTTCTTATCGTCACAGACGGCCAGGATATTTCGGCTGTGCTTCCAACGCGGCTGCCGCAGATACCGGACCGAATCGAGCTGTCCGTTCTGACATTGCCGACCCGTGGACCGGGCACAATCCACGAGATTCTGTCTACCCTGCAGACCAGGTCCGCCCCTGTCCAGGTTGATGATGAGGCGGACGCGACACCGTCGGTTCCCGTTACACGAACGCGACTCGAGCCGCTGCGACAACCGGACTTTCGTCGTGCGCGTCCACTTGCGGTCGTGGCGGCGTGGATCATTCTGGCGCTCCTGCTTTCCTCCGGTGTCCTCCTCGTGCGACGCGAGCTGGTCTTCCGGCGGGAGCGCGTGTTCGTGAAGCAGAACAACACCCGCCCGCCGGTTCTGGTTCTGGATATTCGCTCGCCGGACGGGTCCGGTCAGATCCGCGTCGAGCGCTATCCCGCGCGGGTCGGGCCGCAACAGTGTGCGCTCCCTCACGAGATCACGCTTCGATACGAGAAGAAGCGCTTCCTTCTCGAAACCGAAACGCCGGTGCGCATTAACGGAATGGAGCGGAGGGAATACGAACTCGGTCGCGGCGACCAGTTTCGCTCGGGAGACGTCCGGGTCTTCGTAGACGCCGTAGAAAAGGTTCCCTGGAAACGCCCGCCCCGCCCCGAACACCGACCGTTTTTTACCGTACCTGCAGTGTCTGGGGTCATAGCTCTTGTTCTGTTCTGGTACTCGCTCCCGACCGGCTACACAAGCCCTCCGATCCCCGGGGAGACAGCGCCGACGGCTCTGCCGTCACCCGGGACAGGCCGCAGCTCCGGCTCAGGACCCGACGCCCCCGCGTTCAGCCGTGCTCCCGATGCACCGGAGGTAACCGGCTTCAGGCCGCCCGCGCGCGAGCTTACCGCACCGGGCGAACTCCCCCCGGGTCCACTCGATTTCCTCGCCATACACGCGCATCCGGACGATGAGGCCCTCTACTTCGGCTCACTGCTGCCCCGACTCCGGGGACTCGGCATGCGGGGCGCGGTGCTTGTGTTTACCGACGGCGAGTCCGGGCTCGACCAGTACCCGTGGCGAAGCGAGGGGGGACTGTATCCGACGCGCAGGATGTCGGGACAGGAACTCGCGACTGTGCGACGGGTCGAAGCAGCGCGCGCAATCGGGGCGTTGGGCGCGGAGTACTACATACGCCTCGGGTTGTCCAACGCGCCGTACAGCTCGGTGCTCGACGTCGTGGCGGTAGAAACGGTACTGGATCGCTGGGGTGGCTCAGGATCCGTCGTCGGAACGCTGACCGATATCATTCGCACCCTGCAGCCACGAGTCGTCATTGCTCCCGATGGTCCTGGTCCCGCGCTTGAGCACTTCGAGCACCAGGCCGTCGGTGTGGCTGTCAGGTCTGCGCTCGACAACCTGGACGCAGCCGGTGCCTCACCGGTTGAGGCGTTCATCATCGGCACAGACCCCAGACAGCCCGACGGTTACGAGAATCACCCAAACCGGGTGCGTATGGACCCGTGGCAACCCACCGACGACCGGCGAATCCCCCGGATCGATCAGATCCACGCCCTGAGGAAGCATCAGACCCAGCGCGACGCGACCGTTATTGGTGTACAGGCACGACTTGCGCTTCCGCACGACTTCTATCTCGTGTATCCAAAGAACGCTGAACTGGTCGGTCGCATCTTCGACGCTTCGCGTGTTGAGTAGAGAGCAGAACCTGTGCATGCTAAGGGTATGGATATCATGGATTTTCTTATCCGGCTTCTCAGCGAATATGGACCACGCATCGTCCTTGCCCTTGTTATTCTGTTTGCCGGCCTCATCGCGACTCGCATTCTGACGGGAGTCACCTCGCGAGTGCTGACGGCACGAAAGGTCGACGCCGGGGTTCGCTCCTTCACGGTGAGCGTCCTGCGGTTCACGTTGAAAACCGTCGTGATTCTCAGCGCGGCCTCCACGCTCGGTATTGCCATGACCTCCTTCGTGGCTATAGTCGGTGCCGCCGGGCTTGCGATTGCCCTCGCCTTTCAGGGAAGCCTCAGCAACTTCGCCGGTGGTCTCCTGATCCTGATTTTCAAGCCTTTCGCGGTCGGCAATTTTATAGAAGTGAACGGTATCATGGGGACCGTTCAGGAAATACAGATGCTCTACACGATCATGGACACCTTCGATAACAAGCGGGTCGTCGTTCCCAACGGCAGTCTTGCCAACAGCGCTGTAACGAATTTCTCGGTGAACGAAACCCGTCGTATAGACCTGAACTTCGGCGTCTCCTACGACGCGTCCATAGACGAGGTAAAAACGACGATACACGAGGTTCTTTCTGCATCAGGTCTGGTGCTGAAAGACCCTGCACCGCTCGTCGGGGTTACCGGGCACGGTGACAGCGCGGTGGTGTTTCTCTGCCGATTCTGGGTTGACGCTGCCAATTTCATGACGGCGACCTTCGCAGTCAACGAAGAGGTCAAAAAAGCCTTCGATGCGAAGGGTATACGCATTCCCTTCCCGCAACGCGACGTGAACCTCTATCAGCGACAGCCCTGAATCTACCCGCGTCTGATACGCCGCATGCCCCGCCATAGTCGGCCGTTGAGAAGGTCGACAATACCATCGACGGTCTGCGGCGTAACCTTCCCTTCGCTCATCATTCCGAGATTGCGCAACGGCATCTCGTGTACGACGGCCTGCGTCATGCGTATGGACCGCTCATCGGCATCCGGGGCCGCGGACTCGCGGACCTTCCGAAGAAAGCGCCGACGGAGATACGCCCCGATTACCGTGCGACTCGCGTCTTCGAGGGTCGATGTACGGTCGAAGGGTCGCCGTGAGGGCCTGTCGACAGCGGGTACGGGGCGCCCGAGAAGTAGCTCGAACTCGCTTCCCGGAGCGACATCTGCAAAGAGGTCGGGAGTTGGCCTGAAGTAGCCGGCTAGACGCGCCTTCTGCGAGCGTGCCCAGTCCGAAAGCGCGTCACCATCCGTAATTTCAATGGTATCGGCCAGCCGTATATCCGCGGACGAAGCACCGACGAGAATCTCGAAGCTTCCCGCCTCGCATACCCAGGCATGAGCGCCGGTATCCCAGAACGAGAAAGCCCGCCGGTCGAGCTGCACGTCGACCCTGGAGTGCTCGCCCGGATCGAGCTCGACCCGAGCAAAGCCTTTCAGCTCTTTTGCAGGTCGAAACACCGACGACTCGACATCCCGGACATATATCTGTACGACCTCCGCGCCACGAACACGCCCTGTATTGGTGATTGTGCAGGAAACGCAGAAACCGTCCTGCGACGGTGTAATGTCCAGATCACCGTAGGAGAAACGCGTGTAACTGAGCCCGTATCCGAAGGGAAAGAGCGGTGCAGGACCCCCGGAATCGTGGTAGCGGTAGCCAACGTATATCGACTCGGCGTAGGCAACTGCAGCGGTGCCTCCGGGAAAATTCGGGCTGCTGCTGACATCCTCTATACGCGCAGGAAAGGTCTCGGCGAGTCTTCCAGACGGATTCACCCTTCCAAAGAGTATATCGGCGATACCGCTGCCGCAGGCCTGCCCTCCGAGATAGCTCTCAAGGACCGCCGGGACGTCCGACAGCCAGGGCATGGTTACCGGTGCGCCGTTGGATAGAATCACGACGGTCTTTCGGTTCACCGCCGCCACCGCGCGGATAAGCGCCGAATGAGAGGGGGGAAGGTCCAGATGTGTCCGATCGAAGCCCTCGGACTCAAAGGAGTCCGGTAATCCCACGAACATCAGAACAACGTCGGCGCCCTGCGCCACACCGCAGGCTTCGTCTATGAGCTTCTGATTCACCGTATCGTCGCTAACATGGTAGCCCGGCGCGTAGCGCAGACAGGACTCATCAACATACTCTTTGAGCCCGTCCCAGGCAGTCACGACGCGAACCGGATTGATGAGTGAACTTCCCGCGCCCTGATACCTGGGGTTTACGGCAAATTCCCCGATGACCGCGATGGACGTTGTCCGTGCATCGAGGGGCAGCGTGTCGCTCTCGTTCTTCAGAAGCACGGCCGAGCGAGCTGCTGCCCTTCTTGCGAGCGCGTGGTGAGCTTCGTAGTCGCAGGTCAGCGGCTGTGACAGTGTTTCAGCGGTCGGCAGCACAACGGACAATATGCGACCAACAGCCTCGTCGAGAACCCTTTCGTCAAGCACTCCGGCCTCGACGGCTTCCACTATCAAGGCGTCGTTTACACCCTGCGTACCGGGCATTTCGAGATCGAGTCCGGCTTTGAGCCCCTCGATCCGGTCGTTGCATGCTCCCCAGTCTGTAACCACGAGACCCTCGAACCCCCATTCCCCTTTCAGAATCTCGGAGAGGAGTTCGCGGTGCTCGCTGCAGTAGACCCCGTTCAGCCTATTGTACGCACACATGACCGTCGCCGGATGCGCGTTCCTGACGGCATACTCAAAACCAGCAAGGTAGATCTCTCTCATAGCCCGCTCGTCTACCACAGCATCGATACTCATACGCCGACGCTCCTGATTGTTTGCCGCGAAGTGCTTGAGCGATGTGCCCACGCCGGTCGACTGCACGCCCCGGATATGCGCGGCAGCCATCCGTCCCGAGAGGAAGGGATCCTCGGAGAAGTACTCGAAATTGCGTCCGCAAAGCGGGGATCGTTTGATATTCGCGCCGGGCCCGAGTATCACCGCGACCTGCTGGTCCCGGCTCTCCCGGCCGAGCGCCTGTCCAATTTCCTCGAGTAGCGATTCGTCCCAGGTCGCGGCGAGTCCGGCCGCAGTCGGAAAACACGTGGCCGGCACGCTGGCGTTGAGTCCAATATGATCAGCGCTCCCGGCCTGCTTGCGAAGACCATGAGGCCCATCGGTGACCATGACCGGCGGCACACCTTTTTCGGGGATGCTTTTGAGATTCCAGAAGTCCTGACCGGAGCACAGGGATGCTTTTTCAGCAAGCGTCAGGGACTCGATAATGTCGTGTATGTTCTGTATCATATATGTCGTTCTTTCACCGCTGCGATTGCAGCCGCAATTCCCTCTGCCTCGCCTTTGGAAGAGAACCTGGCACCGATCGAGCGTGTCCCGTCCTTCGTGAGACCGACCACGATATCGTGGACGTCCGATGACGAGTACCTGTGAACGTGTATCATGCCCACAGAGCTCCATACGTGATGCCTGGAGCCTTTTTTTCTACCGCGAACCGTATCGATGTGAAGCCCTGTGTCGTCTGCGTGCATTGCGATTGCGTTCGGTTTTGCCGATGCACCCATGGCGAGCAGGAGAAGGGCTGCAAAAAAGAACAGCAGTCTGAGGTCTCCCGGTACGAAGAACATAAGCAGCACCGATGCTCCAGAAGCCACGCGCCTGATTCTGCGTACGGCGCGATCACCCTTCACGTGAACGACGCTTACAGCTCTGTCGCCCAGCCGCTCAATATGTGTGTACGGTTCCATTGCCCGGAATATGCGCTGCGACGTGGGACGACTGTCGCGGACACATCGCTCCTCGAAAACATCGTCCTGATATGCCTTGAGACCGTCGAGATCACCCTTGCCTACGGGTGGGCGAAACGCCGTGGCCGGGGTCGATTCCTCGACATCCGTCGCGGGCTCAGTGTTGGTTGCCGTGCCAAGCGCGTGGTCTGCCTTCTCGAGAGCCGTCCTTGTATCAAAAACGGGAAGCTCAAACTCGTAGTGAAAACCGGGAAGACTGTCGGTCGCGTCAACCTCCAGCCGCCAGTCATAGGTAATCACAGCTTGAACACGGCTGGTCTCTTCCAGTTCTTCGGGAAGATCGAAGCTGAAACGCCCGATTAACGACGAACCCAGCTCCGACGTTCCACTGGCAGCGACCACAGGTGTCGACTTCTCCCACACGACCGATCGGACCTTCCGCGGGCCACGGTCGCCTGCAGACGACCGTACCACCCACTTGTTTGCGGTGATTCGTACGTTAAACGTGACGTTGGACGCGCTGAACCGGGCAGGATCAGCTCCGGAATGCAGAACACACTCAAAGCGCTCACCCGGGGCTACCGGAATTTTTGAGGGCTTCAGGTGAACAGTAGGGTAGCTTCTCTCAACACGAAGACGACGCAGCGATCGAAACAGGACGTATAGTCCGGGTCCCATGAAGAGGATCGGGGCGAGACTGAGGATCCCCGCATCGCCGACAACCATAAGGACGCTTGCGGCACCGACGGCTATAAGCCAGACCAGTCCCCAGAGAACACCCGCCAGTGCGTGCCGACCGATTGGAGCAATACGCCCGTCTCGCCAGGCAGGCTCAACCTCCCACGGCTCTGCACGTCCCCTGGCAATCGCCCTGTATGTTCCTGTAGTCATAATAGCTACGGAGAATATCGCGCTTCCCCGAAGCTGCACAACTAACCCCGTACTCTACCGACCCTCCTGCGCAAATGTCTCGGCGATATCCAGCATAAGCTCGGGCCAGTCGGAACCAAGGTCGGTGACCGTCTCGTGTTGTGCGCCGACTGCTCGAGCTATAGCCCTGCTCGCGATATCCGTGTACTCCGGCTGTGTGAACACGACGGTAATTCCCGCCGCCAGTGCGTCTTCGATCGCGACCCGCAGCTGACGGGAACTCGGCTCGCGCCCTCCCGCCTCAATACCGATCTGCGTGATATCAAGCGGATCGAGCAGGTATCCAAACGCAGGATGGTAGACCATGATGCTACCGCCCCGCAGGTGCGCAAGCAGTTCTTCGACTTCCTGCTCAAGCTCGGTTACGAGCTCCAGAAACTCTTCGTATCGCCGCTCGAACTCGCTCTCGAGATCCGGGCGAGCCTCGGTCAGCGCGTTACGGATGTGTCTCGCCTGCACCCGGACCTCGTCAAACCCGAGCCATATATGCGGATCGCCTGGTTCATTCTCGTGACTGTGTGGGACATTCGGATCCACATAGTGGCGCTCGATCTCGCGCAGTTCGATGCCCTCGTACAAGCGGACAATCTGCACACCCGGCGCAGACCTGCTGAGCGCGTCGACAATATTAGCCTCGTACTCGAGTCCGGTGGAGAAGAGAATTTCTGCACGACTGAGACGCTCAATCTGACGCGGAGAGGGGTCAAACGTGTGCGCGTCCTGTCCGGGGCCAATCAAGACCCCTACCGAGACCCGTTCGCCACCGATCCGCTGAATTATGTCTGCCTGTGGGGCCACACTCGCGTACACTTCAATAACCCCTTCACGCGGACCTGCCTCCTGACCGCCACCGGCAAAGCCGGTGGCAGGAGCAGAAAGGCACAGTACAAGCATGAAAATACCTGCAACGTTCATATGCGGAACCATTAATGCACGACTCCATCGGTGATCATGGCTGCGATGGAGGTCACCGTACCATGTGAGCGACCGAGCGCGACGCTGTGTTCAACTTCTCCGTGGTCAAGATCGATTTTGAGCAGCGTGTTGTCGGCAGGGTTACTGAGGAATGCAATACCGCTCCCCAGCGTGAGCGAAGGCACCGATGTGCCGGCCGGAGCATCCGCGTCGTATGGGTCGACGACCGGGATCGTCGCCTGTAGGTCAAACGTTTCCGCGTCGAGGACGTACACGTTTCCGCTTCTGCCGAGTACGGCCACGTGTTGTCCGGACCGGTCAATACCGAAGCTCCAGGGTTCAGACGGCAGTTCGTGGCGAGTGCTTGAGAGACTCTCGGGGTTCACCGCAACAAGCCCCGCTCCAAGGTTCCCAATGAAATGCGGAAGCGCCGGATGTCCGTGCACCCTCCCCGTCCGTGCGTCGTCGGGCGTGCCCTCGGGGTTTTCTACCATGGTCGCCTCGAAGTCCGGGCCGGTCTGCGTGATAATCATGACGCCTTCTTCCGCCCCGAAGGCTGTGAACCGTCCGACCCTGTCCTGCCCGTGTGCCCTCGAGATTCCCGGGTGTGTCCCAAGCAGCTCGCCGTCGTAGCTCAGCATCTCGATATGCGGCTGACCAATGTAGCCGACCAGTATTCGGTCTCCGAGAAGCACCGGTGCGCCGTGGTCCTCGTGGGCGGGCACAACTGAAAACGCAGCGTCGAATTCCGTGCGCAGCATGCTCTCTTCTACGACCGTTATGTCGCCGGAACCGTCGTTGTAAATGCCCGAACGCCCGACCGTCGTGGTGAAGTGCGTCGGTAGAACGCCATTCGGTATAAAACCGAGTACGTCTATATCCCCAAAGACGACATCGGTGTGGCCCTCGTGGTCTTCGAGCCGTTGTCCGCTGTCGATAACGGCAACCACGGATTCTGCACGATGAACGACGTAGCCGAACTCCCCGCTGTCGTTCGAGTACACCGCAAGCCCGCCTGCAGGAACAAGCATCTCGAAGACCGCTTCGATCTCTTCTTCGTGCACGTCAAACACGGCGGCGGTGCCTGAGTCAAACCCGATCACAATGCGACCGTCGGTATGTGCGTGGTCGTGGTCGTGATCATGATGCGCGTGATCATGGTCGTGGTCGTGATCATGATCGTGGTCCTGGTCAGGCCCTGTCGCGCACGCTGCGAACAGAAACACTGCCGAAAGAATCACGGCGATTCCGCGAAGCCTCAAGCCATACTTCATAAAACCCTCCTTGCGGGTCTCGGTGTCAGTGCCGGCATCATGTCCGCGCACGTTTTCCCTGTATCTGCGAGTAAACCCACGCGAATACGTAGCCGGCTATCGTACACAGCACGATGCCCGCACCGCTCGGCAGGTCGTAGACATAGCTCAATGCGATTCCGGCAACCGAGAAGATCGCCGACAGGACTGACGCGAGCACCATGAGCCCTTTGAGCGAACGGGCGAAGAATCCGGCGGTCGCGGCAGGCAGCGTCAGCAGCGTTATAACTAGGACGATACCGACGGTGGTCACCATGAGCACGACCGTCGCTCCGGTGAGAAGCAGCAAAAACGTGATATGCCTTTGTACAGGCACTCCGCGCACCGTTGCGAACTCCGCGTCAAAACTGACGGCAAACAGGTGCGGATACAGAAACACTGCCGAGATTATGATGATTACGTCGAGCGCGATGATTCCCCACAAATCCTGCGGAGAGAGCAAGAGGATATTGCCGAACAGGTATGCCATGGGGTCGACAAATGTAGGGGTGCGGACAATAAAAATGACCCCGATCGCCGTCCCGAGCGCCCATACGATGCTTATGGCAGAATCCGTTCGCTGCTTTCCGCTGCTCGACGCCCAACTGACAACGAGGGCGGAGATCATTGCTGCGACAAAGGCCCCCCAGAACGGCGTAAACCAGGTCGTGTTGTAGGCGTACGCCGCGTAGAGGCTGATTCCGATACCGGCGAGAACCGAGTGTGAGATCGCACCCGCAAGATAACTGATCCGGTTTACCACGACGTAGGAACCAACGACTCCGAACGCTGGAGCCGAAACGAGGCCGGCAAGAAGCGCAAAGCGAATAAACGGCACCTGCGAACTGAACACCGCCTGAAAAAACTCGCTCATGGCCGGGTCTCCGAATGGCCCGAGTAGTCCGCTTTGACCCCGAGGTCATGAAGGTGTCCACTGAACAGTCGATGCATATCGTCGGTGGTAAGCTCGCTTCTCGGGTGAACATGGACCGCTCGGTTTACACACATGACCCTGTCGACCTGATCCGAAAGAAAGTCAAAGTCGTGGGTAATCAGAAGAACGTCCACTCGCTGTTTGAGCGTAGCCACAAGTCCTTCAAGCCTTCGTGCCGAACCACGGTCAATGTTTGCGGTCGGCTCATCGAGGATGAGAAGGGCGGGATTGCTGACAAGCGCTCGTGCGAGTAATACGCGTTGCCGTTGCCCCCCCGAGAGCTCCGCGAAACGCCGCTTTCGGATGTCCGAGATATCCAGCTCGTCGAAGACGCGCTCTACAGCGGCCCGGTCTTCGCGGGAGTACAGGCCAAACCGCTTCGTGAGCCGTCCGGTCATGACGACCTCGCTGACGACAGCCGGAAACTGCGGATCGTACAGACTGTGTTGAGGTACATAACCGCTGCGTTGCTGCGTGGCGGCAGGCACCTGCCCAAACACACGCACCGTCCCCGCGTAAGGCTTCAGGAGCCCCAGCAACAGTCGGGCAAGCGTTGTCTTCCCTCCGCCGTTCGGTCCGACAATCTGTGTCAGGCCGCCCTGAGGTATGGCGAGTGAGACTCCCTGAAAAACGGGCACTCCGGGGTACTGGAAATACAGGTGGGACAACTCGACAGCA
>JBKHAN010000071.1:0-11281 GCA_046542845.1 Spirochaetaceae bacterium
TTCTGAACGGTGAATCCCACGCGGAGTTTCCAGTCGGTACGAGGCTCGTGTGCGATCGCTCAGGCCACGTGACCGCTATTACAGGGCTTGTGCCGGGGAACGTATCGGCGCAGCTCACGTTGCACGCGCATCCGCAAAAGGCCGGTGGCAGTGTGTCGATACCCTTCGAAGTATCGGCGAACGAAACCCTCGAGCTTGACGGTCGCAACCTGCGTAGCATAAAAGCGCGCCCGTATATAACGCCCCGGTTTTAAGGAGCCGATTCATGAAAACCTGCGATATACAGATCCGTGACCCCTTCGTTGTTCCAGAACCCCGAAGCAAGCGCTATCTCATGTACGGGTCAACCGACTCCAATATCTGGACCCCCCCGGCAACTGGTTTCGACGTCTGGGAAAGCCCGGATCTGAAGGACTGGACGGGTCCCATTGCGGCCTTTCGCCCGCCACCGGACTTCTGGGCCGATCGCAACTTCTGGGCACCCGAGGTGCATGAGTACCGTCGCGACTGGTACATGTTCGCGTCGTTCAAGTCACCCGATCGGTGTCGCGGAACACAAATTCTTGTCGGCGACACCGCGCGCGGGCCGTTTCGCCCCCATAGCCTGGGACCAGTGACGCCGCCCGACTGGGAATGCCTCGATGGGACCCTTTACATCGATGCAAGCGGTGCCCCATGGATGGTTTTCTGCCACGAATGGGTGCAGATTGGCGACGGTACGATATGCGCACTTCGTCTGTCGGACGATCTCACCCGCAGCATCGGGCCACCGGAGACCTTGTTCGCTGCCAGTTCGGCCCCGTGGGTAGAACCGATTCGCGGAGGCGGGAACTACGTAACCGACGGACCCTTTCTGTTTCCTGTCGGCGACGCGCTGGCCATGATCTGGTCGAGCTTCCGCGGCGGCGCGTACGCCATTGGCGTATCGTACAGTGAGTCGGGCGTCACCGGTCCCTGGACGCACGAAGAAACACCCCTGTATCAGAATGATGGAGGTCACGGCATGGTGTTTCGCGATTTCTCAGGAACACTCTACCTCGCAATCCACACGCCGAACCGCACACCACACGAGCGCGCGATCTTTCTGCCTCTCGAGGAGCGGGGTGGGAAGATCATGCTCGCGTGAGTCTGGTCGCCGCGTGTACGCCGTAACAAGCGAAAGAACGATAAGTACGGGCACGACTGTCGGCGCTATAGACCGAACTGTCTGCAGGGCGGTGCCACCGGTGAAGCGCATACCGAGTGCCGGGTCTATCACGGCAAGCGGTACGATCAGGAGAACGTCAACGGCGGCCGTCAGGGACACCGCAGCTATGACCGGATCAAGGTAGAGGATGAACGGATCCGGTAACCTCTGGTTCGTTCGAACGCGGCAAGAGTATTGTGTACGCATTGCGCATTGCACTGCGCTCCCTCGAGCGAACGCGAGGCTCCTGGCGCACGGGCAAAGACGAGGCTGCCGAGCAACCGGGCCCGTACCTGCAGGAGATTCCGAATTCAGGCTACGCAATGGTCCCTGCGATCCTGCTATCGCCGATCGCTTCTCGCTACTCTGCCTCTGCCTCTGCCGGGAGCAGGGTCACCTGCACAAAGCGGTCATTGTCGAGCAGCTGCTGCGCTGCTTCGGTGATATCCCGCGCCTGCAGGCTGTCCACAAGGTCGAGATACTGCTCAATCGAGTCGAGTTCCCGTCCGTTCCTGGCAGCGTACTCGATTTGCCCGAGCCAGAACTGATTGCTGGTCAGTCCCTCCTCGAACGTTGCTCGCTGGGTTTCCTGTATACGCTCTACGTAATTCCGGTCCGGGACCGTAGTACGCAGTTCATCTATCACCCCGAACACGCTGTCGGTAAGTTCTTCGATCCGCTCCGGGTCCGCGCGGAATGTGATCAGCATTCCATAGCGCTCTTCGGGTACCTGATCAAACACCGCCTGCACGCCGACGCCATACGTCCCGGATTCGTCCTCGCGGATTTCCTCCTGCATTCGAATGCTGAGCATGCGCTCAAGTGCCCGGATCCGGTAGTTGTTCTGCTGGCTGAACTCGTAGTCACCGTAGAACGCGATTGCCACCTCTGCAATTGGCTCGATCCCGGACCGTACGGTATCGGTCACGGTGCTCTCCGGACGGTCAATGCCGACATTCCGCCAGCCCGGATCGGTGTCGAGTCCAGGGAGAGAGGCAATGTAGCGTTCCGTCATCTGTCGAAACCGGGCAAGATCGATATTGCCGACAAAGACAAAGGTGAAATCCGATGCGTCTCCGAATCGTTCGCTGTATATATCCAGAACGTCATCTATCGATATGCTGTCGATACCCTCGGAGGCGATGGGAAGCGCACGAGGATTTCCGTCGTTGTAAAGTTCCTGGAATCGCCTGCTGAACTGAAACGCAGGCTGGTTCGTCTGATTCGCGATAGCGGCCCGGAACTGGTTTTGCAGAGCGGCAAACGTCGCCTCGTCACGTCGCGGCGTGGTCATTTTGAGATGAAGCAGTTGCAGCATTGTTTCGAGATCTTCAACGGAGGAAGAGCCTGAGAGGCCTTCCTCATAACTGTCGATAAACGGCGTGACGCTCAGCGCGCGTCCAGCGAGGGCGCGCTCGAGATCCGGAGGAGAGAAGTCTCCGTACCCCATCTGCTCTGTGAATGTCGTGGCGTACTGGGCGCTGCGAAAGCGATCCATCGCGACAGTCGAGCTTCCCCCCGGGCTGAAGGCCGACATAAGGACCTGGTCGCTCCGGTGTTCGGTGGGGTAGACAATTACCTCAGCGCCATTGCTCATTGTCCATGAGTATGCGCCGTCCAGCGCCAGGTCGCGCTCGGACACGACCTCGCCGGGGGCAGGGACCACGGGAAGGATCCGATCTTCAACGGCCCGGTCAACGTAGGGTTCCACGTCGACAAGCTGTGCCTGCTCAAACACCTCGCGAAGCTCCTGTTCGGTGACGTCGGAGAGTTCATCCGACTCGATCGCGCTGACCATAACAACCCGGTTCTCTTCCTGCAGGTACGTCTCTGCCAGCTCGTTGAGCTCTGCGAGCGTGATATCAGGTAGCAGTTCCTCGTAGAGTTCCCGTTCGGCAGGGATCCCGGGGATGGCTTCGTTCTCCAGGTATGCCCGGACATACTCGTCTGCAAAGCTTCTGCTGTGTAGATTCTCCCGCTCCCGGTAGGTCTGTTCAATGCTTCGAAGCGCATTCCGTTTTGCTCGATCGAGTTCTGTTTCCGTGAAACCGTGTTCATTAATCCGTCGCGTTTCAATCAGAAGCGATTCGATCGCCGGGGCAACATCGTTGCCCTCCACCGCCGCACTGAGCGCTGCAGCGGCCTCGGTTCTGACGAGGGGGCCGCTTGAAACGCTTGCATCGAGGAAGGGCGCGTCCGGTTCCCGCGCGATCTCCGCGAGTCGGGAATTAAACATGGATGAGAAGAGCTGACTCATGAGGCGTCCCCGGTAGTCCTCCCGGTCTCTGAGCTCTTCGGCATCCCGTTTTACGTAAAGCGAGGCCGTGGTGTAGCTTGTCTCCGGGTCGTCAGCCACCACGAAGCGGGTTTCCTCATGCGGCGGAACGTCGAAGACCTCACGCGGGCGTGGATCATCGGCAGGCTCGATCCGCGAAAAAATCTCTGCAATCTGCTCCTCTACGTCCCGACTGTCGAAGTCACCGACGGCGACGATCGCCATGAGCTCGGGCCGGTACCAGTCGCGGTAGAAGCGCTCGAGGACGGCAGGTTCGAAGGTCCGAATCAGGTCGACGTCACCGATGGGCAACCGCTCGGCGTAGCGCGAGTCTCCAAACAGCACCGGGTACTGTTCGTCACGCATCCGTGCGTTCGCGCCGCGGCGGAACCGCCACTCCTCGACAATGACCCCTCGTTCCTTATCAATTTCTTCCGGGTCGAGCGTCATGAGCGTTGCCCATTCGTAGAGCACGTTCATCGCGGTATCGAAGGTCTGCGCTCTGTCCGTTGGTACATCGAGTTGATAGACAGTCTCGTCGAAACTCGTATACGCGTTAATGTCAGGCCCGAACTGCATGCCGAGCCGTTCGAGAAAGTCGATGATATCGTTTCCGGAGTAGCTCTGCGTCCCGTTAAACGCCATGTGTTCCAGAAAATGAGCGAGTCCCAGCTGGTCGTCATCTTCCTGTATAGAGCCCGCGTTCACCACCAGACGGAGAAAGGCTCTGTTTTCCGGCTCGGTATTCTCGCGAATGAAATACGTCAAGCCGTTGTCGAGTGTTCCGACGGTGACAAGCGGGTCGACGGGCAGCGGCGTGTCCTCGAAACCGGACATCTGCGGCGGGCCGTCCTGTGTGGGCGACGTGGAACACGCAAACAGAAGCAGTGATATCGACAGGAACAGAAGAATCCGGGAGCGCATCATGACCCCAATTATACGAAAATTTGTTGGAAACGACATCCGGAAAATCTTTCGCAGTCATGGCTGTCGTGCGATCGGTCGCGAAGTTCGAGGCAACCCGCGATACACGATACCGGCCTGCCTTCAGTCAAATATTCGCGGCAGGCGCACGAGAAAGGTGGAAGTGTTCGGTTCTTCGAGAAGAAACTCACCGCTGTGCTGCGCTACGATAGCCGAAACGATCTGCATCCCGAGTTGCTCGCGGTTTTTATCGAGATAGTCGGCAGATACTCCCGGGCCTGAGTCGCTGACCCGCGCCTCGATATATGGCCCGGCGCTGTGAACCGACACCGCTATCCACCCGCTCGTCCCGTGGGGAATCGCGTGCTTGAAGCTGTTCGTCGCAAGCTCGTTGAGGATCAGACCCAGGGACACACCCTGTTCCACGGTAAGCTGAAGGTCTTCGACATCGAGGTCTGCCCGAACATGCTCATCTCGACCCCCGGTCGAGATAATGTCTGACACGAGATTCTCCAGGTATCCCTTTAACCCGATGCTGGTCACCGACGGTGCCTGCTGAAGGCGGTCGTACAACCTGCTCATGGATTTGATGCGGTTTATACTGTCGGTGAGAATACTCACAATCTTGCTTTCTCCGGCTGATTCCCGCAATTGGAGGTCAAGCATCGATTGAAGGCTGTTGAGGTGATTCTTTACGCGGTGCGTTATTTCCCGGATCGCGTTGTCCTGAATTTCGTCAAGTCTTGATCCGATCGATCGCCCTTGCATGTCGTAGACCGTCGTGACCTTATAGGAGTTCCCTTCCAGCTCCAGTCGTCCGGCAGTCACAAGGATCGTGCGTATCGATCCGTCCTTTCTGACAACGTTCCATTCTCCGCTGACTTCACCATGACCTCGCAGCAGGAAGTCGTCGTGAAGCCGTGCCGCAGCATCGCGCTGCTCCCGCGGGACTACCATGGTAAACTCGTTCCCGAGCAGTTCCGAAGGCTCATAACCGTACGTCGCGCAGTATTCGCGATTGACGGCGACGAACCGTCGCTCGCGATCAGTGACGCACATGCCGACGCCCGCGACGTCGTACAAATGTCCCAGTATATCTCGGGATCGCTTCTCCAATGTGCTGTGTTCCATTGTCACCATTCTATGCTCCCGGTGAAATATGCTCTTCACCTTTGTCCTGTTCAAGCGGAAACCGTATGATATAGAGAGGCTGCGGTGTTCGTGTCAGTGACAATTCTCCGCCTATCTGCTCCGTGAGCATTGCGATGAGGCGAATGCCAAGCGACGGAGTGTTTTCGATATCTATATCGTCGGGAAAGGCATTCCCACTATTTGTAGCCGAGAGTTCACAGATCGACCCGTCGTAGCGTGAGAGAACCGACAGCCTCGGCGGTTCACTGTCGTTGAAGCCATACTTTACCGCGTTGGTCGCAATCTCATTGAGAATGAGTCCGAGCGTCACAGCGGTCCTGGTTGGGACGTTCAGACCTGCGAGTGCTATGACTGTTTCTACCGAGGGCACCTGTTGTACTGCAGCCGTGATAACACGCGTGATATATGACTGGAGATCGATTTTCTCGTACGTGCTTGAATTCTGCAGCTGCTCATGAATCGCCGTGATCGTCGTGATTCTCGTCAGTATGTCGGTCAGGTCGGTCGAGTCCCCGAGGCGATCGTTTTCAAGCTGAACAAGCGACGCAACCATAGCGAGATTGTTCTTCACGCGGTGATTCAACTCGGCCATGAGTGTCTCCTGACGTACCATCGCTTCCTGGAGTTGCGCTGCAGTTTCCTGCAGGGTTCGTTCCCGCTCCACGCGGTCGGTAACATCCTCGGTTACTGTCACGAAGTGAACAATTTCGCCTTCGCTGTTGTGTATCGGAGCAATTGAGGCCGACTCCCAATAGTACTCTCCGGTTTTCTTCCTGTTCTGACGTGTCCCGCGCCACGTCCGGCCGGATAGAATGGTGTGCCGGAGTTCCGCGTCGTCGCCCCGTGAGTCCGCCGCCGAATCCAGGATGCTGGTCTTCGTGCCGACGACCTCGTCGAACCGATATCCGGTCAATTCGGTAAAACGCGGATTCATGTACTCGATAAGTCCATCCGCATCCGTAATGACGACTGCGCTCGCGCTATGCTTTACGGCTGTCGACAATCTTGCTTGTTCGGCTTGAAGCTCGATGCGGTCGGTAATGTCGTGGATAATCGAATGGAGCACCTGTTTGTCGTCCCATTGTATGGGTGACGAAAAGACCTCCACCTCACGGGTCTCACCCGATGCGGTACGATGACAGAAATGAAACACGTTTCGCTCACGCCTGTATGCTTCAGCAAGGTATTCCCGGACATACGTGGTCTGATTAATGTCCTGAATGTACTTGGAGGTAAGCTCCTCCCGACTCCACCCATAGAACCGAGCCGCGCTCGGGTTTGCTCGAAGAATGCGCCCGTCATCCGGATCAACGACCAGCATGACAGACGAACTGTTTTCAAACAGGGAGCGATAGCGCGCTTCACTGAGTTCAAGCTGTTTGTTCTTTTCTGCCAGAAGCTGCTGCCGGTCCTTTTCCTCAGTAACATCCTGATGCGTACCAAAAATCCACTCCGGCTCCCCATCGGGGGTCCATGTAGCAATTTTACCGCGATCACGAACCCATACCCAGTGACCGTCCTTGTGGTGCATTCGTAATTCCACGTCGTAACGGGGGCTCTGTCCGGCAAAATGTCTGTCCAAAGCGTGTTTCGATTCACTCAGATCGTCAGGGTGCGTATATCGGTACCACGTTTCAATGGAAACGGGAGACAGTTCGTCCAGGGTATACCCGATAATCTCAGCCCACCGTTCGTTGAAAGCGGTTTCGCCGGTTCGGATGTTCCACTCCCATGTCCCCACGTTCGTGCCGTCAAGAATCGCGGTCAGACGTCGGCGGTCGTCGAGCACACGCAGTTCCATGATCTTGTAGCTGGTTATGTCGGTGATAAAACCGTGCCACAGGACACTGCCATCCTGACGCCGCTCCGGCCTGGCCCTGCCGCGGAGCCATCGCTCCCCGCGAGACGGCAACCGGACCCGGTAGTCATGTTCCCAGATCTCAAGGGTTTCGTACGAGCGTCTGATTGAAGCCACCACTGAATCGAAATCGTCGGGGTGGATGCGCTCGAACACGGGAGTAGCATCATTCACAACCTCTTCCGGGGTTACTTCGTGTACGAGCCATATGTTTCGGGATGCCATGGGAAAACAACTGCTGCCATCGGGAAAATACTGAAACTGGTAGATTGCCCCCGGGACTTGTTCGAACAGGTTCGCCTGCAGTGATTTCGATTCGGCAACCTTCCGGTGTGCCTTCCATAATTCGAAGGCCATTCGAATTGACGCCAGAAGAATCGTGTCTGCGGAACTTTTCTGAATGAACCCGTAGGAAGTAATTTTCTCCGTCCGGGCGACAATTTCGCTGTCCGTCTGAGAGGAAAGAAAAACAATCGGGATATTGCTCCGTTCGAGTATCTGCGCTGCAGTCTCGGTCCCGTCTATTCCCCGGCCCAGGTCAATGTCCATAAGAACCAGATCCGGCGTACATGAACCGGCCATCCAGATCAGGGCCTGTTCCCCGGTATGAGCAATGTGTACTGAATAGCCCGCAGACTCGAGAACGGCTTTCTCTCGCAGGGCTATAAGCGCTTCATCCTCAACAAGGAGGATAGACTTTCCAGGCATATGCGGCATGAACCGACTCCACAACTTCTTTACATCTAGTATTCGGATTATTCTATACAGTCTCGAAGATCACGCGTGGGTGGAGCGATGCTGTACGTATGCCGACGTATGTTCGACATATCCCCCGGATTATAACTGTAAATTACACGGAAAGACTATACCCCGAACGCGATTCGAACGCGTGACCTGCTGCTTAGGAGGCAGCCGCTCTATCCTGCTGAGCTATCGGGGCGGGGGTTGGTGGCTGATAACTGTACGCCGAAGTCTAAGAAGCTCAATGCGTCCTGTCAACGTGTGAGACGGGCAAAAAAAACCCGGAGTGCTAGGAGGTGGCACCCCGGGATAACCGCCGTCCGTACCAGGATCGGGCGGTCCTCTAAGACTGCTGCGGCTGGTTTCCGGTCATTGCTGCCGTCTGACACCCAGCCGCCGCTCGGTTTTCTGTCCGACGCGTAAACGGGAACATACCGCACTACGCGACGGAAATCTACTGAATTCGGAAAGAATCTCTAAAATTGTATCCGCGTCCCGATCTGAGCACCTATGCTCCCGCTTTCGAACTCATACGACGCGCCGACGTCCAGGTTGAACATGAACAGCCGAAGCCCGAGACCTCCGAACACGCGGGTGTTGACCACGTCCTCTTGACTCGCAAGGAACCCGAACTGGTTATCGGCAAAGCTGAACTCACCGTCCTCTCCGCTCGCCGCGAGGGCGTCCTGTATTGCCTGTATGTCCTCTTCTTCGGGGTCGGTCCCGTCAATCTGGAACTGTGACGAAACACCACCACCAACGTCGGAGGAGCTGTAGGACAGTCCCGCACCGACAAAGGGCTGGAAGATAAAGAAGCGCTTGCTCGCCTGCGCCGTTATGTCGAATACGGTGGTCTCCCATTCGAGAAACAGCTCCGGGTCGGTGAAACCGAGCGTAGCGGTGCTGTCGGGGTCATCCGGGTCGTCCGGAACGTCTGCAATGTCCACGCTTTCACCGAGCAGCCCGGGTGCGTCGAGACGAAAGGTACTGTAGTTCACGCCCGCGCCGACAGAGACTTTGGGCAGCAGGCGCCGCTCACGAACGACACGATAGCGCACATCCGCACCGGCAAGCAGGTAGTCAATTGTCGGGCCGTTTTCCTCCCCGATCGGAAATTCATCAAGCGCGCCGACTTTTACACCTACGTCAAACGGAAGAATGATCCCACCCGCTCGCGCGTCCACGGTAAAGCCTGGAAGCGGCAGGCCCAGCTCCTGTGCTTCTTCGGGAAGGTCCGAAAGCAGCTCCTGCGAGTCAAGCCCGAGGCTGTTAAAGGCCTGGTCGAAGGCGTCGCGCGGAATCGTGGTCTGTCCAACCGATACTCCGAGTCCGAAGCGCGGCGGGAATGCAAGCAGCTGCCCTATGTGCGCGTCGGCCCACTGCTGGCCTATGGTGGTGTTGTGCGGCAGTGCCCCGGCGAGTTCCCGACCGAAGGCTTCAAACCCACTGGTAAAATCATCGAAATTTTCGAAGGGATTGTCCTGCGCCACGGCAGCTCCGCTCGCAAGCACTGCGACCAGTACTATCGAAATCAGTATTCTTTTCATGATCCATACTCCCCAATGTCGTTCAGACCGGCGTATGCCGGACGAGCCATAGTATAACACAGTGTGCGTAAATCCACAGGCTCGGCGGGAAATGTGCTGTCCGCAAGCATGGTGTTTATCCAGGCACAAAAAAACCCGACGGGCCGGACCTGTAAGGCCGGCCGCCGGGCTGTGCGCGGTGTCAGGCGATCCGTGTTCCGGACCGCCTGCATGCACGGTTCAGATGTCGGAGTACAGAGCAAACTCGTAGGGATGCGGGCGGGTTTCGATCTGCATGACCTCGTTCTCGAGCTTGTACTCGATCCAGGTTTCAATGACGTCCTTCGTGAATACGTCTCCCTTGAGCAGAAACTCGTGATCCGCTTCGAGGTGCGCAAGCGCTTCGCGGAGGCTTCCGGGCGTCTTGGGTACCTTGGCTGCTTCTGCCGCCGGCAGGTCGTAAATGTTCTTATCGAGGGGCTGGCCCGGGTCGATTTTGTTCTGAATACCGTCGATCGCTGCCATGAGCATGGCGCTGAAGGTCAGATAGGCGTTGCCGCTCGGGTCCGGGCAGCGGAACTCGAAGCGCTTGGCTTTTTCGCTCTTCGAGTACATGGGAATGCGGACCGCGGCGCTGCGGTTCCGGCTGGAGTAGGCGAGGTTAACGGGGGCTTCGAAACCCGGAACCAGCCGCTTGTAGCTGTTGGTGGTCGGGTTGCTGAAGGCGAGCACTGCAGGTGCATGCTTCAGGAGTCCACCGATGGCGTGAAGTGCGGTTTCCGAGAGGCCTGCGTATCCGTCTCCGTAGAACTGGTTCTTCCCGTCTTTCCAGATGGACATGTGCACGTGCATGCCGCTTCCGTTGTCGCTCCACAGTGGCTTCGGCATAAACGTGACGGTTTTGTTGTGTCTGCGAGCCACGTTCTTTATGACGTACTTGTACTTGAGCAGGGAGTCTGCCATCTCGACCATTGGTGCGAAACGCATATCGATCTCGCACTGTCCACCCGTGGCAACTTCATGGTGCTGGGCTTCAATGGCTACCCCGAGCGACTCGAGAATAAGCATCATTTCGCTTCGCATGTCCTGCAGACTGTCGGTCGGCGGGCAGGGGAAGTAGCCTTCCTTATAGCGCGGCTTGTATCCGAGGTTCGGGTTTTCGTCGCGCCCGGTGTTCCATCGACCTTCTACTGAATCGACAAAGTAGTATCCGGAGTGCTCGTTCTGGTCGAAGCGAATGTCGTCGAACACGAAAAATTCTGCTTCGGGACCAAAATAGACGGTATCACCGAGACCGGTTGACTTGAGGTAATTCTCTGCCTTGCGGGCGACGCTGCGCGGGTCACGGGTGTAATCCTCCCCGCTGATGGGGTCCGATATGTCGCAGGTCATGACCAGGGTCTTTGCGGCCATGAAGGGGTCGATAAACGCGCTTGAAACGACCGGCTTCACGATCATGTCGCTCTCGTTAATAGCCTGCCAGCCGCGGATGCTCGATCCGTCGAATCCGAGACCATCGGTGAAGGTATCTTCGTCGATCTCGTGTGACGGCACGCTGAAATGCTGCCAGAGACCGGGGAAGTCCATGAAACGCAGGTCGACAACCTGTACGTTTTCCT
>JBKHAN010000072.1:0-11021 GCA_046542845.1 Spirochaetaceae bacterium
CTTCTCGGACACACTGTCGGTCGGCGAGCGGTCCGGTGGAATCTCCGCCGACACGTCGTCCGAGGCAATTTCATCTTCAAGGATGTCGAGACGCTTCAGAGCACTGAGAACTCCGTCTTCGATCGCCTGTTGTCCCTCGCGAAACTCGTGAACGAGTACCTCAAGTTCCTCGATTCGTCGTTCGTACCGTGAAAGGCCCTCGCGAAGACGCTGATTTTCTTCCTGCAGGGAGGAGATCTTTTCAACGGCTTTGAGGACCCTGTTTTCCAGCAACTTGATCTGCTCTACCGTGAGCATACGGCCCGCCTTTCCACCGTGTCGGTGGAGTCTCAGTCGAGTTTGGACTTTGCCTGTTCGACGAGCGTCGAGAACGCTTTCGGGTCTTCTATTGCGAGATTACTCAGGGCCTTCCGGTTTATTGCGATCTCGGACCGCTGCAAGCCGCTGATAAATCTCGAGTAGGTGATACCTTCGTTCCGGCATGCAGCTGAGATGCGAGCGATCCAGAGCCTTCGGAAATCCCGCTTCCGTACCTTGCGGTCCCTGTATGCATAACTCTGTCCTTTTGCGACAGCGTCTTTTGCTGTTCGAAAAAGCTTGCTTCGCCGTCCCCAATAGCCCTTGGCCTGACGAAGAATTTTATTGCGTCTATCCTTACGCCGTGTTCCGTCTACTGCGCGTGGCATGTTTGTACTCCTGAAATTTCGTGATAGTAAAAGCCGATGCAGCAGGTCTTAGCCGTACGGCATCATCTTTTTGACGCGTGGTGCCTCGGTCCTGTCGAGAAGGCCCGCTTTTCGCAGTTTCCGCTTACGCTTCGTGCTCTTCTTCGAGAGGATGTGGCGAAGCCCCTGCTTCTTGTACTTGACCTTTCCGTTCGGCGTTACCGTGTAACGCTTTGCGGCCGCTCGCCGTGTCTTCATTTTAGGCATTGTCTGCTCCTGCGGCTACTCTTCCGTTGCCGACTGTTCGTTGTTCTTTGGTGCCTTTTTTGTTCCCGGGGATACGATCATAGACATGAATCGTCCTTCCATCTGCGGAGGTCGGTCTGTTACCGCCGTGTCCCCCAGCATGTCTATAATCTTGTCCAGCACAACCCGTCCCAGTTCCGTATGGGCCATTTCCCGTCCACGAAACCGAATCGTAACTTTGACCTTAAACCCATCCGCCAGAAATCCTCGTATGTGGTTCGTCTTGAACTGCAGATCGTGTTCCTCGATCTTCGGCTGCATCCGAACCTCTTTGAGCTTGACCTGCTTCTGTTTCTTACGGGACTCCCTGTCTTTCTTGTCCTGTTCGAACTTGAACTTTCCGTAATCAAGAAATTTACAGACCGGAGGTTTTGCCTGTGGTGCAATTTCAACAAGATCAAGTCCCCGCTCCTGTGCGAGCGACATAGCCTGTGTTGTTGGAATGATACCGTGCTGTTCTCCGTTGTCGTCTATCAGGCGAACTTCGCGTACCCTGATCTGTTCGTTTACCCGTAAGTCCTTAGAAGCCAATCTACCCCCTCGTTCGTACATTTGCGGGCTTCTCGCATAAAGCCCGTCCTACGAAACACTGTCCCGTCACGTACGACGTGCGAAACCTGACGTGTGTGAAATTAGTCGATCTGCGGCTTATACCACAGATACGGTCCACGAATATATCAAATGCTCGAGATACTGTCCACAAGCAGGAAGCAAACCTCGGTCGCAAAGAGATTTGCCGCTATCCCGGGAATCGGCTTCCCTTTGTGGCTCGCGGCCTCGGTTTTCACGACTATAGAGAGCTCGCCGCATAGCTTGCGGAAGTCGCGAAGCGTGCACAAGTGTATATTCGGCGTCTCGAACCACTGGTACGGAAGCGTTCCGGTAACCGGCATTCGACCTCGGACCGCCAATTGTATTCTGTTTTGATAGTATCCAAAATTCGGAAAGCCGACGATTACGTTCCTGCCGACTCGTATCATTTCACGCAGGAGTCTGTCCGGCCTGTGTACCATCTGCAGTGTCTGATTAAGAATTACATAATCATATGAGTGGGTCTCGTGATCGGCGAGGCCTTCGTCAAGGTCTCCCTGAAACACGCTGATGCCTTTTTCTATGCACGCGCGTATACGATGTTCGTCAATTTCGACGCCCCGTCCTCGGCATTCGCGTTCGCTCATAAGACGCTGCAGCAGTTCCCCGTCGCCACATCCGAGGTCGAGTACCGTAGATGCTGGTTTCACCAGTTTGATGATTTCGTCGTACGAAACGTGCGGTCTGTTCCCGGCGCTCACGATCCGACCTCCCGACTGCGGTCCTGTGAAATCGTCGAAAGAAATGCATTGATCATCGGGGCTTGGCGCTCGGTTTCCAGGAGAAAAGAGTCGTGACCGTAAGGGCTTGAGATTTCGCAGTAACTGACATCTTTCCGCGTACGCATGAGCGCTCGCACAATCTCTTTTGACTGGTAGGGTGGATACAGCCAGTCGCTCGAGAACGACAGAATCAGAAATTTGGTGCCGGTGTGCGCGAACGCCGCTTCGAGCGAACCGTGCGTTGTCTCCATATCAAAATAATCGATAGCCTTACTGAGATATATGTAACTGTTTGCATCGAAACGATCGACAAAGGTTCCGCCTTTGTACTCGAGATAGCTTTCGACTTCAAACTGATCGGTAAAACTGAAATCCATGTGTTTCCGGTCCTGTAACCGGCGTCCGAACTTCATACGCATTGACTCGTCGCTCAGGTATGTGATGTGTCCGACCATCCGTGCGATCGCCAGTCCGCGTGCCGGAGCTTCACGCTCGTAATACTCGCCGTTGGAGAACCGCGGGTCGCTCATGATCGCGTTTCGTCCGACCGCGTTGAATGCGATCCCCTGAGCGCTGAGCCGTGAGGTCGACGCAAGAATAATGGCTCCATGGACGTACGATGAGTATCTGCTCGCCCATTCGAGTGCCTGCATCCCTCCCATGGATCCACCGGCAACCGCGAGAAGTTTCGGTATGCCCAGGTGTCGTATGAGGCGAATCTGCGCCTTCACCATGTCGTGGACGGTAATTACGGGAAAACCTAAACCGTAGCGTCGACCTGTGCGAGGGTTCAGCGAACCTGGTCCCGTTGAGCCCTGACACCCACCGATTACGTTCGAGCAGATAACAAAATAATGGTCCGTATCGAAGGGTTTTCCGGGACCGACCATGGCGTGCCACCAGCCCGGGTTTTTATCCTCGTAGCTGTGGTACCCCGCTGCATGCGCATCCCCGCTGAACGCATGGAGAAGCAGAATGGCGTTCGTGGCGTCGGCGTTCAGGCTGCCGTAGGTCTCGTAACATATGGTTACCGGGCTGAGTGTCTGACCGCTATCGAGAACCAGACCGTCGGTTTCGTCGCCGAACTCAAAATATTGTGGTTGTACGAGCCCTATCTCCGGGCCGTTCGCAGCTGCCTCGCTCATGGTCCTGCTGACTTTAGGTATTCACCACCCCGCTGTCAACGCAATATAAGCGAACGTGAGACTTGATAGCAGGATTCACGCCATGATACTGTCCGCTGCATACCATGACGTTGTTCGCACTTCTATCAGCATTTCTGACCTTCGTATTTGTTCTCTCCTGCCTCGGGGGCAGGGCGATTTCCTCGTCGGTGGTATTCGGCCCTTTTGCCCGGGGGGCAGTCTCGTTTTTTCCGGCGTACCTGTTCATTGCCTGGTTCGAATGGGGCGTCGCCAAACAGTTCATGCCCGGCGCATTGTACGTCTGGCACGCGACCGGGGCGTTCCTGATACCCTTCGCGACACTCGCCGTTCTCGGTGCGTTTTTTCTGCGCCCTGTGTTCCACGAACAGCCGACAGAGGTATTTGTCGCGCTGGCGGCGTTCGGATCGGGATTCGCGACCGCATGGGCACTCGCCGACCTTGTTTTTGGAAGTCAGTATCCGGGACACTACACGCTGTTTCTGGAACCGCTTCTCCGGATCTCCGCCATTCTTTTTATTCCGGCCGTGGTGACCTCGGCAAAAGCGACGTTTGGCATCGTGCGCATCCTCTACATCCTCCTGGCGCCCGTGTGGCTCTTCCTGCTTCCTTTCGTGCCGATGCTCCATTATCTGGGGTTTTTCGGATGGGCAATCGCGGCTGCCGTTGTGTTTCTTGCCGCAGCGTCTGGAATTACCTATGTCCTTCAGGGAAATTATTTTCGCTCATACCGATAGGTCCGGGCGAATCCGCATATGCCTTGTGCTGTTCGCCGTAATTTCAGCAAGCGCGTGCACTCCGCAGATACTCGTGTTTACTGATCCGGTGACCGAGCTGCAGCACCCCGGCATAGGCCGCGATGTGCAAAGCCTCACAGGCGCACGGGTGCGGCAGGTTTCGGTGGATCCATTCAGCGAAAGCCGCCGGTATGACCGCACGGTTCCAGAAAACGTCCCGGTAGCCATGAGCCTCCTTGCCTCGACGGCGCTTCCCGAGGACCTGTTACCCGCCTCGCGCGACGGCGCGGTCGTTACAATGGGCGGCTACGCTTCAGAGGCGCCGGAGGGCTTCGTGGTATTCGACCCGGGACCGGCTGCCGCTGCTGCGGCACGTTTCGCCGCGGCACGCCCCGGCGACGGCGACGAACTTCGGAGCGTATGCCTTTTCGTCCTCGAGACGGAACCGGCTGCTCGCCGCATGCGATCCGAATTCGTGAGCGAGTTGACACGCGCGGGCGAGGGACGTACCGAGCTGACCGAGCGGCGCTGGTTTACCGACCCCGGAACCGAGGCGGTCCGCGGTGCAGTGCGTGATGCGGGCGACACACCGTGTCTCGTGGTACTTTTCCTTGGCGACAGACTGCCCGCAGCGCTCGAAATACTGGAAAACCGGAGCGTGCCCGTCGTGATCGGTGGGGACCGGATCGACTACCCCGGTGTGGACATCGTGGGCTGGTTCGATCGCTCAATAGCCGAAGCGCTTGCGGCCTGGTATCGCGACCCGGATATGCGGGTGTTTCCGGCTCATTTCAAAAGCCCGTCCGAAGTGTCGGGATTGTGACGCCTTTTCGACGCCCCGAGGTTTGACAACCATACGAGGCAAACATATACTTCACTACGCAGTACCACGGAAGGACTGTGTATTACCCAAGGAGGAGACAAGGATGAGAAACGGCTGCCTTCTCAGGGTTGTTGCGAGCTTCCTGTTCGTTTTTCTCGCAGCGCCGGTGTTCAGTCAAACTACCAGTAGCCCAACGAATATTCAGACCGTCGTTCTGGCGAACTTTACCGAGGAAGAAGACATACAGTGGTCGGTACGCGGTAGCCATTACATAGCCTCACAGCTCGATTACCCGAGAGTCGATTACTTCCCTATCGGACCCGATGCCCTGTATCTGGTTGGTCCGGAACGCGATCGAAGTTCCCTGGGCATAAACGCCGCCTTCAACCGCCGCGGTTTCAACTATCTGGAAATAACACCGGTTGAAACGAACGAGGATGGCGAGGAAGTCGAGTCGGCGCTGCCGATACCCGGTCGCGCCACGGACATGGACGTGTGGGTGTGGGGATCCAATTTTGATATGTACGTGGATGTACACGTGCGAGACTATCGCGGAATCGTTCACGTAATCCGTATGGGCGATCTTGACTTCGCCGGCTGGAGAAACCTCAGAGCCGGGATCCCGTCTCGTATACCGCAGAGTCAGGTCACGCTCCCGCGCTTTCAGCCCCTTGAGCTGACTCGTATCGTTGTCTGGACCCGGCCGAATACGCCCGTCAATGACTTCTATGTATATTTCGACGAAATCAGGGTTATGACCGACCTGTATGAGGCTCCGTTCGACGGTTCAGATCTGGCAGACCCCGAGTTTGTCGACGAGCTGTGGACGAACGGCAATAACGAGTAGGGTGTGAACATGAGATTACAAACAATACTGATTGGATTGCTGGTTCTTGTTCTCGCTGCTATGAGCGTTTCGGCGCAGTTCGGTCAGGGTATCGATCCGGAGCAGTTAGGACAGGATGCCGCACAGCAACGTCTTGTCGAGTTATCCGTAACGAAGTTTGAGGACGCGGGGTTTTTTCGCGCCGCTATTTCGAGCGACTACGGCTTGACCGAGTGGCGACGCTTCGAGGGTGCTCCTGAAGACCTGGAACCGATTCCGGAAGAAGAAGGTCTTGGTTTCGAGGGGGCGGACGAGCATGTGCTGGGCGTCAAGACCACGTTCTTCCGACGCGGTACTCCGGTTATTACGGTTGAACCGATTCGGCCTATCGCCATACCCGGTCAGGTGCGCACCGTGAGTGTCTGGGTTGCCGGCCGGAACACCAGTCACGAACTGAACATGGTCGTCGAGGATATCGAAGGCAACATGAATCTGATTCGTATGGGTACAATGAATTTTTCGGGCTGGCGACAACTGACCGCCGCAATACCACCGAACATCGTCCAGCGGGACCCCATGCTCACCGATCGGGAGGGCTTGATGTTCCGTGGTTTTCAGATCGAAACCGATCTTATGCAGACCTACGGGACGTACTTCGTCTATTTCGACGATCTTCGGGCCGTGACAGACCTGTTCTCCATGGAGATTCGCGATACCGACGACATGGTTGACGGCTGGTAGGAACGGGCCGACGCGGGTGGTTCCCGTGTCGTACGATCTGCTACAATACCCCCGGACGTATTCCGGGGGTTTTTTTGTGCCTGATTCACGACATACGCTTCTCGCGAACGTGTTTTTTTTCTCTGATCTGGACGAACGGGAAATAGCTTCGCTCGCAGACCTGTCGCATACGCACCACGCTCGCTCCGGTGAAATCATTTTTCGGGAAGGGGATGCTCCCGAAAACTTCTACGTCGTGGTCGAAGGTGCGGTCGCGGTATGGAAAAACTGGGGTGAAATCGACGCCGAGCTCCTCGCTGTTCACGGGCGAGGGCAGTTGTTTGGAGAAATGGCGCTTGTCGACGAGCTGCCGCGAAGCGCCACCGTGATCGCCGAAGCAGATACCGAACTGCTGCTTCTTACCGGCACGGATTTCAGGCGATTCATTAGCGAGAACGGCAACATCGCTCTTTCAATCATGAAACGACTCTCGGGCATGGTCAGGAACAGTAACGACAGCTTCGTAGAAGGACTCAGACGTCGGAATCGCGAACTCCAGCTCGCGAACGAAGAGCTCCGCGCGACGCAAAAAGAACTGCTTCGGTCCGAGCGGCTTTCCGCACTCGGAAAAATGGCAGGGATGATACTTCACGATCTCCGTAACCCGCTTTCCGTGCTTCGCAGCCACGCCGAGATGATGCAGCTGGACCTTCACGATACCGAAACACTTTCGCGTGGTCTCGAGCTAATCGTGCAGGAGGTTGATCGGATGAACGATCTCGCGAACGAGCTGCTCGATTACAGTCGGGGTGAAATTCGGCTTAACACGGCCGTGGTTCATCCGGACGAGCTTCTCGAACGCCTTCGAAGCATAGCAACCCCGCGACTTGCGGGACGTGATATCCAACTGCAACTCGAAAACCGCCTCATGCGTCCCCTGATCCTTGATCGTTCCCGCATGCTCCGGGTGCTGTCGAACCTCGTTGACAACTCCCGAAAAGCCATAGGGAAGCACGGAAAGATCACCGTGCAGATCGATGAGCAACCGATGGCTGTCCGTATCGTCGTGTGCGACGATGGACGGGGAATGCCTGCGAGCATCCTGGAGCACGTGTTCGAACCCTTCTACTCGGCCGAACACGGCGGTGGTACCGGTCTTGGTATGGCGATCGTCCGAACGGTCGTCGAAGCCCACGATGGGGCGGTGTACGTGGAAAGCGAAGAGCAGAAAGGTACGAAGGTGACGATTGAGCTACCGCTGCGGGGAAAAGCAGGTTAATGGTTACTCAGATACCGAAGACTCGAGCGGCGTTGTCCGCCGCGGCCTCCACGAGCTCTCGCCTTGAGATACCCCGGGTCTCCGAGACGGCGTCGTAGGTATGCCCGATAAGACCGGGATGGTTCGTCCGGCCTCGTCGCGGATGCGGTGCAAGGTAGGGAGCATCCGTCTCGAGCATGAGGCGATCGAGTGGCACCTGCATCATGGCCTCACGTATATTCTGCGCATTTTTAAAGGTGACATTACCGCCGAAACTGAAGCTGAATCCCAGATCGAGGAAGCGGTGCACGTACCCCGAAGGCCCGCTGTAGCAATGCATGATACTTTCACATTCCGGTGTGCACTCAGCGAAGGCTTGTAGCAGCTCTTCCTCGGCGTCACGATTATGGATAATCACAGGAAGGTTATGGCGATTGGCAATCTCCACCTGCCGGATAAGCAGAACGCGCTGCAATTCGGGGGTCGCATAGTCGCGATACCGATCCATACCTATTTCACCGACGGCCACGGTCCGTGACCGTGATAGCGCCTGCTCGATAGTCGATAACGCCGACTCAAGATCATCACGATCGGCGTTTGACGGATACAGGCCATGCGCGAACGAGACCTGGGGAATGTCTCCAATCAGATCGTAGCGCTCATCGATATCCTGCTCGGAAACTCCAACGTCCACACACGCGTTGAGTCCGGCGTTGAAGCAGTCCCTCAATACCCCCCGTACATCGAGGTCGCGGTTTTGCACGTGAAGCGAGTGAAAGTGGGTGTCAATTTCTCCGCCGGACAGGTGAGTTTCATTTTCAGCCATACAGAATCAGAAACTAACCCGGGATTCATGTGCCGTCAAACGCGGTCCAGCGATGCCAATCTTGCGCACGACACCCTTTTCGGGTACATTGCTGCCCGCAGGCAACGTAAACGCCTTACGCCGGAGTGGTGGAATTGGTAGACACAGGGGACTTAAAATCCCCCGGCTTGAAAAAGCTGTACGGGTTCAAGTCCCGTCTCCGGTAGGCCGCGACGTCCAGTTGAACCGAATCAGATGCGTTATGTACGCAGCCCTCGACGCATATAAAGAAGACAACACACATAATTGGCAAAACAACATGATTGGTGCTACGGTATAGCGAAAGTATGCTGAGGTGAGATCAAGCAGGGGGCGTGTATGTCACGACGGTCGCTATCTATCCGGGTCAGGACTCTTCTGATAGTCATTATTGCTGTACTTCTGATTACGGCGATCACAGCGGGAATGCAGTACACGTCATTTCAGCGTGAGCTCGAAGAGTCAAACCAGGAGCTTTTTGCACAGATCGAGCAGACATTTCAGACCACCCTCCAAAGCGAGTTGAGTTTTCTATCACTGACGGTGCGCACAATCCTCGAAAACGAAACTGTCGTGGAGTTGTTTGATCAGGGTGACCGGGCCGGCCTTGTGGACCTTCTGCAAGACTACTACACCGACCTTGAGCAGGAATTCGATATCGCGCAGTTTCAGTTCCATACCCCACCGGCGACAAGCTTCCTGAGGCTTCATGCGCCGGACAATTTTGATGATGATCTTTCGGCGTTCCGCCGAACCGTTGTGGAGACGAACCGTTCGGTTGAGCCGGTCCTGGGTCTCGAGGTCGGCCGTGGCGGACCCGGCACACGGGTTGTGCACCCTGTTGTAACCTCTGACGGTCGTCACATCGGGAGCGTCGAGTTCGGTGGATCGGTGGCGTCGGTGTTCGACAATCTCGAGCAGACCTTTGGCGTCGAATACTCGATCGGGATTTTTGAAGACGTGTTCGAGCAGGCACGACGATTCGATACGGAGCCGGAAGATGTGCTTCACGACGAGACGGTTTTTTACTCTTTCTCAAGCGATCTTGCCCGTACCCTCATGCTTGATTACGACTCCGGTGTCGACGAGTACACAGTCGACGGAAGACTGTTTTACGTTTATCAGCTTGAGTTACTGGATTATGCGGAGCAGCGTATCGGCAATGCCGTTATCATGGTTGATCGACAGGATGCGGTGTCTGCAACGATCGCTCAGCTCGCCCTGTCGATCGGGCTGCTGCTCGCGGTGGCTGCCGGTGCAGTGCTGCTTCTCTGGACCTTCATAACCCGTGCGTTCCGGCCGTTCAAGGATGTAATCGCCACGTCCGAACAGACCGCAGCGGGAGACCTCACGGCTTCCCTTGAAGCCGACCGTGACGACGAAGCGGGGAAGATACTGACCGCCGTCGGGGTCATGGTCGAACGCCTCCGCAGCACAATATCGGAGATACGGCAGATCAGCGACGGGGTATCTCAGGGAAGCGGCGAGCTCTCCGATACCGCGCAGGTTCTGTCCGACGGAGCGACACAGCAGGCAGCATCGGTGGAGGAGATCTCATCATCCATGGAACAGATGGGATCCAATATACAGCACACGGCCCAGAACGCGGAGCAGACGGAAAAGAGCGCCATGAAGTCGGCCGAGCAGGCAGAAAAAAGCGGCAAAGCGGTCGAGGAAACGGTGTCTGCCATGCGAAGCATCGCAGAAAAAATCAATGTTATCGAGGAGATTGCCAGAAACACAAACCTGCTTGCGTTGAACGCCGCCATAGAGGCTGCGAGGGCGGGCGATCAGGGGAAGGGTTTCGCAGTGGTTGCCTCCGAGGTGCGTAAACTTGCAGAACGCAGCCAACGGGCGGCAGCCGAGATTCACGACCTGTCGGTTCAAAGCGTCGAGACGGCGGACGCCACCGGCGCGCTGCTTGAAGAGATGCTCCCCAATATCAGAAATACAACGGAACTGGTTCGTGAAATCAGCGCCGCGATGCGGGAGCAAAATTCCGGGGTGCAGCAGATCACCGGTGCCATTCAACAGCTCGACGGCGTCGTTCAGAAGAACGCAAGCGCATCCGAGGAGATGGCTTCAATGGCCGAGGAACTCTCGGCGCAGGCCGCACAACTCGCCGAAAGCGTCAGGCGGTTCAGGACGGATGCTTCTGATCGGGCTGCGATATCGGATAACCGCTGAGCAGTGTTTCGTATCCGCGAAGCGTACCCACCCGACGCGCGAACCCGAGGTCGAACACGAACAGAAAAAGCCCCTGTACGATTATTGCGATGCCCCAGCCGTCATATGACCGGTGCATGAATCCGCTTGTGAGCTGCGTAAGCAGAATACCAAGCAACACATAGCCCACGTCGAGTCCT
>JBKHAN010000073.1:0-10988 GCA_046542845.1 Spirochaetaceae bacterium
CGAATACAGCGATGTCGATGTCCGAACCCTCGCGCCAGGTTCCTTTCGCCCGCGAACCGAAGAGCACCGCATACGCTTTGGCGCCGTACGCTTGGCGATTCACGGAGCAACCCTGAGCCCGTAATACCGCTGGCCGATCTCGCGGCCGTTGAAATCGGCGACATTCGGTAAATGGCCCCACTCGGTAAATCCGAACTTCTTCAGAAGCCGTATACTTGCCTCATTCGTCTCGAGAACGACAGCGAAATACGTGCGAAGTCCCAGACGAGGCGCATCGGCGATTGCACCGGAAAGAAGCTTGGTGGCGATGCCACTACCGTGATACGCGCTATCGACGTAGTAGCTGACCTCCGCGGTATGTCGAAGCGCCGCGCGCCCTGGCCGATACGGACTGACACTCAAGAATCCGATTACCTGTTCGGCAATCGCGGCTGCATAGACCGGGTACCGCTCCGAAGAATGCGCCGCGAGCCACTGCAGGCGCTCCTTCACCGTTACCGGTTTGAGATCGCCCGTCTTCTCCCCCGTTTTCACCGCCTGATTGTAAATGCGCACAATCTGATCAAGATCGTTAAGCTGTGCGAGTCGTATCTGTACGGAAATCATTCTACCGCCTGCCTCTCGATGCAGTTCTATATCAGACAGCAGACCTCGCGCAATTCCCTGAAGTGCCCGGGCGGCGCTTATTGAACCGTCGCGACGAAAACGCCGCCAAACGGGAACGCCTATGCGATCGACAGATGTTTCGGCTATACTCGGCGCACTCGCATGAAACGACGGTTGCTGACCAAATGGCTTTTGACGTATCTCACGTTTATTCTGGTTTCGGTGACGTTTATTGCCGGCACGTATTTCGTGTACCTGAACGGCGTTACAGACAATCTGCGGCGTACGAACGAATCGTATCTCGAACAGATCGTCAACCATTTCAATTATACCTATCAGTCTCTCAACCAGCTCGCTTACAGTCTTGCCCGTGACCCGCGAATTACCCGGATCACGAATCTGGATCTGGAGATAACGTCGCTCGACCGATTCCAGATATATAACCTCCATAACAATCTCGCGCTTCTCTCAGTTTCCAACAGCGGAATCGACAACATAACCTTATATTCCTCTCGGGCGGATCTGCTGGTCACAGGACAGAGTGCCTACTTCGGGGAACTTATTGAACTGCGCACACGCGACGCCTTCGATCTGCCGGCCGACAGTTTCCGATCTCTGATAGCCACACGCTATGACCAGAACGTGGTTCGCCTGTCAGACTGGACAGGAGCCAACGGGCCACGAAATCCTCTGCTGTATATTCAAACGATTCCAACCGGCCTTGGAGAAACCCCGCGCGGTGCGATCATGTTTCAGATCAATGAACGGGTACTCGGCGGCTGGGGTCAGGACGCGTGGTTTCTGGACAGTCTCGTCCTCGTTCGCAACGATAGCGGGAATGTCATCTACTCGAATCGGGAACAATTCTACACGGAAGCTGAGTCCCATCTGGAAGTCCCGAACAACGGAGCTCCGACTGAAGTCTCGCTCAACGGTCAGGACTATTATCTGTTCGCCGAGACGGATACAAACGACTGGTCATATGCGAGCTTTGTGCCTCGCTCCACGTTCATGCAGCCGATACAGGACATCGGGCGTATTGCGATCCTGGCGCTTTTCCTGTTCCTCGGTGTGAATCTTATACTCGCATACTTCTTTGCGAATCGCATGTACCAGCCTGTCAAGAAACTCATGATCTCGATCAACGACGTCGACATGGAACTCGATCAGTCCGAGTACGAAATTATAGAAGAGACGGTAACAAAAAGCCGCTCCGAGCAGCTGCGAATGAAACGGGAAATGGAGACGCAATCGCTTGAAATCCGGAATGCCTTCCTGAATCGCGCATTACGCGGGTTCATGCGCGAATCCGACAAGCTTCGCGAAAAGCTTACACAATACGGGGTTATACTATCCGACACCGGATATAAAGTGCTTCTGGTTCGGATCAGGCATAGTAATGTCAGCCTGCAAAAATCCGACGTACCACAATTTCTGGCCCGTAACGTACTCGAAGAAGCGCTCTCGTCCGATCTGAACACGTATATCGTCGAGATTGAGGATCGCGTAGCGTGTATCGTCAGTCCGACTCGGCCCGAAGAGAGCCTGCTGCGAATAAGCGATGCGGTCCAGAGCGCGCTCGACATATTGCGCGATAGTTTCGGGATCATTGGTGAAGCAGGAATCAGTCAAACGCACCGGAGTGTCCTGACACTTTCATCGGCGTACCATGAAAGTCTGGAAGCCGTTCAGAACACCGGAATACTTGAAGACGTACAAATTGTCGAGTACGAGGAACTTCAGGGACTGAGAGCCCTGTACAAATTTGACCTTGAAGATGAATACAAACTGTTTCACTTTATCCGCCGGGGAGACCTGGAACAGGCGGTGCTTCATATTGAAGCCATCATACAACAGAATCAGGAAACCCATCAGATTAAAATGGGGTACCTTCAATGCCTCATGTTCGACCTTGTCAGTGCAATCATAAAGTCGGTGCACCACGAAGTCTTTTATGAACTGATCAACCGGAACAATCCGATACAGAGAATGATGAAAGCCGACAGCCTCGATACCATGAAAGAAATCGTACTCGCGGTTGTCAGCATCGCATGCGAAGTATACACGGACGTCGAGCCCGACACGCAGTCGGCGAGCCTCACTGAAAAGATTGAGACCTATGTCCGTGAAAACTATTCGGACACGAACCTGAACGTTTCCAAACTTGGTGACGTGTTTCAAGTGACGCCTGCATACCTGTCGCGCGTATACAAACGAGAAACAGGGAAAACGATTTCACGAGCGATACATTCCATCCGGGTGGCCGCCGCAGAGAAATTGCTTCTTGAGACGGACAAAGGAATCGCGGAGATCGCAGATGAAGTCGGCTACTACTATTCAAACGCCTTTATCCGCTTCTTCAAGAGCCACACTGGAGTGACTCCCGGGCAATATCGCGTCCTGCACAGCAAATCGACACCATAAACACCTGCACTGAATAGACAATTTCTCGTCCCATGAACAATGTGTGACCTGATCTGTTTCTGTTTGGAAACTGTTAATGCATCTTCGAAACTGTTCATATACGAAATTTCCGGGCTGACCATAGAATCGACATATCATCACCTACCACAAGGAGGTAATCATTGATGAAAAAGATTACTACTTTGATCGCACTGTCGATCTTCGTATCCATGGCTTTGTTTGGTGGAGGCCAGGACGAGCAGACGCAGGATCCGTCCACTCCTGCCTCGTACTCCTACCATATGCAGATAACGGCGTCATTGACCCAGGTCATTACCAACTTCGGTGATACTGAGCTTGCCCGGGAGCTGGCGGAGCGAACAGGTGTTTCCCCCGTGTACCAGCACCCGCTCGCCGGACAGGAAGAGGAATCGTTTAACCTGATGATTGCAGCCGGTGAGCTACCCGATATTTTCGAGTACAATATCGTTGGAAACTATCCGGGCGGACCGGAAAAAGCGATCGACGACGGCGTCGTTCTGGATCTCACCGATCTGTTACCGGAGTACGCGCCGAACCTCTGGCAGTATTATCAGGACAACCCGGACGTCGCGCTCCTCGCGAGGACCGACACCGGACGCTACTACAGCTTTCCGTTCATCCGGGGAGATGAATCTCTCATGGTGTTCTTCGGCCCCGTGGTGAACCGCTCATGGCTCAACGAACTGGGGCTCGACTTGCCGGAAACAATTGACGACTGGGAAGAAATGCTTACCCTCTTCCGGGATGAAATGGGTGCCGAAGCACCGCTGACCTATGAACCGAACCTGCTGAACAATGCCAATAATACATTCGTCGGTGCTTTTGGAGCCGCGTTCGACTTCTTCATTGACGACAACGGCGACGTGCAGTACGGACCGATTCAGCCCGGATACCGGGACTACCTCGAAACCTTCGCGCGCTGGTATGACGAAGGTCTGCTCGACGTGAACATCGAGTCTATGGACCGGCAGCAGGTAGCAGCAAAAATGACGACCGGACAGTCTGGTGCTTCCATAGGCTTCGCGGCCTCGCGTCTCGGTGCCTGGCTTGAAGCCGTTGACGGAGACCCTGACTATGATCTGGTTGGTGTCCGGTATCCCGTGCTGAACCGCGGAGATATTCCGATGTTCACACAAATGGATGTGCCGATCCAGGGAAGTCCTGGCCACGCGCATGTTAATCCGAATGCGAGCGATATCCCCGGTATTATGCGGTATCTCGACTACGCTTACTCCGAGGAAGGTAACGTACTGTTCAACTTCGGTATCGAGGGCGAATCCTTCGAGTGGATCGATGGATATCCCACCTATACCGATCTGATTTTCAACAACCCTGACATGAGTCGCCCGGAGGCCATGGGAATGTACGTCCGCTCCTCGTACAACGGACCATTTGTGCAGAGAGCCGAGTACTTTGAACAATATGGGTTCACGTTTGATCAGCAACGGGAAGCGAATCAAAACTGGCAGATCACGAACGTGATGAACCACCGCATGCCGCCGGTTACGCCAACCCCGGAAGAAAGCAGTGAACTCGCGACGATAATGAGTGACGTCAACACGTATCGCGACGAAATGCGAGTGCGATATATCCTGGGAATCGAAAGCCTCGATAGCTTCGACGAATACGTACAGAACATCAACGACATGGGTATCGATCGGGCAACCGAGATCTATACCGCTGCGCTTGAGCGATTCAACAACCGATAGAGAAACAGTCTGTACGAGGGATGCGCTGCATCCCTCGTCAGGCCTGCTGAGGAGAGATCAACGACATGAGAAAAAAGCCAGCGCGATCATCCATGAGCATTCCCTCCCGAGTCAAGACGAGCTTTCTTCGCGACAAAGAGCTGCTTCTCATGCTTCTTCCCGTGGTCGCGTACTTTGTGGTGTTCCATTACATTCCGATGTATGGGGCGACGATTGCGTTCAGGAATTACAGTCCGGCGCGCGGATTTACCGGCAGTCCCTGGGTCGGGTTCGTTCATTTCACGCGCTTCTTTCGCAGCGTCTATTTCGAACGACTCATGATCAACACGATTCTTCTGAATGTACTCGCTCTGATGTTCGGGTTTCCCGCGCCCATAGTCCTCGCGCTTCTGCTGAACGAGATCAAAACGAAGTGGTTTAAGAATTCGGTGCAGACAATTACGTACCTCCCGCACTTCATTTCCCTCGTTGTTATTGTCGGACTGCTCAGGGAGTTCACAATAACCTCAGGTCTGGTGAACGATATCCGGGATTTTCTCGGCTTCCGACGATTACCGATGCTGCAGCTTCCGGAGTACTTCAGAATGCTGTACGTCACGAGTGAAATCTGGCAGACCATCGGCTGGAACTCGATCATCTATCTCGCGGCGTTATCCGGGGTTGATTCCCAGCTTTACGAAGCGGCCAAGATCGATGGTGCAAACCGGTGGAAACAGACGCTGCACGTCACGCTTCCCGGTATACAGAGCACAATCATCATCCTGCTGATTCTCAGAATGGGTCGGATGTTTACCATCGGGTTTGAAAAGATCATTCTGATGTACAACCCCTCGACCTATAGCGTCGCGGACGTCATTTCAACCTTCGTATATCGATCCGGTCTGCTGGAAATGAACTTCAGTTTCAGCACCGCTGTCGGTCTTTTTAACGCCGTACTGAACTTTGCGATGCTGCTTCTCGCCAATCGTTTAAGCAAGCGGTTCAGTGAAACGAGTCTGTGGTAACCAAAATGAGCACACTAATTCTACCGTTCCGAAAAAAAGGTCTATCGGGAGCAACCGGGTCTGTCCCGCTCAAGTCGAGGAAGGTCAGAGAATCAAAAGGGTACATGACCTTCCAGTTTTTCAACGTACTGCTGCTGGCAACCCTGGCATTCGCGACAGTGTATCCAATGTGGCACGTGTTCATCGGATCGGTAAGCGATGGGCGTGCGCTCATGCGGCACTCAGGTTTTCTTCTGCTTCCAATCGGAGAGGTGACGCTCACAGCGTATCGAGCCGTATTCGAAAACCCGAATATCGCTATGGGCTACCGGAATACCCTGTATATTCTGGCCGTCGGCATTCCACTGCAGGTCGTTGTGACTTCGCTTGGGGCATACGTGCTGTCGCGAAAGTCGTTTGGTATGCGAAATGCGTTCATGTTCTTCATAAGCTTTACGATGTTCTTCCAGGGCGGCATGATTCCGATGTTTCTGCTCGTACGTGACCTGGGACTCATGAACAACCTGTTGTCGGTGGTACTCCCCTTCACGGTCAACGCGTTCAACCTGATCATTATGCGCACGTCGTTCCAGGCGATACCGGAATCGCTTGAAGAGTCGGCCCGCATGGACGGTGCCGGGCATTTCACGATCTATTCGCGGATTGTCATGCCGCTGAGCAAGGCAGTTGTCGCTGTAATGATTCTGTACTACGGTGTCGGCCTGTGGAACGGATGGTTCTGGGCATCGGTCTTCATTCGAAATCGCTCCCTCTTTCCTTTGCAGCTGATCCTTCGAGAGATTCTGATTATTAACGACCTCTCCTCTATGACGCAGGGCGTCAGCGGCGACGATATGGTAAGCCTGACCGAGAGCATCCGATACGCGACAATAATTGTGTCGACACTTCCGATACTCACGGTCTACCCCTTTCTGCAGAAGTACTTCGCCGGCGGGGTTATGATTGGCGCGATCAAAGGATAACGAGAACGAGGCGGATCGGCGGCCCGTTGTGTTTGCGGTTACCGATTCACTCCCGCGTGTTGCTTCTCGAACTTGAAGATGGGCACGTAAAGACATGCACCCACCTAAAACCCGAGCTCAAGCTGATCGTCGAGCGGGTGAAGCGCCGACAGACTCCGCCCGCCCGGTGGGTTTCCGGACACAAGCGAATCACCGAAGTCGGCAGCCTCGGCTACGCTGTCCCAGATGGGGCGTAGCTGATGCTCTACGTAATGTGCGTAGTCTATGGCAGACTGATGAGCATCCACCGGCTCGGGTCCGGCCACCGTCATAAGGTACGAGATACGCCCTCGACGTCGGGTCCAGCCCGCCGCGCGTGCCGCTCTGACCTGAGGCGGGGCCGCGTGCTCGTACTCCTCCGCAGGGCGGCGTAGCATCTTGTGATACACGAGCTCTGCGTCCAGATCGCCCCGTGTGAGTGCGGCAAACAGTCCGCGAACGTAGGCATCGATCGCTTCAGCGGACGCGTCCGTAAACACGAGCTCAAGCAGCTCGGTTTGAAATCGCTTCGCAAGGGCCGTGTAGTCGCTTCGCGCCGCCTCCATACCCTTGATCTGCACCGCCCCGGTCACCGCCTCGCGCCCGGCGTAGCCTTTGGCCCGCCCGCGAACCGGCTCCTTGTCGGCACCGGTATGCTCCCGCCGTCCGCCTCCTCGAAGCCGCGGCAGGAGAAATCGCCTGTATATCGTATCACTTCGTATCTCGATGAATGACTCCACCCCATACTCTGCGTCAATTTTGGCAGAGAGTTCCGCGTTGAGCTCTGCGGCGAGCCGGTCCGCTACCGCACTGCGGTCCTCGCCTCCCGCGTACACGAAAACCGAATCGGTGTCGCCGTAGAGAACCCGAAATCCGCGAGCCTCAAACCAGTCACGCGCAAAGAGCAGACAGAGCTTTCCGAACCCGGTGATCGCACCGGCGAGTGCGCTGTGCCCGTACAGACAGTTCCCCGACCCGAGAACGCCGTAGAAGGAGTTCATGAGAATCTTGTATACGAAGGCAGCCGCAGTATCGTTCGCGGCGATCGCCCGCGTACGAGCCTCGAAGTAAGCGGCAAGGAGCGTCGGGAGTATCCCCGGCTCGCGCGAGAAGGACGCGCCGTTCGGTGCCGTTACCGCTGTCGAATCCGGACTGTTTGGAAAGTCACCGGCCACCGTCGGGGCTTCATCATCACCCGGATGATCTAAAGGATGAACCAGGCGTTGGGTCGTTCGAACCGCGGTCTGCGGAGTACGGGCGAATACCAGCGGGTCGATGTTGAACGTCCGCATGATCGAGGGATACAGACTGCGAAAATCGAAGACGAGCACGTTGGCAAAGAGGCCGGGTACGGGGTCGAGCACGGTACCTCCGGCAGCCCCGGTGACCGCACCCGCAGCAATGCTCGTGCGAGGTGGAACGACGCGGCGGCGAATGAGCTCGAGTGCGTAGATGCGCTCGAAGGCGGGAATGCTTGTCCACGCGTAGTCGAAGTTCATGCCCGTCAGGCACGCGCGAATCAGCGTAAGCTCGTCGAGCTGCATCCTGGCGAGTATGTCGATGACCAGTTGCGAGTCTTCGAGGCAGTACGCACAGAAGGCCTGCGGGTCTTCCCGCTGAAGCCGCTCAAGTTCGGCCATCTTCGCGCCGCCTCCCGCTGCGATGTGCTTGCCCCGCCCGAGTACCTCCTGCGCCACCGTCTCGAGCCTGAGGTCGGGAAAGCTGCGACCCGTACCTCGTACAATGCGCATCGCGTCGACTACCTGTCGCCCGGGAACGACCACGCGGGTACGACCGGCGCGACGGTCGCCTGAATGAGCAGCGTCGCCTTCGCCGTCACGACGCCCGGGAGCCGGTCGCCGCACCTCGGCCACCTCGTCGTCTGCCCGGCTGATATCAAACGGCAGGTCGTGCGCGGCGAGACGTCTTGCAAGCACAGGAAAATCGAAGTCGATGATGTTCCAACCGGTCAGAATGTCGGGGTCCCAGTCCCGTAAGAGGTCGCAAAAGCCGCCGAGGAGTGCGGCCTCGCTTGTGTATTCACGGACCTCGGCACCGCGAATGACGACGCTCGGGTGCGAGACATCGTGTCCGCTATCCGACGTATCACCCGCTCGCACATGCAGCACCGCGCGGCGATCCCCGCTCACGAGCGATACGGCTGTTACTCGCTGCTCGCGGTCGGTTTCCAGGTCAAAGGCGAGCCATACGACTTCGGGGCGGTGGTCGGACGCGGCAATGTCGGGGTTCTGAAAAACACAATCAACACGCTTCCCCGGACTGCTCGCTCCCGTGATCTGCACGGGGCCCTTAATGCCTGCGAAGAGCAGAAACTCCTCGGCTGCGCCGAATCCGGTCTGCACGGGAGCGGGCGGACCACCTCGCAGCGGCGCGCCCGGTCGCGTCGACACCGTGCGTAGCGGCGCACCGTCGAAGGTCTGCCAGTGGTCTGCGATTCGCTCTTCGTCGAGCGCCTGATTCTCAAACGGCTGGGTGCCCTCGAGGAAGCGACGCCGTTCGGGCAGAGGCGAAATAATCGCGAAACTCCGGCCGTCTGAGAGCCGCCCCGCCATGCGAAGCCGGCGACCACGAGTCCAGACGTGAACCAGGTAGGCGGAATGAGACGTCATGAGTCGCCATTGTACATCGGGAACTACACAAAAAACTGCCCGCCCCAGCCTTTTACCACCCTTACAGAGGGCTTTAAATCCTCATACTCTTTTGCTAATAGGTAATATATTACCTACATACCGTTAACCCGGATGCGACACAGGAGAATACCTATGTGGTGGAAAATTGGAATTGGGATACTCGCGAGCTTCGGACTGCTCTTCGCAGCTGCAGCCATCTACGGAATGCACCGCTGGCAGCAAGGCACACGCGACATGAGAGCCACCCTCGAGGCGCACAGAAACACCCCTTCGGTGCCTTCGTACGATCCTGCCGAACTCGCCTCCGTCCCCGAGCCGGTACGCAGGTACTTCGAGACCGCGCTCACCCCGGGTCAGGCGATCATTACCGCGGCAGATATCGAGCATGAAGGGACCTTCGACATGGGCGAAGAAACAAAGCGATGGCGACCCTTCACTTCGACCCAGCGCGTCATCACCACCCGCCCCGGTTTCGACTGGGACGGCCGCATTTCGATGGCACCCGGCCTCCGAGCCCATGTACACGACGCGTACATCGCCGGTGAAGGGATTCTCCACGCGTCGCTCCTCGGCCTCGTGACCGTTGCCGACATGCGTGATACACCCGAAATGGCGAGGGGTGAGTTCATGCGGTTTTTCGCAGAATCGGCCTGGTATCCGACGGCGCTTCTTCCGAGTCAGGGGGTCGAGTGGCAGGCAGTCGACGACCGGAGTGCACAGGCAACCATGCGAGACGGTGAACTCGCAGTGACCCTGCTATTTCGTTTTCGGGAAGACGGGCTTATCGATACCGTGTACGCTGACTCGCGCGAACGCGTCGCCGGGGAGACAACCGAGCTCCGTCCCTGGGAAGGGCGGTTCTTTGACTATCAGGAGTTCGATGGAATGATGATTCCCATGCAGGGCGAGGTCTCCTGGATATTCGAGGACGGGCACAGGCCATACTGGCGCGGCACAACCACGCACATCCGCTACCGGACAGCCCGGTGAGTGCGCCTAGCTACGACCCCGGCCGCATAATGCGCGAGGTGTTTCAGCTCGCGCGGTACTGGGAGGGCATCCTCGACTCCGGGTTGCGTGAAACGGGCATCACGGCGAAGCAACTTTTTCTCGTGAGTCTGCTCGAACGCGAGTTCGACGGTACCGCCCCGGTCTCTGTGATCGCGAATGCGATGCTCACGAGCCATCAGAACATCATGCAGATGGCCAGGGCACTGGAGCGCCACGGTTTCGTAGCCATTACCCGCGACACGGCCGACCGGCGCACGCGCCTGGTTTCCCTGACCGACGAACACCGCAGGTTCTGGCGCGCTCGCGCTCCGCACGACAGCGAGGCGCTGAAGGCGATCTTCGCGGAAGTCCCGGCTGCGCGATGGCAGGAGTTTCAGGAACTGCTCGACGAGGTTCTACCCCTCGCGGCTGCCCGGTACCGCGAGCGCTCCGGGGATATTTGACCTCGTTGAGGTCGGGCGGGTAGGCTTCTTCCATGGAACTCACATTCGCTACACCGGCCCTGCTCTTTCCGGCGGTTTCGCTTCTGTTTCTTTCCTACACGAACCGTTTTCTTTCCTACGCCAACCTGGTCCGCGGACT
>JBKHAN010000074.1:0-10978 GCA_046542845.1 Spirochaetaceae bacterium
CAATCGGACCAATGAGCAGGAAGAGCCAGTGGACGCCAACCAGCGCTCCGCGTAATATGCTCAGGCGCTGTTCTATCCGATTTTGCGCGAACGCAGCAGCTCGGTTTCGATACAGTCAAGCGCCGGCACCCTGCGTGTACTGGATATACCGGGAAAACGCTGCTCCAGGATACGTTTCGCACGCGGTACTGTTCACGCCTCTGCGACACGGAGTTCAGCAGCGAAGCGCCCCGCGAGTTCCTCTCCCGGATCAAGTACGTGAAGTCCAAGCTGTGGTTCGTTGAAGGCGTTGGCAGCGGCCGTAAGCGGTTCGATCGCAATAGCCTGGCGCGACGGTGGAATGAAGAGCTGCTGAAACCGAAACGCTCCGGACTGCCGCAGGAAAAGATCGTGGGTTGCAGATCTGAGCACGGTCTCGATTTCGTGTGAACGGCGACACGTCAACGCGATATCCAGCTCACGGCCCGCGAGTGCTGTGAACTTCCGTGAAGGCTGCTCGCGGAAATCGTACTCAGTGTCCCGGACGTCCTCTATCGTGCCGGTCGGTTTCAACGACCCGTCAACGGGCACAAACGAATCGGCAGTGGTTTGTAGCAGAAGGTCGTCGACTGAACGCGTGCCTGGAAGCTGAAAATACGGATGCCACCCGAAGCTCACCGGACACGGGGTTGTCCCTGGGTTGCGACAAAGCATCTCGACGGTCAGCCGCGAAGGTTCAAGGACAAAGGTAAGGACCACGCGCCCGGCAAAGGGATAGCCGCCGACCGCATTGGATGCAAGGACAGCCTGCATTTCGAGCAGCGTTTCCGCCGTACCTTCGGTATTGCGTACGATAGAAACCGGCATTTCATAGAAAAAGCCGTGAATCGCGTCGCCCGAGTCAGGATCGTTAAGTGGAAGGGAATACTCATTGCCCTGAAATGTGTAGGAGCCCCCGGGTATCCGGTCACAGAACGGCCAGAGAAAACGTCCCGGAAAGAGCGGGTGGTAGCAGTCTTCGCTGGACTGCTCGTCCGGTGCCCAGAGGATTTCATGAGATGTTTCCGCTGCTCCGAGGCGTATGCTGGACACCGTCGCGCCGCATCGGGTATTGATTGTGACGCTTGAAAGTCCGCTCAGATGCCTGAACGTTCGCTTACCGGGATCCAGACACAATCTCGTTACCCACTTTGCGCGCCCGTACGGGGGTATCGATATCGATCCCGAGGGACAAGCCCGTGGACACGAGCAGATTCCACCCGGCGGCGAGCTGAACGTACTGATTATACTCGCCGATGTCCGGCACCTGTATCGTCGGAAAACTGGTCTTGCGGGAGGCAATGGCTATAACGGCAAGGCCTACCCCGTCGCACAGGACTTCGCGGAACTTCGCTTCCTGATCGGGAAACGGATGAACAAGGACGACAAGATCCGACGGCGACATGACCTCTTCGATCCCGTGTACCGCGTACGTGCCTTCGAGATAGCTGCTCTGCACGCGAGTGATTTCGTTTGTTTTCAGCGCAAGCTCTTCGGCAACACCATCGTTACGACCCGCGAAATAGATCACCCCGGCCTGCACCGCCCTGCGTACGATATCGCCCGGAATTTCTTGTAAAAGTGCCTCCTCAAACGCTTCTGAAATCAGTCTCGTTTCGGGCGGCGTGCGCTCTGTCGCGGAGCGAAATACCGTGTCGAAAAACAGGGCCTGCTCCACAACACTCTTGGTTGCAGCGACAGCTGACTCTGGTCCGCAGGTCAGCACGTAGACCTCGTCGGCCATGCGCGCAACCGGCGTGTCATCGTGGGCAACAACAGCGGTTGTATGGACCGGACCGTTTTGCCTCTGTCGGCAGGACTCAAGAAGCTGGACGGCTTCTGCGGTCCTGCCGGAGTTCGACGATACGTATACGTGATGTTTCCGCACGTCGTATTCGGCAGCCTGCAGCGCTCCGTCGACATCAATGTCGGGGCCGCCGGCGTGGAGGAGCGTTCTGTATCTGGTGTACTTCGCCGGAAACAGTCGCGACGAGCCTTCCCCGGACAGTAACACGCGCTCAGAGCGCGGTAGAAAAGCAGACGCTTCGTCGACCGGGAAATCCCGTATTATCGCCGGCGTTTCACGCATCTCCGCAATCAGTTTCGTTTCCTGTTGATCCTTGTTCGGTCGTTCCATCGCTCATTCGCTCCTCAGAGTTGGGTCGGCTATCCCTTGAGTGATCCGGCAATAACACCCCGAATAATGAAGCGCTGCATGAGTATGAAGAACACAATGATCGGTGCAATCCCCATGACCAACGTTGCGAGCGCATAATCCCACCGTTCGGAGAACTGGCCGAAAAACCCGAAAATGGCAATCGGTATCGTCGCGAGTCTGTCGTCAAATAGAATCAGAAGCGGCAACAGAAAGTCGTTCCAGATCCAGAAGGCCTGCAGAATCGCGACCGTTGCGAGCATCGATTTTAACAGCGGCAGAACGATGGAAACAAAAATCCGTATCGTCGTCGCTCCGTCGAGAAACGCCGATTCCTCGAGTTCGAGAGGCACGGTCTTCGCGAACCCGTGAAGCAGGAATACCGTGAACGGCATACCAAGCCCGAGATAGATCACGATCAGACCGAAGCGGCTGTTGAGAAGGTTGAACACACGCACGATGCGCATGAGGGGAATCATGACCGACTGAAACGGTATAACCATTGCAACAACGAACAGTGCGAACAGTATCTTGCTGAATGCATGCCTTCGACGAACCATCCGCCACGCGGCGATTGCCCCGAGAAAAACCATGATTACGAGGCTGATACTCGTTATAATAAACGAGTTCTGAAATGCCCGCAGAAAGTTCGACGTCTCGAACCCGATTACGTAGTTCTGAAACTCAAGCGACCGGGGAAGCGAGGCTGCGTTACGCAGAATGTCGCCGAACGATTTCAACGAGTTGACCGTGACAAAGTAAAACGGCGCCAGGAACAGAACCGCGAGGACGGTCGCAAGTATCGTCAGCGTAACCACCGTACGGGTTTGCTGTGTGTGTATAGATGCACTCATGAGTCGATCTCCCAGCGTTTGGTCAACGAGACCTGGGTCAGCGTCATGGCGCCGACGGCAATGAAGAAAATAACCGCCTTGGCTGAGCCGAGGCCAAAGTTGTTGCGCTGGAATGCTTCAAAATAGATGTTAAGGGCAACAGCTTCGGTCGATCGAAACGGACCTCCGCGCGTTAGCGCGAAAATTACGTCGAAGATCTTCGTCGACCAGGAAAGCATTAGAAAAAGACAGATTGTAATCGCCGGTACAATTAACGGAAGAATGATGCGCATAAAGGTCTGATACCCGGACGCACCGTCGATCTGAGCCGATTCGAGGAGGTGATCATCGATCGCCAGAATCGACGCGACGTAAATGACCATCAGGTATCCGGTGGTCCGCCACGTAAACACTATGACGATCCCCCAGAACCCGGTCGCAGCATCACCCAGCCATGGTATCTGAAAAAAGCCTATTGAGGTCAGTTCGCCTAAGGCAGGAAACGCACCGGTAAAAATAAACCGCCAGATAAAACCAAGGATTATGCCGCCGATTACATTCGGAAGGAAAAAAATCGCTCGAAATCCATTTGCGAATTTGATAGCGCGTGTGACCAGTAATGCCAGCCCCAAACCAATTGCATTCGAAAAGATGACCGATGTAACCATGAGACGCAGCGTAAAGATCGCGGAGCGACCAATCTGCGCGTCGTCGGTGAATATCGTTCGAAAGTTCTCGAATCCGACCCAGTCTGCCGTCAGACTTATACCGTTCCAGTCCGTAAACGCATAATAGACCCCCAGAACAAACGAGCCCACGACAATGATCGAGAAAAAGAGTATCGCGGGACCAAGAAACAGGACGTCATGGAACACTTCGTTGACGCGGTTTTTTACCATGCAACTCCCCCGTAATCAGAACATCAACACACGCAAAGCGGAACCGGGGAGCGACATATCGCATCCCCGATTCGCGTATATACAATCGGACCGAACACTCCTATCTGAGTCGTACCCACTCGCGATCAAACTCTTCGAGTGTTTCTTCCCAGGTCTGCTGTCCCGCGATGTAGGCTTGTACTCCGTCCGCAAACGCCTGCGGCATACCGTCCGGAAACTGCCCGAACATCCACGGCACCGTCCGCTCGGCTGCGGCCGCGGTAAGTCCGTCCTGGCTGATAGGACCAAGAGTATCCACCTCGATGTCTCCATAGGCAGGAATGAAGTTGAACTCGCTGAAGTTCTGCTGCGCGGTTCCGTCGGGACGAACAAGCCAGTCAAGGAAATCACGTGCGACTTCCTGAGTTCGCTCGGACGAAGCTCCGTTTACGATCCAGTAGAAGGGAACCCCAGTCGGCATGCGGTTCGCCGTCTCCTCGTCATCGGTAAATGGTATCGCCATCATGCCCCAATTCATGTCCGGAGCTGCTTCCAGAAGCTGTATTTCACGCCAGACACCCTGCTGTATCATGGCAGCGTCGCCGTTGAGAATGTCCTGCGTCTGTCGGCGATTGTCCGTCGTCAAAGGATTCTCCTCTCCGTATCTGACGTTCAGATCAATAAGCCTCTGCAGATCCTCAAACAGGGGGTTGCCGGCCATGGTTTCGCTGCCATCCATGAGTCCGTCCATGAAACCCTGAGGATCGGGTTGATGCGCAAAAGCAAGGTTCATAAGATGAAGACCCATGACCCACCACTCGCCGAAGCCAGTGCTGAACGCGGTATATCCGGCATCTTCCAGCGCCTGCGCGACCTCTTCGAGTTCCTGGAATGTGGTCGGCAGCTCGGTTATGCCTGCGTCGTCGAACATGTCCCGATTATAGATGTACCCGTAGGACTCAAGGCCCATGGGCATACCAAGAACCTGTCCGTCAATCGTCATACCTTCGAGCGCAAACGGCAACGCTCGGTCTACCCACGGTTCGTCGCTGAGGTCCGTAAGAAAGTCCTCGAACTGGGCAGCCTGCCCGGTACCCTCGACGACAAACACGTCCGGGGCCGCGTCCGCTGCGAACTTACTGCGAAGCAGGGTCATCCACTGTGCACCACCACCACGGATTTCATTGTTGAATGAAACATCGAACTCCGACTGCTCGGCGTAGCGATCAGTTGCGGCGTTCCAGGAATCGAGCCATGTGACCTTGAAGTGAAATGTGTGAAGACTGACCGGTCCGTCCTCGGCTTCGACCTCCTGTTCACCAGCCGCAAACGCAACAGGTGCAATGATCAACGCCAAGGCAACTATCATTAACATTAGACGCTTCATACGCCCTCCCTTTACAAACCATTTTTATTCCCCGCCGAACCCGACAGTCTGCGACTGGCGACCCCGACGATGCCGTGTTCCATGTGCGCAACGGCTCGCACCCATCCCTGTTCCTATTTCGATTCTCACCTCCTCCTCTATCGTCTTTGTGTCATCCACACAGGCGATGACCATGCACATTGCCCGTTCTCCTGTATCACTCGCACGTAGTACCAGTCTTCCGTTTCCGTCGCCGTATCGGTACACGAGAACGACGCGGTATACTCGCGCTCGGGAATGAACTCGTGAACCCGTATAGCCGGCGACACGAAGCCCTCGGTGTATATCACCTGCGCTTCGTCTAATAGCGTCCCGAGCGCATACGACCACTGCTGTCCGTCGGCCCGTATGTTCACCGAAGACGCTGCATCCCCTTCGATTTCGAGACACAGCGCCTGCGTCTGCGATGTTCTTGTGGTGCTGTTTCCCTGTGTGCGAGTCTTCAAGTGCACCGTAGAATCAGCGACCTTGACCGACGAAAACTGACACGACTCTTCGACCGTATCGAGGGGATCTACGACATCGCGCCCGCGAAGTCGCGGCTCGACCGACAGCACCTCCCCGTCTTCTACGCCCACGGTTACATCCCAGTGCTTCTGCCGGTTTTTCTCGCCCCAGCCGAACTCAAGAAGCAGCTTCCCTTTCAGCGACGCCGAGTCGCGTCTCGCAGTACTACCTGCGGGTACGTGGCTGTGGAAAAGCTCACCGTTCTTGACGACATCTATTCGGCTTATACGGTGTCCTGCGACAACGTCCACGAATACATCTCGTGGCGCCTCCGACGTCGCAATGATTGAGCCCATGGGATGACCGCTCACCGAAAACTTCAGGGAAATCCGGTCCCCGCTGACAGCGTACGTACGTCGCTCGAGGATCGCCTTCCAGATCGACTCGCGCGAGAGGTCTTCCGCCCACACAGCGGTTCTACCGTAACCGTAGCTTCCGGGATGCGCAGAATGATGGTCTGTCGACGCCACGACACCAAAGTGGTGTCCCTGACGCAGCCCGGACACCATGGTGTTCCGGGGGTCGAGTGGGCCCATGGTATGCAGATACGGAAAGAGCGGATCGTTGCTCTCGGCGAGGCCGTGCATCGACAGAATCTCGATAACAGGCGACGCATCGTCGGTGACAGAGGGCCAGTTGATACCACGAAAACCCGTGGAGTATCCGATGTGGTGCGGCAGAAGCAGCATCTGACTGTCTTTCGCGGACGTTTCGCGAAGGAGCCGCTCAAACTCTTCTATACTCACCTCGGGGTCGGCGGCAGGCAGGGGCAATGGAGACACGAAGGTTCTGTCGCCGTGCCGAAACGAATGCATCTCGTACCCGAAAAAGGTCACGAAGCTGCCAGGTCTGTTTCGTTGCTCGGTACGTTCGAGGTAGGTCTGCCAGTTGTCGCGCAGCTTGTTGAACCCGTTCCGGTGATACTCGACGACCTCGTCGGGCATGGGCTTTTCTGCCATGTCGGGCCACGCCGCGTGTCCCGTCACGCTGGCAAAATCCAGCTGCAGCTGCGCGTTGTCGTACGCATCGTCGAGCGTTCCGTGCGCGTAGCTGATTCCGCAATGATTATGCAGGTCGCCATAGTAGACCTGCAGCGTGTCGTAAGCGCTGTCTGCGGTGTTCACTCGTGTAACTCCTGTTGAATAATGTGGTCAGCGCTGTGTGAGGAATACAGATTCACCCCGGCTACCGCGGCCTTCGCGGGCGCCGCTACGGCGCCATCGAGAAGCGGATCCTGGGTCGCCTCCATGAAGCGATTGAGAGCGTGCTCGAGCTCCTCCCGCACAGGGCCAAGCGCAGGAACAGAGCGCAGATCGCTGTTTTGCAGGGGGTCATACCAGCGGTCGTACAGGCACATCGCAGTCGGCGCTTCGTCCCGGCCCATCCCCAGTCCAACGGGCGGGTGCTCGCGGTACACAGCGTCTTTCGCCGCGGAGTCGCCGACGTTCGGCAGGACCTGACTGTGGGTATGGTATCGTCTGTGGAGACGGTATCTCGCAGTCGACACACACCGTTCGGGCTGATACGAGACGTGGTAGTTTATTTCGCTGAAGGCGTGCGAGCGCGCATGCTTCGCGGGTCGCCCCGACACATCGGCGATAGCCCGGGCGTCGCTTAAGTCCATATCCGCCGGAGCCGGAACGCCGAGCACCTCGAGTATGGTCGGGTACAGATCAACCAGGCTCACGAGAGACGAAGATACCCGGGCTTCCCCTTGCCCCGGAACTCGAGTCATAAGCGTGACAGCAAGCCCGCCGTCGCTGAGCGTATTCTTGTAGCGGGGAAAATCGATACCGTGGTCTGTGACCACGACGACCATCGTCGTATCGCGCTGCCCGGAGGCTTCGAGCGCCTCGAGAACGGTTCCGATGTTTGCGTCCATCTCCTGCACCGAGGCGTGAAATTGCGACACGTCATCCCGCACCGATTCCGTCGGTGGCAGGCCGGCGGGACAGGCCAGGGTTCGCGTCGTCCTGTCTTCGGAGACAAAAGGCCGGTGCGGCAGAAACAGTCCGAGCGACAGGAACCACGGCGCGCCGTCGCGGTGACCGGACGACGACAGAAACGAGGCGCAGGCCTCCGCGTTCACACGGTCAAAGTTCACCGGGTCGAAGTCGGATTGAAACGGTCGGTCGGGATCGCTTCCAATGTAGCTATCGTATCCCAGTTCCCCGTGGAAAGGCGCCTCGTGCTGAATACCGGAGAGAACGGTTCGATAGCCGGATGCACGAAGCAACGCGGCCAGGTGCCGGTCTGTTCGACGCAGACGGAATCCAAGATGAGTCAGGCCTGTCATGCCGGACTGATGAGGATACAGGCCCGTGAACAACGCGGCGCGACTCGGCGAACACGTTGGGGCTGCCGCGAGGGCGTTTGTGAAACAGGTTGCGGTCCGGCTGAAGCCGTGCAGGTGCGGGGTGTGGACCGGCGCGCCGTATACCGAGTTATACTGCCCGAGGTCGTGGGGAAGGATCACGAGGAGATTGGGTCTCATGAGCACGTCCCCCGTTGAACGTACCATGGCGACAGTAGCTCTACCATGTATGCATCTGTCTCCGGGGTACCTGCCGAAGCCGAGCGAACCCAGTTTGCCACGCATTCAGCGACCCGGACTCTGGGTTGATGTATCGTCGAAAGCGCAGGTCTGCTGTAAAGCGCGGAATCAATGTCATCATAACCGACGACGGCAACCTGGTCCGGCACGCGCACCCCGGCATCCTGGAGCGCGTTGAGCGCTCCGAGCGCGCTGACATCGGACCCGACGAAAAGCCCGTCGACCGCGCCTATGAGGCTATGCAGGTGTTCCTGGGTGGTACGGTAGGCCGTTTCGTAGCGACCGTCTGCCAGATTCACGCTTGAGTACGACTCCCACACGCGACGAAATCCGACGAGTCGATCCAAGAACTGTGGTGCGTCTTCATTCATGGCCGCCACGTGAGTACAGCCGTTGTCCTTCAAAGCTCGCCCCGCGAGCTCGCCACCCAGTTCCTGATCGATAACGACACGGGGATGCTTGGAGACCCAGGACTCAAGGGGAGGGTTTACGCAGAGATATCGCGCACTGCGCTCTGACAACGTCTCGAGAGCAGCGCGTGGAACCTCGTACCCGATGACGACGACAGCGTCGACTTTGCGCTGGGATATAAGGCGGCCGATGTCCTGCACGCCGTTCGTGTCGGTATCGTAGCCGGCAATAATGCTGTCGAACTTCTCGTGATCCAGAGCTACCCGGATATCGTGCATAAGCTGCATGGTGTACCAGGACTCGATCGCCCGCAGTTCATGGAAAGGATACAGAATGCCTATGGTAGCGGTCTTTCCCGTCGCCAGTCCTCTTGCCGGTCCGTGCAGCTCGTATCCGAGCTCCCGCGCGAGGGAGAGCACGCGTTCGCGAGTGGCTGGGGCCACGTTCGGGCTCCCGTTGAGCGCGCGGGACACCGTCATGTGACTCATGCCGATCTTCTTCGCAAGCGTCCGTATGTTCACGACCGTGCCCCTGCGGTCCGGCGCATCGTCTGCACCGCACCGCCCGCGCTTACCGATCGGACCGTCGCGTGTATCATTCGAAGCGACTCGATTCCTTCTTCTGACCCGGCGGGAACATCCCCCCCGTCGCAGAAGCGACGGAGCGTCCGGACAAGTTCAAGATCCGCTCCGTAGTGGGAGCTTTCGAAATCGGGACCCCGCGCGTCTATCGTCTTTGTCGTTTTCCCGTAGTCGGAAATGAGCTGAATGGCACCCGTTGACCGGGTCAGAAGCAGGCGTCCCTTCGAACCGACGAGTTCAAGGGTTTCCTGATCCTCGCCCGGAGGCCCGAAAATGGACCAGAACAGCGACGCCTTTACGCCGTTGTCGTATTCGTAGGTAGCAATGACGTGATCTTCAATGTCGGACCCCGGCGCGTACACGCAGGTATCCGCCCGATCGACGACGCTCTGCGCGTTCGCCCACGATGGATACTCGAGAACCTGAGCCCCCTCCTTGCTCCACGCGCTCCCCGCTTCGCGTCGGTAAGGACAGTCGCGGTCACACACCGCACAATGGGTGGGTGCAGTCGGATCCGGCTTGAATATTCCGCTGCGCCCCCCGAAGGCACCGAGGCGCACGCAGGAAGAATCAGCCATCCAGTTGAAGACATCGAGGTGATGGCTTGACTTGTCGTTCAGGGCACCCCCTGAGAAACGCCGCTCGCGGTGCCACATCTGCAGATAGCGCGTGTAGGGAATAACCGAGCGGATCTGCATCATGTGCAGATCACCAATCGCGCCGCCCTTAAGCAACCGCCGTGCGGTGCGCCAGGAATACTCGTAGCGGCGCGTGAATCCCATGACGAGCGCGTTGCCGGTCTGTCGTTCGGCGGCTTGTATCGCCTCGGCATCGTCAATCTCAACCGAAATCGGCTTGTCGAGGTACACCTTTTTGCCGCTCTGCAGCGCGTACACCGTCGGGTCGCGATGCATGTGGGTATGCGTCGTAACGAGAACGAGATCGACCGACGCATCGTCGATAAGGTGCCGGTAGTCGGTATACGTCCGAATCGGGTGCGTCAACTCACTGTCGCCCGCGGTTGAAAGAAACCGTTCAGCGTCTTCGAGGCGAGCGGGATTCCGATCGCAGATTGCGCGGATTTCGAGACCGGTTTCCTCCTGTATCTCACGGATACGCGCGCCGAGAACGAAACAGCCACGATCTCCGACGCCGATTATGCCTACACCAATTGTTACCGGTAACATTTCTTGACGATTGTCATACGTAACCTGTCGGTTGTCAAGCGAATTCGCTACAAACGTCCGGTATGATCGGACATCTGCATCAGTCCCCAGATCGCGGTGGGTGGGCGTCCCTGCTCCATGTCTCAGGCAAAGCCTCGAGGCCGAACTCTCTATGAATCACGAACTCGAGGCGGGTGGTCATAGAGGGTGCTCCCATGGATTCACGAGATCGACACCGGTCGGCGAAAAGTGGACGCTGTTACGGGTGGCAAACACTGCCGAATGACAGATCGCGAGGGCGGCGAGCATGAGGTCAACCGCCGGTACTGATATGCCCCGCCGCTTGAGATCTGCGCTAAGGCGACCCCACGCGATGCTGGCGGTGTGATCGAAGGCGAGAATTCGACCGTGAAAACGCTCCTCGAGCTGATCGAGCCACATCCGGAGGG
>JBKHAN010000075.1:0-10852 GCA_046542845.1 Spirochaetaceae bacterium
GCCGTCGTGTTCATGATCGAGAGCGTGGTCATGATCCACCACCTCGAGGTCGCGTATGTCGGCGTGATCGCCGCTGAAGGTGTCGATAACGACGCCCGGATCAAGCGCTTCCTGTACCGTACATATACGCGCCTGCGTATCGCTCCCGTCAAGAAACGCTCGCGCCGCTTCGACTCGCGTTGCGTCCACAACGTCGGTTCTGGTCAGAACAACGAAGTCGGCGTACTCAAGTTGCACGTGAGAGACGCTGTAATCCTGAAAATTGCGCTCGAAGTGCTCCACATCGAACAGACAGACGATTGCGTCGAACCGTATCGCTCCGTTCAGGTCGGCGTTCAGAAAAGTATTTGCGATCGGGACCGGATCCGACAACCCGGATGCCTCAAGGATGATGTGATCGATCTCCGGCTGTCGGCGCAACAGCGTATCGACTGTGGAGAGCAGGTCACCCCTGATAACACAGCACATGCAGCCGTTGGATAACTCTATAATGCGTTCGTCTGCCGCCTGTACGATGCTGCTTTCGAGCTGCACGTCGCCGAACTCGTTCACGATCAGGCCGAAGTTTCGTTCGGGAAACTGCGCTAAAACGCGGTTAATGAACGTGCTTTTCCCCGAGCCGAGAAAGCCGGTCACAAGCGTGATCGGAACCCGCTTCACGGCGTGTCCACGACATCGCAGACGAGGTAGGTCTCGTTGCAGTCGCCGCATTCGGCTACATGATGGTGCTCGGCGAACTCCTGCCAGTGTTTCATCTGATTCGGGGTCAGCGTGCCGGAGCCATGACACACCGGGCATTCGTTCTTCAGCGCGCTGAGCAGCGCGTCGCGTATGAACTGGCTTCGATTCGGAATATGCTTGAGTTCGCTCGCAAGTGCTTCATCTACCTTGAAGGTAATGATCTCTTCTTTTCGTTTACCGACCACGATCAACCTCCTGTGGTGTTACATCGTCATACCTGCGGACAGGTAAGGTCAATCCCCTGAAGCGGTTTTCGGAGCTTCCTTTTGCGCACCGGGCGACACGAAACAAGGTTATCGAGGGAAAACGCAACCATGCGCATGTGTCTGCGGCAATCGCCTTGTTTACTGACCATAACAGCTATATTCTAGAAGGTATTGGAGGAAGTATATGAGTATTTCATTCCTGTTGAAGGACAGCTTACGAATTGCAAGGGAAAATCCGCTGATCTTTGTTCCTTTGCTCGCGGCAAGCATTATCGGCATTTTATTGTCGCTGATTTTTGTCGGCACGACGCTCCCCTTCGCGGCTATGGCGGCGACGGAAGCGAGCGAAGTCGGAACCGAAGAGGCGTTAAGCGGTTTCGGGGCGGCCTTGGGTGGTGCGTTTTTCGTTTCGCTCATCAGCGCCATCGTCGGACTTTTTGCCCATGCAATGGCTGTTGTCATGGCTGATCAGGCGATCAAGGGAGAAAGCATCGGTCTCAAGGACGCGTTAATCCGTACGAGGGTCAGGATTATCCCGGTCGCGGTAGCCGTCGTTCTGGTGAGCGCGCTGGTGGGCCTGGCATCACTGCTGCTGGTACTGCCGGGTCTTATCCTCGGATTCTTTCTGATCTTCACCATCGTCTCGGTCATGACGGACCACAATAACGGCTTTCAGGCCTTACGAACGAGCATGAAGACAGTGTACGGACACATCGTTCCGGTCATGATCTTCTTTCTGATCGTCCTTGGTCTGGGTCTCGTGTCAGGACTGCTCGGCGGGATCGTCGGGGTCATTCCCATTCTGGGCATTTTCCTTACCATGATCGTTGGCGGTCTTTACAGCGGCTACGTTACGATCATGCTGGTGGGACTGTATCACGCTGTTTCTGATCATTCCGGAGGATCGGTGGACGCGGAGGTGTAGGCCGCCGCGACCGCATGTCGGAGATCGAGTATAGAAGCAGTGCCGACCAGATCAGGCCGAAGGTTACAGCCTGCACCGTCGTGAAGGGCTCGCCGAACACAAACACCCCCAGCCCGAGCATGAGGGTCGGGGCAAGGTACTGAAGAAATCCGATGCGCGAAAGCGGTATGCGGGCGGCTCCTTCAGCGAACAGGTACAGCGGTAAAGCCGTCACGAGACCCGCTCCCCCGAGTAGCAGTACGTGCACAATCGTGGAGCTCTCGTTGGCGGCGAACGCCCAGGTTCCGGAAACACCCCGAAGGGCAATAATGACGAGGCCGACGGGGACAAGGAACGATGTCTCCGCCGCGAGCGCATTCAGCGGCGCGGCAGGCAGCTGCTTTTTCAGAAGCCCGTACAGACCGAATGTGCCGGCGAGCACCAGGGCAACCCAGGGGACGATACCCTCGGAAACGACCGTAAACACGACTGCGGCGAATGCGATCAGAACGGCAGTCCCGTGGGCCAGGGTCAGTCGCTCCCCGAGGACGATCGTGCCGAGGAGCACCGATACCAGCGGGTTAATGTAGTACCCCATACTGGCGTCGAGCACGCGACCGGAGTTCACCGCAAATATGTATATGAACCAGTTCACGCCCAGGAGCATTCCGGACATGAAGAGGCGGGGACGGAGCGCCCGGTCGCGAAGCAGCTGCGGGAGCCTGAAGCGACGCAGTACGATCAGAAAGACCGAGACAGTGACGCTGGTCCACAGCAGCCGGTGAGCCAGAATCTCGATAGCCGCGACGCGCGACAGAGCGTTCCAGTACAGCGGCAGCACGCCCCAGACAATAAAGGCCCCGGCGGCAAAAACAGTGCCGACTCGCTCCGAGGGCGTTCTCATGCGGTTCGTGGGAGAATCCAGTTCAGCACGATGCCGGTCACCGCGGATATCACCATGGCGCTGATTTCAAAACCCTCAAACACTTCGATTGCGACCCCGCCGACACCAATGATCAATATCGCACTGACAATAATGAGGTTGCGGGGATCGAGCAGATTAACCCGGTTCTCCATAAGGGTACGTATGCCGACCGCAGCGATCATACCGTACAGCAAAATGGAGACGCCTCCAATGACAGGGCCGGGTATCGACAGGATCATCCCTTCTACCTTGGGAATGAACGACATGACTATTGCCCATACCGCACCCATGCTGACCACAAAGGTGCTGTAAATCCCGGTGATCGCGAGCACCCCTATGTTCTCGCCGTAGGTCGTGAGACTCGGCCCACCGAGAAAACCCGACAGCATAGTTGCAATGCCACCGCCGTAGAAGGTCCGTGGAAGCCCGGGATCCCTTGTTGTGTCGCGTCCGATCGTGTTTCCAATGGCCAGAATGTCACCGATGTGTTCTATGATGCTTACGACCGCCGCTGGTGTAACAATCAGAAACACCTCCCAGGAAAAGATCGGGAGCGTGAACCCCGGCAATCCTACCCAGGCCGCCTGAGTGATCGGTGTATAGTCAACGACCCCGGCGAGCATCGCCGCCACGTATCCAACGATCAGTCCCAGTAGAATAGGAATGACTTTCAGGAAACCCCTGGCAAACATCGATATCACAATGACGGCAAGCAGTGTCAGTGCGGCAATAAGCCAGTTTCCCTGTGCGTTCGATATGGCGACCGGTGCAAGACCGAGACCGATAACCATAATGACCGGTCCGGTCACCACCGCCGGAAAAACCTTCCGTACTCGATCGGCACCCGCGATCTGCACGAGATATCCGACCACGATGTAAACGATACCCGCGCCTATGATACCGGCCTGTGCGTGACGCAGACTCAATCGATCGGCGGCGATTATAATCGGCGCGATAAACGCGAAGGACGAGCCGAGAAAACCCGGTATACGCCTGTTCGTGAACAAATGGAAGATGAGCGTCCCCGCACCGACGGCGAACAAGGTTGCCGAGACGTTCAGCCCCGTCAGGACGGGCACGAGAACCGTGGCTCCAAGCATGGCAAACGTATGCTGAAGACCAATGAACACCTTCTGCGTCGTTGAAAACCGCGTCGAAACATCCTCTGCCATATTCTCATACCCCCTGAATTACCGTGAATCGTTTGAACCGGTAGGCTACTGGAATTTCGCGGTCTGTCAATGCAAGATGTGAGCCATGAAGACATATCGCTACAGGATACACCTCGTTGTGCTCGTCCTGCTAACCGTACAACCCCTGTCGGGCCGGTCTATTGACCCGGTACCTGCGTCATCGCGTGATCTTCAGACACTGCTCACGAGTCCGGAGGTCATAGAGCTGTCCACCGCTCGCGATGGATTACGCCCACAGAGTACGCTTGCCATCTACGGCGACGTCCACGGGGTATATCCCGTGCCCCGGTCGGCGTTCCTGGCAGTCCTGGAGAATATCGATGCCTACCACGAGTTCGTGCCGAACATGGCAGAAAGCGAACTGGTCCGGCAGATATCCGTTGGCGAGGCTCTCCATCGTACGCTTTTACGTTTTCGTGTCGTGTTTTTTCGCGCGGAGTTCGACACGGTCAGTCGAACCCGTATCGAAGAGCTGGGACCGACATCAACGGCTGTCTACATTGCGTTTGAGGAGTCGCGTGACGGGAGAATTTCGCACATGGCGGGATCGTGGTTTCTCGAGACGGTGTTCCTTGGAGGCCGGGAGCACACCTACGTCCGTTACCGACTCTGGACCGAATACGCAGACCCCATAGTCGGACAGGCGCAGGCGACCCGCAGCTTCGGACCGCGGCAGCTCGGCGATCTGCTGAATGCCTACGGTGAACGGGTACAGGATACGCTATGAGGAAACGGCCGGAGCCGCCCGCAGGTGTTGCAGACGAAACAGGTTATGGTTCCGGAAACTGCGCTTGAAATCAGGAGGGAGAGTTTCCGCCGAGACATCGTTCACGACGGCGAACTGAGAGATTTCGTCTGAGATCCGAAAGCCCCTGCGGTTTGTCGCAAAGTATGCTGCACCCCCCTCCGCGAGGTGCGCCATTGCAGCTTTCAGAAGCTCGACGTGGTCGCGCTGCACATCGAAACTGTGGGGATCACCGGTGCGGTTTGAAAAGCTCGGTGGGTCGATATACATGAGGTCGAACTCACCACAGTCCGAGCGCAGATACTCTCGCGCGTCCATGCGCACGAAGCAGTGCCGCGACTCCTCCATACCGTTAAGCCCGAAATTACGCGCTCCCCAGTCAAGATAGGTGTGTGAACGGTCCACCGAGACAGTCTCGGTTGCGCCCCCGGCGGCTGCGTACACCGAAACCGAGCACGTGTAGGCAAACAGGTTAAGAAAGCGCCGCGACTGCGCCTGCTCGCCAATGCGGCTCCGCGCAATGCGTTTGTCCATGAACAGACCGGTATCGAGATAGTCGGTCAGATTTACCTCGAAGAACAGTTCATCCTCCACGACGACCACGACTTCGGAGTCCACCCCGCGCCTCGGTTGGTACTGATCACTCCCCCTCTGCCGTCGGCGCGTGCGGGTGTGCACGCGGGATGCGGGAATCTCGAGCACCTCCTCGACCGCGACGCACAGCTCCGCAAAGCGCTCCTCCGCCGCGCGATCGTCCACCGTCGCGGGGGGCGCATATTCCTGCACAACCGCGTAGACCAGCCCGTCCACGTCGGTGTACACGTCAACGGCAGCAGCGTGCTGCGGTATGTCGGCGTCATACAGGCGAAAGCATGAGACATCGTGTTCGCGAAGATAGGTCTTCAGCCGCTTGCGATTTTTACGCAGGCGTGACGCGATCATGGGTACGCCCGTGGACGGGTCGGACAGGTTATTCACATCTCTTCGCCGCCCGCGGGAAGCAGCGCCCGGTGGGCTGTAGCGGTTTGTCTCCGATAGACCAATCACAGCCGCGATAATCTTGAGTCCACCGTTATACAGTGCGTACACGTGGTCGGCTTTCAGTCCGAGGTGTCGGGTCTGATCTCGGTCTACGGCGAGTATCGTCGCGCGAAAACCGGCAAACGACCGGCTCATCCACGCGCCAAGCTCGGCATAGAGCTGGTCGGCGTCGGAGTCGGCGTTCTGCGGGGTCAGCCTGACCCCGTATGGGGGATTCGTTACGAGGTACAGCGGTGCGTCGTCGAGCTCACGCAGTCGCTTCTTGAGCGGACCGAGAACAGAACTTCGGGACAGGGTCTCAAACGCTGCCTGCTCGAACACAATGAGATCAGCGACGCGGGCGCGGTCCGCGGGTTCCTTTTCGGCCTGCTCCGCCCCGAGGCGTTTGCTGCCGACCCTCGCTGCGTTGCGGCGCGCCGCATGTATGGCAGTCGGGTCGCTGTCGGATGCCCAGATACGCCCGCCGGATGCCACCCACCGTTCCCGACCGGATCGCGCGCGTTCATGCGCTTCCTGTTGCACCCCCGTCCAGAGCACCTCGTCGTGCCCCGTCCACGACATGAAGCCAAATCGGCCCCGGTCCAGATTCGGTGCCCGGTCAATCGCCATGAGTGCGGCTTCTATCGCAAGCGTCCCTGAGCCGCACATCGGGTCGGCGAAAACCGAAGGATACCCCGTGTGTGTGCCCGTGTGGAGCTCCCTCATAGCGGCAGCCCAACCGGAGCGAACGAGCACCGCGGCAGCCGTATTTTCGCGGAGCGGGGCCTCGACCTGGTCGCTCCGGTAGCCCCTCCTGTGCAGACTCTCGCCTGAGAGATCGAGGGCAACCGAAACTCCGTGGGTTGTCAGATGCACCGAAATCCGCACGTCCGGGTTTTGCACATCCACTGAAGGTCTTCGGCCAAAGACATCTCTCATGCGATCGACGATCGCGTCTTTCGCAATAAGAACAGGCATGTTGGAGTGATGGAAGGCCGGGTGGCTGCCCGCTGCCGCGACGGCGATGGTGGAGTCGGGATCAAGCTGCTCCTCCCACGCTACCGAGGCGACGATCGCATACAGCTCGTCGTTGTTTGCGACGCTGCCGGAGCCCAACTGAAGAAGAACCCGTCCTGCCAGACGCGACCACAGACACACGCGGTATACATCTTCCGGGGATGCGCTGCAGTACACCCCGCTGTTGCCCTCCCTTATGTCGTGTGCGGAGGACACTGCCGCGATTTCGGAAGCGAGCAGCGCTTCGTTAAACAGTGGGCAGCTCACAAAAAGCTGCAAAGTACCGGACATGAAACCGCCTATGATTCGTAGTGTGTCCGGCCCCGCAAACTTCTCGCCACCGTCAGGCGGTCTGCGTATTCGAGATCGCCGCCGACCGGTAATCCCAGGGCCAGACGTGAACAGGCTACCCCGCGACTCTGAAGCTGCCGGACAAGGTAAAGCGCCGTGGTATCCCCCTCGACGGTGGGGTTTGTCGCGAGTATCACTTCGCGGACACCGAGCTGATCAATGCGACGATACAGCGATGCGATGCGCAGTTCACCCGGTCCGACGCCGTCTATGGGAGACAGAACGCCGCCGAGGATGTGGTACAGACCATGGAACTCTCCGCTCTGTTCGAGCACTTCAGAGTCCTGTGGCTGCTCGACTATGCAGATCACGGTCCGGTCTCGTCCGCTGTCGCTGCACACCGAACACGGGTCGGCTTCGGTATAGCGACCGCATTCGCTGCAGGGGTGTATGCGGTCGTGCAGCGTCGCGAGTACCTCGGCAAGATTACCGGCAATGCGTCGATCACTTTTCAGGAGGTAATGAGCGATGCGGACAGCGCTCTTGCGACCGAGTCCGGGAAGCCGGGCTATCTGCGATACGAGGTCGTCGAGGGCCGACACGAATCAGCCGCCAAACATTCCGGGAGGGAGATCCATGCCACCGGTCAGCGATGACATGTGCTGACGGATGTCTTCTTTTACCTTTTCCATTGCGTTGGTGAACGCGGCCAGAACGAGATCCTGCAGCATCCCGATATCGTCGGGATCGACTGCCTCCGGCGAAATCTCGACCTTCTGCACTTCCATCTGTCCGTTGATCGTGATTCGGACCATATCGCCGCCCGCGGTCCCGACGGCCGTGACGTCTTTCATTCGTTCCTGGGCCTCGGCAAGCTTACTCTGTATGTTCTGAAAGTTCTTCAGAAAATCCATGGGATTAATGTTCATGTGCCTCTCCTGTGTATTTACTCAATGACTTCTCCGCGAAAAACCCGACGCACCATGTCTACCTGTTCCGGGGGTGCGCCTTCGCCCGTCCCCACTGTATCGGATTCAGTATCCGGTTCAACCACCAGTGCTCGAATCCGCATGGCGCGACCGACAACCTCTTTCATGCACTCCTGCAGCAACGGCGTATCTTCTTTCGCTGCCTTTGCGTGATACGCACTCTCGAACCAGAGGCCAAGCGTCTCGGAATCCGGATGATCAAAGTGATGAATTTTTTCCAGGATAGTACCCAGCGCCAGCTTCCGCGACCGCACCGCTTCGACCAGCTGTGTCCACTCCGGCTGGGTCAACGCTCCGTCGGACGGTGTCTCCACCGGTTCCGATGCGGGTTCAGGTTCGGGTTCGGGTTTCGGCGACGAACCATTCTGATCCGCCAGGCGCGGATGTCGAGCGGGTGCCCCTGAACGCAACCGCGCAAACTCGTCGAGAAGTTCCCGTGGGGCAATATAATAGGAGAGCTCCGAGAGGCGCGACAGTGCCAGGTCGAGTTCGAAGCGCGGATTCAGACTGTACCGAAGGTTCCGGTACAGCTCAAACAACATGTCGACGGCTTTCTGCAACTGTGCAGGCGTAAACGCGGCTACGACCGCCTGCGAAATCCGCTCGGCGGGTCGGCCGAGTATGCCGGTCTTTCGGACCCCGTGTTTCACGAGTAAGGCTGTGCGAAAATAATCCGCCAGGTCGATGGTGAACTGTTCAATAGCGACACCGGCGGACAGCAGCTCGTCGCAGCGGTCAAGAACACGGTCGGCGCGGGCTTCGGCCATTGCCTCTACGATCGAGTCGAGCTGTTCAAACCCGACGAGCCCGAGTTTCTGCTGTATATCGGCGAGACGAATCGCGCCGTCCGAGAAGCTCGCGACCTGATCAAACAAGGTATAAGCGTCGCGCAGACTACCACCTGCCTCTTTGGCCATCCAGAGTACCGCGTCGTCTTCTGCCTCGAGATTGAGGTCGCGGGAAGCCTCGTGCAGCGCCGAGGCAATTACGGGTAAGGGAACGAGGCGGAAGTTGAACTGCTGGCACCGGCTGCGGATTGTGGCCGGAACCTTGTGTACCTCCGTCGTCGCGAACACAAAGATTATGTACGGAGGCGGTTCCTCTATGGTCTTCAGCAGCGCGTTGAAGGCGCTGTTGGAGAGCATGTGAACCTCATCGATAATGTAGATCTTGTATCGTGAACTCTGCGGTGCGAAGAGGACCTCGTCCTTGATCTGTCTGACGTCGTTGACGCTTGTGTTGCTCGCGCCGTCAATCTCGATAACGTCCATGGCTGCCCCTCGGGAGACAGCGTCGCCGTCAGGCGAGTCGGGACAGCCGTTCGGATCGGGTCCGTCGGGGCAGTTGAGCGACCTCGCGAGGATGCGCGCCGCAGAGGTCTTCCCGACGCCTCGCGGGCCGGAGAACAGATATGAGTGCGCGATACGCCCGGTGCGTATACTGTTCTTGAGCGTAGCGACGACAAACTCCTGTCCGAGGAGACCGTCGAAGCTGGTCGGGCGCTTTCTGTTGGCAGTTACTTCATACGACATGGCAAATAAGCACCCCCTCAGGTGCCAAGCGGTCTGCGGCACACGGACACGTCACTTACCGCTGCTCCCTTCCGGGCCTGACGGGGTTGGGCGACAGCCCATTGCACAGTGCCTGACATGCACTGAAGGGGCGAATCGGAGAGAGAGGGATTCGAACCCTCGGTACCCGGTTAGGGTACATACGCTTTCCAAGCGCACGCCTTCGACCACTCGGCCACCTCTCCAGTGCCGTTCTCAAATACGGAGAGAGAGGGATTCGAACCCTCGGTACTGCAAAGCAGTACAACGGATTTCGAGTCCGCCCGATTCAACCACTCTCGCATCTCTCCGAAATGTGTAGCGGCCATACTACCTGATCGGGGTGTCGGAATCAACCATTCAGACCATGATTCGAACGACAGAGGATGTATCAGACATGAAGCGCTCAACGATACCATATTGTAGTTTTTTGCTTTATAAACCACATATACGTACGATGAGCCGGTTTTTTTTAAAATTATCTCTTGCATATTTTTCGACTATGGGTGCATATTTTCACAACACCCATCTGCTCTGCACCATTCGGACACATTTTTATGCAAGGGAGGTGAACCGAAAGAACTGAAATTTCTGTAACGGAGGCGGTATGCCCCGTCCTTAATGTTTTTTTCAAGGAGAGATTATATGAAAGCTACTTTCAATATGACTCACAAGGTTCTTATAGTGCTGCTCGCTCTGATGTTTGCAGCAGGGACAGTATTTGCAGGCGGCGACAGCGAAGAGACAGACGCTGCACCGTCAGGACCGGTTCGGCTCAACATGGGTGGCGGTTGGGTAACCGGGGTATACTTCCCTATGGCAGGTGCAATGTCCAGGATCGTGCACACGCAAATGGAAGACGTTTCACTGACCGTCGAGTCCTCCGGTGCGTCAGTCGTCAACGCCAATCTGATCCGCTCCGGCGATCTCGATATGGCTATCGTTCAGAATGACGTCGCCTACTACGCGTACAACGGCACCGGTGTCGAGGCGTTCGAGGGCAATGAAGTTCCCAACATGCGGGGATTATTCACAATGTATCCCGAGCCGGTGCAGTTGATAGCCCGGGCGGACTCGGAAATCTCGAGTCCGGCTGATCTGGCTGGGCGTCGTGTTGCAATTGGCCCGCTCGGTAGCGGTGCCGAGGTTAACGCACTTGAGGTACTCGAGGTCGCAGGGCTTACAGAAGACGATCTCGACGGCGTGGAACGCCTTGCCGCCAGCGAGGCAGCGGATTTTCTCAGGGACGGTCGCGTCGACGCCGCATTCTT
>JBKHAN010000076.1:0-10539 GCA_046542845.1 Spirochaetaceae bacterium
GCTACTTTTCGGTACGCCTTTTTTATTTCGTCCCTGGAGGCGCCTCGCGCCACTCCAAGGACTTCGTAATAATCAGTCTTTGCCACCGGAAAACCTGCTCGATTCCTGCTTACGTATTCTCATCTTCGTCGACCACCTCGTAGTCGACGTCTTCAACCGTGTCCGAGTTGTCCTGGGTTGCTGATTCATCGGTTTGCTGACCCTCGGCGGTGTCGGAAGATGCTTTGTAGACCTCCTCAGCAAGCTTATAGGAGGCTTCTTTCAGCGCCTCGGTTTTCTGCTTGATTGTTTCAGCGTCACCGGCGTCGAGTGCCGACCGGACCTCGGCGATTGCGTCCTCTATTTTTTTCCGGTCCTCGTCGGTTATCTTGTCACCGTAATCCTTGAGACTTTTCTCGGTCGAATATACGAGCGAGTCGGCCTCGTTTCGGGCTTCGGCTGTCTCTTTGGCTTTGCGGTCTTCTTCGGCATGCGCTTCCGCATCCTTGACCATACGGTTGATCTCGTCTTCCGACAGACCGGAGCTTGATTCGATGCGGATCTTCTGTTCCTTACCGGTACCGAGGTCTTTCGCCGAGACGTGTACGATACCGTTGGCGTCGATGTCAAAACTGACCTCGATCTGAGGTACACCGCGTGGAGCAGGAGGTATGCCTACCAGATCAAAGCGTCCGAGGGTGCGGTTCTGACTCGCCATTTCTCGTTCGCCCTGAAGCACGTGAATGCTGACCGCGGTCTGATTGTCAGCCGCCGTGGAGAAAATCTGGCTCTTTCGGGTTGGAATTGTTGTATTTCGATCGATGAGCTTCGTAAACACTGCTCCAAGCGTCTCGATACCGAGCGAGAGCGGGGTTACGTCGAGAAGCAGCACGTCCTTGACATCACCCCCGAGAATACCGCCCTGTATCGCGGCTCCGGCAGCGACAACCTCGTCGGGGTTTACACCCTTGTTCGGGTCGCGTCCAAAAAGATCCTTCACCAGTTTCTGTACTGCGGGCATGCGGGTCGAACCACCGACGAGAATAACAGCGTCGACGTCGCTCGCTTTGACACCGGCGTCCTTCAGCGCGTCAACGCAGGGCTGTTTGGTCTTTTCAACCAGGTCGGCGACCATCTGCTCGAATTTCGAGCGTTCGAGACTGTATTGAAGGTGTTTCGGACCTGAGCTGTCGGCAGTTATGAACGGCAGGTTGATTTCGGTGCTCTGTGTGGTGGAAAGCTCCTTCTTTGCTTTCTCGGCGCCTTCCTTCAGCCGCTGTAACGCCATACGGTCTTTGGAAAGATCGATCCCGTAGTCATTTCGGAAATTTTCGACGAGCCAGTCGATGATTCGCTGATCGAAATTGTCGCCACCGAGATGGGTATCTCCGTTGGTGCTCTTGACTTCGAAAACCCCGTCACCGAGCTCGAGTATGCTGATATCGAAGGTACCACCACCGAGGTCGTAGACGGCGATTCTCTCATCGCTCTTGTCCTTTCCGAAACCGTACGCAAGAGCAGCAGCAGTCGGTTCATTGACGATTCGCTTGACGTCGAGGCCCGCGATCCGCCCTGCATCTTTGGTCGCCTGTCGCTGGCTGTCGTTGAAGTACGCAGGAACGGTAATGACCGCTTCGGTGACCTTTTCTCCAAGGTAATCTTCCGCGGTTTCTTTCATTTTCTGGAGAATCGCTGCGGATATCTCAGGGGCTGTGTACTGTGTACTCCCCGCGTCGACCTTGATTCCGCCGTTCCCGTCGTTAACGACCTTGTAGGGAACCATGCCGATTTCCTGCTCGACTTCCTCGTACCGGCGTCCCATGAACCGTTTGATCGAATACACCGTGTTCTCAGGATTGGTTACCACCTGGTTCTTGGCAGGCTGGCCGACAAGGCGTTCACCTTTCGCGGTGTACGCAACCATGGAGGGCGTGGTTCGCTGTCCTTCCGAGTTCTGAATAACTGTCGGCTCGCCACCTTCCATGATAGCGACACATGAATTGGTAGTTCCAAGGTCGATTCCGATTATCCGTCCCATTTCAAATTCTCCTTAATTATCGATAATTATCTGATACGTTCTGTGCGCACACTGACTAACTACTCTTCTTCCTGTCCATTCGAAGCGCTCGTAGATGCGGCCGGCATAGCCACCTTTACCTTTGCGGAACGAAGCACCCGATCGTGAAGCATGTACCCTTTCTGGAAGTCTTCGGTGACGGTCGCATGCTCGACGTCTTCGGCTGTCTCCATAGACAGCGCTTCGTGGTGCTGTGGATCAAATTCCGTTCCCACTGAGTCAAATCGCTTCAATCCCCATTTCCGTTCCAGCATACCGGTCAGCTGCTTTTCGATAAGCGTAACACCATCGTAAAGAGACTTGTAGTCCTGCGAGCTATCCGTCGACTGTATCGCACGTTCAAAGTCATCAATTACCGGAACGATGTCAAGCAAAAGCTCTTTGTTCGCGAACCTGGCAGCGTCTTCCTTCTCGCGTTGCATTCTCTTACGGAAATTCTCGAAATCCGCCTGTTTGCGGAGATACTGTTCTTTCAACTCGCTGTTTTCCGCCTCGAGCGCGGAGATTCGTGCCTCAAGATCCGATATGCGGGTTACCCCTGACTGTTCGCCCGCGCTGTCTTCGTTCGGGCTGTTTTGCTGCGTCCCGGCATCGGTTTCCATTGCCTCGGCCGCCGCCTGGGCTTCCTGTTCTATCGGTTCCTGCGGTATCTCACCGCTTTCGTTTCCGTGCTGTGACATTTCTAACCTCTGAATTAATCAAATGGATGTGTTTGAACGTGTAAGATACTGATCACACGGCGAATCGGTCAAGAAGCCCCCACGCCGTGCCTCATGGCTTCGGGCCAAGAAGAGAGCTCCTGATGTCTGCCACACAGTGACGAAGATGTATCTCCCAGGTTGCGAGGTCGGAGGTCGCCGGTGCCGACGCTGCCAGGTACGCGATACTCACCGCCGCCACACAGCGGCCGAGCGAGTCGAATACAGGAGCAGCCAGAGCCCGGATCCCGAGCGCATGTTCCTCGTTATCGAACGCGATACCATTCCGTCTGATCTGCAGAAGGCAATCGGCCATAGCCCTGCGGTCGGTAATCGAGTTCTCGGTATACTCCGGAAGCGGTTCTTCAAGAACACGACTGCGAAGCGTCTCCGGCATATGTGCCAAAAGGACTTTACTCGCCGCGCCTGCGGTTATCGGAAACCGGGAACCGATTTTCGCCGAGAGGCGGAAGGGATGAGGACTTTCGACGCAGTCGAGTACCTCGACCTCGTTCCCACGCTCCGCACTCATCTTTACCGTCTGCCCGCATATGCTTGAAAGCCTCGTAAGATACGGTCGCGCTACGGAAACCAGATCATGAGCACGGAAGGCCGATCGGGCAATGTCGAGGATCGATGGCCCAAGCGTAAAACGCCCACCGGCGCCGGACTCGGCGAGGTATCCAAGCGCTTTCAGCGATTTCACGAGGCGATACGCGGAACTGCGCGGCAGGTCAAGCTTTTCAGCGAGCTGTGATGCTCCAAGCCCCTGCGGCGAGGCCATGTGCAGCTCCCACAGTATACGATGCGTTCGTTCAACCGCTGGTACAAGCGGTTCATCGGCAGATTTTTCAGACCACTCCGTGTCGACATCCATAGTGTGTGCGCAACTCCTGCAACATGTTTCCACCATGTTGGACCCAAAGGAAAAAATCAACTTTCTGTATCAACGAGCGTCCCATATAGTGGCAAAAATAATATACCATGAGGCATACATGGAACAGAACCAGTTTGAGTCCTATGCAGGCGCCGAAGGCATTATCCCAGTCGTTACCATACACGATGCGGTACACGCGGTTTCCGTCGCGAATGCACTCGTCGGCGCGGGTTTCCATACAATTGAGGTCACCCTTCGCACACCCGAATCGTTGAAGGCAATACAGAACATCGCCCGTTCGGACAGTCGAATCGTCGTCGGTGCAGGCAGCGTAACGCGAGAAAGCTCGGTCGATGAAGCGATCGATGCGGGCGCCGAGTTTCTGGTAAGCCCGGGATTGACACATTCGCTCGCCGAACGGGCACTGAAGCGGAGCGTCGCCTACCTTCCGGGTATCGCAACTCCTTCAGAGATCATGACCGGCATCGAAATGGGGCTTAGCGTATTCAAGTTTTTTCCTGCCGAACCGCTCGGTGGCACAGAATACCTCAAAGCGATATCCGCGCCGTTTCCCGACCTGCGCTTCATACCCACGGGCGGCATTCGCCCGGAGAATCTCGGATCGTACCTGAGCCTTCCACAGGTACTCGCGTGCGGAGGAAGCTGGCTGACGCCTCGCGAATCGCTTGCTTCCGGCGATATGGAGACAGTGACGAAACGATCACGCGAAGCGAAAGCACTCGTGTCCCGGCTGTCGGACTAGATTTTTACCGGTATAAACAGATCAACGTTTCGGTCGAGGGTTTTTGAATACACCCGACGTCGGTCGGAATCGTGGCGCACTACAACCTCCTCGCTGACGAGTCGGTCGGCCAGAACGATCCCCTTTCGGTCAGCAACCTGTAGCAGGATTCCGTAGGCATGTTCGGAACTCGATTGCGCATCGGGGATGGACGCCCCGCCCACGACGAACAGTCTCACGACACCGTCGGACATGCGGTAAAAGTATTCGCCGTTTGTATCTGTTCCGATGCGGCTTACGTCGATTGGAAAGGTATCTGATACCTGCGACGCGGGAATTGCGATAGGTTTCTCTCCCGACTCGAACACGAGCACCGTCAGGAGCCTTGTGCTCGCGGGAAGCAGCATGACAAACTCGACGCCGTGGCCCGGGTTGTTGTGCATCGACAGTGTCCCGGAGAGTAGCGTCTCCACCGCGTGGCGCACCGCATCCAGGCCTACCCCCCTGCCCGATACCGGACCCGGTTCGCGTGCGGTGGTGAAACCGGGCCGAGCGATCTGGTTGAACAGGTCGATGGAAACGCCTGCACGCTCAACGTCCTCCTCGCCGTCGTGCTCCTCCACCTCAAGCTCGAAACCGTGTGGAGCCTCCGCTGCCGGCGTCCGCGCAAGCGCCTCGCGCACCATGTCCTCGTCGATGCCGCGACCATCATCACGAAATCTGATTTCGAGCGCGCCGCCTGCGCGCCGGATGAGGACCTCGATGCGTCCTTCGATGTCTTTTCCCGCCCGTGCGCGTTCAGCCGGGTCTTCGATCCCGTGGTCGACACTGTTTCGAACGAGGTGCAACAGGATATCGGAGATAACATCCGCCACGGGCAGAAAGACACGTTCCGAGTCCCCCGAGACGAAGAGGCGGGCGTTTTTCCCGGCAGCAGAACACAACTCGGCAACCATCTGATGAACCGGTTCAATCACCGAATTCAGCGAGATCAGCGAGGTATCGAGCAGCGTTTCGTTAACGCGTGACGCGAGCGTCTCCGCCGCACGTAGTGCCTGTCGGAGGTGTGAGGACGTACCCGCCCCATGGCCCGCAAGCTGTATGGCTTCCCGAAGCTGAAAAAACAATTCATCGGAATACAGGCTCATGGTTGCATATCGGCGGGCGCTCAGGTCAAGCGTGACGCTGTTACGGTCGTTTGATAACACGGTACTGTTGGAACGTCTGGTATGGTGTCGAAGACTGGACACCTGGTCGGAATTCAGCGACTGCAACTCTATACTGGATACCTGGTCTACATTCAGCGCGTCATATAGAGCATCCTCTTCACACCCTGCAACGACGAGCGCCTTGAACACTCCGTATCTCTGCTCCTCAAGAGAGTCAAAGTCGGGGACCGTACGAATAACCGTGCAGACCGTCTCGAGATTATTGATCAGGAGAAAGAGCCGTGGAAGCTCGAGCCGTTCCGTCTCCGCAATGCGGCATTGAACGAGGTAGGGCACGTCACCACGACGTATTGCTTCGTGCATTACCTCCGCTTCCGACTCCGAAAGGTCTCCAAATGCACTGTCGTACACCGACAGTGACGCAGAACGTATTCCAGAGTCTGTTGTTCCCTTCTTCCATTCGCTACCCGGTTCGTCGCCGGCCACGCCGAGATCGTCAAGCTTCGCCTGCGTGACGTCGACAAGCGTGCGTACCGCGTCGGAGATAACCTGTAACAGCTCTTCGTCCAGACCGGATCCCTCGGGCAGGTTGCGATCGCGCAGCTGCTGCAGCAGCGACTCGAAATCGTGGGCAGTGTCGTGTATCGAGTGAAAGTCCAGAAAAGCAGCCTCGGACTTCAGACTGTGAACCGCCCTGAACGCATTATCCAGACCCGCACGGTGAAAGCCGGACTCCTCCAGGTCCGCCATGAACAGATCGAGCAACTGGGATACATTCTGTCCGTCCTGTATGAACATTCGCAGAAGACGCGGGGTCCCTGCCGCGCCGGTATCGGCGGATGGCGTGCGTTCCGGCGTATCATGATCAAGGTTTCGGTCGTTTCGCATTATTGTTCCCTCATACTCCGGACGCGGGCTCGAGTCGCGAAAGGCCGGATAAAGCCATGCGACGAATCGATCGATCGCTGTCGCTAAGCGCTTTTACGAACAGGCTTCGAAAACACTCCGCAGGTCCCGACCGAACCGCAGCGCTCAGGACGGACGAGCGTACCGGCTGAGTCGCCGACTCGTAGATGCACGCATAATCTCCGGCCGGAGACCGAGCCCTCAGAACGGCGAGAGCCGAAGTTGCCGCGATAACAACTTCGTCGCTGTCGTCATACAGGGCGGCACGAAGATAGGCGGCCACGCTGCGCTTTCCGGTCTGACCGAGTGCGACGCAGGCGCGCGCGCGCGCGTCAGGACTGGACTCCGTGAGCGCGGCGTTGCCGAGGGCGGTAATCGAGATCTCGTGCCGGCGCGGTGCAGCCCGGGCCGCCGTGTCCTGCTGCTGCGGCGATTCGCGTCGTGTTGGCCGGCGCGGCTCACGCGGTCCCGTGGTCCGCAGGGGCGTCGAGGACCGGCCGTCGCGTCGTCGCTCGTCTATCCGGTACGCGCTTTTCAGAACGCGATACGCGCTTATGGTCTGCTCGAGCAGGAATCTGCTGCCCCGACCGGGACTGCTGTCGGGGTGCGCCTCTTTAACCCGTGTTGCGTACGCCACACGAATGTCCCGCCAGCTCGCCGAGGAGTCCAGACCGAGTGTTCGCAGAGCGGAATTGACTGCGCGCGTGGCGGCAGTTGCACTACCGGCTGCCACTGCGCACCTCCTCAACATCCGCGTACGACGCGAGTTCGTCGGCTAGCGCTTCAAGAGCAGTGACGAGTTCGTATGTCTCTTCGGTGCCGGCGCCGTCGGCTGCCCACGCACGCTTGAGAAAATGCGACGTTTCCCGGGCCAGGTCCGGCTCTATGTCGTTCCTGAGGCGGTCGAACAGCATCTGGACGCGTGAACGCACGGCATCGAGTCCGTCATTACGTTCGGTGCCGAACCCCGTATTCGCCGCTGCCTCGATCGAAACGGAATGCCGTACCCCGGTATCGATATCGTATGCGGAGACATCGACCATGCCGTCGTCGTTGAACGCAAACTGCACCTCGATCCGTGCTTCACCCTGCGGAGCTTTTCTGATCCCGGAAAGCATGAAACGTCCGAGTGAGGTATTACCGGCGACCTTGTCGGACTCGCCCTGCAGAATGTGAATCTCCACGACGGTCTGGTTGTCACAGACGGTCGTAAAGATACGCTTTCCGCGTGCGGGGATGGGTGTGTTCCGCCTGACGATGGGGACAAACGCGCCTCCATAGGCTTCAACGCCGAGGCTCTGAGGAGCGACGTCGGTTACCCGAAGCGTATCTTCGCCCCGCTCGATCATCCCCGCCTGTATTGCGGCGCCCATCGCGACGACTTCGTCCGGGTTGATCATATGAAGCTCGTCCAGACCGAGGCTGCGCTTCAGGTAGGTATGTACAAGTGGAATACGGCTTGAGCCGCCGCTGACGATCAGCGCATCGATGCCCTGGACGCCGAACCCTGCTTCCCGGACAACCTGGAGCGTGATCTTTATCGTTTTTCGAAGAAGCGGTGCAATGCGTTCGCTGAAGGCTTCGCGCGTAATCGTGTGCGAAAGGTGTACCGCCGTACCGCCAAGACCGATAAACGGCAGCGCGACGTCAACCGAGGTCCGCGTCGAAAGCTCGATCTTGGCCCGCTCGACACTGTCTCGTATCTGCTGCAGGACGGCGGCGTTCGCACGAAGGTCGATATCCGTCTGCTGAGAAAAAGCCTCGAGCACCTCTTCGAGGAGTAGCGTGTCGAAATCGAGACCGCCGAGCTGCCTGTCTCCAGCGGTACTCTTGACGCTGTAGGAGTTACTGTCCTGGTAGAGACAGGTTGCGTCAAAGGTCCCGCCACCAAGATCGTAAACCAGAATGCGCCGCCGGCCGTTCGTACGACCGGCACCACAGAGAGCCGCCGCAGTAGGTTCGTTCATTATGCGAACGACGTCGAGTCCACATGCCTGCCCGGCCTGTATTGTCGCCGAACGCGCCGCCTCACCGAAATGGGCGGGAACGGTAACGACCGCGTGTTTGACCGGCTCTCCAAGAAAATGCTCGGCATCGCGTTTCAGCTTCCGCAGGATCAGGGCGGATACATCGACCGGGCTGTAACTCACCCCGTCGACAACGAAGGACTCGTTCGTTCCCATCGCACGCTTAACCTGTGCAACCGTTCGATCTACATGTACGACGGCCTGATTTTTCGCGGATTCCCCGACCAGAACTTCGCCGCCGGTGGTCCAGGACACAACCGAGGGAGTCAGATTCTTCCCGCGGTCGTTCGGAATCATCCGCGGCTCCTCGCCGTCCCAGAAGGCTGCCGCCGAGTTTGTTGTACCAAGGTCTATCCCTATGATCCGTTTCATGTGTCGGTTTTACTCCGTCGCTGCGTTGGTCCCAGCCCTACCATGAGCTCGATCTCTGCTATTGTACCACCAAGTCTGGAGGCAATCTCGTCGACCGGAACGCCCTGGCTGTGCAGCTCCACCGCAGAGTCGCGCATTGTCCGCCGCTTCTCGGGCTTATCAGCTATGACCTCTGTTGGTACGGTATCCTGCGGTTGAGGTCTGGTCTCGGGCTTCCGGATGCGACCGAGCTCGTTGTACGTTTCAACCGACCGCTCCGTCGTCTCCCGAACCCGGGACAACGCCGAAAGACTGCGGTCTGCCCGGTCGATTTCGGCGCCTGCGCGTCGGACCCGATCCTCGATAAGTGTGATGTTTCGTTCGGTTGTCTTGTTCATTTCAGCCACAAGCTGTCCGATCTCGGTCCGAACCTTCTCGATAGCCCGTTCGGCGCTCAGCTCCCGGTCAATTCTTCTGCGAAAATAAAGAAACATGAGCAGAAGGATACCTGTGTTGAAGAGTAACAGCGCAAGAAGATCCATAATTCATCGATCGCTCAACCGGAGATGTCGATCGTACCCCCAAGATCAGGATCACGAAATACTCCTGCCTCGCTCTCCTGCTCCGTTGAATCCTCTGTCTGCCGTTTGCGGCCTCGACGCCCGCTCCAACCGTTCTCTTCCTCGTCGTCGTGTACGGTGTCGGGTCCCTCGTTCACATCCTCGGCAGTCGTAACCGCGCGTGCGAGCTCCTGGCTCTTTTCCGCTATCTCATTGGCGGCGACTGCTTGACTTTGCGCCAGGAGATTGCGCTCTCCACTGGCTTCGCGGGAGATGTTATCGAGACGTGAAAACAGCACCTGAAGATCCATTGGCTGAATCGGCATGATCAGTTTCCTCTCTTCAGCGGTGTATCGTCGTCGGGCGCATCATATTTTTCCACCTTTACCGTGCCCGAGCTTGCGACGAATGATACCTGTTTGAATTCGTTTCGCACATCCAGCGAGGCGTCCTTGATCCAGATTTTGACGCCGGGATGCACCACGCCGGAGGCGCTGACGCGTCCCGCAGAGCGAATCTGGGTGAGGTAGTTCTTTACTTCGTCGGACTCGTCAACGAGCTCGTCCCGCTCACGGACGAGTTCGTTTTTTCGCCGTTGCAGTTCGCGAGCCTGATCAATTTTGTCCTTGGACAGTTTCCGCCGCTGCTTGTGCATCGCCTGTATCGTCTGCAGATTCCGCAGGACATCTTCGAGCTCGTTCTCGATCTCAGTGAGTCGTGCTTCGAGTTCTTCGAGCCGCGCCTTGCTTTTCGGATCGTATCCGACCTCGAGCACCGTTTCCATGCCGCCGACGCTACCGAGCGTTTTCGCGCGAATTTCCTCACTGGCGCTGATACGCCCGCCGACGATACTCGCGCGTTTTCCTTTACAGATAACGCCCTTGTCTGTTCGCACACGGGAGTTGATAATCCCGTCGCTGACAACGACAAGATCGGAAGACTCGACGTTGGCATTCTCAATGAACTTCGCCCAGACGCCCTTGCCCGACCGTACGGTACCACCACCCTTGCCGGCGATACCCTGGTGGACAATGACATCGCCCTCTGCATCGAGGTCACACTTCCCGACCGAGCCCATTACTTCGATGTTACCAGCAGCCTTGACGCTGAAGCCGTCGTCGACATTGCCCTTCACGAGAACGGTTCCGAGGAA